>JBHAFF010000026.1:0-183272 GCA_041855985.1 Alloprevotella sp.
CCGCGTTGAAGCTGGTCAGTTTGAGGGAAACTCAAAATTCGGCCAAATGCTGGGTGTTTTTGCCAACTATACCACCAGCAAAAACTTTCGGTACGAGATTGCTTACGCCCAACACTGGGCGAAAAATGAGATGGCAGGCGGGGACCTGTATCAAGACCAAGAGATCATCGTCACGAAAGTCCGGCTGGAAGGCATCAACTACGGTGTTTTCACGGCAACTCTGGGCTATCGTATCCATCTCGGCAAGAAGTTTTATCTAACACCAGAGTTCGGAACTTACTTCCGCGTAGGATCTGCCGGAACGCAGGAGATAAAGGCAAAAACAACTACTGACGGAGTGCTGGTCGAAAATCTCCATTATTCACGTGAGATGTTTGAACCGAAGGATCCTCCCCACAGCGGATTTAAGGCACCCGATTTCCACCGAGTGGACCACGGGTCGCGCGTAGGTTTGGGCATCGAATATGGGGCTGTCCGTCTAAAAGCCTACTTTGACCACAGCCTCTATGCCACCAGCAGTTCATATTTGGGGAAGCCCGAGAATCGTTTTCTTTGCTATTCGATCAGCTACCAATTCTAAAAGCAGCCGTCAGAGGCAACGGCATCGCCGCTCCCCCCCGGTGGAATGCTCCTTTTGCGATTGGTCGATTTTTCCCTCCATGCTGTCCTTAAAAAGAGTCCTCGGTGTCGTGCAAATGACACCGAGGACTCTTTTGCATCACTCCACGGAGTCTTTACAACAACACCGCGGTGTCGTAATGACGACACCGCGGTGTTGTTTCAGGCAGTTTTCGAAAACTGAAAATCAATCACTTAGGGCGCACAAAATGCCCCTGTCGGGAAATTCCGCCACGATTGCGGAGGGAGAGGTCGAGTGTCGGCATTGGTCAAAAAGACGTCTAAGGAGATGCGCCGTCCTGCATCAGCCTGCCTTCGACCCGTTGCGGTCCCGAATCATGAAGCACCGCTTTCCCTCCGTCAATGCACGGGGGAGAGCCGAAGCTTGAAGGCGTGGGGACGCTGGGGGACGCAGTAGGCGGGACGCGTGTCAACACCTCCACAAGAGGCATTGCCCACACCACGGTAGGCGGCATCGAGGTGGAGCACCAGATAGGGTCGAGCCTTCAGTTCCCACATATGCCGACCCTTCGCCAGATCCTCCTCCGTGTAAGGGATGGCGGTGAAGGAGACTTCACCTTCGGTCTCGATGCGGAGGCCACGGCCTTGGCCGTCGGTGAAGGTGGCGACACGAAGCCCCTCGCGGTTGCCCGTGCTCTGGGGCTTGACATATCGCTCCATCAGCGAGGTGGGGGTGGCGGAATAACGTCCCAGCATCACGCCGTCGCGGCGGTCGTTGTAGTTCTCCCAAGGACCATAGGCGTAATAGTCGATGCGGGAGAGCGTGCTGTCAAGACCCACTTGCAGGCCGAGGCGGCGAAGCCCCTCACGTTGGGGAGTGAACTCGACCTCAACATCCACCGTGCCTTGGGGGAAGAAGGTGTAGCGCACACGCTGATGGGCGAGCGTACCTTCGCGGAGGCTCTCGACCACGATGCGTCCTTCGTCAGCACGCCAGGTCAATCGTCCGGCCTCGGGCATGCCATTGGCAGTGTCAGACTGCCGGTCGTTTTCGATGAAGCGGAAGTTGGTGTAGTCGAGGGGCAGACCCTTGCCCAAGACTTCCCGGCCATCCAAGGAGAGGGTGAGGAGCTGTGCGGAACGCTCATCGAAGGTGGCACTCAGGCCTTGCGCCGGTGCAGCCACCGTGAGGCGACCTTCGGCGGAGCGGGCATCGATGGTGCCCTTGGGCTGCACGGGGGCGAGCTTACCGCGTTCTTGGAGGGTGAACTGCATCAGCGCCTCTTCGTGGTGCTTCGCGCTCCACCGCGTGGCAGCACGGCGGTCAATGTGGAGATTGAGCAGCACCTCCGTCCCCTCACGGGCGGCACGATCGAGGGCGGCCTTGGGAAGAGGAATGCTGATCGTGATGCTGTCGCCAGGGACAACGGCAGGGAGCTGACGGGTCTTGGTGGCAGCGATGCGACCATCGCGCACCACGCTCCATCGGAGTCGGAAGGCGTCGAGGCCGGTGAAGGCATAGCCATTGCGGAGCGTGAGGACTGCGGTGCCTTTCGCACGATCCACCGAACGGAGGGTGAACTTGACAAACTGGTGGGCGGCCTTCACCTCAGCGAGCTTGGCACTCTCGTGGCGAGTGGCGGGGATGATGCCGTTGGAGCAGAAGTTGCCCTGATGCGGACCGGGATAGTCATAGCCCGTGTGCAGCCGGCGAAGCCCTTGCTTGAGCTCCTGAGGGTCGTAGATGGCTTGGTCCACCCAGTCCCAGATACAGCCGCCGATGCAGGAGTTGGAGGCTTCGATCACATTCCAATATTCGCGGAGGTTGCCGATGGCGTTACCCATGGCGTGGGCATATTCGCAGATGAACATCGGCTTGTCCATTCCCGAGGTGTAGCGGTTCATCCACGTCATGTCGGGATACATCTTCGAATAGAAGTCAGAGAAGCGTTCGCCACCGAAGGGACGGTTGATGCGCGTGCCTTCATAGTGGATGGGACGCGTGGGATCGAGGCGCGCCACTTCATCGTAGCAATAGCGGAAGTTCTCGCCGTTACCGGCCTCGTTGCCCAGACTCCACATGATGACACTGGGATGGTTGCGGTCGCGGGTGACGAGACGGTTCACACGATCCACGAAAGAGGGGATCCAGCTCTCCATGTCGGAGATGGACTGGTTGGCGTGGTCTTCAAGATCGGCCTCATCGCAGGTGTAGAGCCCATAGTAGTCGAACATCGCATACATGCGCGCAGCATTGGGATAGTGGGCGGTGCGGATGGTGTTGATGTTGTTCTGCTTCATGAGCAGCACATCGCGGAGCATCGACTCCGTGGTAACGGCACGTCCGCGCTCGGGATCGGTGTCGTGACGGTTCACGCCCTTGAAGAGGACTCGCTGTCCGTTAATGTAGACGAGGGAGTTCTTGATCCGGATTTCACGGAAACCGTATTTCGTGCTCCACGCCATCTCCTCACGACCTTCGGCATCGCGCTGCACAAAGCGCACGGTGTAGAGGTTGGGAGTCTCGGCAGTCCAAGGGAGGACATTGAGGACGGCGAGGCTCATCCCGGCTTCGGTCTGCACAGAGGCCGCGAGGGTAAGATCGATGCTGTTCTTACGCACGAGGCGTCCATCGGGGGCGTAGATGGCCACATCCACCGTCTTGCGCTGCGGGGTGGCCGAGGGATTAACCAGTGCAAGCTGCACGCCGAGCACGGCATCGCGGTAGCCGTTCTTCATCTCGGCAGTGAGGATGTGGTCGCGCACCGAGGCTGTGGGGATGCTGTAGAGATAGACATCACGGTAAATGCCGCTCATGCGAAACATGTCTTGGCATTCGAGGTAAGACCCGTCGCACCAGCGCATCACCTGCACAGCAAGACGGTTTTCACCGGCACGGAGGTAGGGAGTGATATCGAACTCGGAGACATTGTTCGCACCTTGCGTATAGCCCACTTCCTGACCGTTGAGCCATACGGCGGCGGCGGAGTAGATGCCTCCGAAGTGAAGGATGGTGCGCCGCGACAGCCATTCGGCGGGAACCGTGAAGGTGCGGGTATAAGATCCCGTGGGATTGATGCCATAGTTTGCACCACCATCGTTAAAGCCCGGACGGGCGGTGATGAAGGGGGGCGTGTTGCCATGGGGAAACTCTACATTGGCATAAATGGGCTTGTCATAGCCCAACATCTCCCAGTTGGAGGGCACGGGGATGCGGTCCCACGCGGAGTCGTTGAAACCTTCGCGGAAGAAGTCGCGCGGACGCTCCGAAGGATGGCTCACGAGGTGGAAGCGCCACTCGCCATTAAGGGAGAGGTAGCGGCTGCTCCGCGGTTCGGTCCAAGGAGTGGCATAGAACTCCCGGTCAGCAAGCATCTCGCGCTCAGAGGCATAGGGCAGATAGGTGGTGTGACCGGCCTCCTTGTTGATGGCAAAGACGGTCTCATCTTCCCAACGTTCGGACTGGATTTTGGGCTTTTCGACGGCCTCGAAGCGCATCCATGCCGTACGGTCATTGAGGTTGAGGGGCACGCTCTTCATCTCGCCGCCGCGAAGGGCGAACATCGTGCCGCGCTTGTGGTGGGAGGCGATGACAAAAACACCCTCCTCACCCGGCACGCTGAGGATCTCGAGCCGCGCGTTGCCGGGTTTCCCTGCCGAAGCGGGCCATTGGAGGAGATAATCGATGGAGGCATTCTTGCCGCCATCATCAAAATGCTGCGTAAAATAAGCATTGCCTACGAGGCGGGTGTGGAGGTCGAGCATCTTGACGGTCCAGTACTGTCCGCGGCGATCGCGATTTTCCTGTTCGGCACGGATGTGTGCGCCGTTCTCGAAGGAATCGCCATTGCCCAAGAGGCAGTCGGGGTGCTCTACCGGACGGATGCGATAGGTAAGGGCATCGTCAAAGCCTGACGCCGCAGCACGGCGTGTCGTGAAGACGGCCGAGCGGTCGGTCTGGGCAGTGGTCTTGGCAATGAGGTGGAGCGAACCGTCCTTCGCCACCGCAGCGGCACGGTCGGGACGCGTAGCAGGAATGAGCAAGAAGCCGCCCTTGACGGCCTCAGTCTTCCAGAGCTGATTCTCGTCCGAACCGTTGACTTCACCCACTTCCACACGCTCAGCATCGTGGCGCACGGCATGGCCGGTGAAAGGATTGATGATGCGCCACGAACCGGAGAGCGCGGTGAGCGTCCAGTGCTGGGATGTACGCCCGGCATCGAGGGGAGCGCAGCGGAGCGGTGAGGTGTCGTCGAGCACATGGGCACCGGCGGCGACCTGCACATGATAGAGGACACCGCGCTGCCAGTCGGTCCGGGCGGAGGCAGAACCTGCACACAGGGCAAGCAGCGCAACCAGCAGCATACGGAGTGTTGTGGGAAGTGTCTTCATACAAGAAGGGGGATGAGGATAAGGATTAGGGAAAAAGGGGGACAGGGTCATCAAGATGCTCCACCCTCACGGCACCATGCGCGAGTCACGGAGCACACGGCGGCTCTCCGGGCCGAGGTTGAAGAGGAGATCGACAATGGAGAGGTTAGGCAGAAATCCGTGGCGCACAGCGAACAGCTGGTGGTAAGGAGCGGGGTGAAACTCCGGGTCGAAGGCCGGATCGATCTTCGGACGGATCCGCTCGCGCAGGTCAATGTCGGTCGGCACAGCATCGAGGTAGTGTTCCGCATTGACCGTGATCTGCGGATGGAGGTCGAGGAGGTCGAGGACGAGGTCGCGCAGAGCGGCGTTGAAATCTGCCAGAAGCCCAAAAGTGCCCCGGTAGATGCGTTCGAAGTCGTCAGCATAATAGAAGAAATAGGGCGTGCGCTCATAGGCCGAGACAAGGGCGTTCCAGTGGAGGTCACGCCAGCGACCGTGTTCAGAGAGGCGCAGACGCCCCGTAGGGGTCTTGGACGTGCCGCCTTCGCTCAACGGACGCCCCTCGATGGGGAGGGTGAGGGCAAGCGGCCCATCGGCGGTGGCGATGATGCAGCGGTTGCGGTAGGTCTGCTTGACATAGTGGTCGCAACGCTCCTCCACCACGGGATGGCCGGCATAGAGCTTCGTATAGTAATGGACGGGACCGAGATAGGCGGTGGTCAAGAGGTAACGCGGCTCCATCAGGCTCGGCGGGGATAGTCGGTCGTGAAGTGCAGACCACGGCTCTCTTTCCGCTCCAACGCCTGGCGGGTGATGAGGTAGCCCACGTTGATCATATTGCGGAGTTCGCAGAGATCGGGCGTGGCCGTTACACGCTTGAAGAGTTCTTCCGTCTCTTCATAGAGGAGGTCAAGGCGCACCCAGGCACGATGGAGGCGGAGGTTGGAGCGGACGATACCGACATAGGCCGACATGATCTGCCCCACCTCGCGGGCGGCCTGCGTGATGAGCACGCGCTCATCGTTGGAAAGCGTGCCCTCGTCGTTCCACTCAGGGATATCGTTGCGAAAGGCCAGCCCGTCGACAACGGAGAGGCTGTGGAGAGCGGCTTTCTCGGCGTAGACCACAGCCTCGGTGAGGGAGTTGGAGGCAAGGCGGTTGCCACCATGCAGGCCTGTACAGGAGCATTCGCCCAACGCATAGAGGCAGGCGATGCTCGACTGCCCGTGGCCATCCACCTCAATGCCTCCGCAGAGGTAGTGGGCTGCCGGGGCAACGGGGATGTATTCGCGCGTGATGTCCAACCCTAAGCTCAGGCATTTGGCGTAGATGTTGGGGAAGTGGCGTCGCGTCTCCTCGGGATCTTTGTGCGTCACATCGAGGCAGACATGGTCGAGGCCGCCACGCTTCATCTCGGCATCGATGGCACGGGCCACGATGTCGCGCGGGGCAAGGGAGAGACGCTCGTCATAACGCTGCATGAACTCCTCACCCGTGGGGAGACGGAGGATGCCGCCATAGCCACGCATCGCTTCGGTGATGAGATAGGCCGGGTGGGTCTCGGCAGGATTATAGAGCACGGTGGGGTGAAACTGCACAAACTCCATGTCGCGTACTGTGGCCTTGGCGCGATAAGCCATGGCAATACCGTCGCCGGTGGCAATGGTCGGATTGCTCGTCGTGGCGTAGACCGCCCCGATGCCACCCGTGGCCAAAACAGTAACCCTCGAAAGGAAGGTATCGATCTTACCACGTGTCGTGTCAAGGATGTAGGCTCCGAAACAGGCAATGTTGGGCGTGCGGCGCGTAACTTCGACACCAAGATGGTGCTGGGTGATAATCTCAACGGCAAAATGTCGTTCGAGCAGCGTGATGTTGGGCGTCTGACGTACAGCGGAGATAAGCCCCCGCTGGATTTCAAAGCCAGTGTCATCGGCATGGTGAAGGATGCGAAACTCGCTGTGTCCGCCTTCACGGTGGAGGTCGAACGTGCCATCGGCCGCACGGTCGAACTCAACCCCCCAGCGCACCAACCGCCCGATGGCGGCGGGACCGCCCTCTACCACGCGGCGCACGGCCTCGATGTTGCTGAGGTTGTCGCCCGCTACAAGGGTGTCGTGGACATGCTTTTCGAAATTGTCCACCGAAAAGTTCGTTACCGACGAGATGCCACCCTGCGCCTTGGCGGTGTTGGCCTCGTCGACCGTCGTCTTGCATACCAGGGCGACACGGAGATCTGGCCGCGCAGCGGCCACTTGGAGGGCATAGCTCATACCGGCCACGCCCGAACCCATCACCAGAAAGTCAAAATGATGAACCATAAGCAGGTACTCAAAATTAAACGTTTCCCCTGCAGGAAGAGGTGCTTTTTTCGGTTGCGTTGTCCTTATCCGTCTCTTACTGCTCCGATCACTGCCGTCACCCATCAATGGTGTGGCGAAGCAGACGGCACTCCGCACCAACAGTCTGACGAAGAAACAGAGAGCAGCCTAAGGGCGTTTCATCCTGAGCACCTGCTTAATGCGGAAACACCTTATATTATTATGGTGCAAAGATAGGGATAAATCTGCTGAAACGGCCTTCTGATGAGGGTTTTCTCTGGGATATCCATGAAGAAATGTGGTCAAGCCGGACAGTGCCGCTTGTACAAGCGATACCGCCAGGCATCGCACAACTTCATCCCACGGGGAGCACATACCTCAGTCCCCATCCCAACAACGCACCGAGGCCGCAATCCTGCGACAGGATTGCGGCCTCGGTGAAAAAAAGTCCGGCAAACATCGGAAAAGCACAGGGCTTATTCGCGCCACGGATACTTGGTGTGTGTGCGGCTGTCGGTGTTATCGCCCTCATCGGTGAAGTAGCCCTTCTGAGAAGCCTTGCCGTCCACGGCGTCCTTCATGCCGCTCAAACGCTGCTCTTTGAGCTTCTTCTCATAAGTTTCTTCGTAATCGGGGGTATACTCCGCAGGAGGAACAACGTGGACATCGAAGCGAAGTTCGATCACACCCTTAGGCTTTACATTGCCGTAAATGCGGATGGTATGATCGACCACACCAAGGTTCTTCGAACTGTCGAAGACAAAGTTCAACTTCACCTCTTTACCGGGGAAAACGATGAGGTCATTATCTTTGTCGGCGATGATACAACCGCACGAAGGCTGTATGTCAGTAATCACCAGCGGTTCCTTACCAATGTTGGTAAGGAGATAGGTGAGGTTGAGTTCTTCGCCCAACACCATAGGATAATAGTGGCGCACGGAGTCATCCACCGTTACGTCAGTGGGACCAACCTCGCGCTTGCAGCTCGAAGTGCCGGCGAGGAAGGCCAGAAGGAGAGAGAGCGAAAAAAGAAAGTATCGCATAGACAGGGACTGCCCATTGAGGAGGGCTGAGTTAATTAGTAGCTGATTTCATCGAAACCCATCGTCACCTTGCCCGGTTGCTCAGGGGGAATGATGCGGAGCACGTAGTCGGCAGCACCATTACCCTTACCTTTGTAGGGGAGGACGAGGTCGCAGACACCCGTTTCGCCCTCAATGGCAGAGAATCCGGCGGCACGCCCCACCAATTTTCCGTCTTGTAGAAGTTCCAAAGCCGCGGGGAGATAAATCTTCCAGCGTGGAGCGACGAGTGCGGAAACATGCAGCTCGCTCTCGCTCTCCATCAGGCGGACACGCACCTCATAGGGTTTGTGATCGTTGGGGGTGAGGATCCAATTGGTGTGATAGTCGGTGGGCAGGCCGAGATAACCGTCCACCAGCTCAGGGTGGTCAGGAACCTCGATGCCGGTGGCCGCATGCGCTCTGGCCGGACGGGCACTGTAATTGGCCATATAAGAGTCCACATTGCCGAAGGCTTCGCGGTAGTTGTCCAACAAATGCCCCAGCTCGGCATGGCCGGCGAGGTTATCAAGATAGGTGGCAGCACGCTCTGGATCATACTTTCCGCCGGGGAGGCGCATCAATTCCAACCGAGTAAAATTGAAAGCAGTGAGTAGAGGACTGAGCGACTGCCGCTCTTCTTTCTGAAGACCTTTCGAGAGCTTTTCGAGTTTCTCGGTAAAGCTGAGGAACTCCTTGGGATCAAGATAGGCTTTCACAGCGTCGCCGATGCCGCCATAATAGGGAAGTTCTGCTTTAGCGGCGACTACCTTATTCTCCAAACCCAAGTAATAGTCGGCCATCATGTCGCCGGCCTCGGGATAACGGTGCTGCAAATCTTGGCGCACCAAGACATCGACATCGAGATCGGGATTCATCATAAGGGCACTCAGCACGTAGGTCTGGGTCGCATCGAACGAGGAGAAGTCTTCGCCACTGCCGTTATAGACAACGCCCTTCACGCCGAGGCGGCGGAAAAACTTCAGACGTTCCTGAGCCACTTTCAGCACAGGATAGGGAGTGAAGTAGTCATCGAAGTTGCGCATATAGTCCCACACATAGATGCGGTCGCACACAGCCGCCCAACGCGCCAAGAGGTGCTCGAACGATTTTGCGGCAGTTCCTGTGGTGAAACCGGGCTGCTGAGGCAGATCCATCGCGCTGATCAGCACCCCGACATTGGCAGGAAACTTCTGCGTGGGAGGCTGAACGACCGATGCATAGGAGGAGGTGAAGAAGGTATGGTGGGGAAAACGCTTCGCCAACCGTGTGATGAACGCAGAGACGGCAGGTGTGGCACTCTTCGCCGTGTTGCCGGCACGGAGACAGGCCGGGCACTGGCAGACGACGGCATTGTCGTTGGGCATGATGACAAAGCGGGCACCTCCCTTCACACCATCACCATATTGGTCGAGGATGTAGTGCTCCAACCGCTGATAAAGCTGTTCAGACGAGAAGCAATACTGCTCATGATCGCGCGCGCTGCCCGAAAGGGCAAACACGTCTTCGGGGAGATTGTCACCAATAACCTTGTGGAGATTATGCCCCCATATGGCCCAGTCGAAATCGAGATTGCCACTCCCCGTCACGCCAAAGAGGTCTTCATTACGGTTGGACGGCGAATAGATGCTACGATATTCAAACGGCAAGATTCCATCGCCATCCACACCCATCTTGGTATAGGGCTGAGGGAGATCTTCGATGGTGAAATCGGTGTCGGCAGCACCGAGGTTAGCCATAAACTGGTAGAGCATCCAGAGCATGGCATCCTTACGGGCCGCGGTGATCCGCAACTCATTGCCGCTCCAATGCCAGTCGTATTTGGGGACGGCACCCGGATTGAGGTCGATGACCACGCGAAGGTGGTCGCCCGTCGTCTTATCCTTCTTTCGCTCCCGCACTACGCGTTCTTTGCGCGCGGCACGCTTGGTGAGATGGTGGGTGAGGTAGTCGGCCCACTGGGTATCGCCCACATCGGTCGGATCGTATGCCGCAATGACATAAGATCCGTAGGAATGGAGCGCACCGTCCGCACCCGTGTTGGCACAAGATGCCAACAGGGCGATGAAACCAGCCGTTCCGGCGAGAGCGAGGCGCATCTTATGGATGAAACCGCCTGTTTTAGAAGGTAAGGAGGAGAGACGCATTGATATTGAAGAGGTTTTTGTACTTCGAATTGATGACATCCACAGGTTCAAGCTCCGTGCCCGTACGCACATTGACCGAGCTGGGGAAAGTGCTCCACGTTCCGGCAATGCCCAGCGTGATGTTACGGTTCAGGAGATAGCTGGCTCCCGCACCCACATTGGTATTGAGTTTGTTAAACACGGTGGGAAGTGAAGAGTCAAGGATGGAGGCTTCGGGGGCATTACCCACACCTGCCGTGGCCCAAAGGGTGAGCCAGCGCGTTTCCATCGGATAGTATCGGCCACGTGCCTGCGCAGAGAAGCAGAGTTTGCCGTTGTAGAACATCAAATCGAGCTTTCCATCATAGGAATGCGTTTCGAGGTCGCGAGCGACTCCACCGCCCAGCGTTACGAGACTGGTGTAGGAAGTGCTCCACTTATCAAAGACCCAAGCAGCCTGTCCGTCGTTCGTTACGTTCCAACGGTAGTCGCGCTTGGCGGATTCAACGAGACGGATGCCAAGATGGCCTTCTGCAGACCAGTCATTGCGGAGCTTCTTCGTTGCTCCGAGCTGGAGGATGGCGCGGGGGAAGTATTTCGATGCCGCACCCAAGGTAATGTTGGCCGTCCACTTGTCGTTAAACTCACGGTCCCACTTCACAAGTCCTTGAAGGCCGAATCCACCGGATGCGTAAGTGTCAGCATCGGCACCTTGAATGGTTCCATCGCGACCCGCATAGTTCAGAGTTGCCGTATAACCATTGCGCTTCCCTTTACGCGTATAGCCTGCGGAGGCCACAGAGGTGATGACGTCTTGATCGCCAAAGCGCGCTTGTCCGTACTCAACCGCGATCTGGTTGTTCATTCCTTTCGCGGCGATTTTTTCGAGGCGTAGCTTATGGTCGTCAAACTCCATCAACGAGGGTTCGTAGTAGGAGAGATAGTGGTGTGCGGAGTCGTACTCTTTCAGGCTTTCGTAAGCCAAGCCTTTAGTGTAGAGCAAGGTCTTGTTGCGCTCATCATGGACAAGGGCAGAGTCAAGGATCACGATAGCGGAATCAGCGAGGTGTGCCTTGATGAGTTGCTGGGCATAGAGCTCTGCATTGCCGGAATAGGCACTGATCAGACTTTGGTCGTTGGGATAAGACGCGAACCAAGGAGTGAGCTGATTGAGGGCACGGCGGTATTCTCCGCGGCGCATCATCCCGGTGGTCTGCTTGATGCTGAAATCGACATCTTCAGGATAATACCCTGCCGCCATATTGGCGTAAAGGTCGAATTCATCGTGGCGTTTGAGGATACCCGAGCTGGTCATCGCATAAGTCAGACCGTAGTAGCTCGAAGGAAACAGGCGGAGGAGATTCTCCGAAGCAGTGAGGGCCTTGTAGGTCGTGCCCTGATCGATGAGTTCCTTGATGTAAGGAATGGCGATTTCTTCGTAGTCCGCAAGATAGAATGCGCGGTCTTCGGCAGAAACGGAGTCGTTGAGGAGCTGTTCAAGCATGGCAAGTGCCTGCTCGGGCTTCTTCTGCGAGGAGAGAAGCTGCGTCTTGCGCGCAAAATAATTGTTGCTGTCGGGGAAACGCGTCTTGATGCTGTCGAGCAAGCTCGATGCTGCGGTGTAGCGTTTGGTCTCAAACAGGCAGGTGTACTTCTTGTTCATCGCGTTCTTCACCGTCTCAGGATCAGACGCATGCTGGATGACGTAGTTCAGCTTCTCGGTGGCACCGAGGTAGTCCATCGCGACCATCATGTCCACACCTTCGGCAAGGCGGTAAACGCACAACTCATCGATGGCATCGGTGTTACTGGGTTGCAACTCCACCACCTTTTCAAGCAGGGGGAGTGCCTTTCGGGTATTTCCGAGCTGTTTGTAGACCTCATACTCCATATATATAAGTCTGGGGTCATCGCCACGCCCTTTGCGTGCCTCGCCGATGTAAAAGAGAGCATCGGTGGTATAGCCACGCGCCACAGCGGTGCCGAGGAGGAAATCGAGCGCATCGCTGCTGTGCGTGCGATCATACATGCGGGCATACATCGTATAAGCATCGTTCGTCACGGCAGAACGTGCGGACTCTTCTTCGAGATAAGTGAGCTGTTCGGTCAGACCGCTGCCGCCCGCTTTCTGATAAGCTCTGATGAAATCGGAGGCTTCGGCATAACGGTGCTGCTCAGAGAGGATACCGACTCGCTTTTCAGCCAAGAGGCGGTTGGTAGGTTGGACACCTAAGCCCTGCGACACTACGGCAAGAGCCTCGTCGCGTTGCCCGCTTTGGAGCAGCAGGTTGGAGAGCACTACATAGTTCTCCATATTATTGGGATCAGCATTCACCATCTGACGGAGCGTTGCGATGGATTCGGTGCTATTTCCGTTCTTACGATAGTTGGCAAGGTTCTCCTCCAAGCGTCCATTCAGACGGTTACGGAGCGACATGTCGTCAGGATAGATTTCCACCAAACGGCGGAGTAAGCGGTCGGCTTCGGTGTCGTTTCCCTGCTTGCGGAAAATGTTCATCTTCTTGATCCACAACCCTTTCCAATAAGGGTTGACTTCGAGGAGCTCGTTGATGTAACAGATGGCGGAAGAATAGTTCTTGGTCGTTTCTTCGACAGTGGCGAGAAGTTGCTTCGCCTCAACGTTGGCGTTATCGGCACGCACAGAGCGGTAAAGATAGAAGCGGGCATTGTTGTAGTCCTTCTTCTGATAGTAGTACCGTCCCATCAGTTTGTTAAGGTGCGTGGCCGTGGGGTAAGCACGCAAACCCTCTTCCAGCAGTTTGTAACCGCCGGCATAATTCCCCTCTTTGAACAGTCGCGTCACATTCACATCGTAGTAGTCGGCGGTGTGCACGTCACTGTCTTTGCTCAACGAAGTGAAAGCAAAGAGCAGAAATCCCAAGAGGACGAGAGGGATGGTGCGTAGAAACTTTTTAGGCATAGTGCAAAATAAGAGCGGGTCGTGCGTCAAGGCGACGACCAAAGGTCGAGGCCAAGCGCACAAACACGGTGATCTTTTTTTAGGAGAAAGGCCGAGCAGGACATTCCCGGCACAGGCGGTGTAGCAGTTCCGCCAAAGGAGAGAGGATGGCCGCCCCATCGTAAGGGGCTGTCGAGATTAGGCGTTCGCCGTGGGCGACGTAGGTTCAGCAAGCGGTTCAACGGTTTCATCGACCACATTGTCGATTCCACCAGACACTTTTTCAGCTCCCGCTGTGGGAGGTGCAGGATTTTCGCCTGGTTTGCTGGCATAACCCTTACGGGCGATGGCCACCCAAACGGCCTTCGTACCACGGAGATAGTTGATATAACCGTTGATGGAGAAGAAGGTGAGCAAGGGGTGATACAGCACGGGCTCAAGGAGTGCTGCCACAGCGAGGCGGAGATAGTGGCTCAGCTTGGTGTAGGTGGTCTTCGATTTGTAAGCATAAAGCAGTGTGACCAGCGAGAGCATGAAGCCAAAGATGTAGATGGCCGAGAAGATAACTACTGCCGATGGCCAGTTCACACCGCCCGTAAAGGCGAGGTAGACCACAGTAATCATACCGACTATTTCAATTACAGGAGCCATAAACTCGAAGACGAGAATGTACGGCAGGGTAATCAAGCCGACACGGCGGTAGGTAGGATTGGCCACCTTCTTAAAGTGGCGGTCGAAGGTCTGGAACAATCCACGCCCCCAGCGCGTGCGCTGACGCTTAAGGTTCTTGACGTCACCAGGCCCTTCTGTACGTGCACAGATTTTTGACACCTGTACCACACGATAGTCAATATCGTTTTCGCAGCAATAACCCATCATACGAAGCAGTACGTCCATATCCTCGGCAAAGGAGTCGGCGGAGTAACCACCTGCTTTAAGTACAATGCGGCGATCGAACAGGCCGAAACCACCCGACACGTTCGACATGGCGTTGATGGCCGACCAGCCCATCTTTCCCACAAAGAAGGAGCGAAGGTATTCCAACTCCTGCCAGAGAGGGATGGGATCCGAGGGAGGGGCAAGTTTTTTGATCTCACCATTTTCAATATCACAACCGTTGGACATCGTCATCATTCCGCTGACGGCAATCACATTGTTGTGACGCATGACGGGCAACATACACTGATAGATAGCGTCTTCAGTGAGGATACAGTCCACATCGGTATTGATAAAGTAATCGTATGAGGCTACGTTGATACCGGTATTGATGGGGTCAGCCTTTGTACCGCCGTTTTCTTTGTCCACCACAATGAGCTTTTCGTACAGCGGATTGGTGGAACGGTAAAGGCGCTTGAAGGGCTTTGTTTGCAGATACTCCACATAAGCAAAATCGACGGGCACCATGTCAAAATTAGTGATCATCGTTTCGAGTGTAGAGTCTTTACTACCATCGTTCACAATCACCACTTCAAACTTCGGATACTTCTGTTTGAGCAGCGACTTAATGTTATCTACCACCGTTTTCTCCTCGTTATAGGCGGGTGCCACGATGGAGACGCCAGGGGTATAAGGCGAACGCTCTACCACGCGATATGCGTAATCGTCCACCATATTGTCTGTGCTCTGAAACAGGCCTCGGTAGGCCAGAATCATCAGCACCACGTAGGATATGATCAATCCTAACGAGTAGAAAAACACGGCATAGCCGTAGAAGTCAAGAAAAAATTGCCACATAGGCGAAAGTGATTGCGTTCAGGACAATAAGAGTTCGGAGAGCGAGATGAACACGGGGCGTCCTTAAAGACAGGGCGATCTGTGCGCCTTCCGCTTAATAGTAGCTGGAAATCTGATACTCTTGCGGAGCGAACTTACTGTTGCTCAACACGTGTTTGAAGAGGATACTCTCCTGTTCGGTGGCCGCTTCTCGAAGCGTATCGAAGAGTTCGCGACCGCTGTGGCTGTACTGATGAAGACAGTCAAGAGCCACAATCTTGATGCGGTAGGCATCTGCTGTACGGTAGGCCGTAACAAAGAAGTCTTCCATTCGCCCCTCGTGTATATAGAAAAGAGCTTGGAGGATCTTGTGCTTCTCAACCACAGAGGCCTGGGAATAAAGCTCTTGGAGAGGTCGGATGCCTAAGCCATAGTTACGGATGGCCATAGCATCGATCACGGCCATGCGCACACTAAGGTGGGGCGAACTGAGGTATTTAAGAATAGCATCGCCGTTCTTCTCTTCATCCCAAAAGGCAGACTCACGGATCAGGAAGCTCTCGTAGCTCGGATTGTTCGCGCTCTTGATGAACGAAAGGAAAGCGGGCATCGAGCGGCGTTCGCGCTTCTGCAAACGAAGGAGGGCATGCAGCTCCATGCGCTCCCAGACAGTGAGCTGGGTATTGTCGCTCATGAAGTTGTAAGGATTGTTCGTGTTCACCATCATATAGAGCAATCGCGCCGAGCGGCGGAGGTTGCGATTCTGGTGATTCAGCAAACGGGAGAGTGCACCCTCACTGACCGGAAGACGGGTCAGGCGAGCAATTTGGAGAATGCGGTTCTGCTGAGAGACTGTGCCCGTGAGCATCACACGCTGACCATAGTCAACCAATCCGATCATCTCCGATGCACGCAGCATGTTGTCGTGATTGCGGTACACATTCTCACCCAACTCCTCATGCAAACGCATATAAAGCGAAAACCACAATTCAGCTTCCTTCAGCGTATTGGCCCGGTAGTCTTCAGGAAATTCAAACAGCTCTTGGATTTCGGGAGCCGTGAACTCGTGCTCTGAAGTGACGAGGGTATGGAGACGCCCATAATACTTATCCGAAAATCGCTGCTGTTCTCGTGCCACGCGATTCATCCTGCTATAAGTGCGGTATATCTGTATCAACGTAACAATCGTCGTGATGATACTTCCGACAATGACAACCAGCGAGGTTTTCACCACCCAAGGATAGTCATTAAAGATGAGTTCGAAGCGATAATTGAGCAGCCTTATCGTGTCGAAGAGCGAGAAGTCTCGCGTCATCGTACCGGGCAAGATGTAACTTTCCGCATTGGAACTCATCACAGAAACGCCGTCGATGTTCATCTTCTGCAAGATGTAGAACACGAGCACAACGATCCCTATAAAAAAGAAGACGGTTCGTTTGCGGATTTTGAGCGTCATGGTGATTGGAGTTTGGAGAAGATTGATACATTCTACGGCAAACGCTTTTCAAGAAAGAGTCGCGCAGAGTGTGAAAGAGCATCCATATACTCTCTCGTTTAGAGGACAACGAACACCTAGGTTTCACCCCTCCCGATTCGGAAAATGAAAGGGGCCGCCCGAGGTTGATGTGGCAAAGAAAGTGATAATCCTGCACATCGCCAAATTTTTCACGAAGAATTTTTCCGGGCTTTTTGAGCAAGTGCTTTGACAAAAGTCGGTAACTACTTGTATTCAACGGAATTTCGGATTTTTGATCGACCGATGAAACCGCCTTTTACATGCCGAGACCGGAGCATTTACCGCACCTTGAAATTGACACAAATAAAAAAATCGGAAATCCCCAAATTGCGAATACAAGCAGCCAAAACCAGGGTATTTCGACTTCCAAAGACGACTCTTTGCCATCGTCCCAGAACGGTTTTTTCGAGTCAGAGAGGACAGGCATTTTATTCCCGAGAGAAGAGAGAGCACGGGGCGTCCGAAAATGGAAACCCTCCTGAATTTTCCTGCTTTTTTCATTCGCCAAATTAGCGGTTTCTGAACCTGTCTCGCGGTTGTGCCTTGTAGTCGAAGTCACGCCCCGCACTCTTAAATTCACAACAAAAAAACAGAAGAAAAGTCTGTTCCCTCCATACTGTCATTTTCACAAAAGAGCCACAACGCTTCCTCTTCCGGCACAAAAACCCGTGGACAATGCGTGGTCACCCACAGCCATCCGTATGCGCCAAAGTCCAGACCAGACTCCCTACGAGCCTACCCCCCACAAATTGCTCACCTCATTTCTAAAAAGGAGTGCGCCGGGAGACGTTCAGCACGCAGAGCCGCAAGTGCTTGGGCATGATGCCACAGGTCCCATCGAGCGTCAATCCCCACAAAATCCCCGGCAGCCCAGCCTCTTTATCGATTTCTTTTTGTATCTTCGCAGCATGAAGATCACCCTACCCTCCCTCGACCAACTTCCCGAAGCGGCAGAACGTTTCATCGATACTGCGCAGCTCGTGCAACACCCCGGACGCGTCTTTGCATTCTATGGCAAGATGGGTGTGGGCAAGACCACGTTTATCAAAGCTCTCTGCACGGCACTCGATGTAGAAGATGTCGTCAATTCACCCACCTTCTCTATCGT
The DNA here is from genome assembly GCA_041855985.1 of Alloprevotella sp. Taxonomy (GTDB): domain Bacteria; phylum Bacteroidota; class Bacteroidia; order Bacteroidales; family Bacteroidaceae; genus Alloprevotella. Next base: position 17,719 of record JBHAFF010000026.1, read on the forward strand.
CAACGAATACGAAAGTCCGCGCCTTAATGGCTCCGTCTTCCACTTTGATTTTTACCGCATCAAGGATATTCAGGAAGCTCAAGACATCGGCACGGACGATTACTTCTACTCCGGCCACCCCTGTTTCATTGAGTGGCCGGAACTCATCGAGCCGCTGTTGCCCGAAGATGCTGTGGTCATTACGCTCGAAGAGCAGCCCGACGGCAGCCGTACGCTGACCTGCAACCTCTAACCACCGCGAAAGATCGGGATCAAGGCTCCGACTGGCACCACCACCCTCCCCTCGTCCACAATCCAAGCCCCATAACCTCCCGTCAGACCGTCTATTTATTATCACCTCATCCTCATAACCTAACCTCTATGAAATCCTTCCTTTTCGCCTCGCTCCTCACGCTGTCAGGTGCACTGCCGCTGTGCGCACAGGGAGAATATGTGCCCCCTTCGGATGTGCGCACGTCCAATATGAACGACCTCCGCGTGGAGGACAAGCCCTACCTCAAAGCCATCACCCTGACGGGGAAGCTCACCACGCGCGGCAACAGCGACTTCCGCCAGATCCGTGACCTGTCGCCGCTGGTGGAGCGTGTGGACCTCTCTGCCGCCACGGCTGATGAGGTGCCCGACAATGCGTTCCACTCGCGCCCCAACCTCCGCACCATCGTCCTCCCCAAGGGAATCCGCCGCATCGGGAGCCAAGCATTCTTCGGCTGCCGCAATCTCGAACGCATCGTCATCCCGGCGAGTGTTGAGGACATCGGCATAGCCGCTTTCAGCGGCTGCACGCGGTTGCAGGAAGTGGTGTTCGAAGGCCAGCCCCCCACAGTGGGGCACCTCGCCTTCCACCGCGTCCCCGCAGCCAATGTCCAAGACCTCGGCACGACGCCTCCCGCCTTTGCCGAAGGCTCGGCTCTCATCCCCATGCCCGCCACGATGGAACCACGATCCGGATCCCCCCTCTCCATCGCTGAAATCGGGCGTATCGTCAGCAATGAGGCTCTGCACAACGAGAGCGGGCATCTCCGACGCATCCTCCGCGAACGATGTGGGCTGAATGTGCTCCGCGGCAAGCGCGAAGTACGCCTCAGTCTTGATCCCACCATCGAATCAGAAGAGGGCTACACCCTCGATATCGACAAAAAGGGCATCCGCATAGCAGGAAAGACGCCGGCGGGCGTGTTCTACGGACTGATGACGCTCGAGCAGCTCCTTATCGCCGAACCGGCACAACTCACCCCTCTCCACATCGCCGATGCACCACGCACCCGTGTCCGTGAGTTCATGCTCGACCCTTGCCGCACCTTCATTCCCTTGGGCGAAATCAAGCGGTTCATCACCGAGATGTCACGCTACAAGATGAATGCCCTTCACCTACATCTCTCCGACGACCAAGCCTGGCGCATTGAGATCAAGAAGTATCCGCGCCTGATCGCCCTGAGCAGCACACGTCCGGCAATGGACGACATGCGTTATTCCTCCGCAGGCTTCTATACCCAGGCCGAGATGAAGGAACTTGTGGCCTTCGCAGCCAAATACCATGTGATGGTCATCCCTGAGATTGAGATGCCGGGGCATGAAGTTGCAGCCATCCATGCTTATCCCGAGCTGACACCCGGAGCTAAAAAGCTACCTGTGCGCACCACCTGCGGCGTATCGAACGACCTGCTCAACCCGGCCAGTGAATTTACCTACCAATTCCTCTTCGATGTCTTCGATGAACTGGCAGAGGTCTTCCCCGCACCCTACGTCCACCTCGGCGGCGACGAGGCCGGACAGCCGCCCCTCGACTGCTGGACCAACGACTCATCGTGCATCGCGTTGAAGCAGAAACTCGGCATCACCACGACCGACCGCAGCGAAAACTGGCGGTTGCAGAAGTACATGTTCGACCGTGTCATCGCCCACCTCCGCGACAAACTTGGGAAGACTCCGATGTTCTGGTACGAAACGGACTTCAAGGAGATCCAGCCGGGCTGCGTAACCTTTGCTTGGCGAAATGGCCTTACCGATGCCGCTCTCGATGCTGCGGTGCGCAGCAATGCCAAGATCATGCTCTGCCCCGGCGAACATTGCTATTTCGACTATCCGATGGATCGCGGCGATCTGCCCGAAGTAAACTGGGGCATGCCCATACTTCCGCTGAAAGCCGTCTACGCCCTCGACCCCGCTTGGGGACGCGATCAGCAGTTTGAGGACAACCATCTTTTCGGTGTGGCCGCTCCGTTGTGGAGCGAGTGCATACCGACTCCTGAACGCATCTATTACCAAGCCTTCCCCCGCGGCTTCGCCTTGGCAGAAGTCGCGTGGTCGCCCGCCGCGCGCCGCAACTACGACGATTTCCTCCGTCGGCTGCACCGCATCCAGTATGACCAGATGCGCCGCGGCTTCTCATCCTCGCTCAAATACTAAGCCCCGCTTTCTTCCCGCGCACGACCGTTGCTTCGCAGCAATGGCCGTGCGCGCGGCGTTTCAGAGCGAATGTTGCCTCCTTCAAAGGAGCGATGCCACACGGGGCATCTGAACAACTCAATATTTACCTTCCAAGAGTTCAAAGAGCAGAGCGAGGCTTGTAGACGCCCGGTGTAAAAGGCTTTCATCCCCGGCCTCACACCCCAGACATCACTCCTTTTAAGAACAGCACATTCCCTTTTTCTGTCAACCATGGTGCCATGTCCACTCTCCGCCTTTCCCTTATCTCCCTCACAATCCTCCTCTTCTCCACCACAGCTTGGGGACAGAGTCTTGGTGTACATGAGGCGTTTATGACATGGACGGAGTTTGTTGAGGAGTTCCTCGCCGCTGAGTCAGAGCGCGAGACGGTGGAGGGCGAAGGCGTCCTGCGGCACAGCGGTGCACGCCTCGATCAGCTCGAAGAGTGGGTGCAGTCGCCCCTCAACCTCAACACCGCCTCCCACCGTGATCTCCTCGAACTGGGCATCATCACGGCCGAACAGGCCGATTCCCTTCTGGCCTACCGCCAGCGCGTGCGCGCCTTTTCGTCCCTCGGCGAGCTTCTCCTCGTGCGCAACCTCTCTTATCGCGATCGCCGTTGGCTCTCCCTCTTCACCTTCGCCGGCGACACCCTACGGCCGCGTCCCACCCTCGCCCAACGCCTCCTGAACGGGCACCACACCCTTGACAGCCACATCCGAATGCCGCTCTACCGCCGCGCCGGATTCATCCTCCCCAAACCGCCGCTATCTTCCACAGAACGACAGCGGTATTACCTCGGCCCAAACCTTGGGCACAGCCTCCGTTACCGCTATCAATGGCACCAAAAGCTGCGCTACGGCCTCACCCTAGCCAACGACACGGGCGAACCTTTTGCTGCCTACGGCCACCGCCCTTACGACTTCGCCTCAGCACATCTTGTTGTCGGCGGAACGAGCGATGCGCACCAGCTCTTTCTGGGCGACTACACGGTGCAGTGGGGTGAAGGCCTCCTCCTCGGGCGGCTCTTCATGGGCGGCGGCCTGGGATTACTCCTGCCATCCACCCGCCATTCCACACGGATCCGCCCCCACACTTCGGGCGAAGAGGAACGCTTCTTCCGCGGCGCAGCGGCACGCAAGCAATGGCGTCGTTGGGAACTTTCGGCCTTCGCCTCCTACCGCCGGCGCAGTGCACGCATAACGAACGACACCATCCGCAGCCTCCCCATCAACGGCCTGCACCGTTCCCTCCGCGAACTTGCCGGCGAAGGCCGAGCCGGTGTCCTCACACTCGGCGCGCGCGCCACCCTACACTCCGTCCACAACCACCTCGGAATCGGAGCTTACGTACAGACCTTCAATCACTTCGTTCAGCCCGACCCACGGCCATACAACCGCCATTACTTCCACGGCCGGCACACCGAAGGACTGAGCCTCGATTGGAGCATCGGTCGACAGAGTTGGCAGACCATGGGCGAACTGGCCACCGATGGACAAGGTCACCTGGCATGGAGCCAACGTCTGCTCTGGACACCGCGCGAATCATGGTTCCTGGCAATGCAGGCGCGCTGGCTCTCCACGGCATTTTCCGCCCCCGAAGGAGAGACCGTACAACAAGGCAGCCACACGCAGAACGAACAAGGCACGACCCTCGCCTTCCGTTGGCACGCCACGGCGCGGCTGGAACTGAGGGGCAGCATCGACCTCGCCCGCCATCCCGCTCCAACCTACCGCGCCGACACCACAGCACGGGGCGTCGAACTGCGCATCGAGGCAGAATGGGGCGGAACGTCTGCCCTGGCCCACACACTTACCTACCGTCTGCGTAGTGCGGAAACCGATATTTCCGACCGCACCGCCAAGATGCCCCGGCTCGAATGGCGCGCCACCCATCACCTGCGGTGGCAGACGCGCCATTCCACCCTGCGCTGGATCTGGATCGCCACGCTCGATGCTGCACTCCACCGGCGGCAAACTCGCCCATCACCCTCCCTCGGCGGCCTAGCCGCGCTCCGCACCACCTTCCACCCCACCCCACGCATCGCCCTCACCGCCACTGCGTTGGCTTTCCATACCGACGACCACGACAGCCGCATCTACCTCTACCTTCCCCACCTCCGACATGCCGGAGGTTTTCCCACATTCTCGGGACGTGGAGCAGCCTTCGTTGCCCTAGCACAATGGCAATGGGACGCACATTGGGATGTGGCAGCGCGCTACGCCGTCCTCCACTACACAGACCGCAACCACATCGGGACGGGAGTGCAACGCATCGACTCGCCCACCCAAAATGACCTCGACCTCACCCTCCGTTTCCGCTTTTGAGGAAACAGAGCGAGCGAATGCGGATATTTTTCTGTATCTTTGCGCGGCACAATTATTTCCGGCGTGAAGGGTTTCATCGTCTTGCGGCATCCCGCTCTCCTCCCTCCACGCCTCTGACTATCCTTCTATGACCTACGAAATCATGGCACCCGTGGGATCGCGCGAAAGCCTCGCCGCCGCCCTAAAAGCGGGTGCTGACTCCATCTATTTCGGCATCGAGAGCCTCAATATGCGGGCACACTCGGCCAGCCGCTTCACCATCGACGACCTCCACGAGATTGCCGAAACCTGCGCCACCCAAGGCGTAAAGAGTTACCTCACCGTCAATACGATCATCTACGGCGAAGACCTTGCGATGATGCGCACCATCTGTGACGCCGCCAAGGCCGCCGCAATCTCCGCCGTCATCGCTGCCGATGTCGCTGTACTGAGCTATTGCCGGACAATCGGCCAAGAGGTGCACCTCTCCACCCAACTCAACATTTCCAACGAAGAGGCTCTACGCTTCTATGCCCAGTTTGCCGACGTGGTCGTACTCGCCCGTGAACTGTCTCTGGATCAAGTGCGGCGCATCGCCGATTTCATCGAGCGTGAGCAGATCTGTGGACCCTCGGGACAGCTCATCCGCATCGAAATGTTTTGTCACGGTGCGCTGTGCATGGCGGTGAGCGGAAAATGCTACCTCTCACTCCACAACCAAGGCAGCTCAGCCAACCGTGGCGCATGCATGCAGCAATGCCGCCGCCGCTACACCGTTACCGACAAGGAGACAGGGGTCGAACTCGATGTAGACAACGAATACATCATGAGCCCTAAGGACCTGAAGACCATCGGTTTTCTCGACCAGATGGTACAAGCCGGTGTCTCAGTGTTCAAGATCGAAGGTCGCGCACGCTCAGCCGAATATGTCTACACCGTGGTGCGCTGTTACAAGGAAGCCATCGCTGCAATCCAAGAGGGCACGTTCACCGAAGCGAAAGTGCGGGTCTGGGACGAGCGGCTCGCCGCCGTGTTCAACCGCGGCTTCTGGGATGGCTACTATCAAGGCCAACACTTGGGCGAATGGACGAATAAACACGGCTCTTCGGCCACGGAGAAAAAGGTCTACGTAGGTAAGGGAATCAAATACTTCGCCAAACTCGGTGTGGCGGAGTTCAAGATCGAAGCCACCACCTTCAGCGTAGGCGACCGCCTACTCGTGATCGGCCCCACCACCGGGGCGATGTATGTCGAAGCCACCAGTATCCACAATGACAAGGGACCTGTGAACGTAGCGGAACAGGGCATGGCCGTCGCCATCCCCGTGCCGGAAAAAGTGCGTCCCAGCGACAAACTTTATAAAATCGTCAAGGCCTGATTTTCAGCACTTCGCATGAATTCTTACCATCTCCTCTTCGACTTTGGCGGCGTGCTCGTTGATCTAAAAAAAGAAGCGAGCATCGCGTCCTTCGATGCCCTAGGCTTTGACATTCGTCCCTTCCTCGGCACGTTTCGCCAAGGGGGCGTCTTCGCGCAGCTGGAAAATGGCGACCTCACCCTCACCGAATTCTGTACAGAAATCCGCCGTCTGGCAGGAAATCCCGCCCTCACCGACAGCGATATTACTGCAGCTTGGGAAGCTTATCTCACCGGTATCCCCACCGAACGCCTGCGCCTGCTGCGCCACATCGGCAGAGCCTATCCCGTCTACGCCCTGTCGAACACAAACATCGTCCACTGGACGCAGAGTGTGCGCCACTTCTTCACCGCCGAAGGCCGTACCGTAAGCGACTATTTCAAGGAAGCGTTCCTCTCCTATGAGCTACATTGCCAGAAACCCGACCCTGAAATCTTCCGCATTGCGGTAGAGCGAATGGGCTGTTCGCCGGAGGAGGTGATCTTCTTCGACGACTCGGCCGACAACTGCACCGCTGCACGCGCCTGCGGGCTTCATGCCCGTCTCGCCCCTGCGGGTGGAGTGTGGATGCAAGACTTCACCCCCGACGGACAACTCCGCGAAAGCGTGCTCGCCGCCATCCTTGCCGACACACCAATGCCCCGACACCCATGACGGACTTCGCTCTTCACCAACTCCTCCCTACCGGAGGCACAGCGTCCAAAGGCTATGCCGCCACCATCGGTTTCTTCGATGGGGTGCATCTCGGCCACCGCTTCTTGTTGCAGCATCTCCGTACCCTCGCTACGGAGCGTGGTCTCGCACCCCTCGTCCTCACCTTCGATCACCATCCGCGTGCCGTGCTCGGCCAACGCACGGCTCCACGCCTCCTCACCCCCACCGCCGAAAAGCTCCGCCTACTGGCCGAAGAGGGCATCGGACACTGCGCAGTGCTGCACTTCACCCCCAGACTGGCAGCATACTCCGCCGCCGCGTTTATGGACCGCTATCTCCACCATGCACTCCACGTCCGCACACTCCTCATCGGCCATGATCACCACTTCGGCCGTCCTGCGCTGGATGAAGGCTTTGACGACTATGTCCGATACGGACAGCAACTCGGCATCGAAGTGATCTGTGCCGACCGTTTTCAGCTGGACAGTGCTCCCAATCTGAAAATTTCCTCCTCCGCCATCCGTCTCCTCCTCGAGCAGGGCAACGTTGCCGATGCTGCCATCCTCCTCGGACGCCCACACCGGCTCTCGGGCACGGTGGTCATGGGGCGGCAGAACGGCCGGCGGATGGGTTTTCCCACTGCCAATCTCGTCCTCGAACCCGCCGAACAGCTTTTACCCCATCTCGGAGTCTATGCCACACGCGTGCACCTCGCCTCCGGAACCATGCCGACCGGAACCATGCAATCGTGGCCGGCAATGACCAACATCGGCCGGCGTCCCACCCTCGACAACGGTGAAGACATCACCTTCGAGACCCACCTGCTCGACTATCAAGGCGACCTCTATGGCAGCCATCTCAACATCGATTTCATCGCACGTATCCGCGACGAGAAGCGGTTTGACGGCCTCGAAGCCCTCACCCGACAGATCGCCGACGATGCCGACACCACGCGTCGGATTCTAAATCGCCCCTGAACCGGAGCGTGGCATTCCACGTATTTCTACCTCATTTCATCATGCCTAAACCTTTTATTCCGCCCCCCCCTTTAAACGATCGCCGCGTCCAGTCGCCGGGAACGACGGTCTGGAAGACGGCAATGATACTCATTCTCTTCATCGCTGCACAATTTGTGGCGGGGCTGCTCTCGTTGATGTGGGTCAACTGGAAACAAATCAGTGAAGGTGGAGGTATCGACTGGCTCAAAGCGGGTCTTGTCGATCCTTTTGCGCTCGGGCTTTCCTACTGGCTGGCCTACCTCCTGCTCTTTGTCCTCCTCTGGACTTGGCGACTGACCAGCGAGCATCCCTTCGGCAGTTTTCGCCGCGGGCGGCCGCGCCATGCTTATCCCCTCATCTTCGCCTTCCTCCTCTTGGCCATGGGGCTGTCTTTCCTCATCACCCCACTCAACCTCGATGATATGGGCTCGACGGAGCGTTTCACCATGCTCAAAGACAGTCCCATCGCCCTCGCACTTCTCTGTGTGGGCGGCCCGGCCATTGAAGAAGTCGTGTTTCGCGATGGCATCCAGCGACAACTCACCCTCGGCGGTTCATCGAAGTGGGTGGCCATCTGCGTCAGTGCCACGACCTTTGGGGTGATCCACGTCAATATGGCTCAGGGCATCCCCGCCATCCTGCTCGGCATCGCACTCGGACAGCTCTACCATCGCACGGGCGATCTCCGGATCTGCCTCCCGGCCCATATCCTCAACAACACGATCGCAATGGCCATGCTCTACATCCCTGCGATCGACAACGCCGTCCAATCCCTCCCCCTCATCATCTCCTTGCCCCTAGCCATCGGCCTCATCGGCAGTGCAGTGGGCATCTTCCACAAATTCGCCCTCAAATAGCTCCCCGCCTATGAAAATCCGTCACCTCGATCTTGGCCACCGTCCCGTGCTCCTTGCCCCGATGGAGGACGTCACCGACCTCGGCTTCCGACTGCTCTGCCGCCGCCTCGGCGCATCAATGGTCTACTCCGAGTTTGTCGCTGCCGACGCCCTTGTCCGGATGGTCAATAAGAGTCTGGCGAAACTCACCGTCTGCGACGACGAACGCCCCGTGGCGGTACAGATCTATGGCCGAGATCCCGGCGCGGTGGCCGAAGCGGCAGAAATCGTCGTGGAGCGCGCGCGGCCCGATGTCCTGGACCTCAACTTTGGATGCCCGGTGAAGAAGGTGGCGGGAAAAGGTGCCGGCTCCGGCATGCTCCAAACGCCCGAACTCCTCCTCGACATCGTTCGCGCAGTCGTGGATCGGGTGGGTCACCAAGTCCCGGTAACGGTGAAGACGCGCCTCGGATGGGATCAGGAGCACCTCATCATCACCACCCTCGCCGAGCGCATCCAAGATGCAGGAGCCGAGGCCCTCACCATCCATGGCCGCACCCGAAGTCAGATGTATACGGGACAAGCCGACTGGACCCTCATCGGAGCGGTGAAAGCCAATCCCCGCATCCGAATCCCCATCATCGGCAACGGCGACATCACCTCGGGCGAAGAAGCCCGTGCCGCCTTCGAGCGCTACGGTGTGGATGCCGTGATGGTGGGTCGTGCCACCTTCGGACGCCCCTGGATCTTCAAAGAGATCCGCGATGCCCTCGACCCTCAGCCTTTTGACATTGCCCAAGCCGTGCCCTCCGACCACGCTCCCCTCTCGCCCGACTGGCAGCTCGATGTCCTCAAAGCCCAAGTAGCAGAGAGCGTGGCACGGATCGACGAATACCGCGGTATCCTCCACGTGCGTCGGCACCTCGCAGCCTCACCCCTCTTCAAGGGGCTTCCCAACTTCCGACAGACACGCATCGACATGCTCCGCGCCGGAACGGTAGAAGCACTCTATGCCATCATGGAAAGTACACGCCCGCCCATTCAGCAAGTTCAACCTTAAACACCTTTTCTCTATGCACCGCCCCTCTCCCCAAGAAGTGCAGCAGCGTGTGGATGCCCTGCGCCGCTGGATGCGCAAGCACAGCATCCATGCATTTCTCATCCCCACGGCCGATCCTCACGGCAGCGAGTACCTCGCCGACCACTGGAAATGCCGCGAATGGATCACGGGCTTTACAGGTTCGGCCGGCACAGCTGTCGTTACCCTCGAAGAGGCTGTTCTCTGGACCGATAGCCGCTATTTTCTCCAAGCCGAACAGCAGCTTTCCGAAACTCCCTTTCGCTTGATGCGCGAAGGCGAAGCCGGTACCCCCAGTATGGTGGAGTGGATGGGAAAAGCATGTGCCGGTGTGGAGGAGATGCGCTGTTGCTTTGACACACGCCTGTACGCTCACCATGCGTGGATGGCGATGCACCGAGAAAACCCGAACCTTACGTTCGACTTTGCCCCCTCCGATCCCTTTGCAGAGATTTGGACAGATCGCCCCAGTCTGCCCTGCACTCCTGTGTATCGACAAGATGAGGAGTACTGCGGTGCAGCTTCGGCGCGCGAGAAGATGGCGCGCATCTGGAATGCCGTGCAAGCAGAGGCGGATTCCATCGACAAAGATCATGATCCGTACGATGCCGTCTATCTGCACGACCTCGCCCAGATAGCCTGGACGCTCAACCTGCGCGGCAATGATGTTGCCTTCAATCCTGTGTTCACCGCCTTTCTCGTCATTCGCGAGGACAGCGCACAGCTTTTCACCGATGCCGCACACTTCTCGCCAGAGATGCTTCACTATCTCGATGAGCAACGGGTCGAACTGCGACCTTACGAAGCCATCTACGAGCGGGACGAAGTGCGCTCTACGTTCTTGTTTGCCCACGGCACAAGTTTGCCTCTGGCCATCAAGAACACCGCGCGCATCGATTACCCTGGCAGCCACACCCTCGACTACGACCTCCCGCTCTGGATCGCCCAGAAGAACGTGGCTGAAATTTGCGGTTTCCACCGTGCTATGGAACTCGATGGCGTGGCCCTCGTCAAGTTCCGCCGATGGCTCGACGAGCGGATCGCTGCGGGCCGCATCCACAAAGAGACGGAGTGGAGCGTGGCGCAGAAGCTCGAACACTATCGCGCCGAAGCGGCCGAATTTCTCGGCCTTTCTTTCGCCACCATTGCGGGCTATGAAGCCAACGGAGCGATTGTACACTACGAGCCCACCGCCGACCACCACAGCGCGCTTTCAGGCTCCGGACTACTGCTCCTCGACAGTGGAGCACAATACACCTGCGGGACGACCGATCTCACCCGCACCATTGCGCTCGGCGAACTCACCACGGAGCAACGCCACGTCTACACCCTCGTCCTGAAAGGACACATTGCGCTCGCACGGGCCCATTTTCCCGAAGGCACAACAGGGATTCAGCTCGATCTCGCAGCCCGCTATCCCCTTTGGCAAGCGGGCTACGACTACGGACACGGCACAGGCCATGGTGTGGGCAGCCATCTTTGTGTACATGAAGGGCCACAACAGATCCGCAAACAGCACCGCCCGGGCGTTACCGATGTGCCCTTCCGCCCAGGGATGGTGATCACCGATGAACCCGGGTGCTATGTCCCGGGAGAGTTTGGCGTTCGGATAGAGAATCTATTGCTCTGCCACACCGATGAAACCACACCTTTTGGCCAATTCATGGCTTTCGAAACGCTCACCCTCTGCCCTATCGACACCGCTCCCATCGACCTCGAACTCCTCGATCCGTCCGAAATAGCATGGCTCAACGACTATCATGCCACAGTTCGTCAGCGTCTGCTTCCCCTTCTCAGCAACGAAGCCGACCGCACCTGGCTGCGCACCGCCACCTTACCGCTCTGACCGATATGACAATTTCCCCCAATGCCTCTGCACGGAAGCATTGGGGGAAATTGTCATATCGGTCAGAGTGTTCCCATCAGCCCAAGAGGCGGGCAGAGAGTTTGGCGAGCATGTCATCGGTCATGGATTCGAGATCGTATTGCGGCTGCCAGTCCCATTCATGGCGCGCGGCCACATCCTCCAAGCTGTTGGGCCAAGAGTCGGCAATCGCTTGTTTGAGGTGATCCACGGCATAGTCCATCTCAAAGTCGGGACGGCGGCGGCGAATGGCCTCATAGATACCATTAGGATCGAAGCTCATCGAGGCGATGTTGAACGAATTTCGGTGAATTAACCGCACAGGATCGGCCTCCATCAGCTGAATGCACGCATTGAGGGCATCGGGCATATACATCATGTCCATATAAGTGCCGCGCGCAATGGGGCAGACAAACTTCTCTCCGCGCACCGCAGCATAGTAAATGTCCACCGCATAGTCGGTAGTCCCGCCCCCAGGAGGTGTCACATAAGAGATAAGTCCGGGGAAACGGACGGAACGGGTGTCCACACCATACTTATTGTAGTAGTAATCGGCAAGGAGTTCCGTTGTCACTTTCGTCACGCCATAGATGGTGCGTGGCCGCTGAATGGTGTCCTGAGGCGTATTGTCGCGTGGAGTCTCAGGGCCAAAGCAGGCAATGGAAGAGGGAGTGAAAACGGCGCAACCATGTTCGCGCGCCACTTCAAGCACATTCAACAACCCGTCAATACCAATCTTCCAAGCCAGCAGCGGCTTCCGTTCCGCCACCACGGAGAGGAGGGCAGCCAAATTGTAGATCGTATCAATCTGGTGCTTTTGCACTACGGCGGCCAAGGCTTGCGCGTCCGTAACATCGCAGACCTCCGCAGGCCCCGTCTCGAGCAAAACACCCTTAGGCTCTGCACCAGTAATATAGCCCGCCACAACATTGGAAGAGCCATAAATACTACGGAGCTCCATAGTCAGTTCCGAACCGATCTGACCAGTAGCTCCGATAACCAAAATCTTTTTCATAGCACTATGAACGCTTAGAGGTTTAGCACGCTGTCGCATATTCTCATTTTGACAGCTGTAACTTTCAAATACAAAGCAAAGTTACAGCGATAGACGAGATTACACAAACGAAACTGGGGCTTTTTTCCACCCCTGGGCGTTAATGTTGGCAAAGCTCGGTTTTTATGCAGAAAGCAATCAAAACACCCTCAGAACGCGCACACTTTGGGAAAGAAGTCCTATTCCCTGCTGCACCTCCAACACCGGTTCACACGCAGTTGCCCCCCTTGCGCCATGGCGGGGTGCAAGGGGGGCATTTTGTGGGATATGGAGAGATTATTCTACGACGATGTTCATCCAGTTGCGTTGGAGATTGGGGTTGCCCTTCAAGTCCTGGACGGGGATTTCCCAGACGAATCGCTGGTCGGCAGCTTTCACCTCGGTGTCGAGGACACCGCCTGAGGTAACGAGGATGCTCCCCTTCTCGCTGACGGCATTTTTCTGAGCGGGCATGCGCTTGAAACCGTCACCCCAACGTTTAAGGCAGTCGAGGCGAAGCCCTTCGCCGGCGAACTCGCGGATCCACTCCTCCTTCATGTCCTGGTCGAGGGCAGTGCCCGTGGTCTTGAACTCCGACTTGGCGTTCGAAAGCCCACGGGCTTTGCGCAATGTGCGGAGATAGCCGATGGCCGCAGCCTCATCACGGTTGCCTTTGAAGAGGGAGGCTTCGGCAGCGATCAGGAACATCTCGGCTAAACGGAAGGCTTTGGTGGCGTTGTAGTAGGCATACTGATTTCCCACCGCCGACTTCACATCCTTACGCCCCGGGAACTTGCTGAAATAATAGACCGGCCCGTCCGATGCACCCAGGCTCGTCACAACGGTCGCTTCGGTGAAGTAGATGCTGCGGCGATAGTCGGAAGGATCGTAGAGATCGTAAAGCCCTTGCGTGGGGATGAGGATCATGTTGAAGCCCCGGCCATCGCGGTTGGAAATGAACGATCCGTAGTTCATGTAGAGCTCTCGGGAATTGAGCGTGATGGGTGGCTGATAGATGATCTCTCCGCCATCCACATCCTCCGACCACATGCTGGCCAGGCGCATGCTGTTGGTGATGAGGGAATAGTTCTCCATCACCTTTTCGGCGGCAGCAATGGCCTCGTCAAATCGGCGTTCGTTGAGGAGCACACGTGCGCGGAGGGCGGTGAGCATGCTCAGCCCAGGTGTGATGAGGTCGCCCTCACGGATGTTGCTGGCCGCAAGATGCACTTCTGCGGAGTCAAGGTCCGCGTGGATCTGCTTATAGGTGTCGGCCAGTGAGGCGCGCGCAGGCTTGTTGTCAAGGTCGATGGTGTAGACCAAGGGAAGTCCGAGTGCCTTCTCAGCCTGTGCGGCATTCTGATAGTTCACGCAATAGCGCGTAACCATCGTGGCGTAAGCATAGGCACGCGCCAGGAACGCCGTACCACGATAGCCGTGCATGTTGCGGTTGAAATTGTCGAGGTCAAAGGTTCCTGCGGCGGGGGCATTGGCACGCGCCTTGGCCGCCGTAACGCTCTGCATGTTGTTGAGGATGTGGTTGGCCGATCCGATCAGCGCGTAGTTGCTGCCCCAAGTGCCGCCCCCGAGATCGGCGGCCGTGAAGGTCCAGGCTTGGAGACGATCGGACGAGGGACTGTTTTGCGTGAGATTAAAGAGGTCGGTCATGGCCTCAGAAGTGTTGGCGGCATTGCCCGAGGCACTGCGGAAACCGGCGAGAAGTCCGTTGTAGTAGTTCTGCACGTCGCTCTCGCTCGTCCACGAATCGGTGTCGCGGAGGGAGCTTTCGGGAAGCTGATCCATCTCGCAGGAAGCCAACAACCCAAGCACCCCGAAAGCTGCAGCACCGAGGAGGGAGTGAAACTTATGGTTCATGATGTGATGTCGATAAGGGATGATGATTGAATACCTCCGGGTTCAGAACGTGATGTCCACGCCGATGGTGTATTGACGCGTGGCGGGATAGTTGCCCAAGGCCAAATTGGTGTCCACCTCAGGGTCTGCTCCGGTGTAGGAAGAGATGGTGAAGAGATTGCGGATCTGTCCGACAAAGCGCACATGGCTCAGCAGGCCGCGCGTACGATCTACCAGTGTCTTGGGGAGATCATAGGCCAGGGTGAGGTTTTTGAGGCGCAGGAAGGAGGCATTGGAGAGGAGGTGGGTGTCAAACTGAGCATTGTAGTCGAAACCGGGCACGTCAGTAAGCTGTCCGGGCTGCTTCCACATGGTGAGCATCTCGCGGCGGAGGTTCGCTCCGTTGATGGCATTCGTGCGCGAGGTGGCGAAGAAGCGCGCATTGTCCACCATCCACTTGTTCAGGGTATAGGCGAAATCGAGCCCCAAGGTGAAACCTTTCCATCCCCCCGTGACATTGAAGCCACCGTTGTAGGGTGCGGTGATCCGCTTACCCGTGTCTTGATGGATATCATCAAGTTCGGCAGCGTTCTTCGTCATCCTCTGGGGGTCGAACTCGTGGACAGGATCACCCTTATACCCCTTCTTATACCACATCGGAGCACCGTCCGTCTTGTCCACACCCGCGTAGATCGGCATGTAGAAGTTCATGCTCTCGCCTTTCACATAGGAGGTGAGGGTGCTGTAGTTGGGCCACTCATCGAAACCGAAGAAGAGGTCATCGATGCGGTTCTTGTTGTAACCGAACGTGGCCCGGAGGTTGAGGTAGGCATCGCGCCGCTTGATAAGGTCGAGACTGGCTTCGAGTTCCACACCACGATTGGTCATTGCACCGATGTTGCGAAGTTGCGTGCTGTAGCCCGTGGTATAGGGTATGGGAGCCGTCATCAACATGTCGGTGGTCTTGCGGTTGTAGAAGTTGAGATCGAGGTGCAGCCAACGCCAGAGCGTGGCATTAAGGCCAAGATTCACCTGAATCTGTTTCTCCCATCCGAGCTCGGGGTTGGGCACTTGGGTATAGCCCCACGCCATGCGGCCGTTGTAAAGGCCATTGCCCACGAGACCGAGGTATTCGTAGTTACCGATCGAGGAATTACCCGTCGAGCCGGCGGTGAGCCGTACGCTCAGATCATCGAGCCAATCCACGCCCCGGAGGAAATCCTCCATCTTGGCACGCCACGCCACACCCCCCGACATGAAGAAGGCACTGCGGTTCTTTGGCCCGAAACGCGAGCTGCGGTCATTGCGGAAGGTGAAGTTGAAGGAGTACTTCTGACGAAGCATATAGTCTACGCGGCCGAAGAAGGACAGGTATTGGTATGCCTGATAGCTCTCTAAGGGCTTATCGATGTGATCCTTGTCCACCACATCGCCCAAGGTAAAGAAGCGGGGATCCGTAAGTCCGTAGACGCTTGCGCCAAACCCGTTGGCGTTGAACTTGATCCCCTCTTGCCCAAGAAGGAAAGTAAACTGATGATCTCGGCTAAGGGCATATTTATACTCCGCCGTGTTGGTGATCGTCCACTGCGATGTACGGCTGTGGTTTGCACCCTTCGTACCGCGGACATCGGCATCGGGGAAATTGACGGAATAGCCGTATTCATACTTCGTGTCCGTGGCGTAGAGGCCGATCTGGCTCTTGATGGTCAAGCCTGCAATAGGGGTAATCGAGAGAAATGCCTGACCGCTGTAGACGATGTCGTTGGCCTGATAAGGGCTGAGATCAGTGATGTATTTAGGATCGTAGTCAAGGTTGTCGACTTTCAAGAACTTGACGCGTCCCTCCTGCCTCAGCTCCGGGTCGAAAGGATTCCAATAGGGTGCCCCCACATAGGCCAAGGTGGCGGGGACATACATGTTGTTCGAGCCATTGCCCGAGAACTGGTCGGAACGCCGGTCCGTATAGCCTACGCTCTGATTGAGCCCAAAACTGAGCCACGTCTTGGCCTGCCCTTCGATGTTGGCGCGGAGGGTGGTGCGCTTCATGTGGTTCTTGTAGGTCAAGCCCTGCTGGTCAACGTGGGAGGCGGAGACGAAGTAAGAAGAGGTCTGGCTGCCGCCACGAATGCTCAGGTCGGCGGAATACATCGGTGCGGCATTGTCGAAGAGATAGCTCTGCCAGTCGAAATCCTTGCCGCCCATCACCGTCTCGAAGTAGTTCTTTCGCTCGGTATATTGGTCATTGGTGATGATGCCGTTGGCCAACTGGAAGTCGAGCAGTTCGTTGGCCGTCATGGGATCTCCGATGTTGCGGGCCAGCTGTGCCCATCCGAAACGCTGGCTGAGCTGAACTTGGGCTTTCTCCTCGCGGCGGCCTTTCTTCGTTGTCACGTAGATGACTCCGTTGGCAGCACGGGATCCGTAGATGGAGGTCGAGCTGGCGTCTTTCAACACCGTTATGCTTTCGATGTCGTTATTGTTGAGCAGGGTGAGTGCACTGGCATCGGCAGGCGAACCGTCGATGACGATGAGGGGGGTGTTGCCTGCATAGAGGGAGCCGACCCCGCGCATCTTGATCGATGCCTGCCCGGAGATGTCGGCCACATCGCCCGTGTTCATCAGGATTTGCAGGCCAGCCACCTGACCTTGAAGGGCATCGGCCATACTCATGGACGGCTTTCCGTTGATCTGGGTGGCACCGACCTTTTTGACGGCACCGACCACGGTGCCGAGCTTTTGGGCCGTACCATAACCCACGACAACGGCTTCTTGAAGGGCACTGTCGAGCATCTTCATCACCACATGGGAGGCAGCGGACACGCTCACCGTAGATGTCTGCATCCCGATGTAGGAAAAAGCGATATTCTTCGTACCGGCGGGCACACTCTTCAGGCTGAAACGCCCCTCCACATCGGTCTGGGTGGCAATCTGCGTGCCGGGCACGCGCACCACAGCACCCACCACGGGCTGGCCGTCCTCATCGACGACGCGACCCGTCAAGGTCTTCTGTGCCGTAGCCACCCCCATGTTGGCAATGAGGGCGGCAGACAAGAGCAGCAACTTTTTGTTCATATATCGTTGACTGTATAATAGGAAATTAAAGATTACAGAATCACGCTGCTTCCCCTTTGCCCAAAGCACACAAACCCTTGGAAAAGAAGCAGGCCGACAAATATAAGGTTTTTCACAGAATTAGCCAACACAGAACTATGCAAACGCAACATCTAAAACGACTTTTAGCAAAATGCGAACAGCAAAAATGGCAATTTGTATAGCGTCGTGGCACATTTTCCACACTTCGTGGACATCCGTCCGATTTATGCCGTCCCGCATATCGAGGCTGTGTCAAAACCATATTCCGCAGTGCTGTCGTGCTCAAAACCTACGGAATCCAGAAAATCCCCCTTATTGCACCGTGCGGGCGCAATAAGGGGGAAATTCGTCAGCGGCGGCGAGGGCGTTGTTCCGCACAGTCGATCCCGCATCCTTCCGTGTATAGGGCGACGGCTCTTTAGCGCATCACCTTCTTGCCGTCCACGATGTGGAGGCCGCGGCCGTAGGTGGAGGTGGAGGTGCGCTTACCGTCGAGGGTACAGATCGTGGTGCCGGCGGTGTTGTGCCCGGCATCGAGTGCCACACGCTCCACGGGGTGAGCTTGCCGTCCGTAACCACGAGCTTCAACTCGGCCGTGTTGCCGTTCATCGTCTGCATCGTCCGGCGGTAAGCACCGGGCGGCCGGTGGCCTTCGGCCAAAAGGCCAGGACTTCTTTTTGTTGCCGAGGGGTCAGGGGGCTCTAAATCGTCCTGAATGCCTAGTCTTTCAGCACGCCGAGTGCGCGTCCCACCTTGACAAAGGCTGCGATGCAGCGGTCGAGCTGCGCGCGGGTGTGGCCGGCCGAGAGCTGTACGCGGATGCGGGCTTCGCCCTTCGGCACGACAGGATAGTAGAAACCCGTCACGTAAATGCCTTCGTCCTGCAAGAGCGCGGCATAGTCCTGCGAGAGCTTGGCATCATAGAGCATCACCGCGCAGATGGCACTCTGCGTGGGCTTGATGTCAAAACCGGCGGCCAGCATCCTGTCGCGGAAATAAGCCACATTCTCCACCAGACGGTCGTGAAGCTCATTGCTCTCACCGAGGATCTTGAAGGTCTCGATGGCCGCACCGACCACCGAAGGAGGTACGGAATTGGAGAAGAGGTAAGGACGGCTGCGCTGGCGGAGCATGTCGATGATCTCCTTGCGTCCCGTAGTGAAACCGCCCACCGCGCCGCCGAAAGCCTTGCCCAGTGTGCCGGTGTAGATGTCCACCCGGCCGTACGTGCCAAAATGCTCGGACACCCCACGTCCCGTTGCTCCGACCACGCCGGCGGAGTGGCTCTCATCGACCATCACCAAAGCGTTGTAACGCTCGGCAAGGTCGCAGATCCGGTCGACCGGCGCCACGTTGCCGTCCATCGAAAACACGCCGTCCGTCACGATGATGCGGAACCGCTGTTCCTGAGCGGCCTGAAGCTGCGCTTCGAGGTCGGCCATATCGGCATTGGCATAGCGGTAACGCTTCGCCTTGCAGAGGCGCACGCCATCGATGATGGAGGCGTGGTTGAGGGCATCGGAGATGATGGCATCATCGGCCGTCAGCAAGGGTTCGAACACACCTCCGTTGGCATCGAAACATGCGGCATAGAGAATGGTGTCTTCGGTATGGAAATAGTCGGCAATGGCAGCCTCAAGCTCTTTGTGGAGGTCCTGAGTGCCGCAGATGAAACGCACGGACGACATGCCATAACCCCGCGCGTCCATCGCGGCCTTGGCTGCAGCGATGAGCCGGGGATGGTTGGAGAGTCCGAGGTAGTTGTTGGCGCAAAAGTTAAGAACCGGCTTACCGCCCACGAGGATTTCCGCCTGTTGCGGGCCTTCGATCAGGCGTTCGTTCTTGTAGAGGCCGGCCTCGCGGATGGCGGCCAGCTCTTGTTGGAGGTGTTGTTGAAAATTGCCGTACATAAGAGTAAATATTTGGGAGGCAAGTTTGGGAAGGTCGGCATGTGCGTGCCGGCCGCTTTTTTGTCTTTCACGGCAAAGTTACGGGGATTTTCTGATATGGGGTGTAGGAGCCGGGAGTTTTTTTGAAGCCGGACAGCTCTGATCCGTCTGGCACACCACTCTATCCTTCAGGTTCGGCCGATCCGATGACCACCCCCGCGATTGTCCTCTTTTACCACCGCGGAGCCGTACGTACGGCTCCGCGGTGGTGTGGCCACAGTTCCGCGGTGTGATCGCGAGAACTCCGCGGTGTCTTTACCAACTTTCCACAGGCATTGAAAATCAACAGCTTACAGACCCGCCATTTATGTGGCGATGGCAAAAGTTCGTGCCAAGGATTGGTCAAAATGTCGGGAAGCTCCTGCCGGACAGATCCGCCTTTCCGGAAGAGGCCGCTCCCCCACACCAAAAAACTCCCCACGGCGTTCGAGGAACGGACGTGGGGAGAAAAACGCACAAAGATGTGCCAAAGATATGTGGGGATCGCGGTGGGCATGTCGCCAGCACAAAGGGGACAGCCGTCACCGGCAAAGCCGATGTGGCCACATGGGGAAATGCCGTCCACATGCTGCACACCGCGGTGAGGCTTCTGCGGAGGATCAGCCGATGGTGACGAGGGTCGTGCCTTCCATCACGCTGTCGCCGGGAGCAACACAGACGCCAGTGACCGTACCTTCCTGCTCGGCCGTGATATTGTTCTCCATCTTCATGGCTTCGAGGACGAGGAGGACCTCGCCCTTCTTCACGGCCTGGCCCGCAGACACCAGCACCTTAGTGATGACTCCGGGAAGGGGAGCCTTGACGGGGGTGCCGTCGCCTGCCGCACCCTTCGTGTCAGGAGCCGCCGCAGGAGCCGCTGCGGCGGGAGCAGCAGCCTGAGGTGCAGCAGGAGCGACACCGGCGGCGGGAACAGGAAGGTCACCCTCGGTGAGCGGCGCGCCGAGGATTTCAACCTCGAAGCTCACACCATTGACGTTGAGTTTGGCCACCTGGTTGCGGATGGACTCGATGGTCACGTCATACTGCGCGCCATTCACGTTATAACTATAAGTTCTCATGAGCGTTACTTGCGGTTAAGGTAGGAATCGTTGTTGAACTGGCGCATGGGATCGTTCCAAGGCGTGGACTTGTAGTCGAGGGTGATGACCTCGGTCTCCTCATCGTGCACCTCTTCCACCTCATACTGCGCCAAGGCGAGGCTGATCAGTCCGGCGTAAATGGGCATGCGTTCCGCTGTGGGGACGAAGGGCATGCCGTCTTCCTCGACAGCCGCCACCGTGCCGCGCCGCTCGTTGAACGTGATGCGCACAGCACGGCCACCGAAATTGTATTCAAAAGTTTTCATCGTCGTGGGAAGCGGAGGTTAGAGGGGAACATTGCCGTGCTTCTTGGCAGGACGCGTCTCGCTCTTGGTGGCGAGCTGGGCGAGGGCCCGGCAGATACGGAAACGGGTGTTGCGGGGCTCGATGACATCGTCGATGTAGCCATATTCCGCCGCTTTATAAGGATTGGTGAAGAGGTCGTTGTACTCCTTCTCCTTCTGCGCAAGGAAGGCCTTGGGATCGGGCTGATCCTTGGCCGCTTTTGCGCTGAGGATGGCCACGGCACCGCCGGCACCCATCACAGCAATCTCGGCCGAGGGCCATGCATAGTTGAGATCGGTCTTCAGCTGCTTGCTGCCCATCACGATGTGCGAGCCGCCATAGCTCTTACGCAGCGTTACCGTGACCTTGGGGACGGTGGCTTCGCCGAAGGCGTAGAGGAGTTTGGCACCGTGGGAGATGACGGCGTTGTACTCCTGACCCGTGCCGGGAAGGAAGCCCGGGACATCGACGAGGGAAACGATGGGAATGTTGAACGCATCGCAGAAACGCACAAAACGCGCAGCCTTACGGCTGGCGGAAGCATCGAGGACACCGGCATAGACCTTGGGCTGATTGGCCACAATGCCTACACTCTCGCCGTTGAAACGGGCGAAGCCGATGATGATGTTTTGGGCAAAGTCGCGCTGCACTTCGAGGAACTCGCCATTGTCCACCACAGCACCAATCACTTCATACATGTCGTAGGCGGCGTTGGGATTGTCAGGGATGATCTCGTTCAGACGATCCTCTTTACGCGTGATGGGGTCGGAGCATTCCACCCGCGGTGCACGCTCGTGATTGTTCTGCGGCATAAAGCCGAGGAGCTTGCGGATGAGGGCGGCAAACTCCTCTTCGGTCTTGGCCGAGAAGTGGGCAACACCACTCTTCTTCGTATGAACGCTCGCACCGCCAAGATCTTCTTGGCTCACTTCTTCACCGGTGACCGTCTTCACGACCTTCGGACCTGTGAGGAACATGTAGCTCACACCTTCGAGCATTACGATGAAATCGGTCAAAGCGGGCGAGTAGACGGCACCGCCGGCACAAGGGCCGCAGATTCCGGAGATCTGGGGAATGACGCCCGAGGCCTCGATGTTGCGCTGGAAGATGTTGGCAAAACCGGCCAGAGAGTTCACACCCTCTTGGATGCGTGCACCCCCCGAATCGTTGAGTCCGATGAAAGGTGCGCCCATCTTCATGGCCTGATCCATCACTTTGCAGATCTTTTCGGCCATGGTCTCGGAGAGGGAGCCGCCATTGACGGTGAAATCTTGGGCATAGACATAGACCAGACGGCCATTGATCGTGGCACTGCCACAGACCACACCATCGCCGAAGAACTGCTTCTTCTCCATGCCGAAGTCGTGGCAGCGGTGGAGCTTGAACATGTCCACCTCTTCGAAACTTCCATCATCGACGAGGAGGGCGATGCGTTCACGTGCCGTGGCTTTGCCTTTGGCGTGCTGCTTGTCGATGGCCACTTCGCCACCGCCGAGACGGGCTTTCTCGCGAAGCTCAACGAGCTGCTTTATTTTTTTTGATTGTTCACTCATGAGAAATAGGGAGATTGAGGTTGGGGGAGACTTAATGAGGAGTGGCGGGCAGAAACTGCCCGGACGTCAGGCCAGAAGGGTTTTGACCTTCGCGCTGATGGCGCGGCCATCGGCACGGCCTGCCAGTCGCTGGGCGGCCACACCCATAACGCGCCCCATGTCCTTGGGCGAGGAGGCACCGACCTCGGCGATGATCCCGAGCAGCGCAGCGGTGAGTTCTTCGTCCGTCAGGGGTTGGGGGAGATAGGTCTCAATGACCGCTACCTCCGCCAGTTCGGCCTCGGCAAGGTCAGGACGACCTTGTCCGGTATAGAGTTGAGCAGTGTCGCGACCCTGCTTGGCGAGTTTTGCCAGGATTTTCAGGGCTGCCTCATCGGTGAGTTCGCCGTTGCTGCCGGGAGCCGTCTTGGCTTCGATGAAATACTTCTTGACATTGCGCAGGGCTTGGGTGCGCACTTTGTCCTTGGCCTTCATGGCGGCCATGATATCGGTGCTGATTTGGTCGAAAAGCATAGCGGAAAGAGGAAAAGGGAATGGGGCATTGGGGCGTCAGCCCAAGAGGACACTCATCGGGACATTGTGGACGGAGGCGGCGCGGATGGTGCGCATCTCATTTTCGGTGCGCCGCGCCACGACAAAGGCCTCCACGCTGCCGATGAGCTCTTCGTTGTCGAGATCTTCGGGCGAGAAGAGATGGCAGCGATAGTTGCGCCGTGCCTTCTGCTCGCCGCCATAGATACGGTCGCGCCGCTCTTCACGGGTGCGCTGCGCTTCCAGCTCATCAGGGGTAGCGGATTGCTCAGACTGCTGCTCATCATCGTCCTCGATGCGGAAACCGGAGGCGAGGATAATGACCTTGATCTCGTCTGTGAGGGAGGCGTCTTCGGCATACCCCCACTTCGTGTCGACATCACTGCGGAAACCTTCCATGAAGTCGGTGATCTCATTCAGCTCATCGACCATCATCCCGTTGCCTGTGCTTTCGGGGGGGAAGAAGATGGCCACACGGAGGGAGCGCGAGCGTTTCACCTCCTTGTCATTGAGGAGGGGCGATTCGAGGGCTTGCTCAATGGCTTTCATCATGCGCTTTTCACCACGGCCATAGCCACTGGACATGATGGCTACGCCACCGCCACGCAAACAGGTGTCGACATCGAAGAAGTCGAGATTCGACACGCCACGCATCTGCGTGATCTCCACGATGGAGCGCACGGCCTTGGTGAGGGTCTCATCGGCCTTCTTGAAGCCGTTGATCACCGAGAGGTCGGCATAGACTTGGCGAAGGCGTTCATTATTGACAATGAGGAGGGCATCGACCGATGCCGACATTTTGGCCACGCCATCGAGGGCTTTGTCGATCTGCCGCTTCTGTTCAAACTTGAAAGGTATCGTGACGATGCCGATGGTGAGGATACCCCGGCGCATGGCCTCGCGGGCCACAACGGGGCCGGCACCGGTACCGGTACCGCCGCCCATACCAGCCGTGACGAACACCATATGGGTGTCGTCGTCAAAGGCGGCACGGATGGCGTCGAGGTTCTCCTCGGCCAAGCGTTCGCCCTCTTCGGGGCGGCCGCCAGCTCCGAGGCCGGGGCCGAGCTGAAGGCGGTTGGGCACGGGAGAGTCTTCGAGGGCTTTGCGATCGGTGTTACACACCAGATAGCGCACCCCCGGGATTCCCTCGCGATACATGTTCCCGACCGCATTGCCACCACCGCCGCCAACGCCGATCACCTTGATGATGGACGCCGCATTAGGATCTCCCTGAAAAGCGGGAGCTGCGGGGCGAGGCTGCTCCTGTGTGGGGGCTTCGGGCCGGGGATCGCCGAGGGAGAGGATTTCCTCTTCGGGATCGGGAAGGCCGACAATCAGTTCGTCATTCATAAGTCTGTGGTAAGTGAGGGGCTAAGCCACCTTTCTGGTTTCTGGGGATGGGATAGGCTTAATGCGCCGCAGGGGTGTGTCCGGCCGATTTGGACTTGATGTTCGCCAGATAGTCTTTTGTGCGCCGGCAGGTCGGAATGGCTTCCACCAGTCCCACGATTTCGTCGTTGTCGAGATCGGCGGGATCGAAGAGATAGACCTTGACAAAGCGTTTCTCCACGCCACCGCCATCTTTCGACCCATAGTAGTTCTCGCGGCGTTCGTCGCGCTCTTCCTGCATCTCCGCCCAACGTTTTTTCTCGGCCTCATCGCGCTGGTCGATGCGCTCTTGCATGCCCGAGACGGCATTGATGCCAAAACCTGTGGCGAGGATCGTCACCTTGACGCGCTTGTCGAGCGTGGGGTCGACCTTGAGCCCGAACTTCGTCTCCACATCATCCCGGAAAGAGGCCATGAAGGTGTGAACCTCGTTCATCTCTTCCATCATCAGCTCGGTGCTCGACCCTTCTTCGCCTTCTCCGCCATCGCTGAAACTGATGGAGAGGAGGATGCGGCGGGAGTTATAGATATCGTTGTTGTTAAGGAGCGGCGAGTGGAGGGCATCTTGGATGGCCTTGGAGAGGCGGTTTTCGCCCTCTCCATAGCCCGTGGACATGATGGCGACGCCACCTTCCCGCAACACTGTGCCCACATCCTGGAAGTCCAAGTTGATGATGCCATGCATCGTGATGATCTCGGCGATGGAGCTGGCAGCCACGAAGAGGGTGTTGTCGGCCTTGGCAAAGGCCGCACTGATCGTCAGATCAGGATAGATTTCGCGCAGACGCTCGTTGTTGATCACCAGCAGGGCATCTACCTCGCGCGCAATGGCTTCTACACCGTCCAGAGCCTGGTCGATCTTCTTGTTGCCCTCAAAGCGGAAGGGGATGGTGACGATGCCCACCGTGAGGATGCCTTTGAGTTTGGCCTCCCGGGCAATGATGGGAGCCGCTCCCGTGCCCGTTCCGCCGCCCATACCGGCGGTGATGAACACCATCTTGGTGCCATCGTCCAGCATGGCACGGATGCTCTCGATGTTCTCCTCGGCAGCCTCGCGGGCACGTGCCGGACGGTTGCCCGCACCCAGGCCTTCCGCGCCCAGCTGAAGGCGGGTCGGCACGGGTGAATCAGCCAGAGCTTTTGCATCGGTGTTACAGACCACGAAGTTGACATCGTGCATCCCCTTGCGGTACATGTAGTTGACGGCGTTGCCGCCACCGCCGCCCACACCGATCACCTTGATGATCTTCGGCGTGGCAGCCTGCCCCATATCGACGATGAGGTCTTGCGACAGAGTTTGATCCATGGGTTCAGGGGTGTTATTCGGTCTCTTCCTGATTCACAAAATCGTTGATGCGCTTCTTCAAGCCGCCGAAGAAACGGGAAAGTCCCGACTTCTGTTTGCGCTTCGGCTCTTCCTGCACTTCGGAGGCAGAGGTATGGTGCTGCGCATCGTGCTGCACATCGGCAGCTGCCGGCGCGGCGTTGCTGAACAGGTCCGAAGGTTCTTCCTTCATCTTGCGCTCCCCGCCATTGCAGTCGATCTCGCCGTTCATCACCACGGCCAAGGCGGTGTTATACAGTCCCGAGTCGTTGAAATTTCGGTCGAGGCAGCTCACACTCAAACGTGCAGGCATCTTGGGCATACGAAGTGACCAGTCACGGAAATGGCGGTCGAAAGCACGGTTCATGCCACGGAGCTGCGATCCTTCACCGGTGATGCACAGGCCGTTCACCAAATCTTCGCGATGATAGCCCGAGAGCTCGATCTGATGCTTGATGTTCTGTACCAGTTCCTCCACACGGGCATCGATGATGAGGGCGAGTTCCGAAACTTTCTGTTCGCGGCCTCCGTCGCGGAGCTTGATCATCTCCTCCGAAGCTGCCAGCTTCTCATCGGGATAGCCGTAGTCATCGCGCAGCTGCTCGGCCTCTTCCTCCGAACAGTTGAACACCTTGGCGATGTCGCGCGTGATGGAGGCGGCACCGAGGGGGAGGATGGCGAAATGGCGGAGGAGCTTGCCCTTATAGACAGCCACAGCGATGGTCTCGCTGCCCATCTCAACGAAGGCGCAGCCCGAGGTGCGCTCCTGCTCAGTGGTGAAGATGGTGGAAAGCTGGGTAGCACCAATCACGGTGCGCGCAATCTCCACCTCAGCACGGCGAAAACTGTTTTCGATCATTTCGAGAGGCACCGTGCCACACATGATGTTGAGGTAAGTGGCATGTACATTGTCCGTCACAACACCGATAGGATCGGTCGTGACGATACTGCCCAACTTGTACTCCTGGGGGATGATTTCGATAAACGTGCGGTCGTTGGGACGGCTGCTCTTGTTGGTGACGAGATATTGGTTGAGGAGTTCACGCGTGATGGTCTCGCGTTCGTGGTACTGGAGGTCGACCTCGTTCGACACCGAGCGGATGCCGCGGCAGGTGATGGCAACATAAAACTTCTGAATCGTGCAGTTCACCTTCTCTTCAAGGCGTTCGCGGATGCTCTTGATGGTGCTCTGCATCTTCTCTACATTGTAGACAACGCCCTTGCTGACGATGTCGGTCGAGGGCATCGCCACATAGGCGAGCACGTTGATGCCACCTTCTGGGTTCTTATGCCCCACGATGCCCGTAACCTTTGAGGAATCGAGCACGATGGCGGCCACAAAGCTGCTGTTCGTTGATGTGATTGACATATATCTTTGTACGTTTTTTTGCGGAGTTCGAGAGGGGGGCGAAGCCGTGCCTAAGGTTTGACCTCCTTTTTGATGCCGATAACCTGGTTTTCATAGGCCACAGAGATGGCCTCGTAGCGGTGCCAGCCCACACTGGGGAGGACTTTTTCGTAGAAGGCACGCAGATTGCGGAACTTCCGGTGCAGATGCTCCGCCTTGCCGAGCAGCACCATCTGGCGGCCTACACGCATCACGAGTTCGAGGTCGTGATTGGGACGGACGTTGACCTGCTGAACCTGGGCATTCCAGAAGGGGTCGTCACGCAGGAGCTTTCCGAGCTCGACGAGGTGCTTTTTGGCATAACGCTCATCGAGGCTTCCGGTAACGATGGCAAGGTCGGCCTCGTAGCCCCGCGCCTCCATACGGAAGCCCTTGTCGTCGATGTAATAGTCATCGCCGTTGGCGGCCAAGATGCGGAGAAGGGGGAGACGCTGCTTGACGTAGATCTGCACATTGTCGCCTGGGGTCTTCACGCCCATTGCCCGTTCGATAAAGGGGTCGGCCATGAGCTTGCGCTCGATGTCAAGGAGACGCACCTCCTTCATCCGACGCCCTAACGGATGGAGGCCTGCACGGCGCAACATCTGCTCGACGTCAATGGCGGTGATGAGGGTGGCGCGCGCGCTGTCGGCAATGACGATGTTCACATTACGGCACTGCGCATCGTCTTCGCGGGCAGAAAACCGGAACACCGCGAAGCACAGATACCCGGTCGCCCCGAGCAAGAGGAGGAGTTTGAACACCGTTCGCATGCGAAGTCTGCGCTATGGGTTTTAAGGAGTGGAGATTACGCCCCCGACTTGTTAAGGAGAATTTCGGTGAGCTGTGCGCAATAATTGTCGGCATCGCCCGCCCCGAGCACGACCAAGACCTCGAAGTCGCCCTCCGCCACCAAAGCTGGCAGGTCTTCTTTGTGTGCCATCCGTTTCGTCATGTCGGGACGGAGGCGGTCAAAGATGAGCTGCGCTGTTACACCTTCAATGGGCTGTTCACGGGCGGGGTAGATGTCGAGGAGGATCACCTCATCGAGGAGGTTGAGCGCATCGGCAAATTCGGGATAGAAATCGCGGGTACGGGTATAGAGATGGGGTTGGAAGATGGCCGTCAGCCGGCGACCGTCAAACACTTCACGGAGGGAGAGGATGCTCTGGCGGATTTCCGCCGGATGATGGGCATAGTCGCTGAGGAAGACGCAGCGGTCGCTCTTGATTTTGAAGTCGAAGCGGCGGTCCACTCCACCGAAAGTGCGGAGCGCACGGCGGATGTCATCAGCCGATGCACCGGCAATCTGCGCCAGGGCGCAGGCTGCAATCCCGTTGTCAATGTTGATGCTGACGGGGACTCCGAGTTCAAGGTCGGCGATATTGCCGAAGGGAGAGACGAGATCAAAGCAAATACGGCCGCCGCCGATGCGGATATTTTCGGCATGGAAGTCGCCTTCCGTGCGCGCATAGTCATAACGGTGCACACCCTCTTGGAGACGCTCTTCGAAGCGCAGACCGCGGTGCACCACCAATGTGCCACCGGGCTGTATGAGCGAGGTGTAGTGGGCAAAGCTTTCGAGATAGGCTTCCTCCGTGCCGTAGATGTCGAGGTGGTCGGGATCGGCAGAGGTGATGACGGTGGCGTAAGGAGCGAGGTGGTGGAACGAGCGGTCGAACTCATCGGCCTCAATGACAACGTAATCGCTCGCCTCGTCGATGAGATAGTTCGTCCCGTAGTTTTTCGTGATGCCGCCGAGGAAGGCGTTGCAGCCTACGGCACTTTCGTGCAGCAGATGAGCGGTCATGGCCGAGGTCGAGGTCTTGCCGTGCGTGCCGGCCACGCAGAGGCCGCGCTTCGTGCGCGTCAATTCGCCAAGCACTGCGGCGCGCTTCCGGATCCGGAATCCCCGGGCGCGAAACCACGACAGTTCTTTGTGGTCGGCCGGGATGGCGGGAGTATAGACCACGAGACAGGTTTCGGGATCACGAAAAGCGGCGGGAATCTGTTCGGGATCGTCGTCAAAGTGGAGGGCAATCCCTTCTTCCCTCAGGGTGTCGGTGAGCGCAGAGGGTGTGCGGTCATAGCCCGCCACCGCCCATCCATGGCGATTGAAGTAGCGTTCGAGGGCACTCATGCCGATACCGCCGGCACCGAGGAAATATATAGCGTTAAACTGCATAATTCAGAGGAGAAAGGGGAAAGAGGAGTAGAAATCGGAGAAGACGTTGGCGCAAGGAGCCTACCGCCCTTCGGCGATGTCGATGACCGCCCGGGCGATATCGGCTGCGGCTTCGGGCTTGGCCAGTGTGCGCGCTGCAGCGGAAAGGGCTGCCAAGCGTGCATCGTCCACCACCGTCTCGAAAGCGAGGGGCAGAAGGCAGGCTTCGGCCTCGGCATCCTTCACATAGAGGGCGGCATCACGGTGCACGAGGGCAAGAGCATTGTGCGTCTGGTGGTCCTCGGCCACATTGGGCGAGGGCACGAGGATCGAGGGTTTGCCCAGCAAACACAGCTCGCTGATGCTCGAGGCTCCCGCACGACTCACCACGAGATCGGCAACGGAATAGGCCGAAGCCATATCGGCCACAAACTCCGTCACGACGAGGTTCGGCGGACAGCCCTCACGGTCTAGCCGCGCACGGATAGAGGCACTGTAATACGTGCCGGTCTGCCAAAGGATTTGAAGATCCTGCCGCTCGGCAATGGCCTTCAAACTGTTCAGTACGCTCTCGTTGAGCGTGCGCGCTCCGAGACTCCCGCCAATGATGAGCAGGGTACGCTTACCGGGCAGTAGCCCTAAGGCGGCAAGGGCCTGCCCGCGGTCGAGAGCAGGATGCAGGAGGGTCTGGCGCACGGGATTGCCCGTGAGACGGAGGGTCTGGGGAGGAAAGAACCGCTCCATCCCTTCGTAGGCCACACAGATCAGACGGGCTTTTCGGGCAAGGAGCTTGTTGGTCATACCCGCATAAGAGTTCTGCTCTTGCAGCACGGTAGGAATGCCAAGGTCTTCGCAGACGCTGAGCGTAGGGCCGCTGGCATAGCCCCCCACACCCACCGCCACCTGAGGGCGGAAGTCGCGAACAATGCGGCGCGCCTTGCGCTTCGAACGGAGGATTTTCAACAACACGCCGAAATTACGCCACAGCCGTTTGCGGTCAAACCCCGCGATGGGCAGCCCCTCAATGGGATAGCCCGCAGCAGGGACGCGCTGCATCTCCATACGGCCTTCTGCACCAACAAAAAGGATCTTCGCATCGGGACGTTGCTGACGGATTTCATGGGCAATAGAGATGGCGGGGAAAATGTGGCCACCCGTACCACCTCCACTGATAATCACTCGGAGTTCGCTCATAAGCACAAACATTTTGGCCGCCAGTAAGCCGCCAGTATCGGTAAACTGAGCAAAAGTAGCAAATTATTTTCGAGATAGCCGCGTTTTGACCCGAAAAAACGCCAAAAAAACCTACGCCATCGGCCAGTCGTCCCCTCGCCTTGTCTTTATCTACAAATTCGGATGGTAAGGTGCACACGCCGCAGACTGGCGCACACGCCGAGGAACACAAACAATCCCATGGCGCATCCGTCAGGGATGCACCATGGGATTGTTCTGTTCGCTTGCGCAGAATGATTTACTTCACGATGATGAGGTAGTAGTTCTTCTTGCCTTTCTGGGCGAGGAGATACTTGCCATCGAGCAGATCGTCCGCAGTCAACACACGGTCAAAGGCATCAAGCTTCTCTTTGTTCAGACTGACGCCGCCACCCTGCGTGAGCTTGCGCATCTCGCCCTTTGAAGGGAAGCAAGCAGTGGTCTCGGCCAAGAGATCCACAGCTTTGGCACCGACCACCTGCTCGCGGGAGACTTCAAACTTCTCCACACCGTCAAACACGGCGAGGAGCGTCTGCTCATCAAGGCGGAGGAGGCTCTCTTTCGTGGCCTTTCCGAAAAGGATCTGCGTGGCTTCCACCGCCATCTCATAGTCCTCACGGCCATGCACCATTACCGTAACCTCTTCGCCCAGACGCTTTTGCAGGATGCGGCGACCGGGATCCTGCCGGTGCTCGGCGATGAGGGCATCGATCTCTGACTTAGGCATCGATGTGAAGATCTTGATGTAGCGTTCGGCTTCATCATCGCCCACGTTGAGCCAAAACTGGTAGAAGGCATAGGGCGTGGTACGGTTGCGGTCAAGCCAGACGTTGCCTTGCTCGGTCTTGCCGAACTTTTTGCCATCGGCCTTCGTGATGAGAGGGCAGGTGAGGGCAAAAGCCTCGTTGTCACTGCCCAGTTTGCGGCGGATCAGTTCGGTGCCGGTGGTGATGTTGCCCCACTGATCCGAACCACCCATCTGGAGTTTGCAGCCTTTTTCCTGATAGAGATGAAGGAAATCATAACCTTGAAGCAGCTGGTAGGTAAACTCGGTGAACGACATGCCTTCTGCAAACTCGCCATTCAGGCGACGCTTCACACTGTCCTTCGCCATCATATAGTTCACCGTGATGCACTTTCCGATCTCCCGGGCGAAATCGAGGAACGTATAGTCCTTCATCCAGTCATAGTTGTTCACCAGCTCAGCAGCATTGGGTGCATCGCTGTCGAAGTCAAGGAAGCGTGCCAGCTGTTCCTTGATGCAGGCCACATTATGGCGGAGGGTCTCTTCGTTGAGCAGATTGCGTTCCGCGCTCTTCCCCGAGGGATCGCCGATCATACCCGTAGCTCCGCCCACAAGGGCGAGGGGTTTGTGTCCCGCCTGTTGGAGATGGCGGAGCATCATCACGCCACAGAGGTGGCCGATATGGAGCGAGTCGGCCGTGGGGTCGATGCCCACGTAGGCCGTCACCTGCTCACGATCAAAAAGTTCTTCCGTACCCGGCATCATCTGGTGGAGCATGCCGCGCCATTTGAGTTCTTCTACAAAATTCATCGAAGGGATTTGTGATTACGTTTGGCCGCAGTGTACCCAAGCCGTCATGTAAGGAGCACAGCCACTGCGTTGTGCAAAAATACGACTTATTGGGTGTGCCACCAAGTTTTCGGGAACGTTTTCTGCCAGCCAGGCACGCAGAACACCGGCCAGACACAAGCTTTGGTCTTGTCGCGGCCAGAATGCGCCTGCGAAAACGCCCGCCTCCCTACCCTAATCTACATAACAACGCCCCTCCGCACGGGGCGGAAGGGCGCAAAAGGTGACGGATACCCCAGAAGACACTATTCTGCCTTCGGAGCTTTCCGGCCACGCTCCACGATAAGGTCGCCGAAGTCGGACTGTGGGGAAACCGTCTGAGACGTTGCGCCATCGAGCGAGCGGGGGCGGGTATAGCCCACACCCCAAGACCAGCCATCGTAAGCTCCATAGAGGTAGTCGCCAGAATAGAGGTTCCAGTTGTTGAACGAGAGGCTACGCAGGCGGAACGCGAAGTTCGAGTCGCCCATCCTCCCGGTGAAGGTCGATCCACTGAGGTAGTAGTCATAGATCGCCACATTCAGATTACTGTCGTAGGGATAGGTGAGGTAGAGCACGCCGTTGCGCACTTCCCAACGGAACTGGTAGTACTGATAGGCATAGGGGCCTGTGGAATAATAGTCGATCTGCTTGCCCCATCCTCTGCTTGCCCCATAGTAATCGCCCTGAAAGAGGACATAGGAGTGATCGGCTTCAAAAGTGATGCGCTGACCGGAGTAGGGATGCACCACGGTGTAGTACATACCAAAGTCGCCCTGCCATTCACCCGAGATGACATTGGCACGCTGGCGGTCGCCCGTGGCACCTCCGGGATAGTAAGGATCGTACGGATCGTTGTAATACACTTCGCACGAGGCCAGCCCCACGAGAGCTGCCATCAGGAGGAGGAGGGAGAAAAGGGAGTAATGACGTTTCATAAGTGCTGTGTTTAGGAGATTTCGTCTTAGGATGAATGGTGGCAAGCACCGCGGTTCCGTTGGAGCAAATGTAGGGTAAAAAGGAAGAGCTGCCAAGCACCGTGGCTGCAAAAACGACAATCCCCCCGAAAATTTTACATTTTCAGGGGGATTGGTCGAGAATTGCTTGTCAAGATGACAAGGAGGCATTGATTTCGATGGACAAATGCAAATCGTTCAATTCACGCTGATGCTGAGAATTTCGAGCTGCATCACACCTCGGGGCGTCTGGGCATCGACGATGTCGCCCACCTTGTGCCCCAGCAAAGCCTGGGCAATGGGTGTGGTGCTCGAGATCTTGCCGGCACGGAGGTCGGCTTCGCTCTCGGAAACGATGGTATACTTCATTACCGCGCCGAGTTTCACATTTTTCATCTCGACGGTCGAGAGGATCTGCACGACATCGGTACGGATCATTGAGGGGTCGATGATTTTGGCCGCGGAAATGATGGCCTTCAGTTCGTTGATCTTCGTTTCGAGGATGGACTGTGCCTCTTTGGCGGCATCGTATTCTGCATTCTCGGAAAGGTCGCCCTTGTCGCGCGCTTCGGCGATGGCAGCAGAGGCCGCAGGACGATCGATTTGTTCCATTCGCTTGAGCTGGGCCACGAGCTTGTCGTAGCCCTCTTGGGTCATATAAGCCATAAGGGGAGTAATTGGGGCGCAATGTTCCCGTGTCCTCTTCGATTAGGGATGAGGACACGGTATCATTACGGTAAGGTTCTGGGATTTTGGGGATTATTCGTCGATGCCGTAAGCTTCCGTCTCAGCGGCGGCAATACGGTCTTCGCGCTCGCGTAAGTATTCAGGCGCAGGTTCAGCAGCGCGCTCATCAGCGCGTTCCGTTCGTGCCTCAGGGGCATTGTCGCCGGTTTCGGCATTGCGTTTCGCCTTCTCACGGCGTGCGCGGTCGCGTTCACGATCACGCTCACGGCGGCGTCGGTTGCGCTCACGTTTGCGTTCGCGCTGTGCTTCAGCAACGGCCTCGCTATCGAGTACGGTCTCGGGAACTTCGGCAGCAAGCTCTGACGCTGCTGCCAACTCGCGCTGCGTGCGCTCCACGGCACGCTGGCGGGCAGCCTCTTGGGCAGCCTCATCGCGGCGGCGCACCTTATCGGCACGGTGGCTCTGCGAAGCGGCAGGAAGTTCAGTATTGACAAAAGCGGCAACACTCTGACGGCGACCATGGCGACGCGCTTTTGGGGCAACGAGCTGCGCAGCCTCCAATTCGTCCGAAGATGCCACGACATCAGTATCCTCGGAGGTTTCGAAATGATCAGACGGCGCAGAGACTTCAGCCTGTTCACCCGGTGTGGTCTCTTCCAAGGATCCGGTGTGTTGTGAAATCTCCGAAAATTCCGCGCCCTTGGCCTGCGTAGAGGAGGTTACCTCCTCATTGGGCTCGGACGAGAGTGATGGGGCAGACTGCCCGGCGGATTCAAGACGACCGGCTCTGTCAGAGCCTTCAGTTTGTGCGGCTTCCGCCATACGTCGGATACGGCTCAACACCTCTGCGGTGGCATTGGACGAAGTGGAGCGTTCCGCACCCGGCTCTGTCATTGCGATGGGGATGAAATCGTCCGTGGCAACGGGCTCAGGCTGAGTCGCTGCGGGCTGCTCTTCCACCAAACCCGGTGCAGGCACAACAGCTGCGGCCACAGCGGGTGTCACGTCATCAGGAGCAACGGACATGGCCTCCGGCACTGCGGATGCGGGTTCAGACACGTGGGAGATGGCCTCGGCCGTGGCCGCAATTCCCACAGGAACTTCCCCATCAGCAACCTCCTGCACTTTGCGCTCACCACGGGATTTGCGCTCGACAGTAGGGGGGATTACTTCTTCCTCGACAGCGATGGTGTCCACACGCTCCGGCTTAGGAGCAGGGGCTGCCTTGCGTTCAGATGGATCACGGCGAGGTTTGCGCTCGGCGGTCTCCGCCTCATCCTGCGGACGGGACTTGCGCTCCTGACGCACGGGACGATCGGACAATGCGTTTTTTTCGGGCTGAACGGACTTTTCGTTGCCGGCCGTTTTTTCAGCCTGCGGTGCACGCTCGCCCTTTTCACCACGCTCGCCGCGTCCGGATCTTTCGGTGCGGTCAGCCTTTTCTGTGCGATCTTTACGCTCCTTGCGGTCGTTGCGCTCGGCCTTTTCGTTGCGCTCGGAGCGGTCTGCGCCACGGTCGCGGTGCTTGCGCTCGGAGGCGGAAGTAGCTCCCTGATGCTCTTTAGCCAGCTCAGCTTCGATCTCATCGATCTTGGGAAGGACGAAAAACTCCTCCGCACCCATCGCGGTGCGCTTCTCTTTGGCGCGAAACACACTGTCCAAGAAGTTAGCATCGCGACGCAACTGAGTCAACGCGTCCTTCGCCGCATGCTGGTGGCTCTCCTTCTTGGAGAAACCCTTGCCCTCGCCCACGAAGATACCTTCTACGATGATGCTCGTAGAGAAGGTGGGCGTATTGCCGTTGTTACCACCGTGGACACTGTCTTTAAAGTCTACGCGAATACGGTTTTTCTGGCTCCATTCGAGGAGCTTACTCTTGAAGTTCACTTCCTTCTGCGCCACGCCCTCAAGGTCGAGGAGGGCACCGATGATCCGCTTTTCCACAAAACGGAAGGCATAGCGGAAGCCACGATCCAGATAGATCGCGCCCATCAGCGCCTCAAACGAGTTGCCGGCGAGATAAGAATTATGGGCTCGCGCGTTGGTCTGTGCCTGGATCAGGCGGTCGATACCGAGATCCTTGGCGATCTGTCCGAGGGACTCGCGGCTGACTATTTTCGAACGGGTGTTGGTCAGGAAACCTTCGCGTCCCGTGGGGAAGTGGCGGTAGACGATGTCGCTCACCACCGTTTCGAGTACGGCATCACCAAGAAATTCGAGGCGTTCGTTGTTCAGTGGCTTATTGCCCGTTCTCTTGGACTTGTATTCCTGCGATTTATGGGCAAAAGCGATGCGGTATAGATCAACATTGTGGGGGTAAAAACCCATAATGTCGTAGAGGGCGATGCGAAACTCTCGGTCTTTAGAAAAGAGGAGCTTCGCTCTGTCAAATAAGTTTTTCATAAAAGAACGGCGGGAAAGCCTCGCCTGTCGGGGGTAAGGACGGAAGGGACGAAATAACTTTGTACGCTTGGCCGTTGCTCACTGCAACAGTCAAGCGTACAAGAGTAAGAAAGAGTCATAACCTTCCGAAGGACAGAGGCTTAGTCCTGGTATTTCTTCACGATGCAGCAGGCATTGTGTCCTCCAAACCCAAAGGTGTTGGAAAGTGCGGCACGGACAGTGCGCTGCTGCGCCTGATTGAAGGTAAAATTCATATTGTAGTCGATCTGCTCATCGCGGTCGTCCTCATCGTGGTTGATGGTGGGGGGCACCACATCGTGCTGCACAGAGAGGCAGCACACGATTGCCTCTACCGCTCCGGCAGCTCCAAGGAGGTGGCCGGTCATCGACTTGGTGGAAGAGATGTTGAGGTTGTAAGCATGCTGTCCGAACACTTGAGCGATAGCCTTGGCCTCCGACACATCGCCCACGGGGGTAGACGTACCGTGCACGTTGATGTAGTCGATGTCTTCAGGCTGCAAGCCGGCATCTTCGAGTGCGCGCTGCATCACGAGCTTTGCACCCAGCCCCTCGGGATGAGAAGCGGTGAGGTGGTGAGCATCGGCGCTCATGCCCGTCCCGGCGATTTCGCAGTAGATCTTTGCGCCACGCGCTTTGGCGTGCTCAAGTTCTTCGAGGATGAGGATGCCTGCACCTTCGCCCATCACGAAGCCATCGCGACTGGCGGAGAAAGGACGGCTGGCGCGTGTCGGCTCATCGTTGCGGGTGGAGAGGGCGTGCATCGCGTTGAAACCGCCCACGCCACCTTCGGTGATGGCCGCTTCGGCACCGCCAGTGACAATCACATTGGCTTTGCCCAGGCGGATCAGGTTAAACGCATCGGCAATGGCATTCGTTGACGAAGCGCAGGCCGAAGTCGTGGTGTAGTTCGGGCCATGAAAACCGTACTGGATAGAGATCCGACCCGAAGCGATATCGGCAATCATCTTTGGAATGAAGAAGGGGTTGAAACGCGGACCCTTCTCTTCGTGGGTGCGGGCATATTCGCCGATCTGCTCCTCAAAGGTGTGGATGCCGCCAATACCTACGCCGAGGACTACGCCAACGCGATCCTTGTCGATGGCATCGAGATCCATACCGCTGTCCTGCACAGCTTCCATTGCTGCCACGAGCGCGTACTGCTCATACAAGTCCATCTTACGGACTTCCTTGCGGTCAATGAAATCTGTGGCCTGAAAGTCTTTTACTTCGCAGGCAAACTGGGTCTTGAACTTCGAGGCATCGAAACCTTTGATCGGGGCTGCACCGCTCACACCGTTGAGAAGGCTGTTCCAGGTTTCTTCGAGATTTTTACCCACGGGGGTGAGTGCACCGAGACCGGTGACAACTACTCGTTTGAGTTCCATATCAATGTAGTGGGGGAAGGGGGTGGAGAAAAGAGGGAACACACCTGCATCCCGACAGCCTGCGGGGAGGATAGAAATCCTTTTCCTTCAAGAGGGAGATCATTTGCTTCCCTAAGGCTATGCTCAAATGTGCTAATATGCAGGGCTGTCCCGGAGGAAGCCACGACACATTAGCACATTCTTTCATGAGCATAGCCCGAAGGCGGGCTGTCCTTGAGGTGCAGGATTAGGAGTGTTGCTCAATGTAAGCGATGGCATCGCCCACAGTAGCAATCTTTTCAGACTCTTCTTCGGGAATGGTAATACCAAATTCCTTCTCAAGATCCATCATGAGTTCTACCGTTTCGAGAGAATCGGCACCGAGGTCGTTGGTGAAGCTTGCTTCGTCCTTCACTTCAGCAGCGTCAACGCTGAGCTTCTCAACGATGATAGCCTTTACTTTTTCTGCAATTTCAGACATGTTGTTAGTGTATTATGGGGATTAGTATGGAGACTGTCGAGGAACGTTCATCTAAGAATAGACGACGTTTTCGGCTGCAAAAGTAGAACATATTATTAAGACAGGCAAACATTTGGGGCATTATTTCGCCATTTCTGCACGATGACGACGATTTTGTGCAATTTAGAGGAAAAAATTCGGGGGAAAACTCGGAGAAAAGGGACACCGGAAGGGGCAGACGCCATCTGCCCCTTCCGTCCATGCGCTGCGTTCCGCCTGACCGTTCCGACTTCGCCTTAAAAAACACAAAAGCCCCTCACCCAGTTTCTGGATGAGGGACCGCAACAACGGAAAATTGATCATAAGGACTTTTGGGGAACTATCGGATTTCCGCAACACCGATAGTAACGCGATTGTCGTCATTGTTACGCTTGGGCTGTATCGTATCGCCTTTGAAATCCGTGAAGATACGGTCGGCGGCCACACCATATTTGCGTACGAGAACATCTTTCACCACATTCACCCGACCTTGGGAGAGGCGAGTATTGATAGCTGCCGTTCCTGTGCCGGCATCGGCATAGCCTGTGATGTGGGCTTTTGCCTCAGGGTGCGCCTTCATCCACTGGGCGAAGGAGGAGATCTTGGCCTCTTCATCGGCAGAGATCACCGTGGAATTGATGGCGAAGAACACTTCCAGCTCCTTCTTCTCCACCTTCTTCACCACCGGGGCGGGCGCAGGCTCAGGAATGGGTGCAGGCTCAGGGACGGGCACGGGAGCAGGCTCTACCACAGGCTCAGGGGTGGGCTGCACCGGCTCGGGACGGTACACCAGTTCCACAACGGGAGTAGACACTGGTTTCCGACCGCCGCAACGAAACTTATAGGTCAGCCCCAACATTGCGGTGAGCTGCCAGTCGTTCTCGCCGTTGAGCTTGCCGTTGAAACGGTCAGCCAAGTTGTTGGCATCCACTTCCAGACCGATGCTCAGGCGGCGCGTGAGGTTATAGTCGGCCAAAACACCAGCGCGGAAATTGTGGGAGAAGTGATGTTCCGGGCGAGAAAAACATACGCGGTCGTAGTCCCAATTATAATTCAGACCGAAGCCGCCAATCAGATAGAGATCGAAGCAACGATCTTCGTGGTTCGAGCGAAGCATGTTGGCCACATTGAGCATCACATCGAAGTCGGTCGTGGCATACTTATATTTAAACTCACCCACATTCCGAAGGCCGAGTTTTCCGCTGATGCCACTGACGTGAAGACGAGTCCCCACAATGGGCGTCCATTGTGCACCAACCTGAAATGCACCGACCGGAGTGATGAGCTTGGTGTGATCGTAGTTAGTAAATGTGAGTTGACCACCACCCTGAACGCCCACGAAGGCATAAGGATAGCTGCGCTCGGACGATACCGATTGCGCTTGAGCACCCTGAACAAAAATGGCGAGGAGGGCGAGGGCAAAATACTTTACAGTTTTCATGGAAAGAACGTTTGTGGGAGCAAAGGTAGCAATGTTTTTCTGATTTTCGTGGGATTGAACAGAAAAAAATAGGGGACACGCGACAAATTCTTTGTTCTTCACGATTAAATACCGCTGAAAGCGGCCATTTCAACGGGATCGTCGATGAAAAAACGGCCGTACCAACACCAATCGGAAGATCCAGGCAGACCTAGATCTTCCGACTGATCCGTCCGCAGCCTACTGCACCTCCACCTCATCCACAAAGAGGAAGGCGGGATGACCTGCCGCACCTTTATGCCAGGCAGGAATAGCATTTTCAGGCTCGGCGAGGAGTCGGACAAAACGTGCCGATACAGGGGTGAAGCTCTGTCGGTAAGGGGTCACGCCATTGGGGGTCTGCTCCGTCATCGCGGGAAAATCCTCGGTGTGCACCGTGGTGAATGTATGGCCATCGGTCGAGACTGCCACTTCAATGCGGCGCGGCCCATAGATCCACGAGCCTTTTTCTACGCACGCCCGGAAATTCACGGACGACACTTCCGCCACTTCTCCAAGATCGATCACGGCTTCCAGCGGTTTTCGATAGAAACCCACCCATCGGCCACTCTGATGATTGGTGTCGGCGGCCCGGAGGCCATCAACCAAGGTTGCGCCTCCACCGAAGGGGTATTGTGCGCTCACCCCCTGCAACAGTTCGATGGGGCGGGTCGTGGCACGGGAGAAATAAACATCTTCCTCCTCCACTGCTCCGCGGACGAGGGCTGCGGTGGGATTTTGCGGCACTGGACGGAAGGCGGCAGCACGGAAGCGTGCATCGGCCTTGATGACAAACGGTGCGCCATAACGGGGCGAAGACGTGGTGGGGAGAGTGCCATCGAGGGTGTAGTGCACCTCAGCGGAATCGAGGGTGGAGAGCTGCACGCGGATGCCTTGCCCCGGGAGGGGATGGAACGCGGCATGGACATCGAAGATGTGGCGGGCATAGTTGTAGCCCTGCTCATCATAGAGGCGCACCATACGGCGGAGACGATGGAGGAACGCAGTGGTATCACGCGGTGCGGCGGAGGGACGCCACGCCACCTCGGAAAGCGCAGAATAGCGCGGCAGAGCCATGTATTCCACATGGCGGAAGTTGGGGATGCGTTCTGTCCACAAATTGGCCTGAACGCCAATGACGTGACGCGCCTCAGCCTCGGGCATACCCTGAGCTATGGGACGGAAGCTCAACACACGCTCCACGGGGACATAACCTCCGAAAGCAGGGGGTTCGTTACGCGTATTCTTGGTCTGGTAATAGTCAAAATAGCAATAGGACGTAGGGGTCATGATGGCATCATGGCCTTGACGTGCGGCTTCATAACCACCTTCTACACCGCGCCACGACATCACCGTAGCACCAGGGGCAAGCCCTCCTTCGAGCGTCTCGTCCCATCCGATGATTTTCCGTCCGCGTTGTGCCAAGTGGTCGGCAGCATGACGAATGACGTAGCTTTGCAGACGCTCCTCGGCACTGTGCCGGCCATCGCCTTCTAGATGATGGTCACGGATGAAGGTTTGGCAGCGCGGACACGCCGACCACCGCGTCTTGGGACACTCATCACCGCCCACATGGATATATTCCGAGGGAAAAATCCTCACTACCTCATCGAGCACATCGTCGATGAAGCGGTAGACTTCCGGATTGCCGGCACAAAGCACGTCCTCACTCACGCCCCAAGTTTTCCAGACCTCATAGGGGCCTCCGGTACACCCCAAGTGGGGATAGGCCGCCAATGCCCCCATCATGTGTCCGGGGAGATCGATCTCTGGAATGACGGTGATGTGACGTTCAGCTGCATAGCGCACAATGTCGCGACAGTCACGCTGTGAATAGAACATCCCATAGGGCACGCCATCGTACACTCCGCTGTTGTGGGCGCCAACCACCGTGCCTGCCCGACGGCTGCCCACCGTGGTGAGGCGCGGATACTTTTTGATCTCGATGCGCCAACCCTGGTCGTCCGTCAGATGCCAGTGGAAGCGGTTGATATTGTGAAGTGCAAGGAGGTCGATGAAACGGCGGATGCTGTCGAGACTAAACGCATGGCGCGCCACATCAAGGTGGGCTCCGCGATAGGCAAAGGCAGGGGCATCGTCCACCACTGCTGCGGGGAGAGCAATGGCTGTGCCCTGTGCGCGTTCCGCCGCAGAGAGCGCAGGGAGTGCTTTGCGAAGGGTCTGGATCCCATAGAAGATGCCGGCATCGGTGGCACCCTCGATGGTGATGCGCCGTTCGTCCACCGTGAGGCGATAGCCTTCAGGAGACAGGTCACGCGCCACGCGGCTCAGGACAATAGCCTTGGCCGAGGGAGCTTTTTTCTGTATGGGAAGCGTCAAGCCGGTGCGGTCGCGGAGATACTGCTGCAAGAAGCGGGCGTTACGTTGCGCTGCCTTGTCCTTTCCGCAGACCAAGACGGTCTGGGCATCGATGCGGAAGTCGGGGGTGCCGCGCAGCAGGCGCACTTCGCGTGGCAGAGGGATGATGTCGTAATTGCCGCGCGGCAATGCTGCTTCAGCGGCAACACCGACAGAGAGTTTGCGGGCATCGGGCATCGGCGCAGTCTCAACGGCAGACAACGCACACGGCAACCAAGCTCCACAAACGAGGAGCAAGCGAAAAAAACGGGGAAAGTTCAGGTTCATAGTTCCGATGGTTTAAGGAAGATATGGGCAAAGGTACAAAAAAGTCCCCGCACCTCGGACGAGATGTGGGGACTTTTTACGGGTTTTCTACCAACGCTGATCCGGCGGGAAGCCGGGAGCGTGCGAGAAAAGCGGAAAAACCGCTGACAGGTTTAGCGCACGAGCAACTTCTTGCCGTCCACAATGACAATGCCTTTCGTGTCTGCGGATACACGACGGCCACTGAGGTCGTACATGCGCTCAGCACGTTGATCAAGAGTAAGGTTGCTTACAGAAGTGGGGCTGCTCACAATCTTGAAGTTCTTGATCTCCCAAGTTGCTGCCACGCTCTCCGTGCTGGTATATTTAAAGCCAAACTGTACGGTCTTGCCGGCATAGGCCGAGAGGTCGATAGCACCGGAAGAGACAAAGTTCCAGCTCTGACCATCGGGGTAGACAGGAATTATCAGTTGCTGTCTCTCAGTACCATTAACACCTTCACGCATCCAAAGGGTAAGCTCTTGTGTGGGATCAGCGGCAAATTTCTGTGCATGCTCGAAGATCAACACGTTCTTGTCTGTAAGCTTTATCTCGGGAGAAATGGCCCACGCCTCCTCAGTGGCATAGCGCGTCTTGGTACTGCTATTATAAGCCGTTGCCTTCAGACCATAACGACTGTCCTGTGCCCAAACGTAACTCAGACCTTCGGGCAGCTTACCTTGTTCTAACGTCCAGCCTTCGGCGTTGTCCGTCAGAGCCTTTTCGTAGATCACACTGCCTGTGGGCTGTTCGGGTTGAGGTTCGGGCGTTACCGTACCACCTTCTACACCGACGAGGGAGAAGTCGTCCACGTAGATCGCACCTGCACTCGTCTTGTCATTGCGTACGATCATATAGTAGACGCCATCAGTTTCTACGGTGATCTCCTGCGAAACAGCCTTCCATTCGGTATCGCTCAGCTCAACTGTGGTGCCATACTTGATGGAGCGGGTATCGGCCTTTCCGTCCTTCTCGCCCGTATAGCCCGGCACAGCCTTGGCAGGAAGAGCCGAAGCTTTGGCATAGAAGGTGAGGGTATAAGTGCCGGGAGCCAGCGTGAACTTTTGGCCCAGACGGGCGTTGGCGGGATTGTTGTTGTAGATGGACACGGGCACTGCCACCGCCTTGCCACTGCGACCTTCAGCTACTTCGGAAACCGTCACATTGGTAATCCCTGTCTGCTCCCAAGCTGTGGGCAGACCTTCTGTCCAGGATTCGAAATTGCCATTCTGGGCAAAATCCTTCTGCGCCGAGGCAGAACCGGCAGCCAAGAGGGCTGCGAA
The DNA here is from genome assembly GCA_041855985.1 of Alloprevotella sp. GTDB lineage: Bacteria > Bacteroidota > Bacteroidia > Bacteroidales > Bacteroidaceae > Alloprevotella. The sequence continues at coordinate 61,064 of JBHAFF010000026.1, forward strand.
AAGAGTGAGTAAAGTTTTTCTCATAACCATTCGATATTAGGATGAGTAAGAGTAGATTTGTCCTCGCAAAGTTAGGGAATTGTTTTGAAAGCGACAATGGAAAGGGGAAGTTTTATCGGGGAAATCAAACTCCCCCTCATCCCAATTCGGGTGAGGGGGAGTACTGATGGTGTTTATTCGGCGATGAGACTGAACTCGGCGGCCGAGGCAAAATCTTGGCCGTTGTGGCTGCTCAATGCCTTGAAGCGGATATAGCGTGCGCGGACGGGCTGGGCAAAGTCGATGCGCTGAGCCTTGGCGTTGTTCGCCAACTGGCCTTTCTGGATGGGATTGCCCCAGTTCTGGCCATCGGTGCTGACGTAGATCTCATAGTCCTTGACGCGGCCGTTCTCACCGTTGGCACAACCGGTGTAGACAAAACCCTTCATCAATTTGGTCTCTGTAGCATCAAAGTCGATCCAGTGGGGATAGTTGGCCACCGTCACCGAGTACATCGTGTGCCAGATGGTGCCAGGATCGCCATCGATAATATGGTCCACGCTGCCCTCACCGTGCTCTTGACTCGAACAGAAAGCCACAGTGAGGAGTGCGCGGTCGATCTTGCCAAACGACTGGCTCATGACGAGGCGGGGATTGTCCTGATACCAAGCCTTCACCGTGCCGCCAGTGCGGAAATCCACCGGAGCAGTATACACCTGCGCCTTGCCGCCATTGAGGCTATACATCAGGGTACGGGTCTTCCCGGTCGAGGCGAGAGAGAGCTGTCCGTTGCCCTTACGGTCGATGCTGATGGGATGTTCGCCCGCAGCACTCACCTTGACCGTCTCCGCAAGAACGGATCCGGCAGCGAGGGGACGGACGATGAAACCAAAGTTGTGCGCTCCCGCAGTCGTGCAGTCGGGGGCGAGGGGGCCACCCTGTCCGCAGCTGTTGCCACCGAGACCCGTCACCTGCACATCGAGATGGAGATGGGTAAAGGAGGGTTTAGGCAACTGATGGGGATGGGCTGCACCCATAAGCTCCAATGCGCTCCAAGGCAGGGCAGAGGCACTCATCGTGCCATCGGCCACAAAGGCCGCACCACGACCCGCATCGTCAGTGAGGGCGCACCAGCGCACCTCTTCACGGTTGCCCATGGACTGCGGTTTGGGGAGCATGATCTCATCGCGGCCCACCACGGTCCGGTATTCCTCAATAAACTGTCCCGTCTTGCGGTCAGCATAGTTGTTGACCGGACCGCGACCATAATAGGTGTAGTTCTTCAGGTCGAGGGGCAGTTCCATCACATAGCCCAAGCGTGGAAGTATGACCTTCGGCTGATTAGAGGCAATGGCACTCTGAAGCTCGATGCTGCCATCGGGATAGATGGTATAGATCTGGTTGGTGGTAAACTTGAAGTCGTCCGGTCCAAGGGGGCGGTTCACGTCATCCACAATCTTATAGGTCTCGAACTGGTCGCGGTCACAGTTCGAATAGCTGTCGCTGCCGGCATAAGGAGCTTGGCTCTCTACGGTGAAGGCGAGACGCACGGTGCCATCCTTGGCCACTTCACGCGAGGAGGAAAGGACGCGGTGGTGGAGGTTGTGGAGACCGAGTTCGGGCCAGCGGAAATCAAACCAGTTGTCGTTGTCCACACGGGCACGGAAGGCATCGAGCCGCGGACCGTGTCCTTCGGCAATGATGATGCGGTCGCCGTAGGCCAAGCTGTAAATGGCTCCCGTGTTTTGGTCAAACTTTGCAGTGAAGTTCTGGCCTTTCACTTCGATGGGCTGACCTTTGACAGCCGTCACCAACAGTTTGGCGGCCTTAGGCTGCACTGCGGCGAGGCTCACCGCACGCGCTGCGGCCTGCACGGGAAGCTGCTCCTCCATCTGCACATAGCCCGCTTCGGCCCAAGGTTTGGCAGACTTTTGGCGGAACTGCACTTTGAGGAAGTATTCCTTCGCAGGATCGAGCGCATAACCCTGATAGTCGAGCGTAAGTGCCTTGCGTTCGCGCGGGCCGATGGGCAGGGCTGCATGCGGGAGAGCACGATCCGTCAATTCGGGCACAGGGTGGCCATCGGCATAGAGCGACCAGCGGATGTCATAGTCGGCAAGGGATACAAAATAGTTCTTGTTGAAAATCTCGATCTTGCCCTGCGCAGCGTCAAGAGCCTTGACGCCCACATTCTGGTACACCTTCTTCACTTCGAAATACTGTCCCTTGGGCGAGAGGTCAGGACGCATCACACCGTTCATGCTGAACATGCCATCGTTGGGTTTGTCGCCGAAGTCGCCTCCATAAGCCCAGAAGCGTGTGCCGTCGGGCGTGTAATTGTACATCGACTGATCCACCCAGTCCCAGATCGCTCCACCGATGAAGAAGTTCGTGCTCTCCATCGCATTCCAATAATCGATGAGGTTGCCCACGGCATTACCCATAGAGTGGGCATACTCCGAGACGTGGAAGGGATATTTGATGCTCTTGTCCGTCCCCTTTACGGCATAGTTCATCCAGCCGATCGAGGGATATTGGTTCGAACCCATATCCACAATGTTGTTGTTGCGCTCATACTGCACAGGACGGCTCGTATCGAAGGCTTTGAGCGCCTGATAGGCTTTGACGAAGTTGTCGCCGGGGCCGGCTTCGTTGCCCAAGCTCCAGATGCAGACGGAGGGATGGTTGACGGTGGCGTGCACCATCTCCATGTTACGCCCCACATGCTGGTCGAGGAACTCGGGGACGTGGCTCAGCGATTCCTTGCCGTAATAATACTGATGGCTCTCGATGTTGGCTTCGTCTTCGAGATAGAGGCCATACTTGTCGGCAAGGTAGTAGAAATACGGGTCGGTGGGATAGTGGCTGTTGCGGACGTGGTTAATGTTGCCGCGCTTCATCAGCTTCACTTCCTGCTCCATCTGTTCGCGGGTGATGGCGTGGCCCCGAGCAGGATTGGTCTCATGACGGTTCACACCCTTCATCTTGATGGGCTTCCCGTTGAGGTAGTAGTAACGACCTGCCAGTCCGAACTCATCATCCTGGGCAGCAGTCTCGCGAATCTCGATCTTGCGGAATCCGACGTTGGTGGAGAAGGTTTCGAGCACACGCCCCTTCTTGTCTTTGAGTTCGCCCACGAGGACGTAGCGGTGGGGAGCTTCCGCGCTCCAACGCTTCACCGTTGCGCCGGCAGAGAGCGTGGTGGTAAGGTCAATCTCACCGTTCTTCTTCACCGTAACAGCTTCCGACACCGCAGCCACCGTGGTGGGAGTGGTGGCTTCGCCGTAGAGCTCTTTCTCATAGAGCTTGTAAGAGACGGTCAGACCCTTGGCATCCTTAGCCGAAAGGTTGGCCACGGAGGCCGTAACGCGGAGGGAGGCATTGACGTATCGGGCATCGAAATCGGGGATGGCCACGAGATCACGCACCTGAACCTTCGGTTTTGCCGTCAAGGCAACGGTGCGGAAAATGCCAGGCAAGCGGAACATGTCCTGACTTTCGAGGAATGAGCCATCGCAGTGACGATAGACTTCGGCCGCGATCACATTTTCCCCCTTCACCAAGTAAGGCGTGATGTTGAACGAGGCCAGGTTGCGCGAGTTCTTCGAGAAGCCAACATAACGGCCGTTGATGTAGAGATAGAAGAAAGAATCTACGCCATCGAAATTGACATACACCTCACGTCCATCCCACGATTCGGGCACGGTGAAGGTGCGGCGGTACGAGCCCACCTCATTTCTGTGCGTATAGGTGAGCCACTCCTTGTCGGGCTCGCGCATCACCCCCTTCTTCCAGTCGTCCACCGCCACCTGATGATGGAAAATGACCCGCTGATTGCTGTAGATGGGTTTGCCGTATTTAAGGCTGCCGTCCTTCTGTATGCCGGCAATATTCCAACACATCGGCACGTCCACCTTGTCCCAAGCAGAGGCATCAAAATTGGACCGGTAGAAATCCTTCGGGCGTTGGTCGGGATGTCCCACCCAATGGAAGCTCCACGCTCCGTCCAGGCTTTTCCAGAAGGAGGAATGTTCGGGCAGCACGCCAAGGGCTTCATCAGTGTTTCCAAACGAGAAGAAGTAGGCATGGGGCTGCTCTTTGTTGAGCGCAAGCTGCGTAGGGCTTTGCCACTCTTGGCCTGTGGGTGCGGACACCGTGCGGTCGTAGGCATAACCTCTAAGAGGCGTGTTGTCTGCCAAGGCCGGGACGGCAGAAAGCATCGCCGCCAGGGCAACGGCATAAGTCGTTTTGCGATTCATGGTCGGAGATTGAGGATGAAGAAAAGGATGAAAATTTATAGGCAATTACAGGGGGACGTCATGGCTGCGCGCAGCCTTCCGAAATTCCTTGGCAAATATCGGAAAAAAAAACGACTTTATCCCCCTCCGATGCAGGAAACCTCGGAAAAGGCCAGAAAAAAAATCCAAATCCTCCGTAGACGTCTGGCAGAGCCCTCGAAGGAGGGACGGAGACAGGCCGCAAACCGGTGACGATCAGCCTCAAAGAGACGGATCTGTCTGTAACCCTTCCGAAACGGGTTGCCACTTTTTTCGAAAATCCACGGGCAATTCGCGACCACGCACCGTTGGGGATCCGCACACCGCGCAGTTTTTACCCTTTCTCCTCGGTCATTCCCCACAAAATCGTACCTTTGCACACAATGCACACCACGACATCGTTTTCCCAAAACTCCGAATCTATGGAACGTCTACTGCACTACACCTGGCAACATCGCCTCTTTCCGTTGGAGACACTGCGCACCACCGAAGGCGAGGAGGTTGAGGTCATTGATCCGGGACAGCACAACGACGATGCCGGTCCGGACTTTTTCAACGCGAAAGTGCGCATCGGAGGGCATCTCTGGGCGGGCAATGTGGAGGTACACCAACACGCTTCCGACTGGTTCCGGCACCATCACGACACCGATGCGCGTTACAACAACGTAGTGCTCCACGTCGTGGAGACGGACGACGCCGTGGTACATAGCCTCTCGGGGCGGAAGTTGCCCCAACTGGTGCTCTGCGCTCCTGACTCCCTCGCTGCACGCTACCAAACCCTCCTCATCGAGGATCGCTATCCACCCTGCCACTCCATCCTCCCCCACATCGCCAAGCTCCACGTCCACGCCTGGCTCAATGCACTCACCGCCGAACGCCTTGCGGCAAAGGCAGAACGGATCGACAGCCTCCTCCGACAGACAGCCGGCGACTGGGAGCGAACGTTTTTCATCACCCTCGCCCGCACCTTTGGATTCGGCAAGAACACGGAAGCCTTCGAGCGTTGGGCGATGACCATTAACCTGCAGCAGGTGGGAAAACACCGCGACCAAGCCGGTCAGGTCGAGGCTTTCTTCCTCGGCCAAGCCGGTCTGCTGGACGATGAGAGCCTTGCTCCGGAACGCCGCGACGATCACTTCCGAACCTTACAAGCGGAATACCGCTACCTGAGCCACAAATTCTCACTCACGCCCCTGCCCCACACCGTGTGGAAATTCCTGCGCCTGCGGCCACAAAATTTCCCCTACCGCCGCCTGGCCCAACTCGCGACCCTCTACTATACCGGACAGCTCAACTTTGCCAAGATGCGGCAGCATGCCACACCCGAGGCATTCCGCACCCTCTTCCTGCACCCCATCCTACCTTACTGGACGCACCGTTACACCTTCGGTGAGGCAGACGGGAGCGTGCAGACGACAAAGAGCGCACAACATCCAGCCCCACATCCCACTCCCCTCCTGTCGCCCGCAATGATCGACCTCGTCATGATCAATACCGTCGTCCCCCTCCTCTTTGCCTACGGACGGCAGCACCACGACACCTCCCTCACCGACCGCGCCCTCGCCCTGCTCGAAAGCCTGCGTCCGGAGCGCAATGCCATCACGCGAACTTGGAGCGATTTAGGCATCGTGCCCCAACATGCCGCCGACAGCCAAGCCCTCCTCCACCTACGCCTCCGCTACTGCGACCGCAAAGACTGTCTCCGCTGCCGCTTCGGCACTTTCTTCCTCCGCAAAGCACAGCAGCAGACAGCCCCGCAAAAAGACCCGGATGCTCCACCTTGAGTGGACATCCGGGTCTTTTTATCGTTCAACTGCGGCAACGCCCCACGCCGCCCTTGGGCAGCACTCACAAAATAGGGAGATTGCTCAGCGGCAATCTGAGGAACGCCCTCGGCAACAACGGCCATTTCGTCGTCGTTCTGACAGGCGAACAGCGTCATTGCCCCTACCGAGAGACAGGGGACAAGATTTGTGCTCACACGATTTGTAGTGTCAAAACAGTGGCATCGGGTGTGAAAATACACGTTTTTCGCAAAAAAACAAGCCGATTCGGGAGAGAGCCAATGGATATTGTGCATTTTCTGAGCAGAACGCATGATGGCGGTATTGTCCGCTCTCTGCATAGTGATCCATAAGGTGTCGGCGCACGGCTTCGATGCCTTTCGACAATGCCGGAAGGGGGATTTTTTCCTCCGCGGAGTCGTAAAAAAGACTCCGCGGTGTCTTTTGAACAACTTCGCGGAGTCTTTCGAAAGAGTCCGCGGAGTCTTTTCCACCACACCGCGGAGTCTTTTTTGACCCTTTGCCATCACGGAAAGCAGGCTTCTGTACATCCGTTACGAGCCTGCGGAACCCTCCAAGCAATGCGCCCCAGAAAGTCAGCCCCAACATCGGGCAGCGGAGGGTCGGGAGGGAGGCGACCTGCGAACACCCCCTGAAAGAGTCGGTTGCCCCCCTCCATGTTCCCAAACGCCGCCATCCTGCGATCGCACCTCCCCCACCCCTTCACACCAAAATCCGCACAAGGAAGACAACTTCCCTGTGCGGATTTATTACGCTCAGCATCAAGCGATTAGTACGATGCGGCTTGATTGGAGAAGGGGGTGATGTCTTCGCCCACAATGGCCGAGGCCAGGAGGTTGGCCAAGCGGCTGGTGCCAATGCGGAAATGGCCATCGCGGCAGAACTCCTCACCAAGGACTTCGGCCACGATGGTGTAGAAGTCGATCGCTTCGTCCACCGTCTTGATGCCGCCGGCGGCTTTGAAGCCCACGAGGCGGCCGGTCTGCTGATGGTATTCGGCAATGGCATTGCACATCACCAGGGCGGCTTCGGGGGTGGCCGAGACGGCAGTCTTTCCGGTCGAGGTCTTGATGAAGTCGGCACCTGCATACATGGAGAGGAGCGATGCCTTCTTGATGTCGGCAGCCGTGCGGAGTTCACCGGTTTCGAGGATGACCTTCAGCGCGTGGTCGCCGCAGACAGCTTTCAGCTCCTCAATCTCGTCGGCACAGGTCTCGTAGTCGCCACTCTGGAAAGCACCCACAGAGAGCACCATATCGATCTCGTCGGCACCGTCTTTGAGGGCGAGGGCGGTCTCCACCGTCTTCACTTCGAGGAAGGTCTGGGAGGCGGGAAATCCGCCGCTCACACAAGCCACCTTCACCCCGTCGGCTTCGAGGTTCTGACTCACCACATTGGCAAAACGGGGATAGACACAAATCGTGGCCAAGGGGGGAAGCTCGGGATGGGCATCGCTCCAACGGTTCACATTCTGCGTGAAATTGAGCACATTCTCGTCCGAATCGGTCACCATCAGCGTGGTGAGTTCAACGGTGGAGAGGAGCGTGCGAAGCACTTCGGGCGTGTTGTACTTCTCACGGTTTTCGGCAATGATCCGGCGCACTTCCTCAGCCACTTTCTCATCACTCAGGCGGAGCTCGTAGTGATCAAAGGCCTGGGCATACTTGTCCGTGGGCCGGTCGTGGTGATGAGCGTGTTCGTGGTGATGGTGTTCGTGTTCGTGAGCACAGCAGTGTTGATGTTCAGCCATGTCAAAAGGGAGTTTGGACACCGCTTCGGCCTGCCCCCGTGTGCGCGCCCGAAAGGGGTGCATCGGAAAGCCGAAACGATGGTGTAAAAGATAGAGAAGATTTGACCGTCCTCCCCACGGGGGAAGCCGAGAGGGCGGGGTTTGAAAGGTTTCCTCTTGTTTCGTTGTTCAAATTCAGCGTAGTGGGGACAGGCACTGGGCGATAAGCCTGAACGACGCCATGCTTAGCTCAGCCGTGAGTCCCATTCCTGATGCTCGACAACAGCGCATTCAGGCATGAGGCATCCTGCCGGCCTGCGGCCTGCACGGCTCCCCCTGTGGGTTACGTGGAAAGAAGCCCGCCCACTCAGATCCAGTCTTTCGTATCCATACAGAGGGTTACGGGACCGTCATTGAGGAGTTCGACCTGCATGTCCGCCCCGAACACACCGGTGGCCACGGGGCGGCCAAGGGTTTCGGACAGACGAGCCACAAAGGCTTCATAGAGCGGGATGGCCACCTCGGGACGTGCCGCACCGATATAGCTAGGACGGTTGCCCTTCCGGCAGTTGGCCAAGAGGGTGAACTGGCTCACCACGAGCACCTCGCCCGCCACATCGCGCACGCTGAGGTTCATCACCCCGGCGGCATCATCAAAGATGCGGAGGGCACACACCTTCTTGACCAAAGAGTCTACCTCTGTTCCCGTGTCATCGGGAGCAATGCCCAAAAGCAAAAGCAGGCCGTGGCCGATGGCGGAGTGTTGCACACCGTCGATGCTGACGGAGGCATGCCGCACACGTTGCAGTACGATCTTCATAAGTCATGTATAGGCAAGCATTGCTACAAAGTTAGCCATTTCCCACGAGATAATACGACTGTCATCTCAAAAACCACATCTTCCTACGAATCCACGGGAGGTTCTGAGCCCTCGGGGTGCAGCTGTGCGAAGATGGCTGCTCCGCGCTTCACCCCGACAACGGTCTGTAAAGCATCGAGGGAGGCGGCTTTGATCCGCCGGACACTGCCCAGTTCGCGGAGCAGCAGGGCTTTGGTCTTTTCCCCCACCCCGGAGAGGCGGTCAAGCTCAGAGGCCACCTGGCGTTTCGAACGCTTGTCGCGGTGAAAGCTGATGGCAAAGCGGTGCACCTCGTCCTGCATCTGCGTGAGAAGTTTGAAGAGCTGGCCATCGGGTTTTACGGACACCGCAACGGGAGGAGTGCCAAAGAGCATTTCGCGCGTGCGGTGACGGTGGTCCTTCGCCAAGCCGGCAATGGGAATGTCCAGCCCCAACTTGTCCTCCACCACGCAGCGGATGGCTTCCATCTGTCCGCGGCCGCCATCGGCGATGATGAGATCGGGAAGCGGATCGCCCGCTTCAGAAAGTCGACGATAGCGGCGTTCCACAACTTCACGCATGGAGGCGTAGTCGTCAGGGCCTGTGACCGTTTTGATGTTGTACTTGCGATAGAGCTTTTTGCTCGGTTTCATTCGTTCAAATACGACACACGCGGCCACAGCGTCCTCGCCCGAGATGTTGGAGTTGTCGAAGAGCTCGATACGGAGCGGGAGTTTCGGAAGCCCCAGCTGCGTCTGGATCTCTTTCATCAGGCGGGTCTGCTTCTGCTCGGGGTTGAGTTTTTCGGCCTGTTTGAGGCGGTCGAACTTATACTGCTTGACATTACGGAGGGAGAGTTCGAGAAGGGTCTTCTTCCCCCCCTGTTGTGGCACGACCTGCGCGGCATAGCCTTCGGGAAGCTCCACACGAAAAGGGAGCACTACCTCGGAAGAGCGCGATCCGAACCGCTCGCGCATCTCCACAATGCCGAGTGCGAGGAGGTCGGCGTCACTCTCATCGAGTTTTTTCTTAAACTCAAAGGTAAACGACTGGGTGATGGCTCCGTTCACCACGTGGAGAAAGTTGATATAAGCCAGCTTTTCTTCGCTTTCAATGGAGAAGACATCGATGTCGTAGCTGATGTTCTGCACGACCTCCGAGCGCACGCGGAAGGTTTCAAGGAGGTCGTATTTTTCTTTCAGAACCTGCGCTTCCTCAAAGCGGAGCTGTTCGGAGAGACCTGCCATCTCTTCGCGCAGCCGCCGTGCCACCTCACGGGTGTTGCCTTTAAGGATTTCGCGGCAAGCCTCGATGGCAGCCAGATAGTCCTCACGACTTTGGCGGCCGCAGCACGGAGCGGCGCATTTCCGGATGTGGTAATCGAGGCAGACCTCATACTTCCCGGACTTCACCCCCTCCTCGCTCATCGGCGTGCGACACGGACGTGGCCGGTAAAGGCGGGCGCAGAGGTCGAGCAAGGCGTGCATCGTAGGAACGTGGCTATACGGACCATAATAGGTGGCTCCGCGGCGGTCGATGTGGCGTGTGGGGAAGATCCGCGGAAGGTACTCCTTCGTGATGGCGATGGAAGGGTAGGTCTTGTCGTCTTTCAACAGCACATTATAACGCGGACGGTACTGTTTGATCAGGGAGTTTTCGAGGAGCAAGGCGTCTTCCTCCGTAGCCACCACGGTATAGGTTATGTTGCGGATCTTCGAGACCAGCACTTTTGTCTTGCCGCTTTGCTGCTCTTTGTTGAAATAGGAGGCCACGCGGCGACGCAGGTTCTTGGCCTTGCCCACATAGATGATGGTGCCCGCGTCATCATAATACTGATAGCTCCCGGGGCTTTCAGGCAGATTGCTAACGATGCTACGCAAACGTTCCGCCAATGCCTGTCGTTCTTCGGCGGTCATGACGTGGCGGTTTTATTCGAAGAGGGTGAAGAGCGTGGTGATTTCGTGCGCTGTACCGAGAAACTCGCGGCCCTCCAACCCTTCCATACGGAGTTCGATGAGGAAGTTCACCATAATCTCGCGTACGCCGAAGCTTTCCACAAGTTCTATTGCCGCTTTCATCGATCCGCCGGTGGCCAAGAGGTCGTCATGGATCAGCACAACATCTTTCGGCGAAAAGGCATCCGTATGAATTTCAACAATGTCTTCACCATACTCCTTTCCGTATGCGCGCTGGCGGGTGTCGCCGGGGAGCTTCCCCTTCTTGCGACACATCACGAATCCCGCGCCAAGTTCGGCAGCAAGCATCGCGCCCATCACAAAGCCTCGGCTCTCAATGCCAACCACCTTCGTGATGCCTTTGTCACGATAAAGGCGCACCAATTCATCGAGCATCTCACGCACACAAAAGGCATCCTTGAAAAGGGTAGAAACATCTTTGAACTGGATGCCCGGCTTCGGAAAATCGGGGATATTCCGAAGATGGGAAAGCAACAAATCTTTCTTCATAAATTACTGATAGTGGGTGTAGTAGTTCATATTTGTTTCACGTGAAACACAAATCCATTTCGAAAAACAGATCGATTTCAGCAAGGTTTACCAAAGAATATTGGCGATTCTATCCCATAGGATTAGAGCAATGCTTCAATCCCTGAGGCTAACACACTGAACCCTCGGGACTTCGATGACTCCGCACGGCGCACCGGATAAAACCGTCTCAGCGTCCCAAGAGGACGAGAAGGACAGAGATGTCCGAAGGCGACACACCTGGAACGCGGGAGGCCTGAGCCAGGGTTTCGGGATCGATGGCCTGCAACTTCTGACGCGCCTCGGTGGAGAGCTGGGTGAGCTGCGCGTAGTCGAAACGTCCCCGAATCTTGAGTTGTTCGAGACGTTGCATCTTGTCGGCCAGAGCGCGCTCGCGAACGATGTAACCATCATATTTCACCAAAACCTCCACTTCTTCCAACGTCTCCGCACGGTCTGCGCCAAGGTTCTCGGCTTGACGGACAAAGGTATCTGTCGAGCCATCGGGAAGGGGGGACAGGAAGTGTTCAATAGCCAGTTCCGGGCGCGCGATGAGTTCGAACAGTTTCGCTCCTTGACGCAGCATGGGAGACCCTGCGGCCGCAAGCAGAGGATTGACCGCCGCGGGTTTGAGATTCGTATGCCGTGCAGTGTCCAGCAGCCGTTCGATCGCTGTCCGCTTGGCCTGGAAACGTCGACTGCGCTCCTCCGTAGCGAGGCCGAAACGCTCAGCATAGGGTGTAAGACGAAGATCGGCATTGTCTTGACGCAACAGGATACGGTATTCGGCGCGCGAAGTAAACATGCGGTAAGGTTCATCCACACCCTTCGTCACCAGATCATCGATCAATACGCCGATATAAGCCTCATCTCGTCCCAACGTAAAGGTATCGGAGCTGCCGCCTGCACGGAGCGCGGCATTGATGCCCGCCACGACGCCCTGACCGGCGGCCTCTTCGTAGCCCGTCGTCCCATTCACCTGACCGGCGAAGAAGAGACCCTCCACACGGCGTGCTTCCAACGTGTGGCGCAGCTGCGTAGGGGGGAAAAAGTCGTATTCGATGGCGTAGCCGGGACGGTAGACTTTGACGTCACGAAAACAGGGGATCTTCCGCAGGGCCTCAAGCTGCACATGCATCGGCAGTGAGGAGGAAAAGCCATTCAAATAGAGCTCCTGCGTGTCGAGACCCTCGGGTTCGAGAAAGAGGGGGTGGCTGTCGCGCCCTTCGAACGTGACGAGCTTGGTCTCGATCGATGGACAGTAACGCGGCCCTATGGACTGGATTTGGCCATTATAGAGCGGAGAATCCGCCAATCCTTCGCGAAGGATGCGATGCACCTCGGCATTCGTTTCACACGTCCAGCAATGGAGTTGGGGCAATTTCCGCGCTTCGGAGATGAAGGAGAAGCGGTGGAAATCGTTTTCCCCGGGCTGTTCTACCATATCTTCGTAGTGTACGCTCCGCCCATCAATACGCACGGGCGTTCCGGTCTTCATGCGGAGGCTCTCGATCCCCAGAGCATTGATAGAAGCCGTGAGGAGAGCAGCAGCAGGCTCTGCACAGCGTCCGCCGGCCACCATCTTTCGGCCGATGTGCATCAGGCCGTTGAGAAAAGTGCCTGCCGTAACCACCACGGCGGCAGCACGAAACTCAGCTCCCCAAACGGTGCGCAGCCCCACCACCCTGCCCTTTCGGGTCAAGAGCTCGGCCACTTCGTCCTGCCAAAGGTCAAGATTTTCGGTGTTTTCCAGACGCTGACGCCATTCACTGATGAAGCGGATGCGGTCACACTGAGCCCGCGGACTCCACATAGCCGGACCTTTGGAGCGGTTGAGCATACGGAATTGTATGGACGTGGCGTCCGTCACTTCACCCATCCGCCCGCCGAGGGCATCAATCTCACGGACAATCTGTCCCTTTGCAATGCCGCCAACGGCGGGATTACAGCTCATCTGCGCTATTTTGTTCATATCCATCGTGATGAGCACCGTATTCGCACCCATACGGGCAGCGGCCGATGCAGCTTCGCAACCGGCATGGCCGGCTCCGATCACGATGATATCATAGTTAAAAGTCTGTTCCATAAGTAGACACTCAGGATTAATGGACATGAGATTTCCCCCATCGTTCCGCAATCTGCTGGCATGAAGAAGGAATGTAGCGGACTACACGACTGATGAGCAACGGCAGAATGGCGGAAAAAGGGGGAAGGATTATGGAAAAGTCACTGCGAAACGTCTACTCATCTCATAGGTACGCTTTGTTTTGAGCACCTACTTATCCCTGCAAAGTTAGTGATTTTGGGGCAGATAGCCACGCAACCACGCTTCTTTGGATGATAAAAAAAGAAAAGCCCTTTCCCCTGCCGGAGCAGAAGAAAGGGAGTCTTTCAACACGCACTGCGGTGAAATCGCACGATTGTCCGGTTTCTTTACCAGACGGCAGCCATCCGGGCAAAAAAAGCTGACCGGTGCCTTCCTGCCTCATGAGGTCAGAAACCAAACTTTTCGTTGAGTTCCGCGCAGTCGGCAAGACGGCCATTGACGATGGCCACAATATCGGTCTTGGCACGCACACAGAGCTGCTCGCGGGCATAGGAAGCATCGCGCTGCGCCCGATGCTCGTCCACCAGACGCACGATGTCTTGGTGAAACACATAGCGCAGCCCTTGCTTTTCAAGGGCAAGGCGCACCTCAAAACGGTCACGCGGGCGAAGGGGGATCTTGAAGCGCATCTCTAGGTTCGCCACCACCACATCAATGCCTCGGGCATGGAGCTCGGCAAACTCAATGCCCCGTGTCTCGATGAACTCGTGGCGGCACGCTTCAGTATAATGCTGGTAGACAGCATTGTTCACAATGCCCTGCAAGTCACACTCGTAGTCGCGCACCCGCATGGCATGGGAGAAGATCTTTTCCATAGGTCGGTTTGTATTATAGTGGGTTCTCGAACGTTCATTTCGGGGACTTCATGAGGGAAATCGGACAAGACAAAATCGTCCGTCCCATACGGTTGGTTCTACCGATCGAATCCTCACAATTTTTCTCCGCAATGCGCACAATAACGGTCTGTGGGCGAAGCTATGCGGTGGTCGCAGCGCGGACAGCGACCCTCCCTTGGCTTCTCGCGCGTGGCATCGATAAAAGTGGCCGATACAATGCCTGTGGGGATGGCGATAATGGTATAGCCCATCAGCATCACAAAAGCCGAGAGGAGGCGTCCTATGGGCGTTACGGGGGTAATATCACCATAACCCACTGTCGTCATCGTCACGATAGCCCAATATACGCTTGTTCCGATGTCGGTAAAGTGGGTGCCTGGCACACCGCTCTCCACCATGTACATCAATGTCCCAAGACAAGTCACCAAGATCAGGACAAACATGAAGTATACCAAGATTTTGTTCAGACTTTTCCGCAAGGAATGGAGCAGCAGATAGCCCTCATTGAGGAAACTGAAGAGCTTGAAGACGCGAAAAATACGGATGAAACGGATAGAACGCATCAGGATCATATAGCGCGCCCCGGGAAAGAAGAACGACAGATAAGGCGGCAGCGTGGCCAAGAGGTCGATCACACCGAAAAAACTCAGCGCATAGTCCCGCGGACGTGGCGAACAGTAAAGGCGCGCCACATACTCTATCGTGAAAAAGAACGTAAGGACAAACTCCACCACCTCGAGCCCCACCTTAAAAGTACGTGCCAATCCGGCATTGCTCTCGATGAAAGCCACGATAATGCTCAGAAAAATAGCACCGATCAGGAGGATATCGAAGAGTTTTCCGGCCGGTGTTTCAGCCTCGAAGATGATGCTGTACAGCCGCTCACGTTGCAGCCATTCGGGGAGTTTCATAACAAAAAAGGACAATGACGAGCCAGACAAAGGAGGTCTCAGGGCAGAAACAAAAGCATCGGGCAGCACTTACAGCGTGCGCCCGATGACAAAGTCAATGTATTGTGTGAGGGCGGTCTTGATCTCTTCGCGCTGAAATCCGGCAATCAGGGCCACCGCTTCGGTGCGGAGAGTTTCCATCTTTTGCTCGGCGTAGGCGATACCGCCATGTACCTTCGCAAACTCCATCAACCGCCTGATTTCTTCGCGCGAGGCCACACCCTCCTTCACACGGCGCGCCGTTGCCAAAGCTTCGGCATCGCCCGTGGCACGTAGGGCGTAGATAATGGGAAGCGTGAGCTTGCCCTCAGCCATGTCGCGTCCCCGCGGTTTTCCGATGGCAGGGTCGTCAAAATAGTCAAAGATGTCGTCGCGGATCTGAAAGCACATCCCCACGCAGTTGCCGAAACGCCGCGCCCGTTCAAGATCTTCCACCGATGCGTCCGATGAGAGAGCCGCCAACGTGCCACATGCCTCAAAGAGGGCGGCGGTCTTCCGGCGGATGATGCGATAATAGATATCCTCGGAGATCTCCTCCTGCTCCACATGCGAAAGCTGGAGGATCTCCCCCTCGGCAAGCGTTGCTCCAAGGTGCGCCACCGCTTTCACCACACCCAAATGCCCCGTAAGGGCCGACTGCTCAAGTGTGCGGGCAAGCATAAAATCGCCCAGGAGCACAGCCAATTTGTTGTCATACACTTGGTGCAGGCTCGCCACCCCACGCCGCTCGCTGCTCTCGTCCACCACATCATCGTGGATGAGCGAGGAGGTGTGGAGAAGTTCCAACGTCACCGCACTCCGCAGCGTGCAGAGCGACACCTCCCCCCACGCCCTGGCGAGCAGAAGCACGAGAATGGGGCGCATCATCTTCCCCTTACGGCTCCGCACATAGGCCAGAGCCTGATCCATAAACGGCTCGTCATGGGTCAGTACTTCGTCGAATAGCTGGATATAGCGCGCCAGCTCGGCGGCGATGGGTCGGCGGATTTCGTGTAAGATGTCCATCAGAAGTGAGGGCAAAGCGGTTCTTTCTGCCACGACCCCCACTGCCGCATCCACCAAGGACGATGCACAGCAGCGAAGACCGCGCTTTTGGCATACAAAAGTACGAAAAAAGGAGGACAGTGCAGCAGAATTTTCGTACTTTTGGACGGCTTCATCCTACCCTCTACGCAAATTAGTACTTCTTGACGCCTATACCCTCAGCTTTCTTGCACGCAGGCCGGCATTCCACCCCACACGGTGCAGAAAAACCCCGGATGCCGCATCCTTATATGCAGCATCCGGGTTACACCATCGGCAATAGAAAGAGTTATGTTTTCTGCAACGCAGCATCGACTCACACGACACTATCCGGCCACACGCCTGCCTTCTTGAGAAATGTACAGGAAAACGCCCATAGCCTTCCAAGGGCCTTTGAAATACATGTATCTTGGGCGTTCATCAGGATTGGGTAGTGTCTCTATGGTCACCTCATGACGGTTCTTAGGGTAACGGAATTTCACCCATCCAGCATCCACGATATAACTTCCGTCAGGAAGCAGCTGTTCCTTTGCCTCCGTGAGCGAGTCACAGAGTGTCAATACCGCCATCGTATGTTCATCAGACTTCCAGTCCTTGGGGATTGCGATGGAAGCATTACTTCGCGTCTGGTCTTTCGGGACACACACACCGAGGAATTCCCAACGCGCCGTACCCTTGGGCTTAAGATGCGTTTTGGAAGACACCACATCCACTTTCCGAGCCCCTCCTTCGACAGAGAAAGAGTAGTTTTCCACCACGGCAAAAGACTCCTCCTCAAACGGATCACACGAAGCAACCAGAGACATTGCGCCAAAAAGCACGCATATCGAAAAAAATAACGTCTTCATAAGATAGGATTATTGGGGGCGAATGATGAAATACGAGGATGCACCCAAGAGATAAAGGGGAAGATTTGTTCTCATACGATTTTGGTTTTCAAAAAAAGACGTATTCCATTCGCAAAAGTACGAGTTTATTTTGAAACATACAAACCCTTATAGGACAAACCGCCACCTTTGAACACATTTCCTCAAAAAACCCTACAAAGAAACCCAATATCCTCAACCCGTTTCCTAAACTTGTGGTAATACCCAAGCGCAAGCATTGCGTACGAATGGGAAGCGGCAACCACAAAAGGCGGCTAAAAGGTGAAGGATCCAGCAGAAATTTCGTATTTTTGAAGCACCAAACTCCACCCTATGCGTAAATTAGTACTTCTTGACGCCTATGCCCTCATCTTCCGTGCCTATTATGGATTGATCCGCTCACCGCGCATCAATTCGCGGGGCGAGAACACATCGGCCATATTCGGCTTTGTGAATACCCTCGAAGACCTCCTCTCCACCCTCCGCCCGGATCTCGTGGCCGTGTGCTTCGACCCCGCGGGGCCGACCTTCCGCCATGAGCTTTTTCCAGACTACAAGGCACAGCGCGAAGCCACTCCTGAGGACATCCGCCGCGCCGTGCCGCAGATCAAGCGCATCGTGGAGGCTTATGGGCTGCCCCTCGTTGAAATCGAAGGTTATGAGGCCGACGATATCGTGGGGACACTCGCCGTGCGCGGCGCAGCGCGAGGGCTGGACGTCTATATGATCACCCCCGACAAGGACTACGCCCAGCTCGTGCGCCCAGGCGTGACGATGTGCCGCCCAGGTCACGGAGCGGCAGGACTCGAACGCCTCGGTGTCGCCGAGGTCTGCGCAAAATATGCCATCACCCACCCTGCCCAGGTGATCGACCTCCTCGCGCTGATGGGCGACACCGCCGACAACATTCCCGGCTGCCCCGGGGTGGGCGAAAAGACGGCGGCAAAGCTCATCGCCCAATTTGGGTCAGTGGAGCAACTCCTCACCTCGACCGACCAGCTCAAAGGGGCATTACAGAAAAAAGTGGTGGAACATGCCGACCAGATCCGTCTTTCGAAGACACTGACCACCATCCACACCGATGTACCTCTGGAAGTGGAGCCAGAAGACCTCACCCCGCACCCCCGCAATCGCGAACTCCTCCGCCAACTCTTCGAGGAACTTGAGTTCCGCACGTTCATCCGGCGATTTCTCGGCGAGCCGTCCACGGCCAGCACCGCGGAGGCGGTGGCAGAGCCCGACCTCTTCTCCCAAACGGCTCCGACAGGGTCAAAAGAATCGGCCGAAAGTTCAGAAAACATTTCCACAAGCACGCTCGACGACCTGACAACGCGTCCCCACGAATATCATCTCATTGAAAATCTGAAAGATGCAGAAGAACTTTGTCGAAATCTATTGACATTTCCAACCGTCTCGATAGACACCGAGACCACTTCGGTAGAGGCAATGAGCGCAGAGTTGGTCGGAATGAGTTTTGCTGTGGAGGGCAACCGCGCATGGTACGTGGCTGTTCCACGTGAAACAGCCGAGGCGCAAAAATTCATCGAAGCGCTGCGTCCCGTCTTCGAGAGCGACACCCTCCTCAAGGTGGGGCAAAACTTGAAATACGACCTCATCGTCCTCGCCCATTACGGCATTGAGCTGCACGCCCCCATGTTTGACACGATGCTCGCCCACTATCTCGTGCAGCCCGAGCAGCGACACAACATGGATTATTTGGCCGAGGTCTATCTCCACCACCGCACCATCCCCATCTCGCAACTCATCGGCACGGGACGCACCCAGCGCAACATGGCCGACCTCGCTCCTGCCGAAGTCTGCGACTATGCCTGCGAGGATGCCGACATCACCCTTGCCCTCTACCCTCCTCTGCGCGATGAGATGGAGCGCAACGCGGTGAGCCGGGTGTTTCACGACATCGAAATGCCCCTCATGCCCGTGCTCGCACGGATGGAGATGGCAGGCGTGCGCCTCGACCTCCAAGCCCTCGAAGAGACAGAACGCCAGTTCCGCGAACGGATGGCAGCCCTCGAAACTGACATCTACGACCTCGCCGGACACTCCTTCACACTCACCTCACCCCGTCAGGTGGGCGAAGTGCTCTTCGACGAGCTGAAGATTTCGGACAAGGCGAAGAAGACGAAGACCGGACAGTATTCCACCTCCGAAGAGGTGCTCGAAACCTTCCGCACCACCCATCCCATCGTGGAAAAGATCCTTGCCCACCGCGCCTTGAAAAAGCTCCTGTCCACCTATGTCGAAGCTCTCCCACGCCTTCTCCATCCGCAGACAGGACGCATACATACCTCTTTCAATCAAGCCGTTACGGCCACGGGACGCCTCTCCTCATCCAATCCCAACCTGCAAAACATCCCTGTCCGCGGCGAGGACGGACGGGAGATCCGCCGCGCCTTCATCCCCGAGGAGGGCTGCACCTTCTTCAGTGCCGACTACTCCCAAATCGAGCTGCGCATCATGGCACACCTCAGTCAGGATGCGCACCTGATGGCCGACTTCCGCGCCGGACGCGACATCCATGCCGCCACAGCAGCCCGCATCTTCGGAAAGGCCATCGAAGAGGTGAGCCGTGACGAACGCCGGAAGGCGAAAACGGCCAATTTCGGCATTATCTACGGCATCTCCGCCTTCGGTCTGGCCGAGCGGATGGGCGTCGGACGCGCCGAAGCCAAGAACCTCATTGACAGCTATTTTGCCACCTATCCCCGCGTGAAGGAGTACATGTCAGAGAGCATCGGGCAAGCCCGTTCGCGCGGCTACATCCTCACCGCCTTCGGCCGCCGCCGCTACCTGGCAGACATCAACTCGCGCAATGCCACCGTCCGGGGCTATGCCGAGCGCAACGCGGTCAATGCCCCCATCCAAGGCACTGCCGCCGACATCATCAAGCGCGCCATGGTGGCCATCGACCGCCGTCTACGCACCGAAGGTCTTGCCGCACGCATGATCCTCCAAGTCCACGATGAGCTCAACTTTTCCGTGCCCCATGACGAACTTCCCCGTCTACGCACCCTCGTCATCGAGGAGATGGAGCGCGCCTACACCATGTCCGTCCCCCTCATCGCCGACTGCGGCGACGGCCCCAACTGGCTCACTGCGCATTGAGGCGATGCCCACAAGCAGGAAGCAGAATGGACGGCCGTCGCCACGGGCAGAAGAGCAGTGTGCAGAGATGCCGAACACACAGCGGCCGAAGGGCGGACACCTCCCCACCGTGCGGAAGACTTCCAACGCGGTGGAACGATATTACAAAGGCGTTGTAATCTGGTTACAACGCCTTTGTAATTTCATTCCAAGGCCTTTGTAATTCCATTCCAAGCCAGCAGAAATCACTATACTCAGATGTGGCGCGCCGGGCAGCATGCCTTGGAAATTCCGGTGCCACAGCGTGAAGCACCCTGTGCATAGGAGAGAAAAACACGATCGCCCCGATTTATCCGCCCAAAGGGGGAACGCAGTAAAAAGAAAAGCGTAAATTTGCAGTATAGTCCTCCACACCTCTAAATCGCCCCCAACGACATGCCGCAACATCAAGGTCTCCAACAGCAACAGCAGCAAGCTCAGGTGCAGATTGCATCAAGCGCGCAGGTGCTCCTCTCCTCCCTCGTCGAAATGCCACTCGCCGATTTTGAAGAGCGGTTGCAGAACGAGCTGATGGACAACGAGGCCCTCGAAATTCAAGAACATGAGGATGCCGACACCGACTCCGCATGGGGCGAGAGCGAGGGGGACGACCCCACACCGAGCGATGCGCTGAGCGATGCGCTGAGCGACTACCGCACGATGGACGATGTGCCGGAGCCACTACGCGATGCCTACAACCGCCGCGGCGATGAGGAACGGGGCGAACGCCAGATCTCGGACGAGGAGACCTCCTACGATGACCTTTACCGGCAGATCGGCGAACTCCCCCTCGATGAGCGCGAAGCGGAGATCATGCGCTACCTCGTCGGATCGCTCGACGAGAGCGGGTTTCTCGCCAAGGACGATGCCACGCTCTGTGATGAACTGGCGTTTCAAGAATACCTCGACACGACCCCCGAAGAGGTGGGCCGTCTGGCCGACCTCTTTCGCCGTTTCGAACCGCAGGGGATCGGGGCGCGCAACCTCCGCGACTGCCTCCTCCGTCAGCTCCCTCCCTCAGGACGGGCACACCAAGTGGTGGAAGAGCGGTTTGACGATCTGATGAATGCCCGCTGGCACCGCGTGCAGGAACAATATGGTTGGGACGATGCCACGCTGGCCGAGGTACGCCACCAGATCTCGCGCCTCAACCCGCGGCCAGGCAGCCTGCTGGCAGAGAATGCGCGGAGCACAGCACCGAGCGTGCTGCCCGACTTCCGCGTTGAGCTAGACAGCGAAGGCGACCCCATCGTCCGCCAGATCCGCGGTCAAATCCCCGAGCTTCAGGTCAGCCCCGCCTTTGTGGAGACCATCGTGATGCACCGTGCAGCCCAGGAGCGCGCGGCCTCCGAAGGCGAAGCTCCCGCACTGAGCCGCGCCCAAGAGGAGGCGTTCGTCTATGCCCGGCGAAAGGTCGAAGCCGCACAGGCCTTCATCGAGAGCTGCCGCCGCCGGCACTACACCCTCCAACATGTCATGGAAGCCATCGTTACGCTGCAGCGCGACTTCTTCACCACCGATGATGACGAGTCGCTCCTCCGGCCCATGGTGCTTAAGGACGTGGCGGAACGCGCAGGGGTGGACATCAGCACCGTGTCCCGCGCCGTCAATTCGAAATATGTGGAGACGGACTTCGGCGTCTACCCCCTCCGCCACTTCTTCTCCACCCAGTTTACCTCCGCCACGGGCGAGACGGTAGCGGCGCGCCAAGTCAAAGCAGCCATTGCCGAACTGATCGGTGCAGAGGATCGGCGAAATCCGTTCTCCGACGAGACCCTCGTCACGCTCCTCGCCGAGCGCGGGATGACCGTAGCACGGCGCACGGTGACCAAATACCGTGAAAACCTCGGCATCCCCAAAGCCCGCCTGCGGCGATGATACCCCCCGACCCGTCCTCACGTCCACCACAGCATGCCCCACATCTATGCCCAACAAGTACCTCATCCTCACGGCGCAGACCATCTCTGCCCTCTTCACCCCCTTCTACCTCCCCACCGTGGCCGTGGTTCTGCTGTTGAACTTCAGCTACCTTGACCAACTCGACTCCCGCTACCGCCTGGCCTTTGCCGGACTGGTGGTGATCTTTACTTGGATATTCCCCCTCGCTGCGATCTATCTCTACCGCCGCATCAACGGATGGGAAAGCCACCAGATGAGCCGCCGCGAACGACGCTTCATCCCCTACGTGATCAACATCGGATGCTACGGCCTGCTCTATATCCTGATGAAATCACTGCACATCCCCACCTTCCTGTCAACGGTGGTGATGTCGGCACTGCTGATCCAGATCGTCTGTGCAGTAACGAACATGTGGCTGAAAATTTCAACCCATGCTGCGGCCTCGGGAGGCGTGATCGGAATGCTGATGGCCTTCTCGCTGGTGTTCCACTTCAATGCTGTGGGCTGGCTCTGTCTAGCCATCCTGTTGAGCGGTGCCGTGTGCAGCAGCCGGATGATCCTCCAAGTGCACAACTATCGCGAGCTCGCTTTCGGCGTCCTCGTCGGCATCCTCTGCGGCTGGGCGGTGGTGTACTTTATTTAAAAACAGAACGGGCAGCCCTCAGTGTGGGGACTGCCCGGCAGGATGCCCTTTCGCTCCCACTCCCTCTCTGAGGTGCTCTTCAAGCCCTCACCCATCACTATGGCAAAAAGTAAAGGCACACGCCTCAACAAACAAGAAGTGCTCAACCGCGTCCTCGCCCTCTTCGAACAAAGCGGTGGAGCGGACATAAATGTCAAAGAGCTCTTCCGCCGCATCGGTGCGGCCAACCATCCCGCCAAGATGCTCACCCTCGATGTTCTGGGTGAGCTGGTGCTCGATGATTTCCTCACGACCGACCAGAAAGGCAACTACCGCCACGCCGCGCGCGATGTACAGGTCATCGAGGGGATCTTCCGCCGGAAGAAGAACGGACACAACGTCTTTGTCCCCGACGATGGCGGAAAGGACATCCTCGTCACGGAGCGCAATTCCAAACACGCCCTCGATGGCGACCGCGTGCGTGTCACCATGCTCGCCCGACGCCGCAGCCACACCCGCGAGGCTGAAGTGATCGAGATCGTACAGCGCGCCAAGGACACCTTCGTCGGGCGGCTTCAGGTGGAACGCGGCTTCGGATTCCTCAACGTGGAGCGCGCACTGGCCACCGACATCTTCATCCCCAAAGACGCGCTGAAAGGCGCGAAGACGGGCGATAAGGTGGTGGTCAAGCTGACCAGCTGGCCGGAAGAGGCAAAGAGCCCCTTCGGCAAGGTGATCGACATCCTCGGAGCGCAAGGCGAAAACGATGCCGAGATGCACGCCATCTTGGCGGAATACGGACTGCCCTACAAGTATCCCGAACGTGTGGAGAAGGCCGCCGAAAAACTCAACCCCGGCATCACACCCGAAGAGCTGGCACTGCGCGAGGACTTCCGCGAGGTCCCCACCTTCACCATCGACCCACGCGATGCGAAGGACTTCGACGATGCCCTCTCCCTCCGCTCCTTGGGCGAAGGCCGTTGGGAGGTCGGTGTCCACATTGCCGATGTGAGCCACTATGTGGAAGAGGGAAGCACCATCGACCGCGAAGCCTTCGACCGCGCCACGAGCGTCTACCTCGTGGACCGCACCATCCCCATGCTCCCCGAACGCCTCTGTAACTTCATCTGCTCCCTCCGCCCCGATGAAGAGAAGCTGGCCTATTCTGCCATCTTCGAAATGAACGAGCGCGGCGATGTGCTGAAATTCCACCTTGCCAAGACAGCCATCCGGAGCAATCGCCGCTTCACCTACGAAGAGGCGCAGACCCTGATCGAGCGCAATGGCCAGGCATCGGCTGCCGACCTCGCACTGCCGGGTGAGCATCCCACGGTGGACGGTTCGTGGGACGCCCCTCAGGGCGAATGGGCACGGGAGGTGCTCGTGCTCGACCGCCTCGCCAAGCGGCTTCGCGAACGCCGGTTCAAAGGCGGCTCCATAGGATTTGACCGCCCGGAAGTGCGCTTTGAGATTGACGAAAAGGGACATCCCGTCTCCACCTACATCAAAATCGCAAAGGATGCCAACAAACTGGTGGAAGAGTTCATGCTCCTGGCCAACCGCTCCGTGGCCGAAAAGGTGGCCATCGTGCCCAAAGGACGACAACCCAAGGTGCTCCCCTACCGCATCCACGATGTGCCCGATCCCGAAAAACTCGAAAAGCTCCGTGCCTTCGTGGCCAAATTCGGCTACAAAATGCGCACCGAGGGCACAAAGACCGATGTGTCGAAAGCCCTCAATCACCTCCTCGATGAGGTGAAGGGAAAGCGCGAGGAAAATGTAGTGGAGATGGTGGCCCTCCGCGCCATGATGAAGGCACGCTATTCCGTACACAACATCGGCCACTACGGCCTGATGTTCCGCCACTACACCCACTTCACCTCACCCATCCGCCGCTATCCCGACCTCTTGGTGCACCGCCTCCTGGCGAAATATGCCGATGGCGGACGCACGGTGAGCGCGAACAAGTATGAAGAACTCTGCGAGCATTGTTCCGAGCGCGAACAGCTGGCTGCCACCGCCGAGCGCGCATCGATCAAATACAAGCAGACGGAGTTCATGGGCGAGCGCATCGGACAAGAGTTCGATGGCGTCATCTCTGGCGTCACGGAGTTTGGCATCTATGTTGAGGACACGCTGACGAAGTGTGAAGGCATGGTGCCGCTCCGCGACCTGTCGAGCGACTACTACGAGTTCGACGAGGACAACTACCGCCTCGTCGGCCGCCGCACCAAACGTATCTATAATCTGGGCGACAAGGTGCGCTATCGTGTGGAGCGCGCCAACCTCGAACGTCGCCAGCTCGACTTCTCCCTCATCGAGGACGAGGGTTATGTGCCGCCCATTCCCAAGAAGGGCGAACGCCCCGGACGCCGGAAGGGCAACGACCGCTCCCTCCCGCCAGAAGAATACGGTATCCAAAAGACCACCCGGCCCAAGGAAAAAGCAGCAAAAAAGAAGAAGACGGCAAAGCAGAAGACAGCAAAGAAGGCCAACGCCAAAGCTGCCCAAAAAGCCGCGGGCAAGAAGAAAAAATGATCCCCACTCATCATGCTCAATAATCCCTCCATTTTATGCGTAAGCTCCTCTTCCTCCTCCTTGCCCTTCTCACCCTGAGCGGTCGAGCAGCGGGCTTCGTAACTACCACCCTCAGCCCAGATGGGACACCTGTGGCCAACACCCAATGGTATGTGCTGACCATAAGCAACAACCATCTCCTCATTGCGGGCAATGGCACTGCCAACCACATTGCCCTTACCTACCGCAACGCCACGCTCGATGACCACGCCCTGTGGGCCTTCGTAGGCAATGAGACCGATGGCTACACCCTCTATAACAAAGCTGCCGGGGCAGGACAAGTACTCGCCGCCCCAACGAACATGAGTGCCAACACGGGAGGCAACGCCTACATCGTGCTCAAAGCTCCCGACACTCAGGGCTACACCACCCTCTGGGATCTTGTGGACTACTCCACTTCCGGGAAGACCGATGCCACCTTCGCCAACCCCTATCTCCTCCGCGTCCATGGCAACGCGCAAGCTGCTGCCAACAACCGCGCCGGCAAGCTCGCCTTCTGGACCACAGGGACAGATCAGGGCTCTGCACTGGCCATCCTCACCCCGGAAGAAGCCAACAGCATCCTTGCCGGCCGCACAGACTATCAAGATCTCTTCATCACCCAGCCGGGCAGTAAGCCTTACCGCATCCCCGCCATCACGCAGGCATTCAACGGCAACCTCATTGCCATCTCCGACTATCGCCCCAGCGGTGCCGACGTCGGCTATGGCGATGTGGACATCAAAGCCCGCATCTCGAAAGATGGGGGCAAGACCTGGGGCAAAGAGCTGACCATTGCCAACGGAACAGGAAATTCGGGGGCTGCCGACTGCGGGTTTGGTGATGCCGCTGTGGTGGCCGACCGTGAGAGCAACGAAGTGCTCCTCCTCTCAGTGCACGGACAGACACCCTATTGGAACGGCAACTACCCCAACGGCAATCCCAACCCCGTGGCCCGCTTCCGCAGTTTCGACGGCGGAGAAACGTGGACAACTTATGAAGACATCACCGAACAGATTTACGCTCCCTTCAAGAAGTCGACACAGGGGATGATCAAGAGCCTGTTCTTTGGCAGTGGTCGTCTCTGCCAGAGCAGCCGCATCAAGGTGGGCAGCCACTATCGTGTGTACGGTGCCGTGGCCGCCCATCCCAATGGCAACCGCGTGTTCTACTCCGATGACTTTGGCGAAACGTGGCATGTGCTGGGCAGCGTTGACGATCTGCCCGCTCCCAAGGGTGATGAACCCAAAGTAGAAGAACTGCCCAATGGCAATGTGGTGCTCTCCTCCCGCGTGCTCGGTGCGAGCGATCGCCTGTTCAACATCTTCACCTATACCGATACTGAAAAGGCGCAAGGCAGTTGGAGCAGCCCTGTACACACGGCCAACATTGCCACAGGGGTAAAGGCCACCAACAACCAGACGAACGGCGAAATCCTCATCGTGCCTGCTCTTCGCACCTCCGACAATGCCAAAGTCTATGTAGCGCTGCAAAGTGTGCCCTTCGGCTCAGGGCGCACCAATGTTGGCATTTACTATAAAGGACTGTCCGCCCCCACAGACTACGACACCCCCACAGCCTTTGCCTCCAACTGGGAAGGCCGTTACCCCGTGAGCCGAATGGGATCGGCATACAGCACGATGTGTTTGCAGACGGACGGCAAGATTGCCTTCCTCTATGAAGAAGAGACCTATGGTGCAGCCTACACCAATGTCTATTTGCCCATCGATCTGTCCACCCTCACTGAGGGACGCTACACTCTGGACCGCGAAACGTTCGTGTCAGAACGCTCTGCCCACCTCAATGCACGCCTCGAAGCTTTTCGTGCTTCTATCGATCCCGCACGCTTTGTCTTAGGACTGGGCACAGAGCAGGGATTGAAAGCGATCCAAACAGCACTCGCTGCCGTCACCGCAGAACCGCTCAACCCTGAGTGCCATGCCGCTTTCAACACCGCTTTGGAACAGGGCGGATTCGGTGCCGAACACCAAGCCACCTATCAGCTCACTCATGTGTCCACCGCCACCCGGCTTACACCCGGCATTGGCACCTCCAATGTGGGCACCGCTGCCCCCGCACAGGGCGAGAGCGAATGGCAAGCCCTCTACGATGAAGCGAAGCAAGCCTTCCGCCTTTACCATCCTGCCACGAAAACCTATCTCCGTGCACCCAGCGGCGAAGGCAATGCGGTGGGTCGCGTAGCGACGGAAGCCCATGCCGGCCTCTTCCGCTTCATCAGTTCCGTTGAAGGGATCTCGCGCATCAAGAGCATCGCCAAGAGCAATGCACCCTATCTCTCCTTGCGCAACAACCGCCTGGTCAGCACTGCCTTTGCCCAACGCCATGAAGCTCAATGGAGCATCGTGCGGCTGAAAGATCCCACGGCTATACCTCTCCTCACCGCAACACCCGACATATCTACCGCAGTCTATGACCTTGGCGGACGCCGCATCCCACCCACCACAACAGGCATCCAGATCCAAGCCAACGGGAAGAAAACGATACGATAAAGGCACAAAAAGAAACTGTCCGACAGCTTCAATCCGTCCGGCCAGTCCAAGAAGTGCACTTCTTGACCGGAGGCATCCTCGAAGGCTTAACCGCTTTTCACCACTGCCCCCTTGGCCGCCTGACCAGAAATCCGTAATTTCGCCCTCGCCATCCTTTGTGGCGAGGGCGAAATTGTGCATCCGCCTCTCTCTTTTGTGCTCAACTAAACTCGTTTTTTCTCATGTCCCACATACCTCCATCACAACTTTCTTATGTGCATGGAAGCTCCGAAGTGCAACTCTTCGGCGAGACCATCGGCAGCCACCTCCACCGCATTGCCAGCACCTATCCCCACCATGACGCCCTCGTCTGTGCCCATCAGGATTACCGCGCCACCTATGCCGAATTGATGGAGCAGACCGCAGCGGTGGCCAAGGGACTCATCGCACTGGGTCTGCAAGCCGGCGACCGCATCGGCATCTGGTCGCCCAACTGCTATGAGTGGGTATTGCTCCAATATGCCACAGCACGCATCGGCATCATCATGGTGAACCTCAACCCCGCCTATCGCACCCACGAACTCATCTACGCCCTCAATCAGAGCGGTGTGCGGGTGGTATTCTCCGCCTTGCAGTTCAAGACGAGCAACTACCGCCAGATGCTGCGCAAAAGCCGCGTGAAGTGTCCCGGCATACAGAAGGAAATTTATTGGGGTGCCTCGTGGACGGCCTTCCTCGATGGCGGACGCGACGTTACAGACGACACACTCGCCGAGTGGGAAGCAGCAGTGCAATTTGACGACCCCGTAAACATCCAGTACACCTCCGGCACGACCGGACATCCGAAAGGCGTAACCCTCTCCCACCACAACATCCTCAACAACGGATTTTTCATCGGCGAGCGGATGAACTTCTCGGCTCAGGACCGCGTCTGCATCCCCGTCCCCTTCTTCCACTGCTTCGGTATGGTGCTCGGCAACATGGCCTGTACCACCCACGGTGCGGCAATGATCATCCCCAACGACAGCTTCAACGCCAAAATCACCCTCGAAGTCGTGGAGCGGGAACGCTGCACCGCCCTCTACGGTGTGCCCACCATGTTCATCGGCGAACTGGAAGAACTCTCCCGTCAAGCCTACGACCTCTCCTCCCTCCGCACCGGCATCATGGCGGGTAGCGTATGTCCGCCCGAAGTCATGAAGAAGGTGAAGGAAGAGATGAACATGCACGAAATCACCATCTGCTACGGCATGACAGAGACTTCGCCCGTCTCGACCCAGACCCGCATCGGAGCACCGTTCGACAAGCAGATCTATTCTGTCGGCACCATCCACGACCACGTCGAGATCAAGATCATTGACTCCGCGACGGGGCGGATCTTGCCCCGCGGTGTAGCTGGCGAAATCTGCACCCGGGGCTACTCCGTAATGCTGGGTTACTGGAACGATCCCGAAGGTACGGCGCGCGTGATCGACCGCCAGCGGTGGATGCACACCGGCGACCTCGGATCGATCGACGCCGAAGGCTATGTGTATATCGAAGGACGCATCAAGGACCTCATCATCCGTGGCGGAGAAAACATCTCGCCCAAGGAGATCGAGGACTTCCTCTACGCCCATCCCGGCGTGATGGATGTCCAGGTCATCGGCGTACCCAGCGAAAAGTACGGTGAAGAGATCATGGCTTGGATCATCTGCAAAGAGGGTATGAACCTCACCGAAGACGACCTCCGAGCGTTCTGCAAAGACCAGATTGCCCACTACAAGGTGCCGAAGTATTGGAAGTTCGTCTCCGAATTTCCGATGACCGTGGCAGGAAAGGTGCGCAAGGTGGAGATGCGCGAGATCGCCGCCCGCGAACTCGCCGGCCAGACCCAATGACCTCCTGCCAAAACCTCCGGCACAGCACGCAATTACCCCCTGAACTCCTTAATGGGAAGTCAGGGGGTAATCGTGTGCTGTGACCTGTTGAAACTCGCCCTCTCGGGACATCGAGCGGGCTCAGTGCTTGCGGAAGCGTGCGGTGATGTCGGTGGCCGTGCCATCGGGAGCATAGTGCCACATCCGTTGATTGGTGGCAGGGCTGCTCAGCGGCCCGAGGTCAGCGCACCAAGGGCCGAGTTTGACATAGGTCGGAGCGTCCAAGGGGTCAAAAACCTCGGGCAAATGGGCACGCCCGCTGTACCACCCTGTGCGGAGCGCGGGGCGGAGTGTGCGGAGCTGGCGGAGGAGGTGGAGCACCGCCCCGGGATCATTGTCGCCCCCCATCAGTCCCACGCACGTGATGGCGCCGGCATAGCGGTCCACAAGGGCGAACAAACGCTCTTCCGTCAAAGCATCACCCACATCATCCCAGAGGTACGTGCTGTGACAGCCCGGGCAGGCACACGGACAGCAGGAGAGGTTGATGGCCAACGTTACTTCGTCGGGAAACTCTTGGAAGACAATATCGTGATTGACGTATTTAAGCATAAACCTTTCGGGGATGATGGTGCAAAGTTAGCCATTTCCTTCGACTTCATACTGAGAAACCCGCAGATATACACACGATGCCCCAATGCCCAAAGCCGCCCGGACGAAACGGTTCGCCCGGACGGTGGAAAAACAGCAGGATGCTCTCCCACTATCCGATGATGCCGCGCATACGGTCATCGAAGGCAGAGAGGGCAGCCTTCGCCCCCTCGCCGATCGCCACGACGATCTGTTTGTAAGGCACATCGGTGGCATCTCCGGCAGCGTAGACACCGGGGATGGCGGTGCGGCAACCACTGTCGACGGGGATCTCACGGCGGCCGTTGAGCATCAGAGCATCGGCCACGATGTCCGTGTTGGGTGAGAGGCCAATCTGCACGAACACGCCGTCAAGTGCCAGTTCGCGCTCCTCCCCCGTAGTGCGGTCCTTCACGCGAAGCCCCGACACCTTCTCGCCGTTGCCGACGACAGCCGTAGTCTGCACCTCGGTGTAGATGTCAATGTTGGCCCGCTCGCGGGCTTTCTCCACGAGGACGCTGTCGGCACGCAGGGTATCGGCAAACTCCAGCACCGTAACGTGGGTACAGATCCCCGCCAAGTCTAACGCAGCCTCGATGCCCGAATTGCCGCCGCCCACCACAGCCACGCGTTTGCCCTTGTAGAAGGGGCCATCGCAGTGGGGACAGAAGTGAACACCACGTCCCAGATATTCCGCTTCACCCTCCACACCGAGTTTACGCCAGCCCGCGCCCGTGGCCAGAACGAGCGCAGGGGCGCGGAAGGTCTCGCCGCCCCGCACACGCACCGTCTTCACCGCACCGGACAAGTCTACTGCCTCCACACGGCGGTGCTCGAACACTTCGATGGGATAATCAGCAAGATGGGTGGCAAGGTTTGCCGCCAGCGTTGCGCCGGTGGTGTGCGGCACGGAGATGAGGTTCTCAATACCCACCGTCTCCTTCACCTGACCGCCTACGCGCTCCGCTACAAGAGCCACACGGAGTCCCTTACGGGCGGAATAGATGGCAGCCGATGCTCCTGCGGGGCCTCCGCCCAGCACGATGACGTCCGCCTCATGTGCCTCGGCAAGTGCGCCTGCGGCATCGGGCAGAGCACCGAGCTTCGCTTCAAGACGGTCGATGAGATCGGCCATCGTGCTCCGTCCGCTGTGGAGGAGCTGCCCTTCGTGGAGCACAGCGGGCACACCTTGCAGCTGCAAGGCTTCGACCTCCGCCGTGAAGACACCGCCGTCCACCACTTCGTGGGCGATGTGGGGATGAAGCAGAGCCACGATGTTGAGTGCCTGCACCACATCGGGACAGTTGGTGCACGACAGCGAAATGTAGGTCGTGAGCTTCTGAGGGCGTTCGGCAGTGGCGTTGAGCCGCTCGATGCGCCGTGTGAGTCCTGCATCAGGGAGGTTCTTTCCCTTGCCATCAGCGTTGAGCACGGCCAAAATCAAGGAGGTAAACTCATGGCCTCCGGGGATGCCACGGAAAGTAATGCCCGTGGAAGCATCACCCCGCAGGAGGGTGCAGTCCAGACGTCCCGCCGCCTCGGTAGTGCGGAGGTCAAGATGTGGAGAAGTCGAGGCGAAATCGGTGAGAAAATCGCGGTATTCGGCAAACTTGGCGTGGGCAGGATCACCGTAAAAATCGAGGGTGTAATGGGCGTCGAGAGCGGCAAAGACGTCGCTCACCTGACGCAGGAGAGCAGTATCGAGCATAGGGGAGAAGTGTTTTTCAGGAGAAGGACAATTGAGGGGGAGACGCCCGGATGGTGCGTACTCCCCCTCATTGTCATCACGCTGTGATGGGATCGTGTTTAGATCTTGCCGACGAGATCAATGCTGGGTTTGAGGGTTTCTGCACCTTCGTTCCACTTCGCGGGACACACTTCATCGGGGTGTGCGGCGATGAAGAGGGCTGCCTTCACCTTGCGGAGGAGTTCGTCAGCGTTGCGACCGATGCCGTTGTCGTTGATCTCAGCAAGCTTGATCTTGCCTTCGGGCGAAACGAGGAACGTGCCGCGGTAAGCGATGCCTTCTTCCTCGATGTGGACGCCATATCCGCGGGTCAGGACACCCGTGGGGTCGGCCAGCATGGGATAGCGGATCTGCTTGATGCTCTCACTGGTGTCGTGCCATGCCTTGTGGGTGAAGTGCGTGTCGGTGCTCACAGAGAAGACTTCCACACCTAAGGCTTGGAGTTCGTCGTATTTCCCTGCCAAGTCCACCAATTCGGTGGGGCAGACGAAAGTGAAGTCAGCGGGGTAGAAGAAGAAGATGGCCCACTTGCCGGCGATGTCTTCGTGACTGACGGTCTTGAACGCGCCATTGTGGAAGGCCTGTACCTTGAACTCGGGGGCTTGGGTGTTGAGGAGGGTTTGCATGATGTGGGGAGAGATGTGGGGAGTGAAACAATTTTTCTTGCCATAACCTGCGCAGTACGTGTGCTTATGACCTGAGACACTCGGCAGTGTCCCGTGGGACGAGCTGTCCTGCGCTGTTTGATGGTGCAAAAGTACTGCCTTCTCCATCCCTGACCAACAGCCTTTATCAATTGCGCGATAGACAAAATCGATACCGTTCACGGAAAGGGTTGAAACACAAGGATAAAACAGAGTGCGCCATATGCATATCCCGTTCACAGACA
The DNA here is from genome assembly GCA_041855985.1 of Alloprevotella sp. Classification (GTDB taxonomy): domain Bacteria; phylum Bacteroidota; class Bacteroidia; order Bacteroidales; family Bacteroidaceae; genus Alloprevotella. The sequence continues at coordinate 93,789 of JBHAFF010000026.1, forward strand.
TGCCCTCTCAATCTCGGAGCCTCACCACAACAACGAGCCTCCTCCGGCTGAAACGCGCAGCACCCCCCGGGGAAGAAAGCAGGTGGCACACACATGAAGCCCCGGACCCTCCCCTGCGGGCATCCTGCACTGCGTGATGGCGCCACGGCGGGCGTTCCGAAATTTTGACCAGCACCGAGCCTCAACCTCCACCTTCACAGAGGAGACAAGAAAATCACAAACTCCTGATTTTCAACATCTTCAAAAACATCAAAAAGAGTCCGCGGTGTCGTGGCTCTGACACCGTGGTATCAGCGTCACGACACCGCGGAGGTGTGTGGACAAGTCCGCGGAGCCGTGACCACGACTCCGCGGTGGTAAAATAGGACAATCAGCCCGGGGACGTCCGACGGGGTGCTCCGGGCGGGTATTCAAGGCTTCACCCGAACCAAAGCATCACGATAATTTGGGCAAGGATGACGCGGAGGAACATGGCGAGGGGGTAGACCGTGGCATAGGCGATGGAAGCACGATCGCCGGGGAGGGCATCGTTGACGTAACCGAGGGCGATGGGATTGGCCATCGCTCCGCAGAGCATACCCGCCGTAGTGGCGAGGGATTTCCCACGGTAATATACGGCCACAACGGCGAAGATCACCATCGGCAGGGCGGTGATGAGGGCGGCGATGCCGATCCATCGGAGAGCGGCGGGCTGCATCACCGTGGCCAAGAAATCGCCTCCTGCATCGAGCCCCAGACAAGCCAGGTACATCGACAGCCCGAGCGAGCGGAGCATGAGGTTGGCCGATTGGGTGGTATAGGCCACCATATGGAGGCGGGGGCCGAAACTACCGATGAGGATCCCCATAATGATGGGGCCACCGGCCAGACCTAGGCGTACGGGGTGGCTCAGACCGAAGTTGAAGGGAATGCTGCCGAGGAGCAGGCCGAGGGTGATGCCGATGAAGATGGTGACCATGTTCGGCTCTTCCAGATGTCTAACTTCATTGCCCAGCTCACTGACCACATGCTCCACGCTCTCCTTCGCCCCGACGACGGTAACGCGGTCGCCCATGCGGAGCATGAGGTCAGGAGTAGCAACGAGCTGGAGATCGGCACGCTTCACCCGGCTCACCGTAACGCCAAAACGGTTGCGGAGATGGAGGTCGCGCAGACGGCGGCCATTGATGCCGGGGCGCGTGATGAGGATGCGGCGGGACACGAGATGAGGATCAAGAGCGTTCCAGTCAATGTTCTTCTCCATCCAGTCGGTGTTGTCCCGGCGTCCGAAGAGTTTGGTGAGGGTCGAAACCTGTGACTTTCGGGTAATGACGAGGAGACGGTCGCCCTCGCTGACCACGGTGTCGCCCGCAGGGAGGATGACTTTACCCTCGCGCCAGATTCGGGAGACGACAAACTTCGTATGTTCAAAGCCCGTGGCCACCTCATAGATGGTCTGTCCGAAGAGGGCGGGATTGCACACGCAGAAGGAGGTGATAAAGGCTTCTTCCTCGTCCTCGGTCTCGACGGCGCGTTCGTGGCGTTGCAGCCAACCCTTCATCACGACCAGGACAATGATCACCCCCACCATCCCGATGGGATAGGTGACGGCACAGCTCAGTGCGGCCACGGAGGAGGGCTGTCCGAGCTGTTTGAGCGTCTGCTGGGCGGCACCGAGAGCAGGGGTATTGGTGGTGGCACCGCAGAGCACGCCCATCAGATCAGGAAAGGGAAGCCACGCCACCATAGCCATTATCACCGTCATGAGGGTGCCCACGATGACGACTCCAACGGAGAGGGCGTTGAGCTCCGTGCCGCCGTGGCGGAAAGCACTGAGGAAGCCGGGACCGACTTGCAGACCGAGGGTGTAGACAAAGAGGACAAGGCCGAAACTCTCCGCATAGCTCAACATTTGGGGATCAAGCTCAAGACCCGCCGCTCCGGTGAGGATGCCTGCGAAGAAGACAAAGGTGATGCCCAGACTGATGCCGCGGAAGCGGAACTTCGCCAGCGAAAGTCCGAGGGCGCAGATGGCCGAGAGGACGATGACGGCCTGGATGGCAGAAGGTGTGGTGAGAAGGTCGATGATCCACATAGCGGGGTCGAGACGGAAATAAAAGAATGGCGCGCCACAGCATGGCACGCGATGGGGATAACACCCTGCAAAGGTATAGCATTTTGATGAGCGCGCGAAGAAAACCGCCTCCTTTTTGGATGACCGTTACACCGGCATTGATGAACTCATTGCATCGAGCACAGATGAAATGAGCGGTTTTTTCGTGCCTGCAATGTGCATTTCGCAAAATATCATGGTTCAAAGCTCTACTTTGTCAATTATTTTGACTACTTTTGTCGCCAGAATAAAAGCATCATCCCTCTATATGAAAAAAGCAGATTTACTGGATCGAAAGATCCTCAAGGTCATCTCCGTCGATGCGCGCCGCAGTTTTAAGGAAATCGCCACGCAGTGTGGCGTGTCGCGCGCCGCCATCCACCAGCGCGTGGTGCGCATGGTGGAGAAAGGTACCATCACGGGCAGTGGCTATCAGGTCAGTCCGAAATACCTCGGTTTTGGCACCTGTACCTACATCGGCATCAAGCTCGAACGCGGATCTATGTACAACGATGCCGTGGCACAACTTGAAAATATCCCCGAAATCGTGGAATGCCACTTCACAACGGGGCCTTATACCATGCTCGTCAAGCTCTATTCACGCGACAACGAGCATCTGAAAGACCTGCTCAACAACAAGATCCAGCAGATCCCCGGTGTAACTTCGACCGAGACCATGATCTCGCTCGAACAGAGCATCGCCCGCAACGTGCCCATCACGCTGGGCGATGAAACGCTCTGCGAAGCGGCCTGTGCGAAGGCCGACAGCGAAGACAAGGATCTCGACATCGTTGATGAGGTAGGAGATTAACATCAAACCCCAACGTCCAATGCCAGAACTTTTCTATCAGGGAGCGTTGCTCGGCCTCTGCACCTTCCTCATCATCGGACTGTTTCACCCCGTGATCATCAAGGCGGAATACTATTTCGGCACTCGCCCATGGTGGGCATTTCTCACAGTGGGCATTGGTTGTGCGGTGGGTGCGCTCTTCATTGCAAGCGTGTTTTGGAGCGCGCTCCTCGCCATCATCGGTTTTTCGTGCCTGTGGAGCATCCTCGAACTCTTCGAGCAGCGCCAGCGTGTGATCAAGGGATGGTTCCCCATGAACCCCCACCGCCGTCACGAATACCCCGAAGATGCCATCGTGCATCCAGGGAAGAAATGACCGTCCCGACGACGTTCCCGGACATCGCCCCTCATCAGGCGAACCTTGATGATCCACCGGCCACCAGCCTTGCGCTGCATGGGATAAAAAGCCCTCCTCTCCCCACACGGACAGGAGGGCTTTTTATATCCCATGCAGCGCAGGGGTACACCGTCCACCAGCTCCAAAAAACGTGAAAAGCGCGGTACCGTAACATAGGTTACGCTTTGTGGAAAACGCAGAACGTAACTTTGCATCTTCAAAACCTGCCAAGCATGACTACTTCCCTCCTCTCCCTCGCCGCCCAATGGCCGGCCGACCTGCTCATCGACTACATCCTCAAGGTGCACCACCGAGGCATCCGTGCCCAAGGGCCGGACATCCTCAACCTCTTCCGCACCGTGGCAGCCGAAGCCCCCACCGATACTACGATCTCCGAAGCCTGCCGACTTTTCAACGACTCCCTCCTCGATCTCGACCTGCATCTGATGAAGGAGGAACAGGTGCTCTTCCCCTTCATCCTCGACCTCTTCGATGCCAGCGAACAGGAACAGACCCTCGAACCGATGCACTGCGGATCGGTGGCCAACCCCATCCACGTGATGGTGTCCGACCACGAAGGCGAACTGGAACGCTATGCCGCCATCGCCCGACTGACCCACGATTTTGCAGTCCCTGCGGGCAGCTCCGCGGCTTATGCCGAGCTAATGCCACGCCTGCGCACCTTCATGGAAGCCCTCCACGAGCACATCGCACTCGAAAACGACCTCCTCTTCCCCCGAGCCCAACGGCTCGAAGCAGAATGGGTGCGCTGATCTTGCTCTCCACAACGACATAATCCAACCTCTTACACTCCCCGACACGATGACGAACGCCGAAATGTTCTGTTTCCAATGCCAAGAGACGGCCAAAGGCACGGGCTGTCTGCTCCGTGGCGTCTGCGGTAAAGCACCCTCCACGGCACGCCTCCAAGATCTCCTCCTCTTCGTGGTGCGCGGCATCGCCGTGGCCGAACAGCTCCTCCGCCAAAGCCGCCACACCGTGGCGCGCGAAGTCTATACCTTCAACACCGATGCCCTCTTCTGCACCATCACCAACGCCAACTTTGACGATGAGAGCATCGCCACACGCATCGAACGAGGCCTCACTCTCCGCGAAACGCTGAAAGCGCAGCTCGCCGCAGCAGGCATCGCCCTCCCCGAAACCGATGCGCTCCACTGGACAGGATCGCGCGCCGACTACGATGCCAAAGCCATCACCGTAGGCGTATTGGCCGAACCCGATGAAGACCGCCGATCGCTCACCGAGCTGATCATCTACGGGCTCAAGGGTCTCGCGGCCTACGTCGAGCATGCCGAACGACTCGGACACGAAGATCTGTCCATCCACCATTTCACCTGCGACGCACTCGCCGCCCTCACCCTCGGCACCCTCGACCTCAATGGGCTCATCGCCCTCACCCTCCAAACGGGCGAATACGGTGTGAAAGGAATGGCCCTCCTCGACGGTGCGAACACCAGCACCTACGGCCACCCTGAGATCACCGAAGTGTCCATCGATGTCAAGAGCCGTCCCGGCATCCTCATTTCAGGCCATGACCTCCGAGACCTCGAAATGCTGCTCGAACAGACGGAGGGAACGGGGGTGGATGTCTACACCCACGGCGAGATGCTGCCGGCACACTACTACCCCAAGTTCAAGAAATACGCACACTTCGTGGGTAACTACGGCAACGCCTGGTGGCAGCAGCGCGCCGAGTTTACCGCTTTCAACGGCCCCATCCTCTTCACCACCAACTGCATCGTGCCGCCTCTGGGAAATGCCACCTACAAAGACAAGGTCTTTACCACCAACTCTACCGGCTTCCCCGGCTGGAAGCACATCCCTACCCACGCAGACGGCACGAAGGATTTCAGCGAGATCATCGCCTTGGCGCAGACGTGTCCTGCTCCCCGCAGCATCGAACAGGGAAGCATCATCGGCGGCTTCGCCCACAATCAAGTGCTGGCCTTGGCCGACAAGGTGGTGGAAGCAGTCAAGAGCGGTGCCATCCGCAAGTTTATCGTGATGAGCGGCTGCGATGGCCGTCAAACAGGCCGTGATTACTATACCGAGTTTGCCAAAGCCCTCCCGCACGACACCGTGATCCTCACTTCCGGCTGTGCCAAATACCGCTACAACAAGCTCGCCCTCGGTGACATCGGCGGCATCCCCCGCGTGCTCGATGCAGGACAGTGCAACGACAGCTATTCGCTCGCCCTCATCGCCCTTAAGCTCAAAGAGGTGTTCGGCTTGGACGACATCAACCAGCTTCCTATCGTCTACAACATCGCATGGTATGAGCAAAAGGCCATCATTGTGCTCCTCGGCCTGCTCCACTTAGGAGTGAAGGATATCCATGTCGGCCCCACGCTCCCGGCCTTCCTCTCTCCCAACGTGGTGAAGGTATTGGTCGAGAAATTCGGCATTGCCGGCATCACCGATGTGGAGAACGATCTCCGCCTCTTCGGTATCGCCTAAACAAAGTCTCCGCAGTGTCGTTCGCACGACACTGCGGAGACTTTGTTTGCGCTCCAAGCCGGAGGGATCACCCGGATGAAAGGTTCAGCCGCCTCTCCGGGATTTCACGCCAAGTCAAGGAGTTCCAGCTCGAAGATGAGGGTGCTATCGCCCGGGATGTCGCGTCCTGCACCACGGCTGCCGTAACCCGCCTCAGCGGGGACGTAAAGTTCCCATACTTCACCGATATGCATCTGCACCAACGCCACTTGCCAGCCCGTGATCAACTCATTGACCCGGAAGGCCACTGGCGTACCGGCCCCACGGCGTGAGGAGTCAAACCGGCGGCCGTTGATCAGTCGGCCGGTATAGTGCACGGTCACCACGGTGCGCGGTCCCGGGGTGGTTTCCAGCCGGCGACGCCTGCGCTCATCAGGTTCGGCCGAAGGGTCGGGAGCGGGACGCACCACGCGGTAGCACACCCCACAGCGGAGTTCATGAACATCGGGACGCTGCCGCACATCAGCCATGAAGGCTTCGTTTTCGGCTTTGTAGGCCGCACGTGCGGCAGGGTTGTCTTTCTTTTTGTGGGCCATAGACAGGAAGGGAGAAGTGGGAAAGGGCAGCATCAGTCGCGGCGGGCAGCACGTACCAGTGCATAGAGGCCATAGACAGTTACCCCAAAGAAGCAGGCCAACACCACAATGAAGGCGGAGGCAATGCTCCCCGTGCGGTCGGCAATGGCACCCATCGTGAGCGGGGCAATCGCACCACCCACGAAAGTCATCACCAAGAGGGAGGAGGCGGTATTGACGTGTCGTCCTACCCCCCGCAATGCCAAGGCAAAGATGGTTGGAAACATGGTGCTCTCGAAGAAGTAGACGCCATACAATGCCCACGAACCTTCCAGTCCGGGCATAAGGATAGCGGTGAGCACGCAGAGCATCGAGATGATGCCACCTCCGACCAAAAGGACTTCAGCACTGATGCGGCGCATGAGGAGTGTCCCCACCAGCCGTCCCAGCATGAACATTCCCGCACCGCCGATGCCGAGGAGCGTGGCGGCAAAACTCTTATGGAAATACGCCGTCTCTACGGCATAGTTGATGAAGAAGGCGTTGACGCCGGTCTGCGCTCCGACATAGAGACCCAGGGCAACGAGGGCGAAGATGAAGTTGCGGTGACGAAAGAGCGGCACCTCTTCACCCATCGGCACATGATTCGAACCGATGAGGTCAAAGTGCTCTTCGGCGGCAGGCTTGACATAGTCCATCCGTGCGAGCGCAAAGGCTGCCGCTGCCAGCAGGGCAACGATGCCGAGCACGAGATAGGGTGTGGAAACATCGGAAGGCGTGCCGTCACGGTTGAAGATGAAGGTAGTGCCGAGGAGCGGTCCGATCATCCAGCCCAACGCATTGCACGAATGAGCCAGCGTCATGCGCCGAGGAGCATCCTTCACCTCACCGAGGAGGATGAGATAGGGCGAAGCGGTAATCTCCAGAAAGCACAATCCACTACTCACCACCGCCAATGCCAAGAGAAAAAACCAGAATTCCATCAGTGTCCCTGCCGGGAGGAAGAGTAGCCCGCCGAGGGCGGTGAGGGTCAGGCCGGCAAGAAATCCCGCGCGGTAGCCGAAGCGGCTGATAAAGCGCCCTGCGGGGAAGGCAACAAAGAAGTAAGTACCCAGTACGGCACATTGCACGAAGGCAGAATAGGTGCGCGTCATGCCGAACGTATCTTGGAAATGCTTATTAAGCAAATCGGAAAGGCTTAAAGCAAATCCCCACAGGAAGAAGATGAAGGTAACGAGGAGAAAGGTGCGGAAGAAGTTCCGCCCATCCCGGGCTTTCCAGATAGACATGATGAAAAGTTATGTTGAAATTGAAAGATCTTGCGGCTTATGAGTTGTCACTGCGCCGGACGAATCCGACCCCTACAACAGTGCTGATGATCCGGTTGAAGAAAGGGTTGCCCTGCAAAGATAAAGAAAAAATGAGAACACGCGCCATCTTGAGGTGTTTTTTTCGACCGGAGTTAGCAAAAATGCCTCCCTGTCATGCCCACCCGAGAGAAAATGAGTAGTTTTGCAGGAAGTTCGGAGCGTGGCACTGATGATCGCCCAAGGGCGACAACCCCATCCTCAACTGCGGGTTGGCCGGAGGAGGGAGACACGACCGACACTCCCCCGTGGGCTTTCCGGACAGTGTGGGCATACCCTCGGAGCGGTCGTCTCAATCTTGAAGCCTTGGGAGGCGAAACAAGGGGGGTGATCAGGAAGCCCCTCCGCACCTTCATAGCCCCACTGCCGCCCCATCATCCCTTCTGCCGCCCACGTCTCGCTCCTGACCTATCGTTTCCATCTTCTCACGTCTAAGATCCCATGTCTAACGTCAACCAAAAACCTCTACTTGTTGTCCTCTCCGGTGCCGGAATGAGTGCGGAAAGTGGTTTTGCCACCTTCCGCGATCGCGGCGGTCTCTGGGAGACCCACCCCGTAGAGCGTGTGGCCACGCCCGAAGGCTGGGCGAAGGACCCCGATTTCGTCAATGAGTTCTACAATAGCCTCCGCCGACAGCTCCTTGCCGCACATCCCAACGCGGGACACGACCGGCTCGCAGCGTTAGAGCGCGATTTCGAGGTTGTCGTCATCACGCAGAATGTCGATGACCTCCACGAACGGGCAGGGTCTTCGCGAGTGGTGCACCTGCACGGCGAACTCCTCCTGGGCTGCTCCTCCGATGTCCCCAACGATCCGCGCTGGCGCGTACAACTTCCGACCTCCGATCCTGAGATCCATCCTGGACAACGGGCAGGCGACGGCAGCCTCCTGCGCCCCTTCATCGTCTGGTTCGGCGAGGCCGTGCCCCTCATCGAGGATGCTGCCCAATGGGTGGCACGAGCCGATGCCTTCGCCATCATCGGAAGTTCACTCGCCGTCTATCCTGCCGCCGGCCTTGTGCGTCACTGCCGTGCCGACATCCCCATATTCCTCATCGACCCCAACGAAGTTGCCGTGCCCGGACACCGGGCAGTAGAAGTTATCGCCCAGCCCGCCACGCAAGGTGTTGCCACCCTCGCCGCGCACCTCCACGCCCTTTTTCCTGCTCCCCAATCCCAAGCCGAATGACCCACCCTGAGTTCCCCCTCACCGACCTTGAACGCCAGACCCTCCACCGCACGCGGCTCCTTGTGGGCGATGCCGTGCTCCACCGCATCCGTCATGCCCGCGTCATCCTCTTTGGCGTGGGTGGCGTGGGGAGCTGGTGCGCCGAGAGCCTCATCCGTTCCGGCGTGCGCCGCCTCACCATCGTCGACTCCGACTGTGTGAGCATCAGCAACGTAAACCGCCAGCTTCCCGCTACCTGTTCCACCGTGGGAAAGGTCAAGGTCGACGTGCTCCGCACCCGACTCCTCGACCTCAACCCCGAGGCCGAGATCACCGCCCTTCGCGCAGTCTACAATGCAGAGACCGCCGCCTCGTTCCACTTAGACGACTACGATGTGATCATCGATGCCATCGATTCCCTTGCCGAGAAAGCCCACCTCATCCTCACCGCCTGTCACACCCGCGCCCTCTTCATCTCATCGATGGGTGCCGCACTGAAAATGGATCCTTCGCGCATCCGCGTGGCGGAGTTCTGGAAGGCCGAAGGCTGTCCCCTCGCCCGCGCGCTGCGGGGCAAGTTCAAGCGCACGAAGACCTTCCCGAGCCGCAAGTTCCGTGTCGTATTCAGCGACGAAGTCCTCCCCAACCTCGGAGCAGGCACTGTGACTGACAGTGAACCCGACACCGCAGCCGGTCTCCACGACGGCCTGCCACCCCACGACTGGAACGCGAAGAAGGCGCAGATCAACGGCACCATGCCCCACATCACTGCCATCTTCGGATTCACCCTCGCCGGCATCGTAATGAGGGAACTATACACTGCTGCCGATCCCTCGGCAGAGTGAGGCCAACAACCTCTGTGTACCAACGGTCTTTCATAAGTAAGGGAAATACGCTCATAGAGCAATTCCTGCCAATCCGTGCCACATTGCCTGAAAAAGCAGCCCCACCCTCGCTCAAATGCCCGAAAAGTTGTAATTTTGCGCCTGAAATTCCGGCGTTATGCCACGACGGCACGCCGCATCCATCATCCGTACAACACAGAAACTCCTGACATGGAAAAACTCTCTTACGCCATCGGCCTGCTCATCGGCCACAACCTCCAAGGCATGAACCTCAAAGACCTCGATTACGCCTCCTTCGGACGGGCGGTACAGCAGGTATTATCAGGCGAGAAGGCCGAGATGACCGAAGTCCAGGCGCAGGGCATGGTGCAGCAGTTCATGCAAGAGCAGCAGGAAGCAGCGGGCAAGGAAGCCCGCGGGGCGGGCGAAGCCTTCCTCGCCGAGAACGCCCAAAAGACGGGCATCACCACCACCCAAAGTGGGCTGCAATACGAAGTCCTCACTCCCGCCATCGGCCAGAAGCCCAAGGCCACCGACCGCGTGCGCTGCCACTATGAAGGTCGCCTGATCGACGGCACCGTGTTCGACAGCAGCTACAAACGCGGCGAGCCCGCCACCTTCCCCCTCAATGGCGTCATCGCCGGATGGACCGAGGGTCTGCAACTCATGGCCGTGGGCAGCAAGTTCCGCTTCTTCATCCCCTTCAACCTCGCCTACGGCGCACAGGGGGCAGGCGGCAGCATCCCTCCCTACGCCGCCCTCATCTTTGATGTCGAACTCCTCGGTATTGAATAATCGTGAATTTATAAACATTACATATCCCATGAAACACACTCTCCTGGCCGCCGCTGTGGGGGCCACGGCACTCCTCAGTGCCTGTGATGGTGGCGTCAATCCGAAACCCTCCCTCAAAACGGATGCCGACACCCTGAGCTATGCCCTCGGCGTAGCACAAAGTCCCTCGGACGAGGAGCTGAAAGCCTATCTCATGCAGGCCGGCAGCGATTCTGCCTACATCGATGCCTTCCTCAAAGGCATCAAGGACGGACTGAACACCTCGGACGACAAGAAAGAACTGGCCTACCAGATGGGCATGCAGACGGGCATGCAGATGAAGACCCGCATGTTCCCCAGCATCGAGCAGCAGGTATTCGCCAGCGACAGCACGCGCCATCTCTCCGTCAAACACTTCCTCCATGGCATGCTCGATGGCGGCAACGGACAGTCGGCCCTGAAAGTGGGCAATGAACCCTGCACACGCGAGACAGTTCAACCCCTCCTCAACGACCTGATGAGCCGCATGCAGGCCACGGCCAACGAGAAGGTGTTTGGCGAAAGCCGCAAGAAGAACGAAGCCTTCATGGAGAAGACCGCCAAGGAAGCAGGTGTAAAGGCCCTTGCCGGCGGTGTGCTCTACAAAGAGACGAAGGCCGGTACTGGTGCCACGCCGAAGGTTACCAACGTCGTGGAAGTGGAATACGAAGGCAGCCTCATCGATGGCACCGTGTTTGACGCCACGAAGGGGCAGGCCGCACAGATCCCTCTCGGACAAGTCGTGCCCGGCTGGCAGACAGCCCTTACCAACATGAAGGAAGGTGCCGAGTGGACAATCTACATCCCCTGGAAACTCGGCTATGGCGAACGCGGACAAGGTCCCATCAAGCCCTTCTCCACCCTCATCTTCAAGGTCAAACTCGTCAAGGCTTCTGTGCCCCAACCCGAAGGCGCACAGCCCGGCGTACAAATGATGCCCGCCCGCTGATATGAAGATCCGCCCATTCCTCATCCTCGCACTCGCCGGCACCCTCGGCCTGAGTGCTGTGCAGGCACGTGCCCCCAAGAAGCGCAAACCCACCGTGGCGCAGACGCTCCAACCCATCGCCCCCGCTACCTACTCCTATGCCGTAGGTGTGGCACAGGCTCCGAGCCTCCGCAACTTCATCGAACAACGCCACGGTGTAGACTCCACCCTCTTCGCCACCTTCATCGAGGCGATGAACGGCCGCTACTCCGAAGCTGAGGTGAAACGCATGCGCGCCATCGTGGCCGGATTCGACATTGCCGGGCAAAACAAGACGCAGGTGCTCCCCTCCCTCAACAAGATGGCCACCGGCAACGACACGGCCAAGTATGTCGATCCCGCAATCTTCGCTCAGGGACTCTCCGAGGGTCTCCTCGGCAAAGCCAACCTGTCCGCCGACTCTGCCATAAAGGTCGTGGAACAGCAGACGAAGTATGTAGAAGAGACGATGAAGGCCGCCAATGCAGCCTATCTCGCTGACTACAAAAAGCAGAAGGGCGTCAAGTCCACGCCCAGCGGCCTCCTCTACAAGGTGACCCGCCAAGGCACGGGTGCGCTGCCCACCGACACCGCCCAGGTGGAAGTAAACTACGAAGGTCGCCTCATCGACGGCACGATCTTCGACAGCAGCTACCAACGCAAGCAGACGGCGACGTTTGGCGTAACACAGGTCATCAAAGGATGGACAGAGGCTTTGAAAATGATGCCCGTTGGTTCAGAATACGAACTCGTCATTCCTTACAACCTGGCCTATGGCGAGCGCGGCAGCCGCAGCATCCCCCCCTACGCCACCCTCATCTTTAAAGTCGAACTCATCGCGATCAAATAAAACCTCAACGAGGCTGTGCCCAATGGAGCACAGCCTCGTTTTTGTTCGTTTACAGCTTCGGTGAGCGCCGAAACGGTGGAACGGAAGCCCCGTGTGCGCAGAACCTTCCTGCTGCATCCTCTGGATTTTCTGCAAGACATCGCTTGACAAAGCTCCGGTCGGCCCCGGTCAGAGACGCCCCACCTCGTCCACCCATCGGTCGAAGGAGAGATCTCTGGAGATGATGCGGCCGGCACGGTCAATGAGGAGGCAGCCAGGCACATAGCGCACGCCAAAGGTGTGTGCCAAGGGTGTGGAGAGGGCACCACCGGGACAGAGGGCGTTGGGAAGACTGTCGCGGAGTGCGATGGATCGGGCGGTGGCGACATCGGGATCGAGACAGAGGGTGATGATCTCCACCCGGCTGCCGTGCGCACGGCGAACCTGACGGAGGGTTTCACGGAGCTGAAAACTCAGCCCCGACCAGCCCGCAGTGAAGACGATGAATGCCGGACGGCCACGGAGGGCAGCAGCCGTGAGGGTGCGCCCCGATGTGGTGGTGGCGGAGAAATCGGGGAGGCGTGCACCGAGGGCGGTGCGGAGCTGCGGACGAAGGCGCGTATCCGTGGCACGGACATCGGGCGAAGAAGGCTGGTGCTGTACAAGAAGATCAAGCAAATCGAGGGTGGGCTGCTCACGATGGGTCTGTACCTCATCAAAATATTGGCGGAACACAGCCACCGAAGCCGGCGACTTGGGATGGGAACGCACAAAGCTCGCAGCCTCACGCTCGACATCAGAGGCAGGGAGACGGAGGGCACGCAGACGGAACTCGGTGAGCCGGTCATTGGCCTCTGTTCCCGACACCTCTACCTCACGGAGGCGGTTGGCATCGGCCGTGAGGTGGATCGTCTCGCCAGGCTCCCCCACAAAGGTGGTGGTAGAGGAGTTGGGATAGACCACGGTGAGGAGGGTGGGGGTGGACAGCAGACGCTCGTAAGAGAACTCCCCCTTCTCGACTTTTACCGTGTCGAAGCCTATGCTGTCGGCCTCGGGGGCATCAGCAGAATAGATCAGGAGATCGGCCTGCGTGATGCCCTTCAAACGGCCTTTGAGGCGCACATGGCGGCCGTCCGGACCGCAAGCACTGATCACAACGAGGAAGAGGAGGAACAGAGGAGAAGAAAGGCGGAGAATACGATTCATAAGGACATAGGTGAAAACCCGAGGAAAGAAAACGGGGAGCGCGAAGCTGCGGCTTGCGCTCCCCGAGAGGATGGAACGGTCCGAAGAGAAGTTCCGACCGGATTATTTCAGATATTTCATCACTTCGAGATCCTTCGCTGCCTTTACGGCGAGTGTAGGATCAAGGTTGATGGCTTCCTGCACCGCTGCTGCGGCAGCCTCGGCCTGATTGGAGCGCGCAGCTACAATAGCTCTGAGGTAGGCATTGAGGGCGTCAGCCTGAGGCAGGTCTGCAAGTGTCCGGGCAGCACCTGTGTAGTCCTTGTTGAGGATCTGCGCAAGAGCGGCACTGCTGCTCTTCACCCCTTTGAGGCTCTGTGCAGCTTGGGCATACTGTCCGCGGGCGATCTGAAGATTGCCGAGCACCTCGTTGTAGTTGCCGGCAGTGAGGGCCTTGCCCAGCAAGCTTTCGGCCTGGCCGAGCTGACCTTCGCTGATGGCGATGAGAGCGGCATTGGCATTGGCTTCGGGGAGTTGTGCTGCCTGCGCGAGCGCGGCCTTCGCAGCAATGTAATCACCCTGAGCATAAGCCACCTGAGCCAGACCGTTCTGCGCGCGCTTGTCGGCAGGATAGAGACGGGCGGCGGTTTCGAAGATGGCCTTACGCTCGGCCAGATCCTGCGTGAGGGTGGCCGCATAAAGGAGCTCCTCGACGCTCAACTGAGTGGCATCATCGTCATATTGCTGACGGATTTCGGCATCGGTACGGCCGATGAGGCGATAGTTGATGGTCATGCGGGCACGGCGCAGCTCAGGCAATACCTCATCAGCAAGCTCACGGAAAGCGAGGGAGAGGTTTTTGATCTGCTGTTCGCGCTCTTCGGGATCCTTGTACATAGAAAGGACACGAAGGATGACGTCCTTGTCTTGAATATTGCTCTGGCTCACGAGCTCTTGGAAGCCTTCCCAGTCCTCGGCGGTGTATTTGGCATCGACATCGGTGGTGAGACGCGCCTTACGGAGCTGCTCGGCCACATACTTAGAAGCCGTGCCCTGACGGTTGGCAGCAAGTTCGGAATTGTAGCTCAATGCGCCGTCGGGCGAAGCATAGGCAGAGACTTCGATATTGTCGAGAGCATACCCCTTCTGATCGGCTTTGATCTCACGGAGCACCTTGACAAAGTCCTGCACAGAGGTCGTATTGAGCGCGCTGGTGCGTACCTTGGCCTGATTGATGAGGTATTTGATCTGTGCATCCTGACGGCGGCTGATCTGCTGCTGGTAAGCATCGGCAGCCACTGCCGTATTGGCGGAGCGGACGGTTTGATAGACGAGCCGCGAAGTGGAGATAACGCCATCGGCCACCTTGACAGCCGGAAGGCTCACTGACTTATTGCCCACCTTGGCATCAAAGGTCAGGTAGAGTTCGCTCTGAACCATAGCTCCGGAATAGGGGAACGCTTGCTTCATCACGAAGCTGCCTCCCGTCTTGTAGGCCACCACCTGGTCATTGCCTACCACCTTCTCACCTTGGAAAGTGCTTCCGGGGGCGGCCACACTCGTCCCGGCGTAGCGGAGTTCAGGGATGATTTTGACCACGGCCTTCTTCTTCATATATTTCTCAGGGAAGTGGCCATTGACAGTAAAGGGAACTTCGCCGGCCACCGCTTCGAGGGGGGCGGGAGTTACGGTGAAATTGTCGGCAGTGAGGGGGGCGAGCTTACTGCTGCACGAGCTGAAAGCTACAATCCCGGCACCTACGAGGGCAAAAGATAGGGTTGTCTTCATGATGAGGATACGAAAATGTGTATGGAATTTGTCGATGTCGATTATGGAAAGCACGTCCAACGAGTCAGGATTGCTCGTCGGGGAGATAGCCACGATCGCCGAAGCGGCGGCACAGACGGCCTCCGAAGAGGCAGTAGAGCCCGAGGGCGATGAAAGGGACCGAAAGGAGCTGACCCTGATTGAGGAGGATGGCATTCTGCATATCGATCTCCCAAAGTTCTTGCACCTCCTTGAAAAACTCGACAAAGAGGCGGA
This sequence comes from Alloprevotella sp., assembly GCA_041855985.1. Lineage (GTDB taxonomy): Bacteria > Bacteroidota > Bacteroidia > Bacteroidales > Bacteroidaceae > Alloprevotella. The sequence goes on from JBHAFF010000026.1 coordinate 109,316, forward strand.
AGGTAAAGATGGTGGTGAGGCAGAAGCCGAAGTAGAAGCCCTTGCCCACCTTTCGGGGCCAGATCTTATAGAGCACGATACCGATGACGAAGAAGAGGAAGTAGGCGATGGCTTCATAGAGCTGTCCCGGATGCCGGGGGAGGGTTTCACCGAGGGCTTTGAAGACGAAGCCATAGTCAGCATTCGTGTACTTGCCTACAATCTCCGAGTTCATAAGGTTGCCCAGCCGGATGCAGCAGGCGGTGATGGGAGTGGCGATGGCGATGTTGTCGAGCACGCGCATCAGGCTGATTTTCGTCTTCCGGACATAGAGCCAGATGGCAATCATAAGTCCGAGCGTTCCGCCGTGGGAGGCGAGGCCGGCATAGCCCGTGTAGTGCCATCCCCCCGTGGCGTCCTGACGGATGGGAAGGATCATCTCGACGGGATGAGCCAGGAAGTAGCCGGGCTCGTAGAAGAGGCAATGTCCGAGGCGTGCTCCGAGGAGGATGCCGATGAAGCAGTAGAAGAAGAGCGGGTCGAACTTCTCCTGCGGGATGCGCTGATGGCGATAGAGGCGAAAGACCACGATGTAGGCAGCGGCGAGGCCGATGGTCCAAAGGAGGGAATACCAGCGGATGGCAAGCGGGCCCAGATGGAAGGCCACGAGGTCAGGATTCCAGGTAATCATGGAGCTGAGGATGGGTTTTAGAGAAGGAGAAAGCAGAATGCGCGGCAGCCGGGATCAGACATTGAAGAGGAAGTGCATGATGTCGCCGTCCTGCACCACATAATCCTTGCCCTCGATGCGCATCAATCCAGCCTCCTTGACGGCGGCTTCGCTGCCGCAACGGATAAAGTCATCGTACTTGATGACCTGTGCACGGATAAACCCTTTTTCGAAGTCGGTATGGATGACACCCGCACATTGAGGAGCCTTCCATCCGCGGCGGAACGTCCAAGCACGCACCTCCACCTGACCGGCGGTGATGTAAGTTTCGAGGTCGAGCAGGCGGTAGGCAGCTTTGATCAAACGGTTCACACCACTCTCTTCCAAACCAACATCTTTGAGGAACTCTTGCCGCTCTTCGTAGGTTTCAAGTTCGGCAATGTCTGCCTCAGTCTGTGCGGCCACAACGAGGATTTCCGCGCCTTCGTCCTTCACCGCTTCGCGCACCCGCTCCACATAGGCATTGCCCGTGACGGCACTCCCTTCGTCCACATTGCAGACATAGAGGACGGGTTTGGCGGTGAGGAGGAACAGGTTGCGCATAGCGGTCTGCTCGTCCTTTGACTCGAACGACACGCTGCGCGCGTTCTTCCCTTCGAGCAGGGCGGCACGGACTGCGGTAAGGACCTCGTACTCCACCTTGGCGTTCTTGTCGTTGCCGATCTGCGCAATCTTCTCCACGCGCTTGATGCGGTTTTCCACCGTTTCGAGGTCTTTGAGCTGCAACTCGGTATCGATGATTTCCTTGTCGCGGACGGGATCGACACTGCCGTCAACGTGCACCACATTGCCGTCGTCGAAACAGCGGAGCACATGGAGTATGGCATCGGTCTCGCGGATGTTGCCCAAGAACTGGTTGCCCAGCCCCTCCCCCTTCGAGGCTCCCTTCACCAGTCCGGCGATGTCCACGATTTCTACCGTGGTGGGAATGATCTTGGTCGTCTTGACCAGCACCGCCAGTTTGGCGAGGCGTTCGTCGGGCACTGTGATGACTCCGACATTGGGCTCGATGGTGCAGAAGGGGAAATTGGCACTCTGTGCTTTCGCGTTGCTCAGGCAGTTGAAAAGAGTCGATTTGCCCACATTGGGCAGACCGACGATACCGCATTGTAAACTCATGAATTGTTCTATGACAGGGAAGTGTTGATACACCTCACTTGAATTTCACATTGGAGAAGGTTCGCGTTCTTGGCGAATTTTAGAGATGCCACGGTATCTTCCGCCGCTCTTTCGGTCGTCAGACACGCCCAACGCGCTCAGGCCATGACAGCATCTGCGTGCCGAGCATCGTAAAATCTGTGCAAAGCAACGCACAGAACTTCCCTATATTTGGGGCAAAGTTACCATAAAAGGCTCGAAAATCCAAATTTCCCCTCTACAAAACGATCCGGCACGGTCGATTTTCGGCATAAAATCCACAAATCATTTGCTGCACTGCCCACAAAGGCGTAATTTTGCCTTGATAACGACTCCTATCTCATTCTCTCTTATGAAATTAGCACTCATCGGATACGGTAAGATGGGCAAGATGATCGAACAGATTGCCCGCAGCCGCGGCCACGAGATTGTGGCCATCATTGATCTGGACAACCAAGAGGACTTCGACACCGATGCCTTCCGCTCGGCCGAGGTGGCCATCGAGTTTACCAATCCCACGGCAGCCTACGACAATTACCGCCGTGCCTGGGCACAGGGTGTAAAGGTGGTGAGCGGCTCCACAGGCTGGCACTCCGATCACGAAGCCGATGTGCGCCGTGCCTGCACAGAGGAGGGGAAGACGCTCTTCTGGGCCTCGAATTTCTCCCTCGGCGTGGCCATTTTCTCGGCGGTAAACAAATATTTGGCACAGATCATGAACCGCTTTTCCGACTATGACGTGTCCATGGTCGAGACCCACCACATCCACAAGCTCGATGCCCCCTCCGGCACGGCCATCACTCTCGGCGAGCAGATTGTAGAACGCCTCGACCGCAAGACCCACTGGGTCAAAGGCGAGGTGCAGGAAGCTGACGGCAGTCTGACGGGTAGCCGCGACTGTGCCCCCGATGCCCTGCGCATCGATGCCATCCGCCGCGATGAGGTACCAGGCATCCACACCATCACCTACGACTCTCCCGCCGACAGCATCACCCTCACCCACGATGCCCACTCCCGGCAGGGCTTTGCCCTCGGAGCCGTCCTCGCTGCCGAGTTCACCGTACAGCACTCCGGACTCCTATCCACCGACGACCTTTTCAACTTCTGACCTCCTCATCTTGACCTATGCCGCAAACCGCATCCAAGCCCCGGAAGCCCCAATGGGGCATGTTCGTCCTGCTCACCACACTCTTCCTCCTCTTCCTCTTTTGGGTAGGCTCGTGGTGGGGACTCCTCCTCCTGCCCTTCCTCTTCGATGCCTACATCACCCACCGCATCAACTGGGGCTGGTGGCGCGAAGCGCCCAATCCTGTGGTGCGCTTCCTCATGGGCTGGGTGGACGCCATCGTATTCGCCCTCGTGGCCATCTACTTCATCAACCAATTCTTCTTCCAGAATTTCGTCATCCCCTCCTCATCGCTCGAAAAAACGCTCCTCACGGGCGACTATCTCTTAGTCTCCAAACTGAGCTACGGCCCACGCATCCCACAGACGCCCCTCACCATGCCGCTCACTCAGCACAACCTCCCTGCCCTACTCGGCGGCGGAAAGAGCTATCTGGAATGGCCGCAGTGGGACTATCGCCGCATCAAAGGCTTAGGTGTCGTTGAGGTGGGCGACATCGTGGTGTTCAACTATCCTTCGGGCGACACCGTGGCAGTAAACTTCCAGAACCAAGACTTCTACGGCATGGCCTACAGCACCGGAGCACAAGCCCTGGAAGTGGCCGAACCTTCCGACAGTCTGCCTCCCGCCCGGCAACGCAGCCTCTACGCACGGATCTACGCCGCCGGACGCGAGATCTTGGCCAACGAGCCTTCGGTGGGCGGCATCATCAACCGCCCTACGGACCGTCGTGAAAATTATGTCAAGCGTTGTGTGGGAAAGGCGGGACAAACGCTTGAAATCCGCAACAACATCATCTACCTGGACGGCAAGGCACAGCGCGAACCGGAGGAAGTACAGTACCACTATGAGGTAAAGTTCCACCAAGTGCCCGACACCGAATTCCTCAAAACACACGGCATCACCCTCGAAGACCTTGACGATGCCAACCACCTCTACGGCACTGTGGGCCAACTCCCACTTGGACAGGTGATCACCATGCCGCTCACACGCAAGGCCACCGCAGCGCTCAAACGCCGCCCCGACCTCTGCACCATCCTACGCAAAGCACCCAGCTACGGCAGCTGGCTCTACCCGCTCAACAAGTCCAAGGACTGGACGACCTCCGACTACGGCCCCATCTGGATCCCCAAACGCGGAGCCACGATCGATCTCAACCTCGACAACCTCCCCCTCTACGAACGCTGCATCACCGCCTACGAGAAGAACCGCCTCGAAGTGCGTGACGGCGAGATCTTCATCAATGGCAAGCGCACAACCCGGTACACCTTCAAGATGGATTACTACTGGATGATGGGCGACAATCGCGACCGTTCGGCCGACTCCCGCTTCTGGGGCTTCGTACCCGAAGACCACATCGTGGGCAAGCCGCTCTTCGTCTGGCTCTCCCTCGATCCCGACTATGCTTGGGGCGATGGTAAGATCCGTTGGAACCGTACCTTCAAGTGGGTGGCCAACATCCGCTGACCCGCAGCCACCCGCAGCCTCCACCTCCCACTCCACCCCGCAGCCTCCGAAAGCTGCGGGGTGGAGCCATTTTGCAGAGTCGGCCACACAAAAACAAAGGTCGCAGCTGAAATCTTTCGGAGTTTCGTTTGCAAATACGCCGACAAATCTATAATTTTGCAAACGCATTGCCGCCAAAGCCATTCCGCATCGGCGCAAGCCTCAGCCACATCTTTTATCTTTCACCGCCTGTAATACTATGCGCACCCTCCACGACCTGATGAACAACACGCCTGCCGTGCTGACCATCGTCATCTTTGCCTCGACCATTGCGGCCTTTATCTCCGCAAAAATCCGCAGCGACATCATAGCTCTCTGCTGCATGGCCGCCCTCCTCGCTTTCGGCATAGTGTCGCCGAAAGACGCCCTCGCCGGCTTCAGCAACTCGAGTGTGGTGATCATGCTCGCCCTCTTCATCGTGGGCGGTGCAGTGTTCCAAACCGGACTGGCCAAGACCGTGTCCCGCAAACTCCTCCGCATGGCCGGCACGAACGAGACCAAGCTCTTCTTCCTCGTGATGGGGGTTACCTCGTTCGTTGCTGCCTTTGTGTCCAACACGGGCACCGTGGCCCTCCTCCTCCCCATCATCCTCGCCATGGCGAAGAGTGCAAAAATTTCGCCCTCCAAACTCATGATGCCCCTGGCCTTCGCCTCCTCCATGGGCGGCATGTTCACCCTGATCGGCACTCCCCCCAACCTCATCGTCGATGGCTATCTCCGCGACCACGGCCTCGGCGGCTTCGGATTTTTCGACTTCACAGGCGTGGGAGCTGTCTGCTTCGTCGTCGGACTCGCACTCCTCTATCCGTTGAGCAAATTCTTCATGGACAAAAAGTCGCGCACCAAAGAGAACGATGAAGAGGGCTATGACCTGCTCGAACTCCTCCACGAGTATGACCTCGACCGCCTCATCTTCAAGCTCCAAATCGGCGAAAACTCCCCGATGGTGGGCAAGACTCCGCTGGATCTTGACCTCCATCGCCGCTATGGCATCACCCTTCTCGAAGAGCGACACCGCAACAAGCTCCTCGGTGGTGCCGTACAGACCACCGTATGCCCCAACACCGTGTTCCAGGCCGGCGACATCCTCTTTGCACTCGGTGAGCGCGAACGCATCAACGAGGTCGTACAGATCTTCAACCTCACGCTATTTGCTGAGGAGCTCCGCGAAGACCATGCCAAACTCGACTTCTACGACCTCGGCATCTCCGAGATCCTCATCAGCCCCGAGAGCAAACTCATCAACCTTTCCATTGCCGAGGCCGGCTTCCGCACACGCAACAATGTCAATGTCCTCTCCATCAAACGGGCAGGCCGTTGCATTCACGAGGATGTGCAGCAGCAGACCATCCACTCCGGCGACATGATGCTCGTGCACGGTGCGTGGAACGACATCAAGAAGATGAAGACCAACCTCCGCGAATGGATCATCATCGGCGACCCTGCGGAAGAGTTGGAGAACGTGGCTCTTGACCACAAAGCCCCTCTTGCCGCCGGCATCATGGTGGCCATGGTCGCCCTCATGGTCTTTGCCGACCAGATCGGCATTCCACCCGTGACGACTGTTATCGTGGCCGGCCTGCTGATGGTGCTCCTCGGATGCGTCCGCTCGGTCGATACTGCCTATAAGATGATCGGCTGGGAGAGCATCGTCCTCATCGCCGCCATGATGTCGATGAGCACCGCGCTCTCGTCCACCGGCTTGTCGGAGTTCATCGCGACCAACGTGGTTACTGGACTTAAAGCGCACGGTGCCTGGGCCGTCCTGGCAGGTGTCTATCTTGTTACCTCCCTCCTCTCCACCTTCATCAGCAACTCCGCCACCGCCATCCTCGTGGCACCGATCGCATGGAGTGCCGCCACGCAGCTCGGGGTATCGCCCACGCCCTTTATGATGGCCGCGGCGATTGCCGCCTCCGCCGTGTTCGCGCTCCCGATCTCCACACCTCCGAATGCGATGGTGATGAATGCCGGCCACTACACCTTCATGGACTACGTCAAGGTCGGTGTGCCCCTCCAAATTGCCATGGGTATCATCGCCATCCTCGCCATACCCTATTTCTTCCCCTTCTGAACAAATCTCAGGCAGCATCCAAAAGGGCTTTTGCAACTCCACGATGCCCATGTCGCACAGAGAACATAAAAGGCGAAATGTGGCAGTGTCCGAAGAGAATGTGTAAGGCAGCCTTTTCACACAGACTCCCCGGCACTGCCCATGCCCCGTCGATCGGTCAATTTTACCACCGCGGTGTCGTGACTACGACACCGCGGTGTTTTTCATACGACACCGCGGAATGCTGCGCACGACTCCGCGGTGTTGTGGCGGCGACTCTGCGGAGGTGTGTCCGCGAATTTTTGAACACTGAAAATCAGGAGGATAACAACTCAGAGCAAAGACCGGAGCGTGCTTTGGGGCACGAGGCCGTTGGTCAATAATTCGGTGGGCACATGTGGACGCGGTCGTCGGAAGCCCTTCTGCACGCTGCCCACACTGGAAGCCCACACGCGGAGGCGGGAAGAAACCTTCCGCAGGAGTTGGCCTCTACGCCCCCGATGGCCGGCACACCGCCACCGCAGAGCGCGGCATCCACATGGTGAACGGCAAGAAGGCGGTGCACTGAGCACTCATGGCAGCATCCGAAGGGATTTCAAGCTGCCTTCAAACATTCCGCCCCTCGGCCAGCAATTGGCCGAGGGGCGGAAATGCTTTCACAGGCTCGACAGATCCGACCGGCCAGACAGATCAACCTTCCCTCCGGAAAGGATAATCGCCGCGGAGGCGTTCGAAGGCGGCGGGGTCGGCACGGAGGGCGCAGGTGTCGGTCCAGGGATTGTAGAGGTGGAGCGCACGGAGGACAGCGGAAGAAAAGCGGTCGTCGGCACAAGGGAGCACACCATAGGAGAACCCGTTGGGCACAGCGGCAGGACGAGGATCAAAACGATGGTCGAAGCCAAAATGGCGGGCCACGGCAGTGAGGGCCATCCGCGTACCATTGGCCTTTCCATCGGCACTATAACCGGCGATGTGGGGCGTAGCGAGAAAGGCGCGGTCGAGGAGCGTTCGGTCGATCAGCGGTTCATGCTCCCACGTGTCGATGATGGCCGCGCGATCAGCGGCTCCATCGAGCCAGCGGTGCAGAGCAGCCGTGTCCATACACTCGCCGCGCGCGCTGTTGAGGAAGAGGTGACAGCGGCGCAGACTACCGAAGAAGTCATCGTCGGCAAGGTGGAACGTGGGGCAGCCGCCCTCGTGGGTGAGGGGTGTGTGGAGGGTGATGACGTCGGCCGCACGCGCCAAGTCGGCCAAGGTGTGGGGTTCACCTTTCGGCGGGTCGCAGCGGAGTATGCGGCAACCCTCCGCCGCGAGGGCGTCTGCCACCGCAGTACCGACGGGGCCGCACCCCACGATGCCTACTGTAAGGGGTCGGGGAAGCCTCCCGAGCGCAAAACGGGGGTCCAACACTCCCATGGCCGAAGCCAGGAAGAGAGCGTTGCGCACATACTGCGCCACGCTCCCGGCATTGCACCCCGGGCAATTCGTCCAAGCGATGCCGGCATGGTCGAGCCATGCCGTGTCGAGATGGTCATAACCGATGGTGGCCGTCACCACGAGCTGCACACGGCTCCCTTCGAGGAGGGCACGGCCGCAGTGCGTGCGCGTGCGGACGATGAGGACATCAGCCTCGCGCACATCATTCGCCGTGATGGCAGCACCGGGGAGATAGGTACATGTGCCGAAACGCTCGGCCAGCCCGCGGATGAAAGGGATCTTGTCGTCGATGACGAGGTGGAGCATGATGAAACTATTATGAGGTCAGCGCAAAGAGGAAATAGCGGCGAGGGCAACGTCCTGTCCCGGAGAGGCCATGACGGGCACTACCGGAGACGAGCCGAAGCATTGGGCATTTGACACGGTAAAGCTTGTTTCAAAAGAGCCCGACACCCCGCATGTAACTTCAGTTCTTCCTCATCCCTCCCCGCGTTCTTTCTTGCGGTCGAGGTTGCGCTGCCGGGTGTTGATGCTCTTTTTGTCAGTCTTCTGCTTGATCAGCGCAGCAGGCTTTTGGCGGTCGAGCGGGAGGGTGGTGAGGTTCCAGCTCTCGTTCAGGTCCCAGTCAGCACGGACTTCGAGGGCTTTGGGAAGATAAAACACTTCTTCGGGCTGACGGTGCATGCCCCACTCGCCCGGTGTCCAACGCCCGTCGCCATTGCGGTCGAAGAAGCAGCGCACGAAATAGTTGCCGGGACGCAGGTAATAAAGTTCGGCACGGCCATCGACCACGGGCACCTGCGTGCTCACCTTACCCTCGGGGGTGAGGAGCTGCACCACCGCACTGCGGTCGGCTCCTCCCAGGTTGAGGAAGAGGGTGCCGTAGTCTTCGAGTTTGCCCACCGAGACGGCCTTCTTCACCCTGTTGTTGTGGCGGAAGAAGATGCTTTCCACGGCCGCCGAATCCACCACCAGTTCGTACTGCTGCCCCGGCCTCCATTCCGCCCTCAACCTCCGGGCGAGGAGATTGCCGGGGATGCTGTCGAGGACGAAGGGAGCATCCACGAAGGAGGTGTCGACTTTGAGGCGAAGATGAAGGCGCGCGGTGTCGAGGCGCGCGAGGGGTTGTTCGAAGGTGAGGAGGAGGTTCTGGATCGGTGTGATGCTCCCGCTCCCTTCCACATTGAAATTGAGGAATTGTGGTGGCATCACCTCTTGGGAGAAGTCGCCGCGTTTGTGCCGACGCTCGCGCTGTTTCTCCCACTTCGCCATCTCTTTGGCGCGCTGTTCTTCACGCTTGGCGAAGGTGGTGCGTGGAGTGAGTTCAAGAGTGTCGGTCTTAAAGAAGTTGGCCTTTGTCGAGTCGTCCCACGCTTCATAGGTATAGGCCATACGGAGGGTGTCGAGGCGGAGCAGGGCGGTGTCGGCCAACCAATAGGTGATGGTGTCGAGTCCCAAGCTGCGGTCTTCGACAAATGCTCCCTCCGAGCGGAAGTTCAGGCCTCGAAAGGTAGGAACGTGGGTGGAGGTTCCGGTAAAGAAGAGGCGGAACCACTCCGGCACATCGCGCTGACTTTTGAGGAAATGGCGAGGCTGCCGTGCCTCTTTGAAGGCCAAGAGCACCAGATCGTCGGGCGTGAAGTGGGTGAAGGGCGTGATGCGGATGGAATCATAGCGCACACTGTCCACCCACAGCGTGTCGTGCCGCAGATCGGGAAAGGCGGAAGGAGTGATCCTCCGGTCGAGCCATCCAATGGCCTCTCCGGGCTGCGAGAACCGGTAGTCAGCATCGGCATCTTGGAGGACGAAGATGCTATAGTCCTTTGCTGACGAAACTCCTTTGACCGAAAAGAACCCTGCACCGTCGGTGCGCGCCACACGCTCAAAAGGCGTTGTGGTAAACAGGCTGTCGGCCGTGCCGGAATGGAGGCCAACGAGGACGCCCTTCATCGGTTCGAGGTCTTCGGCATTGAGCACGTGACCGGAGATCTCCATCGTGTCGGTGGTCGTGCCCGTGGAGAAGATGTAGGTGTACTGTCCCAAGGGATTGCCCTCATTGTTGTCGGTGATGGCATCGGAAAAGTCCACGGTGTAGGTTGTGCCGGGATGGAGGGAGTCGAGGAGTTCCACCGTGATGCGGCGACCCGACACCTTGATCTCGGGCTGTTCGGACTGCGGCGGCGACACCGTGATTTTCTCACCGGGATTGTCCACCTTGATCAGCTCATCGAAGACGAGGCTGAAACGCGTTCGCTTCGAGGCAGCCACCTTTTCGGGCGGCGTCATTCCAACGATGCGGGGCGGAGCTTCATCGTAAGGGCCGCCATCGGGGCCATTACCTTGGTTGGCACAGCCCACGAACAGAACCGGAACGAGCATCAACACGGCAAACAGGACGGGGAGGAAAAGCCAAGGGCGGAAGAAGGGAAGGAGACGCATGGGGAGGTCAAGGTTGAGGTATCATTTGGAGGAGTTGCTCGATATGTTCGCGGTGGTTGGCCAGACGAGGCACCTTATGCTGCCCGCCGAGTTTGCCGCGGCTTTTGAGCCAAGCGTGGAAAAGCCCTTCGGGCGCAACCACAACTTCGAGGCGTTGGAGGGTGATGTCCTTATGGCGCTTTGCCTCATAGTCCGAGTTGATCTGCTGCAACGCCGTGTCCAGAGCATCGGCAAAGGCTTCGACATCAGCGGGCAGCCGACGGAACTCGATGACCCACTGGTGGCGACACTTTCCTTCGGCGTCCATGAACACAGGAGCGGCAGTATACTCTTCTACCTCTGCACCGGTGGCGGCACAGGCGGCCTTCAATCCCTGCTCGGCATTGTCCACCATCAACTCTTCGCCGAAGGCATTGATAAAACTCTTCGTCCGGCCGGAAATAACAAATTTGTAGGGACGCACGGAGGTAAAGCGCACAGTATCGCCGATCTGATAACGCCAAAGACCACACGATGTGGTGATGACGAGCGCATAGTTCCGTCCTGTCTCCACGGCCCAGATGGGGAGGACGGTGGGCTGCGCGGTTCCTACCTCTTCGAGCGGGATAAACTCGTAGAACACATCGTAGTCCAGCATCAGCGTCATCGCGGGATCGGCAGGGTCGGTCTGCAAGCCGAAAAATCCTTCCGAGGCGTTGTAGGTTTCCATATAGTGCATCCGCTCCGTAGGTATGAGGCGGCGGTACTGTTCGCGATAGGGCGTGAAGGCCACTCCACCGTGGAAGAAGACTTCGAGGTTCGGCCACACCTCATCGAGCGTCTTTGCTCCCGAGATTTCCAGCACGCGATGGATCACTGCCATCATCCAAGAGGGTACGCCCGAAAGGGAGGTAACATTGGCATGAAGTGTCTCGCGGGCTATGCGGTCGCGCTTTTCCTCAAAGTCGGCCAGGAGTGCCGTCTCCTTACGCGGCACACGGAAGAAGTGGACGAAGGGACTGACATTTTCGTTGAGGATGGCACTCAGATCGCCCACCCGCGCGGTGGGAGAGTCGTAGTTAGGCTGATGACTGCCTCCGAGAATGAGTCCACGTCCGGTGAAGAGGCGGCTGTCGGGATAGTTGCGCAGGTAGAGGGCTACGCTGTCACGCCCTCCGGCATAGTGCAGGTGTTGCAACCCGCGTGCGCTGACGGGGATGAATTTGCTCTTGTCGTTGGTAGTGCCCGAAGATTTGGCATACCAGCGCACGCGTCCCGGCCATAGGATATCGGTCTCGCCGCGGCGCATGCGGTCGATGTGCCCTTTGAGGGTCTCGTAATCATTGAGGGGGACACGTTCGGCAAAGGCCTCATAGGAGGTAAGGGTGGAAAATCCGTGCTGCTCCCCCCAAAGGGTGGAGGCGGCGGTGCGGAGGAGCCGGCGGAGGACGGTGCGCTGCAACGTCTCGGCCTGCTCGGCATAGCTGTCGATGATGTGGGTGCGGTGCGCCAAGACACGGCGCACTAAGGGGGTGATGTTCAGCATGGTTCGGAGGGGGAGTCGGTGAGGAAATGATGAAGGAGGGCGAGGTCGTCAGGCCAGGTGAGTTTGAAGTTGCGTTCTTCGCCCTCAACGAGGGCAATGTCCACTTCGGGACAGTAACGGAACACCACGCCGCAGTCGTCCGTGCCTTGGAAGTCGGGGTCGGCCAGTGCGCGGTGGTAAGCCTCGCGGAGCACACCGGCGTGAAATCCTTGGGGGGTCTGCACGCGACGGAGGCGGCGACGATCGGGCACGGCCACGGTGTGGCCTTCGCTGTCGACTTCAATCATCGTGTCCACAGCAGGGAGTACCGTATTGACAGCACGGTGATGGCGAAGGGCAGCACACACGCGTCCGATGAGAAGCTGCGACACCCCGGCACGCACGGCATCGTGGAAGACGAGGCGGCAGTCCGCCACATCACCATAGGCACGCAGGGCAGCGAGCGTGGAGTCACTCCGTTCCGCACCGCCGTGCAAGAGTTTCAACGCTTTCTGTGCGGCATAACGGCGCAGCAGTCCGGCCACCTCATCGTGCCAGTCAGGATGGATCACCACCGCCACCTCATCGATATCGGGCGCGGCGATGAAGGCGGTGAGCGTGTGTTCGAGCACGGTCTTTCCGGCCACGGTGAGGAGCTGTTTGGGACGGTCGGCACCGAAACGGCGGCCGGTACCGCCAGCAAGGAGAACGGCGATGGTAGGCATTTCAGACAGCGGACGTTGGGTGCGTCATAAGGACGCACTGCAGGATTTACAATTTGGTCTTGCGAAGTTACAACTTTCTGCCGATCCTTCCGGCCTATCCTCCATCCTTTCTGAGGAAACCGCACGAGTTGGACGGATCAGACGGCTCGCCGTCTGACGGATCCGAAGGGTCTGACCAAGAGCACGCCGCAATGTTGCGAACGATGCCTTCATACTTGGCCCGCTTCACCGCCGATCCGCGGAAGAGGGTGCGGTATTGCTCCACGGTGAGGGAACGCCAGTCGGCAGGCGTCATGGCGCGGAGTCGGGGCGAAGGCTGAAAGTCCGCCTCAGAGCTGACGATGGGGTGTCGGTTCCACGGGCAGCAGTCGGCACAACGGTCACAGCCGTAGAACATGCTTCCCATAGCTGCACCGGTGCCTTCGGGGAGAGTGGAGCCGCGGTGCTCGATGGTGAGGTAGGAAAGGCAACGTCGGGCATCGAGGCGAGTGCGGCCGTAAGCAAGAGCCTGTGTGGGACAGGCGTCCACACAACGGCGACACGATCCGCAGTGCGATGGCATCGGGTGGTCATAAGCGTCAGCAGGGAGCGTGAGAAAGAGCTCGCCAAGAAAGAAATAGCTCCCCGCCTTGGGAATGATGAGCTGGGTGTTGCGGCCGATCCATCCCAGGCCGGCGCGCCATGCCCAATAGCGTTCGTCCACCGGAGCGGTATCCACAAAAGCGCGCGAGCCTTCCAATGCCTCAACCCCGTATCGCTCGGACAAACGGTCGAGGAGTGCGCGGAGCCGCTCCCGAAGGAGATCGTGATAATCCCGTCCACGGGCATAGCGCGCAAGGGGGATGGGTGCTGCGGCATCAGGAGGATCAGGCACGAAATAGGGGAAGGCGAGACTCACGATGGTCTGCACCCCCTCAACGAGGAGACGAGGATCGCGCCGCTTCTCTTCATTGCGCGCGAGATAGTCCATCGCGGCGTGGCACCCCTCGGCCAACCAACGTTCACGCTCGGCCACGCGCCAAGCCTCCATCGGCAATGCCGGGGCAAGACCGCATGCGAAAAAGCCGAAGCTGCTGGCTTCGGCTTTTAAGAAATCAGAAGAAACATAGGACATAAGGGCGTAGAATAGGGAATCAGATTGTCGAAAACAGTAAGCGGAAGGTGCTCGATGCTTGAGCACGAAGCACTCACCACCCACCGCTATCTTCCTATCCTCCTTAAAAGCTCTATGGCCTAAAGCATCCGAAACTCATAGCCCTCGCCCTGCAACCATTCGAGCGATGCGGGCAGAGCCGTGCGGAGGCGTTCGATGCTTTTGAGGGAGTCGTGAAAGGTGATGATGCTCCCGGGACGGGTGTAGCGACGCACATTGTCCACCACGTCTGAAGCGGTGAGGCGGCGGCTGTAATCGCGCGTTACAACGTCCCACATCACCACGCGGTAACGGCGGCGGAGGACGATATACTGTGACCACTTCATCCAGCCGTGAGGCGGACGGAAAAGATCGGTATGGAGGTAACAGTTGGCGCGCTCCACATTGCGGAGGTAGGAACGTATGCCGTGGAGATGGCCGGCGATGTGGTTGTAAGTGTGGTTGCCGAGGCGATGGCCGCGGGCACGTACCATTTCAAATTCCGCGGGGTGCTTCCGCACATTGTCGCCCACCATGAAGAAGGTGGCTTTCGCTTCATAGCGATCGAGGACATCGAGCACCCAGGGGGTAATGTCGGGAATCGGACCATCGTCAAAGGTGAGGTAGACCGCACGCTCCGATGGATCCATCCGCCATAGAGCATGGGGATAGACCCATCGGAGGAGGGAGGAGGGCTGTTCGATAATCATGAAGCCACGGGCAGCTCCCTTATTCGTTCACGATTTCGGGCAGGCCATCGGCGGTACCCTTCCGCTCACGAAGCATCTGTTCCTGCTGCTGCATCATGCGCTGCGCCAGAGCCTGGCCGACCCGTGACTGGGCGAAACGGTTCAGATAAGACTTGTAGGTCGCTGCTTGTGCGGAGTGACAGCGTTCGAGCCCGTTGAGCGCGGCGGAGAGGAAGTAGTATTGACGTTCGATCTCGCGGCCATAGCCATCGAGACGGCTGTCGGAGAGGGTGTTGTACCAGTCGAGATACTGCCGCGCCGTTTTGGCGAGTTCGCGGAGGACACGTTCAGACTCTTTGTCACGCCCGAGCTGATGCCAGTATTCGGGGAGGTTGAAGAGGTTGGTGTCGAAGTTGTAGCCCACGGACTGGACATCATAAGGGATGTTATAGGCGGGCAACACCTGCTCACAGCGTTCGAGGGCTTTGAGGGCCTTGTCCTTCTTGCCCTCGGCAAGGAGTTGCCCCACGAGCTGCATGAACATTGAACGGTGGGTGAAGCACATGCGCATCATCGACTCGTCAAGATAGAGGCCACGCTGCGCCATATTGCCATAACGGAACTTGCGCATCATGTTGTCGTACATACGGTCAGAGTCGATCGCACGGGTGCCGAGGGAGAAGGGAGTTACGCGGTAGGCCAGACCTTCAAGCAGGAGGTTGTTGTCCAGACCGGCATAGTTGTCCGAGCCAAGCGTAACGCTCATGTAGAGCGGTCGCGTCCAGTTGTGATTGCGCAGCAACTCATAGACCATCATCTCGCTCTTCGTCACGAGCCGCTTGCCACGGAGGGAGATGTGGATTTTGTCGGGGATGCTGTCCTTGCCGTGGGGAAGTTTCATCCCGCTGCGGAGCACGGCCTCACGGTCCACCTTCATCACGATCGAGTCCGTCGGGATGAAGCCATAGTCCTTGTTGCGAACGAAGTGGTCGATGATGTAGTTGAGTTCAAAGGGGTCATCCTTTTTGCCTTCGGCCTCGAACTGTGCTTTGAGCTGATGGAGGAGTGCGTTCTGCGGCTTGACATAGAAGACGTCGTGCCCCATGTTGTCCACATACTCCGAACGTTTCCAGGAGATGGGCAGTCCGGGGCTGTTCCAAGCAGGACGGCGCATCTGGTCGGCATACCAGTCGGTCTGCAAGTAGGAGAGGTTGCAGACACGGGCATCGGTGCGCACACCCTCGACATCTTGTCCGTACCAGAGGGGGAAGGTGTCGTTGTCGCCATTGGTGAAAATGACGGGATTGCCCTTTTCGTCGAGCGAATAGAGGTAATTGAGTCCGAAATCGCGTGCGGCGAAGCGTCCCGACCGGTCGTGGTCGTCCCACGTCTGGCTCACCATTTGAAGGGGCACTGCGAGGGCGAGGACGGCAGCGACGCCGGCAGCCACCGTAGGCTTCATACGGCCGTAGCGGCGACCGAGGTCGGCCAAAGCGGCCACACCGAGACCAATCCAGATGGCAAAGGCATAGAACGATCCGGCATAGGCGTAGTCACGTTCACGAGGTTGGCCAGGCGTCTGGTTGAGGTAGAACACGATGGCTAGACCGGTCATGAAGAACAGGAAGAACACCACCCAGAACTGCTGGATGCCACGCTTGCCGCGGTAGGCCTGCCAGAAGAGGCCGAGGAGGCCGAGGAGGAGGGGCAGCATGTAGAAGACGTTGTGCCCCTTGTTGTTCTTCAACTCATCGGGGAGTTTGGACTGGTCGCCATAGAGGGCGTTGTCCAGAGGAGCAATGCCCGAGATCCAGTTGCCGTGTTCGAGTTCACCATGCCCTTGGATATCGTTCTGACGGCCCGCAAAATTCCACATGAAATAACGCCAGTACATCCAGTTCACCTGATAGGAGAGGAAGAAGCGGAGGTTGTCGATCTGAGAGGGCATCTCACCTTCCAGACCATCGTAGGTTTGTCCGTCTTTCTCCACAGAGAAGGTTACGGGATGGGTGTTCACGCCGCCGAGCCAGTCGTTATAAGCCTGGGTATGGGCGCGAGAGTACATGCGCGGCAGGAACATCTTCAATGCAGAGGGATAGATGTAGTTGCCGCTCGTCTGAACCACATCGTAGCGGTCGGCTTCCGAGGGGTTCTCCTTCACATGGCGCTGCACACGCTCTTCCTTGTCAATCTCTATGGGTTCAGAGGTGTAGGCTTCGCCAAAGAAGAGAGGGCGCGAACCGTATTGCTCCCGATTCAGATAGGTGCCAAGGGAGAAGATGTCCTCCGGAGAGTTTTGATCCATCGGCGTGTTCTGCGTTGACCGGATCACGATGACGGCATAAGAAGAGTAACCGATCATCAGCATGAGCATGCAGAGGAGCGAAGTGTTGAGGAAGCGCTTTCGGATCACGTGCTGCCCCTTGCGCCGCCAGAGCAGAAGTGCAGTGAGCGCAGCCAAGAGAACCGCGCCGAGCATGAGCGGCAGGGCGTAGCCATGCCCGTAGAAGGGGATGCCGAGCAGGGCAACGCTGGCAACATAGAGCCCCACGGTGCGCTGACGGTTGCGCTGCGTGGTAGACCATATGGCACCACCCACCACGGAAATCAGCGTGATGAGATAGATCACCATCCCCGAGTTGAACGGGAGGCCGAGCCCATTGACAAAGAGGAGTTCGAACCATCCGCCCACCTTCACGATGCCGGGGACGACACCATACAGAACTGCGGCCACCAGCACCATGCTGACGCCGAGGGCGAGGAGCGAGCCCCGGAGGTTGGCTTCGGGC
This sequence comes from Alloprevotella sp., assembly GCA_041855985.1. Taxonomy (GTDB): domain Bacteria; phylum Bacteroidota; class Bacteroidia; order Bacteroidales; family Bacteroidaceae; genus Alloprevotella. The sequence continues at coordinate 126,561 of JBHAFF010000026.1, forward strand.
GACTTCTTATAGTAGTACACCAGCACGATGGCAGGCAGACAAAGCAAGTTGAGGAGATGGACTCCGATGGAAAGGCCTGTCAAATAGAAGATGAGGACGAGCCAACGGTCCGAATGCGGGGCATCAGCATTGTCCTCCCATTTCAGGATGAGCCAGAACACGAGCGCGGTGAACATCGACGAATAGGCATAGACTTCACCCTCGACAGCCGAAAACCAGAAGGTGTCGCTCCACGTATAGGCCAGCGCACCCGTCGCGCCTGCCGCGAGGATGGTGATGAGCTGTGCCGTGGTCTGCACCACACCATCGGTGCAGAGGAGCTTGCGCGTGAGGTGGGTGATGCTCCAGAAAAGGAAGAGGATGCAGAAGGCCGAGAGGAGCGCACTCATCACGTTGACCCAGTAGGCCACCTGAGAGGGATCGGAAGCAAGTTGCGTGAAGAGATTGCCCGTCAGCATGAAGAAGGGGGCACCAGGCGGATGACCCACTTCCAACTTCATGGCGGTGGTGATAAACTCCGGGCAGTCCCAGTAGGAAGCTGTCGGCTCTACTGTGGACACGTAGGTAAAGGCTGCAATGGCAAACACGAGCCAGCCCACGACGTTGTTGAGCAGTTTGAAGGTTTTCATGAAGGGGTGTTGGAGTAAAATATGGGGTTGCGTCCGAAGAAAACGGACGGAAAGTCTATTCGTCCGTGCAAAAATACTAAGAAAATCCGAGGGACAGGGGCGAATTGGATGATTTTAATGCCCACAGCCCCCTCCCTGCATCGGAACAGATGGTGGGGAGGAGGCTGCGGAGCAGTGATGTCGCACGTACGACAGCACGGCAATCAATCTTCGGGAAGGGGGGTGAAAAAGATTTCGGGAAGTTCAAGGGGTTCCTCTTTCAGGGCGGCGATGCGCCGGCGGCCTTCGGGGGTGATGGAAAAGAGGTTCTGCCGGAGGTCCTTGGCATTGCGTTTCCGCTCCACCAGACCTTGAGATTCAACGGCAGCGATGATCTTCGAGGTGTTGGAATCGGAAAGGCCGAGTCGGCGGCCAAGGTCACTGGCTTTCTGCATATCCAGCTCAGTAAGCGAACACAGCAGCATAGCCGTATTGAGGTTGAGGTGGTAAGTTTTCTCAAACCGATTCTCTAAACTCGACAGCGCACGGTAAAGATCGCGAAGATGGCAGAGTTTTCTCGTTTTCATGAGCATAGGCATTGCATCAGACGGCAAATGCGGAGTAAGTCTATGGTGTTGTCAAAAAGTATTGTTGGTTTCGCAGACGTTTTTTCGCCACGGCAGTGTTCAAAACTCGTACCTCGATTTGACACGGTTCGTTTGGCTTATCGAAAACGTTCGTCCATACAAAGGTAATGAAAAAATGAAATATATACATCCATCCGCGCATTTAAGAGGCCATTTTTTCGACCATCTGTACAGGATTTGGCGGTGGAGTGGGCGATTACCCAGTATTTCCCATCAACGATGACGGCGCACACGACGGAAGATACGGTGGCTGGTGTTGCACATCCGATGCACCCAGTCGGTGTGACGTTGGAGCAGGCGGAAGGAGCAGGCGAGGGAGGTGGCCAGCAGGATTGAGAGGATCAAGCTGCGGCTCCAGATGGCATCGCCAATCAGGAAGGTGACAGCCACACCAGCAAGGATAAGCACTCCCTGAGGCAGGACATGGCGGAGCGTATCACCCGAAAGGACGAAGCCGAAGCGGCTGCGATAAGTATGCCAGACCGTAAGAAAATAAACCCCGTAGCTCAGCGAAATACCCCATCCTGCCCCCGCCAGTCCAAAGAGGAGATAGCCTCCGATAGTAGACAGGACAAAAGTTAGGGTATAACTGGCCTCGATCCATAGGTAGAGGCGGCTGTGGGCATGTGCCAGAGGGAGATAAGCAATGGGGGTGGCAAGGGCTTTGCACCAGAGGGCCAACACGCCGCCCGCCACCATCGGCACTACGGGAAGGAATTCAGCCGTATAGAGCAGGCGGACAATGAGGGGAAGGAAGAGGAGAAAAGCCAGTCCGAAGGGTGCAACGAGGAGGACGAGGGCTGTCATCTGGCGGTTCACCGCCAGATTTTGTCCATCCTGGCTGTCGATGCTCGCCGATAGACGCGGATAATATTCGGCATCCATTGCGGTAAACACCATACGCGAGTAAGTCAGCAGCAGGGTGATGCCGACTCCATAGATACCTACCGTCTGCAATCCCTGGCTGGGAAGGAATCCGCTGGCTGCCTCGGGAAAGCGTACAATGGTGGCCTGCACAAGGCTCTGTCCACCATATTCGATAAAGTTGGCTGCGGCGTAGGCCAGTCCGAGGCGCACCATCGGCAACCCCCGGAGAAGAAAACGGCGCGAGTGTAGACGCACGCGGTAGGGCACGGTGCGGTGAGCTTCGCGCCCTTGGAGGAGGAGGGTGGATAGGGCGGAGAGGGTGAGGGCGGGGATGATGCCCGCTGTGCCAAGAGCGGCATAGGCAGCGGCGGTGATGAGGAGGGTGAAAAAAGACGCCAGGAGGGAGGTTGTGGCAAGGGCATTGATGCGCCTCAAGCCTTTGAGGACTGCCAGTTCGCCCCCCGCCAGGGTGACGAAGGCCACGAGGGGAGCGAGGCCGAGGAAGTGGAGCGTATGGCTGGCATCTTCGAAATAAAGACGCGACCACAGCGGAGCACCCACCGCCATCACCAATGCCCCGAGCAGAGCAGCGAGCAGTGCCCACGAACGGACAAGACAAACATAATGGTGCACCGCGCGCGCATTTCCCCGCTCGCTGAGGAGGGCAATGCGGCGCACCGCACTGAATGAAAGTCCGAGATTGGTGGCTGCTCCTACCAGCTCGACACTGCGTGCGAAGTTGCCGATCATCCCCATGCCTCTTGTCGAGAGGAGGAGGGCGGTAAGTTTACTGCGGAGGGCGGACATCAACACATTCGCTCCCTGCACCCCACCGAACAGACCGGTGTAGCGGAGTATCCGTCCAAGGGGGGTGGCGGAAGTGGGAGTGGATGTATTGAAGGAATGAGGCATTGCGTGCAAAAATACGAAAAAAAGCCGAAGTCTCAGACTTCGGCTTTGCAAAATATGGTCATCAGGGCAGGAGAACAGGTCGATGTACATCCAAGTTCGAAGCCGTCCGATACCCCTCACTGAATCTTTACCTCGGGGAGGGCAGCTTGGAAAATGGCTTTGGCCGCGGCTTTGCGCTCAGGACTGAGGGGCTCAACGCCACGAAGGGGATAGTCGAGGCCAAGCTGCCGGTATTTGTATTCCCCCATCGTGTGGTAAGGAAGCACTTCCACACGCTCGATGATCGCGGCATAAGGACGGAGGTATTCCGCCACGGCTTGGAGACGGTCTTCGCGGTCGGTGATGCCGGGCACCACGACATGGCGAATCCAGGTGGACTTCTGCGTGGCGAGAAGGTAGTCGAGCGCGGCGGCATTGTTGCGGCGCGACACCCCGATATATGTTTTGTGCAGATCATCATCCACGGTCTTGACATCGAAGAGGACGAGGTCGGCTCGATCGACTGCGCGCCGTGCGGCTTCGTTCCAGACCCCTGCGGCTGTGTCAAGGGTGGTGTGTATGCCGGAGGCGCGGCAAAGGTCGAAGAATGCAGCCACAAACTCGGCCTGCATGAGGGGTTCGCCTCCAGTGCATGTTACACCGCCCGAACGGATGAAGTTACGATATTTCTTCACCTCGGCAAAGAGCTGTTCCGGCGTCAGCTCATACTGCACCTTGGCGTGAGGATCCCAGGTGTCGGGGTTGTGGCAAAACTGGCAGCGCATGGGACAGCCTTGGAGGAAGGTGACGAAGCGGATGCCCGGGCCATCGACGGTGCCCATGGATTCGAGGGAGTGGATGCGACCAATCATCGGTGTGTTGTGCTAATGTCTATGTGAAAAAGTAAGGAAGGTGATGCGCGAAGCAAATCCATAGGGAAACGCCCCACCCTTCCCCCTATGGGGACGGAGCGGGGCGTGCATAATGAGGGCTGGCCGAGGATTAACGGCAGCTGCTGATGGTACGGGAAATCACGTCAAGCTGCTGTTCACGCGTGAGCTTGATGAAGTTCACCGCATAGCCCGACACACGGATGGTGAGCTGAGGATACTTCTCGGGATGCTCCATGGCGTCGTAGAGGAGGTCGCGGTCGAAGACATTGACGTTGAGGTGCTGTCCACCATCGGGGGTGAAGTAACCATCCATCAGGTTGACGAGATTTTCTACCTGCTGTGCGTTGTCCTTGCCGAGGGTGGCAGGAGCGATGGCCCAAGTATAGGAAATACCGTCGTGAGAGTGGTGGAAAGGAAGCTTAGCCACCGAGGCGAGCGATGCAATGGCACCGCGGGTGTCGCGACCGTTCATGGGGTTGGCACCGGGGGCGAAAGGCGTGCCGGAGCGGCGGCCACAAGGGGTGTTGCCCGTGTGCTTGCCATACACCACGTTGGAAGTGATGGTAAGGAGCGACTGGGTGGGGATGGAGTTGCGGTAGGTCTCGTGCTGACGCATATACTCCATGAACTTCTCCGTCACCATAAGGGCAAGCGCGTCGGTCTTGTCGTCGTTGTTGCCGAAAGGCACATACTCACCTTCCTGCACAAAGTCTGTAGCCAGACCGCGCTCATCGCGGACAATGCGCACCTTACCGAACTTGATGGCGGCCAGAGAGTCGGTTACGATCGACAGACCTGCGATGCCGCTGGCACGGGTGCGGATGACATCGCCATCGTGCAGTGCCATTTCCAGAGCTTCATAGCTATATTTGTCGTGCATATAGTGAATGATGCGGAGGGCATTGCAGTACACCTTGGCCAACCAACGCATCATCTGCTCGAATTTCTCCATCACCTCATCATATTCGAGGTAGTCGCCCGTAATGGGGGTGAAGATGGGGGAGATCTGCTTGCCCGACATCTCGTCGCGGCCACCGTTGATGGCGTAGAGCAAGCACTTGGCAAGGTTGGCGCGCGCTCCGAAGAACTGCATTTGCTTACCGATGCGCATGGGCGACACACAGCAGGCGATGCCATAATCATCACCGTAGTCGGGGCGCATCAGGTCATCGTTCTCATACTGGATGGCAGAGGTGGCGATGGACATCTTGGCGCAGTAATCCTTCCAAGCCTGGGGCAGACGCGTGCTCCACAGCACAGTGAGGTTGGGTTCGGGAGCAGGACCGAGGTTGGTCAGTGTGTGGAGGATGCGGAAAGAGGTCTTCGTCACCATCGTGCGGCCGTCCATGCCCATACCACCGATAGACTCAGTCACCCATACGGGGTCGCCCGAGAAGAGAGCGTTGTATTCAGGGGTGCGGAGGAAGCGGACAATGCGGAGCTTCATCACAAACTGGTCGATGAGTTCCTGTGCTTCAGCTTCCGTGATGACACCGGCCTGCAAGTCGCGCTCAATATAGATGTCGAGGAAGGTCGATACACGTCCGATAGACATGGCGGCACCGTCCTGATCCTTGATGGCAGCCAGATAGCCGAGATACACCCACTGCACGGCTTCGCGAGCATTCTGTGCGGGACGCGTAAGGTCGAACCCATAGCCCTCACCCATCTTGACGAGGTCTTTGAGCGCATTGATCTGTTCCGTCGTCTCTTCGCGCTGCTGGATGCAGGCATCCGTCATCTCTTGAATTTCGAGACGTTCGAGGAAACGCTTCTTCTCTTCGATGAGATTAGCCACGCCGTAGAGGGCGACACGGCGATAGTCACCGATGATGCGGCCACGGCCATAGGCATCGGGCAGACCGGTGATGATGTGACTGTGGCGTGCCGCACGAATATCGGCCGTGTAGGCAGAGAACACACCGTCGTTGTGCGTTTTGCGGTACTTCGTGAAGATCTCCTTCGTCCAGGGATCGAGTTCATAGCCGTAGGCAGTGAGGGCATTTTCCACCATGCGTACACCACCTTTGGGGAAGATACCGCGCTTAAGGGGCGCGTCAGTTTGCAGACCCACCACGACTTCCTTCTCTTGGTCGATGTAGCCGGGACCATAGGTCGTCACGCTCTGGGGCATACGGGTCTCAACGTCATAGAGACCTTTCTCACGCTCCACCTTGAACATCTCACTGAGCTTGTCCCAGAGTGCGAGGGTGTTGGCCGTCGGAGCGGCGAGAAACGCCTCATCGCCTTCATAAGGAGTGTAATTATGCTGAATGAAGTCGCGCACATTGATTTCGCGCTTCCAAATGAAGCCATCGAAAGTATCAACGGTGTTGGATAATTTCATGATCGAAGATATAGAGGTGTATGATTTGGGGTTATCTGTACTGCAAAGATAAACTGAAAAGCCCAGCACCCCAAATTTCCCCTCCGAATAATCATTTTTTTTGCCCACTTGCATGCGAACTGTGCAGTGCGCTGTACAAATTACAGATTTAAGCTTTCTCCAAATCTCATGAGCGATGCAAACGGCCACGATCTAATGGTCTTGCGCCGCGCGCCGGCATCACAAAATCCGGTATTGCACGGAGCATGCTACACGAATGCGGAGGAAACAGAATAAGCACAGCTGGCTTACCCCCTTTTCCCTGCAGAAAGTGGATTTGGAGGGGGAGAAGCCCGTGAGACACCAGCCGGACACCTCCCAAGTATGCCGAAAAGAGGGGAAAACCGACAAATTCACGTACTTGTAACGTGTCGTTAACATCTTTGTAATATCATCGTCCTACTTTTGCACTGTCAAAAGGCATACGGATGGTAGCGCGCTCATCCCGTCATGACAGACAACACATTTCACGGACAATTCTATTATGCAAAAGAAAACGCTGCTCAGCAGTTTTGGAGTCCTCCTTGCTCTCACCGCTTCGGCACAAGCACCTGCTCAGACCGACAGCCTTCTGAATGACCTCGACCAGCGCCTCAGCGTGCAGGAGGAAGCCATCGCAAAGAGTCAAAAACTCAAGATTTCGGGCTATGTACAAGTCTCTTTCCAAAGCGGTGACAAAGACGCAACACTCAAAGTGGGGCAGAAGAACGATCTGAAAGACGAGACGTTCAGCCGTTTGGGTGTGCGCCGCGGCCGCTTGAAGTTCACCTACACTGAGGGATTGGCCACGGGAGTGCTCCAGATGGACCTCACAGAGAAAGGGTTGTGCCTCAAAGATGCCTATCTGAAACTAACGGCACCTTCCTTCCCCACCCTTTCGCTACAAGCAGGTGTCTTCGACCGTCCTTTCGGTCATGAGATCAGCTTCTCCTCCTCTCGGCGCGAAAGCCCCGAACGCTCCATGGTCGTGTCCACGCTCTTCCCCAATGAGCGTGATCTAGGCAGCATGCTGACCCTCCAGGCCGATAAGAATTCTGCCTGGCACTTCCTCAAACTCCAGGCAGGTCTCTTTGCGGGTAACAGCATTGCCCAAGAGACGGACAGTCGCTTGGACTTCATCGGCCGTCTCAGTGCAACCCGCAGCATCGGCAACAGCGTGGAATGGGGCTTAGGGGCGTCTTATTATGAGGGGAGTGTGCGCCAAGGCACCGAGAGCATCTTCCGTATGACCCATGACGGCTTTGTCCAAGACAAGCAAGCAGCCTACAAAGGGGCATATGCCGCCCGCCGCTATTTCGGCATAGACGGACAGCTCAACATCTGCTCTTCCATCGGTGTCACTCGTCTGCGTGGCGAATGGATCACCGGCCGGCAGCCCGGCAGCCTCAACAGCAGCGAAAGCCCCAAATCGGCCACTCCATCGACCACAGACACCTATTTGCGCGATGTGCAAGGTGGTTATCTGCTGTTTTCGCAGGATTGGGGAACATCACCCCTCTCTACGATCGTCAAGTATGACTGGTATGATCCCAACACCAAGGTAAGCGGCAATCAGTTGGACCAGTTTAAGGGTATCAGCAATAAGGGCGATTTGAGCCACCAGACTCTGGGTCTGGGAGTGATCGGACGTATTGACAACAATACCAAGATCACGGCCTATTATGAGTTGCTGCACAACGAAACCAGTGCCCAGATCCTTGACCAAAAGGACAACCGCTTCACCCTGACCCTACAATATAAATTCTGACCCGGCTACGGGCTTCGAGCATCCCCTATTGTTTCGCAAACCAATTAGTTCGCCCGGAGGGTCAATCGGACTACTTCATGCCCGCTGACACCACCCAATACATGTTGTTTCAAACACTCGATCTTATGTTTAGCAAATCATTCCTCACAAGATTATTTCTCACCCTGCCCTTCCTCGCCACCACACTCGTGGCTTCTGCACAACGCATCAAGGGCTCCGACACCGTACTCCCCCTCTCCCAAGAAGCTGCTGAGAGCTTTATGAAAGCTCATCGTGGTAGCCGAATCACCGTTACGGGTGGTGGCTCCGGGGTAGGTCTACAAGCCCTGATGTCTGGCACGACCGACATCGCACAAGCTTCTCGCCGTATGAAGTTTTCTGAGCGTCAGAAGATGCAAGAAGCTGGCCACGCGCCCAAAGAGGTCATCATCGCCTACGATGCCCTGGCCGTAGTGGTGCACCCAGGCAACAAGGTATCACGTCTGACCCGCCAGCAACTGGAAGGCATCTTCACGGGTAAAATCACGAACTGGAAACAGTTGGGAGGTGCCGATCTGGCCATCGTGCCCTACGCCCGTGAAACGTCCTCGGGCACTTACGAATTCTTCAAAGAACACGTGCTGAACAAGAAGAACTATAAGAGTGGCATCATGAGCATGCCTGCCACGGGTGCCATCATCCAGAGCGTGAGCCAGACTCCTGGGGCAATTGGCTATGTAGGACTGGCCTACCTCAGTCCTAAGGTCAAGCCTGTGTCCGTATCGTTCAACAATGGCAAGACCTTCACCGCTCCTTCTGTAGCCACAGCCAAAAACAAGAGCTATCCCATCGTGCGTCCGCTTTACTACTATTACGACTCGCGTGCAGAGCAAAAGGTGCGTCCGTTCATCAACTATATGCTCTCTGCACAAGGCCAAGAGCTGGTGCAGCGCGTAGGCTTTATTACTGTCCAATAATCTCCTTGTACACGGCAGAGAAGAGCCAGGCTGGTGACACTCAACCTCCAGCCTCTCTATTCAAACTGCCACCATAGTGCATCAACACAACGATCCTGTGTCTGATGCACTACATCGCGCAGTGCTCTTCATTCATGGAAGGTGTGATGTTCCTACTGTCTTAAGTCAGGTGCCCAAATCCATTGACAGTTAGATTTGTAACACTTACTCATCCCATTAGACACGTTTAATATTCGAGCACCGATAAACTCCAAGTTATGAAACGTCTTCGGACAATTTTCGAACACCTCATCGAAAGTTTACTGACCGTGAGCGGAGCCATCACCACGCTTACCATCCTCTTGGTCACCCTCTTCCTCTTCACCGAAGGAGCCGGCTTCTTCCGCTCTTCGAGTTTAGAGGAAGGGCAGCACCTCTATGTGCACCAACAGAACCCTATCCGCTCCCTCAACGCCCAACAGATCAAAGCCATCTATGATGGCGAAATCACCAATTGGGCTTCTTTAGGCGGAAAGCCTACCGCCATCGAGCTCCTCTCCATCGATGATCTCATCAACAACAGTACTGTGGATTTGGGCGATCAATTCGCACACCTCCCCACTGTGGTGGATGCGACCATGGCACAGCATCCTGGCGGTTTGCTGCTCCTTCCCGATGACTATGCGCCCTCGGCACCACAGCATCTTCGCGCCATCGATACCGGAACCCTCAGCCTCTCCGACTTCTTTGCAGGCAGCGAGTGGTTGCCCACGGCATCGCCGGCAGCCTTGTATGGTGCTCTTCCACTCCTCTCGGGCACACTGCTGGTGAGTTTCGTGGCTATCCTCATCTCCTTGCCCATCGGTGTTGGAGTGGCCATCTATTTAGTAGAATTGGCCTCACCTCGTCTGCGTCGTATTTTCCGACCAGCCATCGAACTCTTAGCAGGCATTCCTTCCGTAGTCTATGGCTTTTGGGGCCTGGTCGTCCTCGTGCCCGGCGTGCAGCAGTTGTTCCAGCTCCCCGTAGGCGAAACTGCGCTCACAGGAAGTCTGGTATTGGCCATTATGGCCCTCCCCACCATCATCAGCATTGCACAAGACGCCTTGGCCAACACGCCCCGTGCCCTACGCGAAGCCTCCTTGGCACTGGGGGCAACGCACTGGCAGACGATCTGTCGTGTCGTAGTGCCCTATGCCCGCTCAGGCATCCTCGCCGCCATGACCATCGGTATCGGGCGTGCTGTCGGAGAGACCATGGCTGTACTGATGGTTACGGGTAACGCTGCCGTCATTCCTCGGGGATTGACCGAAAGCGTGCGCACCATTCCCGCCACCATTGTGGCAGAGTTGGGAGAAGTCCCTGTGGGTAGCACACACTATCAGGCACTTTTCCTGTTGGGCGGCATCCTCTTCCTCTTTACCACCCTCACAAGCATCATTACTGAATGTTTTGTCCAACAGCGTCAGAACGCCATCCATTAGCTCCATGTCCTTCTCCGCAAAACTTTCACAAGCATTGGCCTTTGCCATGCTTCGCCTCTTGGGCGGCGGCGTGCTCTGCCTGCTCGTCGCCATCCTGGGTTTCATCATCTTCCACGGTGCCGGAACACTCAGTTGGGAGTTTATCAGCACAGCTCCCACCGATGGCATGACGGGTGGGGGGATCTTTCCTGCCATCGTCGGCACCCTCTGCCTCGTCGTAGGCAGCATTGTTCTGGCCTTTCCGCTGGGCGTGATGTCCGCAATCTACACTCAGGAATATGCACGTAGCGGTACCTACCTGCGCTTCATCCGCATCATGACCAACAATATGGCAGGTATCCCTTCCATTGTCTTTGGTCTATTCGGCATGGCCTTATTTGTCAATGGTTTAGGATGGGGCGACAGCATCCTTGCGGGCTCATTCACACTGGCTCTTTTGGCGTTACCACTGGTCATCCGCACCACAGAGGAAGCCCTTGCGGCTGTGCCTCAAAGCTACCGCACGGGATCGTATGCCCTGGGAGCCACTCGCTGGCAGACCATCTGGCGGGTGGTGCTCCCCGCAGCCTTGCCAGACATCCTCACAGGACTCATCCTCTCCATCGGGCGCGTATCGGGCGAGACAGCTCCCATCCTCTTCACAGCGGTGGCTTACTTCCTGCCGCAACTCCCTTCCGGACTATTCGATCAAGTGATGGCACTCCCCTACCACCTTTACGTCATCGCCACGAGTGGCACAGACCTCGAAGCCACTCGGCCTCTGGCTTACGGCACGGCTCTAGTACTCATCCTCATCGTATTGCTGATGAACAGCATCGCTGCTCTGGTGCGCACTCGCTATGGCCGCCACAAACAAGGACAATGAGTCTGCGCGCCGTGGGCCGCTTCTGTTTCTCTTTGTTACATCTTCCCCTCTCTCCCCTCTTCCACTATGCTCGAAGCCAAGCACGTCAATTTCTTTTACGGCGATTTTCAGGCCCTCACCGACATCAATATGGTGATGGAAGCCAACACCGTTACCGCCTTTATCGGACCTTCCGGTTGTGGGAAAAGCACATTCCTGCGCCTGTTCAACCGGATGAACGACTTAGTACCCGAGGCTCGACTCGAAGGACAATGTCTCCTGCACGGTTGTGATGTCTACGACCCTGCCCTTCCCGTGGCCACACTCCGCAAACGCGTGGGTATGGTGTTTCAGAAGCCCAACCCTTTTCCAAAATCCATTTTTGAGAATGTGGCTTATGGGCTGCGCATCAATGCGATGGGCAACCGTGCCTTCATCGAACAGCGCGTGGAGGAGAGCCTGCGTGCCGCTGCCCTTTGGGACGAGGTGAAAGACAAGCTCCGCGCCTCCGCATTCTCCCTCTCCGGAGGGCAACAACAGCGGTTGTGCATCGCGCGCGCACTGGCTGTCGAGCCGGAAGTCCTCTTAATGGACGAACCCGCCTCCGCGCTTGACCCTATCTCGACGGCTAAGGTTGAAGAGCTGATCCATCAGCTCAAAACACGCTACACCATCGTCATCGTGACCCACAACATGCAGCAAGCCGCACGTATCAGTGACAAAACAGGGTTCTTTATGCTCGGAAACCTGATCGAATACAACGACACAAAAACAATGTTCCTGTCCCCGAAATCGCCCAAGACACAAGACTATCTCACGGGACGATTCTGACGTATCACTCATCATGCCGCCTCAGCCAGGCATTCAAGAGAAATGAACCACCATGCCACTCAACACTGCCGTGGCCAGAAAACGTCTGTCTTCAGCAAGCGTTTAATGTCGAACTCCTATTATCGCCCCACAACCCCATGAATCATACCGAACAAGAGATGTCGTTCCTCCGACAAGAGGTCAATCTGATGTGGCAACTCGTACACACGCAGCTCGAGATGGCCCGGAAGGCCCTGCTCCAACACGATGTCGCCACGGCCCGTACCGTATTGGCCAACGAGCGGCGTGTGGATATCTATGAACTCAAAGTAGATGCCGACTGCGAGAAGTACATCGCGCTCTACAACCCCGTAGCCATTGACCTTCGATTGGCACTTTCGCTACTCAAAGTCGGGCAGACTTTAGAGCGCATCGGGGATTTTGCGGCAGGCATCGCGCTCCACGTTGTCGAAGATGGCTGCACGCCACACGATCCCCAGCTCATCGAACGCCTGCACATCGAGCGAATGTTTGACATCGTCTTAGACATGCTGCATAAAGCCTATCAAGCCCTAGACACGGAAGACACGAAACTGGCTCACCAAGTCCTCACGAGCGATGAGGAGATGAACCGGCTCTATCACCAGGCGCAACGCAGTTTAGCTGAACACCTCGAACAACAACCTAAGGGAGCCTTCTGTGCCCTCAAACTGCTCTTGATGATCCGAAAACTCGAGCGTATCGGCGACCATTGCAGCAACATCAGTGAAGAGATCGTGTTCTATATCGATGCGCGCGTGCTCAAACACCAAGCGCGCACAAGCTCCACGGCCGACACCAAGACCACATGACAACGCAGATGCAGAAAAGCGGAACGACCCTCGTGCCGGTTCCGCTTTTCTGCGTATATTTGCGGCACACATCTTTCTGCAACTCCATGGTTAATGCCATTCCCATCGCCGGCGGCGTGCTCTACAATGTGCACGAAGGCTGCCTCTTCATTGCCCACAGCGGAAAGCGGTGCCTCTTTGCCGGCGTACGCTGTTCGCTGCGGGGGGTGCTGCGCGATGCTGCCTATCAGGCGGGGGGTGTGATCCGCGTCAGTCCACGATGGGTGCGGGATGACGAAAGACCGTTCAACATCCACGACTTCGCCCACGAATACGGCCATTTCCTCCAACAACAGGACATGGGATCATGGCGTTACTACACACGCGTGGCAATCGACAGCCTGCTGCACCCCGGATCTGGACACTACGACCGGCACTACGAGGCCGATGCCACCCTGCGTGGGGAGCAATATCTGGCGAAACATTGGAAAGCGCGTTGAAGGGCCAAAGGCTTTCGGCGCGCTGTTTTTTTGCGGTGTCACAGACTTCTCCCCGACTACACGCTCGTCGATGGGCGACGGCAGACGTGTGCCGGCCTCGGACGTCTCCAAAGTTCCTCCCCCTCTTTGACACAGTTCAACCACTCAGCCATCCGAAAGATGGACCAACATCAGGGAGCATATCCTATCGCCGACAGGCGGGAACGAATATCATAAGCCTCCGATTTTAATCATCCCGAGGACTCTGAATAAGACATCGCGGCGTTCGTAAAACCACACCGCGGAGTCGTTCAAAAGACTCCGCGGTGTCCTGAAAACACCTCCGCGGAGTCGTCGACACGACACCGCGGAGGTGTTTTGGAACAATGATGGAAACCGTAAGGGGGGTGTTGCGGGGAGGCGGCCCGGAGGGCAGGAAGGAGAGGTCAAGCGAGCTTTTCTGCCAGATAACGTGCAGTATATCCTCGCCCGGAGGCAACGAGGGCTTCGGGCGTACCGGAAAAGACGAGATGACCGCCTTCCGATCCCCCTTCGGGGCCAAGGTCGATGATGTGGTCGGCAGTCTTGACAACATCGAGATTATGCTCAATGACCACGAGCGTGTGCCCGCGCTCAATGAGCGCATTGAACGCGCGGAGCAGGCGGTGGATATCGTGGAAGTGGAGTCCCGTGGTGGGTTCATCAAAGATGAAAAGGGTGGGGACGCTGCGCTCCTGACTGAGGTAGTAGGCGAGTTTCACACGCTGGTTCTCACCCCCCGACAAGGTGGACGATGACTGTCCGAGCTTGATGTAGCCCAGTCCAACGTCTTGGAGGGGCCGGAGCCGCGTGACGATCTTCCGCTTGCCGTGTTGCTCAAAGAAGTCGATGGCCTGGTTGACCGTCATTTCGAGAATGTCGAACACGTTGTGGTCGGCAAATTTGACATCGAGCACCTCAGGCTTGAAGCGGTGGCCGTGGCAGCTCTCGCATTCGAGTACGAGGTCGGCCATGAACTGCATCTCCACCTTGACCGTGCCATCGCCTTTGCACTCCTCGCAGCGTCCACCATCGGTGTTGAAAGAGAAAGCTGCGGGGGTAAGATCGAGCTGCTTGGCCAAAGGTTGGTCGGCCATAAGCTTGCGGATCTCATCATAGACTTTGAGATAGGTTACGGGGTTGGAACGCGAAGACTTTCCGATGGGGTTCTGATCGACAAAGTCTACGGCGCGCACGGCATCGAGGTCGCCCGACAGCCCTGCGAACTCCCCCGCCCGTTCACCGCCCTCGTTGAAGTGATGGAGGAGCGCACGGTAGAAGATGTCACGCACGAGGGTGGACTTTCCGGAACCCGAAACTCCGGTCACTACGGTGAGGACGTTGAGCGGAAAGTCCACATCGATGCCTTTCAGGTTGTTCTCCCGCGCACCGGCCACATGCAGGCTTTTGTTCCACCGACGCCGCATCAGCGGGAGGTCGATGCGCTCCGTACCGTTAAGGTAATGGAGAGTATGGCTCTGTGTCTCGAGGGTGCGGTTGGCGGATTTGAGCGCGTTGGCCACAGTGCCGTTCCACACCACCTCTCCGCCGTGACGACCGGCATCAGGACCGATGTCAATGAGGTGGTCGGCCGCACGGATGATGTCTTCGTCATGCTCCACGACGATCACCGTATTGCCCAGGTCGCGCAAACTGCGCAGCACGCGGATGAGACGATCCGTGTCGCGCGAGTGGAGGCCGATGGAGGGTTCGTCGAGGATGTAAAGGCTGCCCACGAGGCTGCTGCCTAAGGAGTTGGCGAGGTTGATGCGCTGACTTTCGCCGCCGGAGAGCGTGTTGCTCAGACGGTCGAGGGTGAGATAAGACAGCCCCACCTCGTCAAGAAAGCGGAGACGGCTCCGGATTTCAGTGAGCAGGCGGGTGGCGATGGCGGTCTCATGGTCAGTGAGCCGGAGGTCGTCAAACCACCGGGCGAGGATGCTGACCGGCATTTTCACGAGGTCGGCCATCGTCGCTCCGCCCACGCGGACATAGAGGGCTTCGGGGCGGAGGCGGCTGCCGCGGCACGCGGGACAGATGGTCTTTCCACGGTAGCGGGCCAACATGACACGATATTGGATCTTATACTGGTTGGCTTCGAGCATGCGGAAAAACTCGTCAATACAGACTTGGCCTTCGCCATCATCCCAATCCATCCCGGCTCCGCCATGCCAAAGAAGATCACGCTGCTCATCGGTGAGCGTGTAGTAGGGGGCAAAGATGGGGAAGTCATGGGCTGCCGCCTTGCGCATGAAGAGCTGCTGCCAGAGGCTCATCTTCTCACCACGCCAACACATCACCGCACCGTCATAGACGGAGAGGGAGCGGTCGGGGACGACGAGACGCTCATCGATGCCCACCACACGGCCAAAACCTTCGCATCGAGGGCACGCCCCCATCGGAGAGTTAAAGGAGAAGAGCTGGTCGGTGGGCTCTTCAAAGGTGATGCCATCGGCCTCGAAGCGCGTGGAAAACTGTTCGAGTACGCCATCAGGATAGAAACGGAGGAGGCATTCGCCATCACCTTCAAAGAGGGCTGTCTCCACCGAGTCGGCGAGACGCGCCACACCCTCGCGCGAAGCATCCACCGCGAGGCGATCAATGAGGAGGAACATCCGGCCTTCCCGATGTGCCGCCGCACAGTGAAGGAGTGTGGCCTCACTCTCCATCACTTCGTCCATCCGCACCATCTGCCCATCCACATCAAGGCGCGAAAGCCCTTGCTGCATCATCACTTCGAGCTGATCCTTTATGCTGCGATCGTGAGGCAGGCGGAAAGGGGCGAGGACGGTGAATCGTGTGCCCGCAGGATGGCGTAGGGCAGCAGCCACTACATCGTCGGCACTGTGGCGCCGCACCTCAGCGCCGCTCACCGGCGAGAAAGTGCGGCCGATACGGGCAAAGAGGAGACGGAGGTATTCGTAGATCTCGGTGCTCGTGCCCACCGTGGAGCGGGGATTGCGGCTCGTCACCTTCTGTTCGATGGCAATGGCGGGCGGCAGCCCCTTGATGTAGTCACACTCGGGCTTGTTCATCCTTCCGAGAAACTGCCGCGCATAGGCCGAGAGGCTTTCGACGTACCGCCGCTGTCCTTCGGCATAGAGGGTGTCGAAGGCGAGCGAAGACTTGCCCGAACCCGACAGACCGGTAATGACGACTAAGCGGTCGCGGGGAATCTCGACATCAATGTTCTTGAGGTTATTGACCCGTGCGCCTTTGACGATGATGGTGGACATGGATAGAGTGTTTTGGAAGATAGAAAAAGGGGGCGAAACGTAAGGCATCCGCTCCTATTTCTGTCCGGCGACCTTCAATCGCCGAAGAAATCCTTGAGGCCTCCGAAGTTGCATTGCAGCATGGAGCCGAAGAGGGAGAATGGCAGAGAAGATTTGCGCAGATGAAAAGAAGCAGGCGTGATCAAGAAGCAAAAACACCACCTTAGGGAGCAAAGGTACGAAAAACTTTTGGAATCCCCACCCTATAACCTTATGCCGTTATAGCCTCGGAAGGCCGGCCGATTTGTAGCCGCAGGTTGGATGGCTGAGGAAGATCAGCCGAGGTTTACGCCCAAAAAAGCTGCGCCGAAACAAAGCGTTTCGGCGCAGTAACAAGTAGGTGTCGAGCGTTCGACTTAGAGGACTTAGAGCTGGGGACCAGCAGCAACGAGTGCCTTACCGGCTTCGTTGGTGGTGTACTTGGCAAAGTTCTTGATGAAGCGGCCAGCCAGATCCTTGGCCTTCTCTTCCCACTGAGCAGCATCGGCGTAGGTGTCGCGGGGATCGAGGATGCCCGTATCCACACCTTCGAGACTGGTGGGCACAACGAAGTTGAAGTAAGGAATGGTCTTGGTTTCGCTCTTGAGGATAGCACCCGAGAGGATACCGTCGATGATGCCGCGCGTGTCCTTGATGGAGATACGCTTGCCCGTACCGTTCCAACCCGTGTTCACGAGGTATGCCTTTGCACCGCTCACGTTCATCTTCTTCACGAGCTCTTCCGCATACTTGGTGGGGTGGAGGCTCAAGAAGGCCTGACCGAAGCAAGCCGAGAAAGTGGGCGTGGGCTCGGTGATGC
This sequence comes from Alloprevotella sp., assembly GCA_041855985.1. Taxonomy (GTDB): domain Bacteria; phylum Bacteroidota; class Bacteroidia; order Bacteroidales; family Bacteroidaceae; genus Alloprevotella. The sequence continues at coordinate 144,095 of JBHAFF010000026.1, forward strand.
CGCGCTCTGTACCAGCGAGCTTAGCGGTGAAGCCGCTGAGGAAGTAGTACTGCGTCTGTTCGGGATCGAGGATCGAAACGGGGGGCAGTACGCCGAAAGCGTCGGCCGAGAGGAAGATCACGTTCTTGGCAGCGGGACCAGCCGAGATGGGGCGAGCGTGGCCCTGTACGATCTTCTCGATGTGGTTGATGGGGTAAGACACACGCGTGTTCTCGGTGGTCGAACCATCGTTGAAGTCGATCTTGCCTTCTGCGTCAACGGTTACGTTTTCGAGGAGGGCGTCGCGACGGATAGCAGCGTAGATATCGGGCTCGCTTTCCTTGTCGAGCTTGATAACCTTCGCGTAGCAACCGCCTTCGAAGTTGAACACGCCGTTGTCGTCCCAGCCGTGTTCGTCGTCGCCGATGAGGAGACGCTTGGGGTCGGTCGAAAGGGTGGTCTTACCCGTACCGGAGAGGCCGAAGAATACAGCGGTGTTTTCGCCGTTGAGGTCGGTGTTGGCCGAGCAGTGCATCGAAGCGATGCCACGGAGGGGAAGGAAGTAGTTCATCATCGAGAACATACCCTTCTTCATTTCTCCGCCGTACCAAGAGTTGAGGATTACCTGTTCCTTCGAGGTGAGGTTGAAGGCAATCACCGTTTCAGAGTTCAGGCCGAGCTCTTTGAAGTTTTCAACCTTTGCCTTAGAAGCGTTGTAGACAATGAAGTCAGGAGTGAAGTTTTCCAGTTCTTCGGCCGAAGGCTTGATGAACATGTTCGTCACGAAGTGTGCCTGCCATGCCACTTCTACGATGAAGCGAACAGCCAGACGCGTGTCGACGTTAGCACCGCAGAAGGCATCAACCACGAAGAGACGCTTGTTGGAGAGGGTTTCCTTAGCCAAACCCTTCACCACAGCCCAAGCTTCTTCGCTCATGGGCTTGTTGTCGTTCTTGTAGTCATCAGAAGTCCACCAAACGGTGTCCTTGGAGTTCTCGTCCATCACGATGAACTTGTCCTTAGGCGAGCGGCCAGTGTAGATACCGGTCATCACGTTCACAGCGTTGAGCTCGGTGTTCTGACCCTTTTCGAAGCCTTCGAGGCTGGCCTTCGTCTCTTCGGCGAAGAGGACTTCGTAGGAGGGGTTGTGTACGATCTCCGTAACGCCGGTGATACCGTACTGGGTGAGGTCTAATGTTGCCATTGGGGTAATTGTATTTATGGGTTGAAGTGTCAAAAAGCGAGCCTCCCCCTCGAGACGATGGGGTGGGCATCAAGAAAAAAGAGGAGTGCAGCACATTGCCCACCACCTCGAGGAATGGGGCGGAGCACAGGAAGAGCGGGCGCAGATGACACCTTCTCCACTCCGAGACAAAGATACGAAGAAAGTTGTTCGCCTCAAAAACAAAACCCTCAAATTCTTGCTCCTCCCCTTCGAGAATTAACGGATTTTGGAGACAACGCCCTTGAAAGACCACAATTTTGGAACACCAGGTTTACAAAAGCTTGCACCGAACACATTTTCGTCCATCAGAGCGGCCTGCTCCCACCTCACAGAGGGGTGAGGAGATCCCCAAGACAGGAACACCCCTTGGTGTCCTTTCGGGACATCAAGGGGTGCTTATGGCCTCCTTCCCAAGAAGGAGATCAGAGAGATTGTGGGGTCAAGCCTTCTTCGCAGCGCGACGGCGGTAGATCTTGTTGGCAATGGGCGCAGCAAGGAAGATTGAGGAGAGCGTGCCGAACACCACGCCAAGGATCATGGCGAAGGAGAACGAGCGGATGGCATCGCCACCGAGGAAGAAGATGCAGAGGAGCACCAAGAGGGTGGTGGCGGAGGTCATGATCGTACGCGTCAGCGTGTGGTTGATCGACTGATTAAACACCGTCTGGACATCGCGGTCGGGATAGAGGGTGAGTTCTTCGCGGATGCGGTCGAACACCACCACCTTGTCGTTGATCGAATAACCGATCACCGTGAGCACGGCACCGATAAAGGTCTGGTCCACTTCGAGGGAGAAGGGGAGGAATCCCCAGCAGAGGGCGTAGATGCCGATGATGATGAACGTGTCGATGGCGAGGGCCGCGATAGCACCGACCGAGAAAGCCACGCTACGGAAGCGCACGAGGATGTAGATGAAGATGGCCACGAGGGAGAGGAACACGGCGATAACGGCACCGCGGGTCATGTCGGCAGCCACACTCGGCCCCACCTTCTGGGCAGAAATGATGGAACCGCCGGTGCGGTTGTCGCGGTCTTTGAACACCTCATAGTCGGCCTTGATGAGGCCGGCGTTATGGAGTCCGCGCCAGATGAGCTGTTCCACTTCTTGGTCGGTGGCGGCATCGTTCTGGTCGATCTTATAAGAGGTCGAAACGCGGACGGCCGGATTCTGCGTCGTCACGATGGCAAGGGTGGAGACCGTGGCTTTCTGGCCCGTCTTGGCCACTTCGGCCTCGATGGCCTTGTCCACCTCTTCGGGCGACACCTTCTGCTCGAACTCGACCACATAGTTACGGCCACCCGTGAAGTCGATGCCGCGCTGCAAACCGCGCACACCGAGAGCAACAGCACCGATGAGGACGAAGGTACCGAAGACAACGGTACTCTTCGTGAAAGCCTTCATGAAGTCGGCCTTGACACTGGTGAGGAAGTCCTTCGAAATACCCGTAACAAACGTCAGGTGGAGCCACTTGTCCTTATTGAGGAAGTGCTCATAGACGATGCGGGTGAGCCATACAGCGGTGAAGAAGGAGGCTACGATACCAATGCCGAGCGTCATGGCGAAACCTCGGATCGGACCTGTACCGAAATTGTAAAGGATAACGGCAGTGATAATCGATGTGAGGTTGGAGTCGAAGATGGCCGAGAAAGCGTTGCCATAGCCATCGGCCAATGCCTGCTTGAGGTTCTTGCCGTGGCGCAACTCCTCCTTGGTGCGCTCATAGATGAGCACATTGGCATCGACCGCCATGCCGAGCGAGAGCACCATACCCGCCAGACCGCTCATAGTGAGTGCTGCTTGGAAGGAGGTAAGGATACCAAAGGTGAAGAAGAAGTTGAGGATCAGTGCACCGTTGGCCACCATTCCGGGGATGAATCCGTAGTACACGCACATCATGATCATGAGGAGGACGAAGGCCACCACGCAGGCGGTGAAGCCCGCCTGGATGGAAGCGGCACCAAGGCTCGGGCCGACGGTCTCTTCCTGAACAATGTTCGTAGGTGCGGGCATCTTACCGCTCTTCAGCACGTTGGCCAAGTCCATGGTCTGCTGGGCGGTGAAGTTGCCGGAGATCTGGCTCTGGCCTCCGGTGATTTCGCTTTGGATGACGGGAGCACTGTATACCACGCCATCGAGGACAATGGCAACGGGACGCTTCAGGTTCTTCTTGGTGATGGCCGCCCATTCGCGTGCACCGCCGGCGTTCATCGACATGGACACCACGGGACGATGATACTCGTCATAGTCATCCTTGGCATTGGCAATAACTTCACCGGCGAGGGCAGCCTTACCATTGGTCTTGCGGAGGGCATAGAGGGAATAGACGCCACCTTCGGGGCTTACGCTCCATGCAAGCTGGAGGTCGGCGGGGAGGAGTTCGCGTGCAGCTTCCGAGTGGATCGCAGCATTGATGGCTGCCGTGTCGGCAGCGAGGGCATAGCCCACCACACAGCTGCCGGGATGACCCACTTGCACGAAGTTGGCCAAGAGGGGATTTGTCTTCAGGCGTGCGGCCTTGGCAGCATTGGCTGCCGAATTGTTGGCCTTGCCGGAGGCTGCGGCCTTGCCTTCCTCGGCAGCCACATCCTGAGCGGCAGCTTTCAGCGCAGCAGCAGCATCAGCGGGAGCGGGAGCGGCAGCTTTCGTGCTGTCGGCAGGGACAGCGGCGGCGGCCGTGTCGGCCTTAGCCGATGCACCACCGGCAGCGAGACGGCTGTCCAGTCCCATAATAGCGGCCTGGATCTCCGAGAATGTGTAGGTCTCCCAGAATTCGAGGTTGGCAGAACCTTGGAGCAGCTTGCGCACGCGTTCGGGCTCCTTGATACCTGGCATTTCCACCATGATCTGACCCATCTGACCACGGCCTTCGAGGATCTGGATGTTGGGCTGCGCCACGCCGAAACGGTCGATACGCTGCTGCACCACCTGGTAGGAGTTGCTCACGGCAGCCTTAATCTCCGTTTCCAATGCGGCCTTCACCTCGGCATCGGAGCTACCGGGAGTGATGCCCGCCTCTTTGAGCTTAAGGGTGAAGACGCCACCGAGCTGATTCTTGCCAATCTGCTGCTGGAACTTGCTGACGAAGATATCGAGGAAGTTGTCGGACGTGCGTGCGGCTTCGGCACGAGCCTCATCGATCACCTTCTTCACTTTGGGATCTTCGGCGTTACTGCCGGCGAGGTTCTTCACTACGTCGGGTACGGAGACCTCAAGGATGACGTTCATACCGCCTTTGAGGTCGAGACCCAAGCCGATTTGCAGCGTCTCACAGGTTTTGTAGTCGTAACCGAGCCATACACTACCTTCACTCTGACGCAGAGAGTCTAAGTAAGCCCGGCCTGCCACTTCGCCCATGGCTGCTGCCTTCTTCTCATAGTGTGAGGTAACGAAGGAGAAACTCAGGTAGAAGACGCAAATGGCAGCCAACAGTAATGCAATTACTTTGACGAATCCTTTGTTTTGCATGGATGTGGAGTTGAGTTTTTATATGATTGTTTTTGATTGTTCGAAGGAGATTTCACCCCTTCTCCGTAGGGAGTCGGGGCAGACGATACTAATCAGCGTGCAAATATACTCATTTTTTCCCAAACCAATGGCAGCAGCAGGGAAAATCCTTATCATCTGACCGCTCACATGAGTGAACGAGCCGAACGCATCCGCTCGCTCCGGCCTGGCCGGATTGCCCGACAGCAGGCGTTAAAATATGGTATTCTCACGTTCTGGCCGAGAGATAATTTGTACTTTTGCCCCAAATTAGCCCCAATATATCCCAATCCTCGCTCTTCTATGCGCAGAAACAAGAAGCAACGGGGTGGCGGCCTCAACTCGCTCACTGCGGTGATCAGCATGTTTATGGTGCTCACGCTGGTGGGCATTGTCGTCTTTTTCGCCACGATGGCCGACAACTTAGGACGCTCGCTCCGCGAAAATTTCACCGTTGAGGTGCTGCTCAGCGACAGCCTCACCGTCCCCCAGACCCAACAACTGCAGCGCACGCTGCAACGCCTCCCTTACGTGCGGCACACCACCTACACCTCCAAGGCTGAGGCAACACGCCTCCAGAGCGAAGCCCTCGGCACCAATCCGGAGGACTTCTTGGGGACGAGCCCTATTCCGGCCTCGTTCGAACTGTTTCTCAAAGCAGACTATGCCCACAGCGATTCACTGGCCAAGGTGATGCCCGCCCTTACCCGGCGCCCTGAGGTGCTGGATGTGATATATCCAAAAGATCTGATGGATCAGGTGAACAACAACATCCGGCGCGTGAGCTTCGTGCTCCTGATCATCGCTGCCCTGCTGACGGTCGTGAGCGTTGCACTCATCAACAACACGATGCGCCTGAGCGTGGCTCGGCGCAAGCACAGCATCCAGACGATGAAGTTGGTAGGAGCGAAGTGGAGCTTCATCCGCCGCCCCTTCCTCGGACAAGCCTTCTGGATGGGCACAATCTCAGCTTTCCTCGCAGACGCAGCTCTGGTGGGTGGCATGACAGCCCTGAGTGGATGGGACGCCGAAATCGGGCGTCTCATCACACCGTTCGTCCAAATCACCACCTTGGTAGCCGTGCCCCTTACGGGCATCCTCCTCACCCTTATCTGCGCCTTCTTCTCCCTCAACCGCCAGCTGGGGATGAGCAGGAGTGAGGCTTTTTTCTACTAAAACACAGGTGGGGTATCTCGCAGGCAGATTGTTGTACCCGGCCACCATTCCCCTCTTGTAATATTATTCCACTAAATATGTCCAAACACGAATTTGCCTTTTCGCGCATCAATTTCATCCTGCTCGGGGTGGCCATCGCCGTCATCCTCCTCGGCTTTGTGCTAATGAGCGGTGCCGGCAGCACCGAAACGACATTCAACCCCGCGATCTTCGACACTCGCCACATTGTCATCGCCCCCGCGGTGTGTCTGGCAGGCTACCTGTTCCTGATCGTGGCCATCCTGTATCGTCCCAAGCACGAAATGCCTGCGGCCGATGAACTGAACAAAACGTCCGAACCTCTCGAAAGCACTCCTGAAGCATGACCCTCACCGAAACCATCATCATTGCCATCGTCGAAGGACTGACAGAATTCCTTCCCGTCAGTTCCACGGGGCATATGATCATCACGCAAGGGCTGCTCGGCATGGAAAGCACTCCCTTCCTAAAAGCTTTTACCGTCATCATCCAATTTGGCGCCATCCTCGCCGTGGTAGGCCTATACTGGCGGCGATTCTTCTATCCCGAACGGAAAGAAGGCCAAAGCTGGTGGAACGCGATCCGGAACTTCTACCTCCGTCTGATGATCGGCGTCCTGCCTGCAATCATCATCGGATTTACACTCAACGACTTCATCGAGGCCAATCTGGAAAGTGTGAAGATGACGGCCGTGATGCTCGTCATCGGCGGTGTGTTCATGCTCTTCTGCGACCGCCTCTTTGACAACGAGCACAAGCCCATAGTGCCACTGACCTACCGCCGCGCCTTCCTGATCGGCTGTTACCAGTGTATCGCCGCACTCCTCCCCGGAACATCGCGCTCCATGGCCACCATCGTGGGGGGAATGCAGCAACGCCTCACCCGAAAGACAGCGGCAGAATTCTCCTTCTTCCTCGCCGTCCCCACCATGTTCGGAGCAACGGTGCTCGAAACCTACAAATTGGTGAAGTCCGATGCGGGCAATATCCTCACCGAAGGCGACAATCTGATGCTCCTCCTCGTGGGAAGCGGCGTCGCACTGGTCGTGGCGGTGGTGGCCATCAAGTTCTTCATTGACTATGTGTCACGCTATGGCTTCCGTGCCTTCGGTTGGTACCGCATCATCGTGGGCACCGCCATCTTGGTGCTCCCCCTCTTCGGCTACGAACTCACCCTGATGACCGACAGTAACGTCCCCGCTCCTGACCGCCAGGAAGTGGCGGAATCGTCTCCCCATCCCGCATCCCAACCCCTGATCCGCCGATGAATTTCCTCTCCGGCCAAATCATGGCCTTCGACAAGCCCCTCGGTCTCACTTCTTTCCAGCTTGTAGCACGTGTGCGCTGGCTGCTTACCCGGACAATGGGGGGGAAGAAGCTCAAAGTGGGTCATGCCGGCACACTCGACCCCCTCGCCTCCGGAGTGATGGTGGTGTGCACAGGCCGCGCCACCAAACAGATCGACCAACTCCAATCGGGCGTCAAGGAATATGTGGCCACCCTCCGCCTGGGAGCCACCACACCAAGTTTTGACCTCGAGCATCCCATCGATGCGACTTTCCCCACCGCCCACATCACCCGCAGCCTTGTCAATGACACCCTTCCCCGGTTTCTGGGCGATATCTGGCAGGTGCCCCCCGCCTTCTCCGCCTGCAAGGTGGAAGGCAAACGTGCTTACGACCTCGCCCGGAAAGGCCAGGAAGTCGAGCTGAAGGCAAAGCTCCTCCGCATCGATGAACTGGAACTCCTCGACTGTGCCCTCGCCGGCCCCGAACCGAGCCTCACGCTCCGCGTGGTCTGCTCGAAAGGCACCTACATCCGCGCCTTGGCGCGCGACATCGGACAAGCCCTCGGCAGCGGCGCACACCTCACGGCCCTCCGCCGCACCCGTGTGGGCGACTACACCCTCGACCGATGCCACGACCTCGACACCTTCGAAGAGTGGCTCTCCCGCCAAACCATCGAAACCGAACTCCCTGCATAAGAGACTTCTCCCAACGACGACATGAAACTTTCCCAATTCAAATACAACCTGCCCGAAGACCGTATCGCCGAATATCCCGCACCCCACCGCGATGAATGTCGCATGATGGTACTCCACCGAAAGACGGGAGAGATCGAGCACCGCATGTTCAAGGATTTCCTCGAATATTTTGACGAGCACGATGTCTTCGTGTTCAACGACACCAAGGTGTTTCCCGCACGCCTCTACGGCAACAAAGAGAAGACGGGAGCACGCATCGAGGTGTTCCTCCTCCGCGAGCTAAGCCGCGAGGGACGTCTGTGGGATGTACTTGTCGATCCGGCGCGAAAAATCCGCATCGGCAATAAGCTCTATTTCGGCGAGGACAACTCCATCGTGGCCGAAGTGATCGACAACACCACCTCGCGCGGACGAACCCTCCGCTTCCTCTACGATGGCGACCACGATGAGTTTCGCGAAAACCTCTATGCTCTCGGCGAAGCCCCCATACCCCACGAGATCATCAAGCGACCCTCAGAGCCTGAAGACCTGGAAAACTTCCAGTGCATCTTCGCCCGCCACGAAGGTGCGGTGACGGCTCCCACAGCAGGCCTCCACTTCAGCCGCGCCATGATGAAGCGCATGGAGATCAAGGGCATCGAGCGTGCGTTCATCACCCTCCACTGTGGCTTGGGCAACTTCCGCCAGACCGATGTTGAAGATCTGACGAAACACAAGATGGACAGCGAACAGATGTTTGTACACGGCGAATGCTGCGACATTGTGAACCGCGCCAAGCTGGACGGCCGCCGCATCTGCGCCGTAGGCACCACAGTGCAGCGTGCCCTCGAAGCCTCCGTCACCGCCGAAGGCTTCATCAAGGAGTACGACGGCTGGACGAACAAGTTCTACTTCCCGCCCTATGAATTCAACGTGGCCAACGCCATGTTCTCCAACTTCCACCTCCCGCTCTCCACCCTCCTCATGCTCACCGCAGCCTTCGGAGGCTATGAGCAGACGATGCACGCCTACGAGGTGGCCGTTGAGGAAAACTACCGCTTTGGCACCTACGGCGATGTAATGCTGATTGTCGATTAAGGAAAGTGGTCAGACACGGTCGGACCAAGTATCAGTCGAAGTGCCCACAAGGACGGCCCCTAAGACCGGTAAGGCTCCATCTCATGTAAGATCTATGCCCCTCCTCTACCTCTCCCTCGGATCCAACCTCGGCGACCGCCAAACTCTGCTTCGCCAAGCCCTTGAACGGCTCGAAGAGCGTCTGGGACGGATGGTGGACTGCTCCACCTTCCACGAGACGATGCCCGAAGACATGGCCTCCGACCGCCCCTTCCTCAACGCTGCCGCCAGCTTCGAGACCAACCTCCCCCCAGAGACGGTGCTCCGCATCACGCAGGAAGTGGAACGCACCTTGGGACGCACCTCGAAAAGCCACAACGGCATCCACACCGACCGTCCCATCGACCTCGACCTCCTCCAATACGGCACACACCGCAGCAACACCCCAACCCTCCGCCTGCCGCATCCCGAACTGGCACGGCGGCGCTTCGTCCTTTCGCCGCTTGCGGAGATTGCCCCCCACGAGCGGTACATCCTTCCTCCCTATCCCACCTTTATCACCATGCTCGAACATCTCGACACCTTCCACATCCAGTGCCCCACCGCCGCCAACCGCAGCGACTGGGCCGCCGTCAATGTCCTCATTGACCAGCTCTCCGCCGGAAAGTCCATCTCTTGGGAAGACTATGAAGCCCTCCTCGCCACTCCCTCCACCCGACTCGGCCTCCTCGTCAGCCCCGAAGGCCAGGTGGTGGGAATGATCACCCTCTGCACCACATTCTGCCCCACAGGGCGCAAAGCCTGGATCGAGGACGTTACCGTCCACAGCGACTACCGCGGCCGCGGACTCAGCCACCAACTCCTCGCTTGGGCTAAGGCCGAAGCCGCTACCCTCCACCAGCAGAAAGTGATGCTCACCTCACGTCCCGCACGCGTGGCCGCCAACAAGCTCTACCAAGGCGAAGGATTCGTACAGCGTGAGACCAACGTGTACCGCTTCGACCTATGACCGATGCGCTCGACGACTACGTCCTCGCCCATATCACTCCCGAAGATCCTTATCTCCACCGCCTCTACCGCGCCACCCACACCCGCCTCCTGCGACCGCGGATGGCGAGCGGACATCTCCAAGGGTGCATCCTTCGACTCCTCTGTCAGCTCACCGCTCCCCGCACCGTGGTGGAGATCGGCACCTATTCGGGATATTCCGCCCTCGCCATGGCAAGCGGGATGTCCCAAGGCAGCCGGCTGCTCACCTTCGAGTGCAACGATGAGCAGGAAGATTTCACGCGCCCATGGTTCAATGATGCGCCCTGGCGCGACCGGGTAGATATCCAGATGATCATCGGCGATGTCTTTACCCTACTCCCTCCCATGGAGCTGACGATCGACTTCGCCTTCATCGATGCCAACAAGCGCGACTACGTGGACTACTATGAACTGCTCTTCCCCCGCCTCCGCACCGGAGGTCTCCTCCTGGCTGACAACACGCTCTGGGACGGTCATGTGGTCAATCCCGAACGCCAAGATGCCCAGACGCTCGGCATCCGCGCCTTCAACGACCGCGTGGCCGGCGATCCACGCGTAGAGAGCCTCATCCTCCCTTTCCGCGATGGCCTCACCATCCTCAGGAAAATTTCTGACTAAAAACTTTTCCCTATAATGGAAACAACCCGCCAACAGAAGATCTCGCGCTTGCTCCAAAAAGAGCTCAGCGACATCTTCCTGCTCCAAACCAAAGCCATGCCCGGCATGCTCGTCTCGGTGAGCAAATGTTACATCAGTCCCGACATGAGCATCTGCCGCGCCTATCTGAGCATCTTCCCCTCGGAGCGCGCCGCTGAAATCCTCGGCAACATCACCGCCAATGCCGCCTCCCTGCGCTTCGAGCTTGGCAACCGCGTCCGTCATCAGCTCCGTATCATTCCCGAGCTCAAATTCTTCGTTGACGATTCGCTCGACTATCTCGAAAACATCGACCGCCTGCTGCAACAGTAGCCACGCACGGGTCAAGCAGCCTCTGCCGACCTATGCCACATCTCATTCAGAACACCGACCTATGCACCTCACCGCCTTCATCGCACGGCGCTACCTCTTCTCCAAGAAAAGCCACAACGCCATCAACATCATCTCCGGTATCGCCGTAGGCGGCATCGCCTTGGCCACGATGGCGATGGTCTGCACCCTCGGTGTCCTCTCAGGATTTCGTGACCTCATCGGCACACTCTACACCGCCTTCGATCCGGAACTCGTTGTCGTCCCCACACGCGGCAAGTTTGCTGCCGCCGACGACCCCGCTCTCGATGCCGTGCGCCGTCACCCCGACGTGGCCAGCACCTCCGCCACCCTCCAAGAGAATGCCCTCATCCTCTTCCGCGGACACCCCCTCGTCGTCACCATCAAAGGGGTGGACAACGCCTACGCCCGTACCACGGGCATCGAGCAAATCCTCATCTCAGGCGAGAAGAACACACGCCCCCGCCTCACCCTGTCCGCTGCCGAGGTGGAATATGGTATCCTCGGACAAGGACTGGCCCGGCAGATCGGTTCGATCAACTTCGGATCTTTACAGATCTGCGCACCGAAAGGAGGTGAACGCATCAACATCGCCAACCCCATCGAGTCGTTCAACGTGGCCGATCTCCAATCCTGCGGTATCGCCTTCTCCGTCAACCAGCGGAAATACGACGACTTCTTTATCCTCACGTCGCTACCCTTCGCCACCGGCCTCTTCGAAAAAGAAGGCCAGCTCTCGCGCCTCGAAGTGCGCCTCCGTCCCGAGAGCGACCCCGATGCCGTGAAGGACGAACTGCGCACAAAGGTAGGAGCAGGCTTCCAGGTGCTCGACCGGATGGAACAACAAGCCGATGTGTTCAACGTCATGCAGCTCGAAAAGCTCATGGCCTACATCTTCCTCACCTTCATCCTCATCATCGCCAGCTTCAACCTCCTCTCCTCCCTCTCCATGCTCATCATCGAGAAGCGCCGGGACGTGGAGACGCTGCGCCATCTCGGCCTCCCACTGCGCCGCATCCGCCACATCTTCATGACAGAAGGCGCACTCATTTCCCTGATCGGTGCGGTGATCGGACTATCCCTCGGTCTCATCCTCTGCCTCTTGCAGCAGGAATACGGCTTCCTCCGCATGGGCAACGGCCAAAACTTCATCATCCGCTCCTACCCCGTCTCCGTCCACCTCACCGATCTCGCCCTCGTCTTCGCCACCGTCCTCCTCGTCGGCCTCCTCTCGGTGTGGTATCCCACCCGCGCCCTCAGCCGGAGACTCCTGACTTAACCGAAGTTGTGTCCGGTGAAAAATTGACCCACGAACGCGGAGCACAAAGGCAAATCAGCCTTCCCGGTTTATAAAGCTCTGAAACATCTCCCGACACCTCCGCGGACTCTTCGTCACGACACCGCGGAGGTGTCGTAACGGTCCTGCGATGTCGTAACGAGAAGTCCGCGGTGAAGAAAGCGTCTGTAAGATAAACCGTCTGCAACGGGGAATGATGCCATGGGGCGACTACCGCCCATGCGCAACACATTTTCCCCTATTCTGCACCGCAGGTACAGGAAATCCTACATATGCATTTGGCCGTTCCAAAAAGAGTTCGTAATTTTGCACCGCGTATGTGGCATAGCCCCGCGCATTAACCCCATTTATTTTTCACCTATACAATGTACTTAGATTCCACTAAGAAGACTGAGATCTTTGGTCAGTACGGAAAGTCTAACTCGGACACCGGTTCCGCCGAGAGCCAGGTTGCTTTGTTTTCCTACCGTATTGCCCACCTGACGGAGCACATGAAGGCCAACCGTAAAGATCATAGCACCGAACGCGCCCTTGTGAAACTCGTAGGTAAGCGCCGCGCGCTGCTGAACTACCTCAAGGATCGCGACATCAACCGCTACCGTGCCATCGTAAAGGCACTCGGCCTGCGTAAGTAATCGCCGAACGCCGCACCACACGGATCTTAAAAAATCCCTCACCGCCTCAGGGCGATGGGGGATTTTTATATCCTGCGCAGAACACAGCACTCAATGCCCAAAACAAGGCATCCGGTTATGAAATTCCTCAGGAAAAGCTCGGACGAACAACTTTTAAACCTCCCTGTGTGCCGCGCCTTAATATAATCGAGTAACTTTGCAGCAAGGGGGCAATCTACCCCGACCTTCCCCTTTCCCGATCCCCAACAAACTCTCCTGACGATGTCCCGACTCCTCCTCTCCCTCCTGCTGTTTCTCCCCGTCATCACCCTGCCCCTCTGTGCCCGCACTCCGGATGACAGCCTTCTGATCCCCCCGCCGGCAAAGACACAGGCCTTGGTCAGCCCACGCTACGGACTGGTGAGCCGCACCGCCCTCCGGGACGCCATGCCCGAGACCCGTATGGCCCGTGCCCAGATGGACAGCCTCCGCAGCAAGTTTGCCCATGAGGCAGAATACAACGAGCGGAGCTTCCGTCGGCAGTTTTCCGAATACCTCCAAGTCCAAAAGAACCTCCCCGAAGCCATCCTGCGCAAGCGGCAGGGCGACCTGCAAATCTCCATGGAGCGCGCCCTCGCTTTCCGCCGTCAGGGTGAAGAACTCCTGCGCCAGGCAGAAGCAGACCTCTTTGCTTCCATCAACCATCGGCTTGACGCCGCCATCCGCGTGGTGGGTGCCGAGCGGGGCTACGAGGCCATCATCGACACCGACCTCCACGCCTTCCCCTACCTCCAACCCTCACTCACGGAGGATGCCAACGCCTTCGTCCGCGAACACCTCACCAAGAAATAATCCTCCCCATGATCGGTGTCTTCGACTCGGGCTATGGCGGCCTGTCCATCCTGCGCCAAATCCGCAAACTCCTTCCGGAGTATGACTACCTCTACCTCGGCGACAACGCCCGCGCACCCTACGGCCCGCGCTCGTTCGATGTGGTCTACCGCTACACCTTGGAAGCCGTTACCGACCTCTTCGACCGCGGCTGCGAACTTGTCATCCTGGCCTGCAACACCGCATCGGCCAAAGCCTTGCGCTCCATCCAGCAGAACGACCTCCAACGCCTCGGCGGCGACCGCCGCGTGCTTGGCGTGATCCGCCCCACCGTTGAGGTGATCGGCCAGATCACCCGCTCACGCCATGTGGGCATCCTCGCCACCCAGGGTACAATTCGCTCACAAAGCTACGAACTGGAAGTGGGTAAGCTCTTTCCCGACATCGCCGTCACCGGCGTGGCCTGCCCGATGTGGGTGTCGCTCGTTGAGAACTGTGAGTACGACTCCCCCGGTGCCGACTACTTCGTGCGCAAGCGCATCGAGCAAATCCTGCGTCTCGACCCCGAGATCGATACCCTCGTGCTGGCCTGCACCCACTATCCGCTCTTGATGAACAAGATCGTGAAATACACCCCTCCCGGCGTGCGCGTTGTGGCTCAGGGCGACTATGTGGCAGCTGCGCTGCAAACCTACCTCCACAACCATCCTGAGATGGATGCCCGCCTCTCCCGCCGCGGCACGGTGCAGTTTCTCACCACCGAGGATCCCGAGAAGTTTTACGAAAACGCCTCCATCTTCATGCCCAACACCAACGTTGCTGTTGAGAAAGTGGCGTTTTAAAAAGCAAGAAGTTATAGAAAGTCATTAGGCTACGGACCGTCCATCCCGATGGTCCGGGACTTCCAGCCTTCCCCGTTCTACCATAACCCCACCTCTATTCTACCACCCCATGTCTCCCCTCGTCAGCATCATCATGGGGAGCACGAGCGACCTCCCTGTGATGGACAAGGCCGCCAAGCTCCTCGACAGCCTCGAAATCCCCTTTGAACTCAACGCCCTCTCCGCCCACCGTACCCCGGCCGAGGTAGAACGCTTTGCCGCCGAGGCCGAAGGCCGCGGCATCAAAGTGATCATCGCTGCCGCCGGTATGGCCGCAGCACTGCCCGGCGTGATTGCCGCCAACACCACCCTCCCCGTGATCGGAGTGCCCATCAAGGGGATGCTCGACGGCCTCGACGCCCTCTTGGCCATCGTTCAGATGCCCCCCGGCATCCCCGTCGCCACTGTGGCCGTCAACGGTGCCCTCAACGCCGCCCTCCTCGCCGTGCAGATGCTCGCCCTCACCGATCCTGACATCGCCGCACGCAATGCCGCCTATAAGGCCGGACTAAAAGACAAGATCGTGCAGGCCAACGCTGAACTCGCTACCGCCGACTACCGCTTCCGCGTAAAATAACCTTCCTTCAACCCCGCTCGCGCTCCATGACCATAGACCTCTTCAACTACCACCCTCGCCGCAGCCACGAGGTGATGGTGGGCCGCACCCCTCTAGGCGGCGGACACCCCCTCCGGCTGCAAAGCATGACCACCACCCGCACCACCGACACAGAGGGGTGTGTGGAGCAGTGCCTGCGCATCATCGAGGCGGGTGCGGACTATGTGCGCCTCACGACCCAAGGCAAGCGGGAGGCCGAAAATCTGCGGAACATCCGTGCCGAACTCGATCGCCGAGGGTGCCACATCCCTCTCGTGGCCGATGTCCACTTCAACCCCGATGTGGCCGATGTGGCCGCCTCCATCATCGAGAAGGTGCGCATCAATCCCGGCAACTATGTCGATCCGGCGCGCACCTTCCGCGCATTGGAATACACCCCTGAGGAATACCGCACCGAACTCGACCGCCTCGAAGCCCGCTTCCTCCGCCTCATCGATATCTGTCGCGCCCATGGCACCGCCATCCGCATCGGTGTGAACCACGGCAGCCTCTCTGACCGCATCATGAGCCACTATGGCGACACCCCCGCCGGCATCGTGGAGAGCTGCATGGAGTTCCTCCGCGTCTGCAAGAAGGTCGGCTTCGACCGCGTTGTCCTCTCCATCAAGGCCTCCAACACGGTGGTGATGGTACAGAGCGTGCGTCTCCTCGTTGATGCCATGGAGCGCGAAGGGATGGACTTCCCCCTCCATCTCGGCGTCACCGAGGCTGGCGAAGGTGAAGACGGGCGCATCAAGAGTGCCGTGGGTATCGGTGCCCTCCTGGCCGACGGCATCGGCGACACGATCCGGGTCTCTCTCTCCGAAGCCCCGGAGGCCGAGATCCCCGTGGCCTATACCCTCGCCGCCCACGTCCTGGGCACACGATCGGGGCATCCCCATATCCCCGCCCTCCCCTGCCTGGCTTTCGACTGGCTCCATCCTACCCGACGGCCCACCTGCCCCGTCCTCAACATCGGCGGAACCCACACCCCCGTCGTCCTCTCCTACCGCGCCGATGCACGCCTTGCCACACCCTCCGGCACAGCGGGTGTGCCTCGTGCAGACTATGCCTATTTCGGCAGCCAGCTTCCCGAGGACTGGCAACGCGACGCTACCGCAGCCATCATCGATGCACCGGCATGGACAGGGCAGGCCGGCACCTTCCCCGCCTATGCCCCGCAATACCTCATGTTTGCGGGCATGCATCCCGCGCCGCTCAAGTTCCTCTTCCTCTCCTATGTCCAGCTCAACGCTGAGGTAAAAGCAGCCCTCCGCCTCCATCCCGAGATGGTCGTCATCGCGCAGACCGGCCACGCGAACCCTACCGGTGAACTCCGCGCCCTCGTCCACGAGATGGGACGCGAGCGCCTCACCAACCCCGTGATCTTCTCCCTCCAATATGCCGACCGCGACCGCGAGACCTTCCAGATCAAAGCCGCTGCCGACCTCGGAGCCTTGATGATCGATGGCCTCACCGATGGCATCATGCTCGCCTCCCCCTTGGCCGAGCGCGACGACACGGCCTTTGCCATCCTCCAAGCCGGACGTCTCCGCATGACGCGCACGGAATACATCTCCTGCCCCGGCTGCGGTCGCACCCTCTACGACCTGCAAAGCACCATCGCCCGCATCAAGGGTGCCACCGCCCACCTCCGCGGTCTGAAGATCGGCATCATGGGCTGTATCGTCAATGGCCCCGGCGAGATGGCCGATGCCGACTATGGCTATGTCGGTGCCGGCCCAGGCAAGGTGAGCCTCTATCGCGGAAAGGTCTGCGTGGAGCGCAACATCCCCACCGAGGAGGCCGTCGACCGCCTGCTCGCCCTCATCGACAGCGACCGCGCAGCCGAAAAAACGGAGACAGAAGAATCATGACGGTACATACGCCATCATCCCCTGCTGCACACAAAATCCCCCAGCCTTACACGCGACAGTGTCAAAGGCTGGGGGATTTTTCAGGCCTGGAAGATGCTGTGCCCCATAAATTCGCGGAGGAGCGAAGTGGGCGGGACGGCATCCATAGGCATCGGGGTGAAATAGGTGATGAACTTCCGCAGACGATAAGCCTCGGAATATTCCGGCGCATGCTCCGGCACCATCTCCAGCAAGGGAAGAGCTTGGGCGCGGAGCGCAGCAAGTTCGTAGATCAAAGCCGTGTTGATCATCACATCGGCCTGTTCTTGAAAGGGGAAGATCCATTTCTCCTCACCCGCCGTGACGGAAGCGCAGCGGCGGATCACCTCACGAGGGTCATAACCCCGATATTTGTAGTCACGACAGATGCGCCGCAGCAGGCGACTGTCGGTAGTGGGGATATAGTTGTGGTCGTCGAGCATGATGGTGGTCAGTGCAGAAGCGTAGATCTTATATTTCGCCTCATCAGGGATGCGCTCGCTGAGCCTCGGATTGAGGGCATGGTTGCCTTCAAGGATGAGGATGGTGTCGGGTTCGAGGCAGAGGCGTTCGCCGCTGAGCAGGCTGCGCCCCGTAGGGAAGTCGAAGCGCGGAAGCTCCACCTCTTCCCCCATGAGCAGGCGGCACACCTGGTCGTTGAAGTGGGGAAGATTCAAAGCCTCGATGTGCTCGAAGTCGTAGTCGCCACGGGCATCGAGGGGTGTAAGCTCGCGATCCACGAAATAATTGTCGAGCGAGATGCTCACGGGACGCTTGCCGCATGCCTTCAGCTGCACCGACAGACGCTTGGAAAAGGTCGTCTTGCCCGATGATGACGGCCCGGCGATGAGCACAACGCGGATCTGGCTGTGGGTGGCGATATGGTCGGCAATCTGGGCAATCTTCTTCTCTTGCAGAGCTTCGGCCACATTCACAAGGTCGTTCGTCTTTCCGGCGCGGATGGCCTGGTTGAGTTCCCCCACGGTGGTGCAACCCAAGATGTCCTGCCAGCGACGTTGCTCCTGAAACACGCTGAAGATCTTCCGCTGCTCCTTCATCGGCCGCAAGCGGTCAGGATGCTCAGGATCGGGCACACGGAGCAGGAGGCCTTCACCATAACGTACAAGATCGAAACGGGTCAACTGCGAGGTGCGCAGAAGGAGGGAACCATAGAAATAATCGACCGTACCGTCGAGGATGTAGTAGTGCGTATATAGATCACCGATGCTTTCGAGCAACTTAACCTTCTTCGTCAGACCCTGTGCACGAAACAGTTCCACAGCCTCCGAGGTATGTGCCGTCACACGGCGGAAGGGGAGGTCGGCCTTTACGATCGACTGCATGCGCCGCCGCAAGGTGTCGACCACGGCATCAGTCACCGCGTCATCCTCCATCCCCTCAAAGTCCAGTTCGCAGTGGTATCCGTTGCTCACAGGCGTACCGATGCGGATGCTCGCCCCAGGATAGCAGTCGTAGACCGCTTTGTAAAGCACGAAGAAGAGGCTTCGGGTGTAAGTGCGCAGTCCCGAGGGCGAGGTGATGTCAAGATATTCAATATCTCGCGAGTCATTAAGGGTATAGTGAAGCCCCTCCACGCGGTTGTTCACCTTACAGCTCGTCACGCCGTAGGGAAATTGTGCGGCGAGGTCAAGGTCGGCAAAGACGTCTTCGAGGGTACTTCCCTTCGCCACGTTGTGATATGCGTTGGTGTTTCGGCAGAAAATGCGGATCGTTTTCATGGACGTTGGGGATTATCGTCATGGGATGCGGAAGTCAACACAGGGTTCCGCCCCGATGCTGCAAATGTACGAAGAAAAAACGGTTCTGCCAAGGTGAAGGCCCGGCAGAGCCTCGGCCTCTACGGCAGAAACAGCAACAGCAGTATCCGTGCAAAAATGCAGGCGGCCGCTGCGGATCCCGCCTCATGCCGATGGCAGCGGCCGCTGTTGTTTCAAGGGCAGTAACATTGGCCGCACACCGAAGACTTGGACAAGGAGGTCGAACTGTGCGTTGATGATCCTATTCTCCCGAATACAGCCTGTTGGCATATTTGTCCCTATTCTCCTTTATACACTGCTCACAAAGTGCTATCTTTGCAGCAGTATAGACACCAGAACCTCCCTTCCGCGTCCGCCTGACTTCGTTGTGAATTGCTTACGAAGTGCTATCTTTGCACCAGCATAGACACCCCTCTTCCTCTACAGCCTTCCTAAACTCCTGTTGTGAATTGCTTACGAAGTGCTATCTTTGCACCAGCATAGACACCGTCATTGCTCGTGCTCACGCTGAGCAGACGTTGTGAATTGCTTACGAAGTGCTATCTTTGCACCAGCATAGACACCACTCACGCCGAGGGTAGCGGCATTTCCCGGTTGTGAATTGCTTACGAAGTGCTATCTTTGCACCAGCATAGACACCCCTCCAGCTGGACGCCCCCCCTGAGCACGCGTTGTGAATTGCTTACGAAGTGCTATCTTTGCACCAGCATAGACACCAACGGCCTACACGAACTCCACCGAACTCCAGTTGTGAATTGCTTACGAAGTGCTATCTTTGCACCAGCATAGACACCCCTGCACCGCAGCCCATGTCTTGGCGGCGGTTGTGAATTGCTTACGAAGTGCTATCTTTGCACCAGCATAGACACCCTCCGAGAATCTTATCCACCTTCGTTTTTTGTTGTGAATTGCTTACGAAGTGCTATCTTTGCACCAGCATAGACACCTTGTTTGAGGATTTCGCCCAGCATCTCCTCGTTGTGAATTGCTTACGAAGTGCTATCTTTGCACCAGCATAGACACCCTTTCGAGAGTAGTAGTGATTTAGCCCTCCGTTGTGAATTGCTTACGAAGTGCTATCTTTGCACCAGCATAGACACCTATAGACATCGACGTCCGCCCCTCCCGCCAGTTGTGAATTGCTTACGAAGTGCTATCTTTGCACCAGCATAGACACCTTCCGTGCGGTAAATGTCATGGTTGTATGCGTTGTGAATTGCTTACGAAGTGCTATCTTTGCACCAGCATAGACACCCGGCCATCACACCGCCCACCCATTCGCCTTGTTGTGAATTGCTTACGAAGTGCTATCTTTGCACCAGCATAGACACCCGTCCGCAATCTTAGTTTCGTTTTTAAGGCGTTGTGAATTGCTTACGAAGTGCTATCTTTGCACCAGCATAGACACCATATTGAGAGCGTTAGTGCGCGCCATATCAGTTGTGAATTGCTTACGAAGTGCTATCTTTGCACCAGCATAGACACCGCCGTCAGAAATAAATCGCTCCCAGTTGTCGTTGTGAATTGCTTACGAAGTGCTATCTTTGCACCAGCATAGACACCCTTCAGCGGTAGAGGCGACTTCAGAAACTTGTTGTGAATTGCTTACGAAGTGCTATCTTTGCACCAGCATAGACACCGCGATTGATTCCGCGCGCGCGGAGGTTTAGTTGTGAATTGCTTACGAAGTGCTATCTTTGCACCAGCATAGACACCTGTCAATCAGTCATAATATATCAAGTATGTGTTGTGAATTGCTTACGAAGTGCTATCTTTGCACCAGCATAGACACCTTTACGCCACCGCGGCCGAAGTCGTAACCTGTTGTGAATTGCTTACGAAGTGCTATCTTTGCACCAGCATAGACACCGTCTGCCTAAGATATCGCGCCACCAACTGGTTGTGAATTGCTTACGAAGTGCTATCTTTGCACCAGCATAGACACCATTATTCGCACACGTTCGTGCTCATCCTGAGTTGTGAATTGCTTACGAAGTGCTATCTTTGCACCAGCATAGACACCTCGTATTAATGCGTTACGCCCCCTCCCGTTGTTGTGAATTGCTTACGAAGTGCTATCTTTGCACCAGCATAGACACCTAGTCAGAATTCGCAGACTGTTCAGGACAAGTTGTGAATTGCTTACGAAGTGCTATCTTTGCACCAGCATAGACACCGTACTATTATAACGAAGAATGGTCAGATGAGTTGTGAATTGCTTACGAAGTGCTATCTTTGCACCAGCATAGACACCTCATTTCAGATAGTCCGCGTTTAGTACCGCGTTGTGAATTGCTTACGAAGTGCTATCTTTGCACCAGCATAGACACCGAGAACTTGTCTGTAATAGTTTTGTATTCGGTTGTGAATTGCTTACGAAGTGCTATCTTTGCACCAGCATAGACACCCGTGACTTGTGCGCAGTAGGGTCTTTATTAGTTGTGAATTGCTTACGAAGTGCTATCTTTGCACCAGCATAGACACCTTGATAAACTGATTCACGGGCAGTCTTAAGTTGTGAATTGCTTACGAAGTGCTATCTTTGCACCAGCATAGACACCTGATGATGGTGAATTGATGATGGCGGTTGCGTTGTGAATTGCTTACGAAGTGCTATCTTTGCACCAGCATAGACACCAAAACTTAGATGATTACACTTAGCGAATTAGTTGTGAATTGCTTACGAAGTGCTATCTTTGCACCAGCATAGACACCCGGTCGAGTTGGAGGGACATTGCTTTGCGTGTTGTGAATTGCTTACGAAGTGCTATCTTTGCACCAGCATAGACACCGCATTCTCGGCAACTTGCTTAGAATCAGGTGATTGCACAAACAATTACAAATAAAAAATGGTGTCTGAAAAGCGGAAGCTGCTCTTGATCGAGCAGGCTTCCGCTTTTCTCTTTCGGGAAATCTTCGCCATTTGAAGCAAGATAGAAGCAAGATAATGAATATTCAAGAGGAGAGAGAAAATGGCCAATACCCTCTATTTTGATAAACACGATTGAACTTTTTGCATCCCAAGAATATAGAAAGCACAAAAACATTTGGGCAAACCGCACATTTTATATACCTTTGCATCTATAAGGCCACTTAATCTTTAATCATATCTTCCTTATGAAGCGACAATTCTTCACCTTCCTTCTCACGGGTCTTTGCCCTCGTGGCGGTCGCGCAGCAACGCTACACCTTTCGCCTCACGCCCAAGGTTGGACAGACAGTGCAGTACACCATGAAAATACGTACAGAGATGTCCCTTCCGGACATGAACGCACTAAAAATGGACATCAGCACCGCCTCACAGATCAAAGTATTGGCCACTGACTCCCAGACGAACACCCTCGAAACCACAATCACCGGAATCTCCGGATCGGTGGAGGGAAATGGCAAAAAGATGGAGCTGGACACCATTGCCAAGGTACAGGCCTTGGTAGGCAAGCGCACTGTAGTGGTCCACAGCCCGATAGGAAAAATCCTAAAAGTCGAGCAGGACGAACTGGACTTCATGGGCAATGTCTTCGAAGGTCTGGATCAGGTAAACCACATAACACCCTTCTCCGAACAGCCCATTGCGGTGGGCGAAAGCTGGACGGGTGAAATGAACAACTCCCGGACAGGAAAGCTGTCCGTCAACTACACGCTGGCCGAGGTGACAGACCAAGCCTATCACATTACCTACCGCGGCGACATCAACCTGCTGTCAGATGCCATGCCCAGTGATGTCACAGCATCGGGTGGGATAGAAGGCCGCTTGAGCATTGACCGTGCCACAGGTTTCACCATCCCCAACTCTTCAACCAGCACGATGAAGATGCGCATCGAAAAGTCCGGACAATCCATAGGCATGACCATCACCATGGCGATGTGAGGATTAACCGAACACTATTATCCTGATGGCAATGAGGTGTCTTGGACGCTATACAATGAACCAGACAACAGGCATCAGAGCTTAGACCTTCATCCACAAATAAAGTAAAAACATAAAAATAGGGCGAGTCGCCCCGCCCTTGTAGTAATCACAACGGAATCATCCTTATTGTGAATTGCTTACGAAATATGGAGCAAAGATAAGGATAATCCTGTAACCGACCAAGAAAAACGCAAAGAAAAACGTATGGAACGAACAATTTTAGGTTTGGACATCGGAACAAGTAGCATAGGATGGGCAGTAGTACAAACGGACACAGCAGGAAATCCAGCGAAATGCACACACATCGGGTCACGAATCATTCCCACAACAGCCGATGTGCTGGGTAAATTTGAACAAGGAGAGAGCGTGTCGGAGACCGCCGAACGCCGCATGGCACGCATGATGCGTCGTGGGATATTCCGCCGGCAACTGCGCCGTTCACGCCTGCTCCGCGTGCTCCACTGCCTAGGGTGGCTGCCCGAACACTTCGATCAAGCACACTGTTGGAGCCTCGATGAGGAAAACATTGTCGATCAGCCCCACGAAACGGGGCAGAGCGAAGCACAAGCGTTGAGTACAGACGTGGCTGAAAAAGGCCTGTCAAGCAAAAACAAATTGGGCAGGCAGAAGGACGAGGGTGAAGTGAAGCTGGCTTGGAAAACAGATGCTTCGGGACAACGCACCTTCCTCTTCCGCAGTGCCTTTGACGAGATGCTCGAAGACTTTCGCCGGCACCAGCCGGAGTGGCTGTCCGACCATCTGATACCGGCCGACTGGACGCTCTATTACCTGCGCGAAAAGGGTCTGACACGTCCCCTATCACGCGAAGAGTTGGCTTGGGTGCTGTTGAGTTTCAACCAGAAACGCGGTTATCAAGCGGCACGCGGTGAAGAGGAAGAAGAGAATGTAACGAAACAGGAGGAACTCGTCGAGACACGCGTGCTGAGTGTGACTACGCCCGAGGAAAAGCGGGGCAAGGACACGTGGTACCACCTGCAGCTGGACTGCGGATTGGTGTATCGCCGCAAGAGTGCCCACTCGTTGGCACCGATGGAGGGCAGCATCATCCAAGTGATCGTAAAGCGGGAGTTCGAGAAAGATGGGATTACCCCAAAGCTGGACCGCGAGGGTCAGCCGAAGTACACCATCACTATGCCCAACTCCGATGACTGGAAGCTCCGCAAAAAGCGCACAGAGCGGGATTTGGCGCGAAGCGGACAGACGGTAGGCTCGTTCATCTACCGGCGTCTGCTCAACAAGCCTGACGATAAAATCCGCGGTGAATATGTCCACACCGTGGACCGCGCGCTCTACCGCTCCGAACTCCTGGCCATCCTCGCCGAACAAGCCAAGCACCATCCCGAGCTGAGCGACACAGCCACTTTCCGTGCCTGTGCCGAAGAGCTGTATCCCCGCAACAATGCCCACCGCGAGCACCTGCTCACCACCAAGACACTCACCGATCTTCTGGTGGACGATGTGCTGTTCTACCAGCGTCCGCTGCGCAGTCAGAAGGGCACCATCGAACGATGCCCCTTGGAGCGCGGTGCGGCATATGTGGACGCCAAGGGCAAGACCCAATACACCGGATTGAAGTGTGCAGCACGCTCCAACCCCTACTACCAGGAGTTCCGCCTGTGGCAATGGATTCACAACCTGCGTATCGTGGATCGCCACACCGATGCCGACCGCACGGACGAGTTCCTCCCCGATCAGGAAAGCCGATCCCGGCTCTACGAGTGGCTCCGCGTGCGCAAGAGCGTGCGCCACGAAGAGTTCTACAAAGACTTCTTGAAGCTGAAGTTCAAACGCGGCACTCTCCCCGCCGTGGCTTGGAATTATGTGGAGGACAAGGCCGAAGGCTATCCTGCGGGCGAGACGTACCATACCCTATCCACCGCCTTAACGAAGGCGAAGGAGGGAGGGGCAGAACTTCCTCCCGTCGACGAGTTCCTCCGCGCACCCTATGTGTGTCGCAACCCGAAGGACAAGGGTCCGAAGCGCGACAAGCGGCGAAAGGCCGCTCATCCCGAAGCCCGGCAGGCCGCACCTACCAACGAGTATATGCTTTGGCATCTGCTCTACTCCGTGACGGATCGCCCGGTGCTCGAAAAGGCTTTGCACCAGTGGCAGCTCGGCGATGCCTTCGTGGCAGCCATGTTGCGTGTCAAGCCCTTTGCCGAGGGCTATGGCGCATACAGCGAGAAGGCACTGAAAAAACTCCTCTCCGTGATGCGCTGTGGCAGCTGCTGGCACGAAGACGATGTGTGTCGCGAGGCGAAAATGCGCATGCAACAGCTGCACGACGGAACGCTCGACGCCCAAATCGCGGAGCGCATGCACGGCGTACAAGATACCCTCGAAAACGTGATGGACTGTCAGGGACTACCGACCTGGCAGGCTGGCTATCTCGTGTATGGATGCCACAGCGAGGAGCGCGATGTGATGCGCTGGACATCGCCTGAGGAGATGGAAGACTACGTGCGCAGTTTTCCCCACCACTCCCTGCGCAATCCGATCGTGGAGAAAGTGCTGCTCGAGACTCTCCGCGTGGTACACGATATCTGGAAGACCGTGGGACGCATCGATGAGATCCACGTGGAGATGGGGCGCGAGATGACCCGAACCGCCGAGCAACGTAAGCAGATGAGCGAGCGCAATGCCGACAATGAGGCCACCAACCTCCGCATCCGACAGCTCCTCCAAGAACTGCACGACAATGCCGACCATCAAATGGCCTGCGAGAACATACGCCCCTATTCACCCGGCCAGCAAGACCTGCTCCGGATCTACGAAGAGGGGGCATTGGCCAACCTCTCCGAGCAAGACAAGGACTATGAGTGGATCGCGAAGATCACCGCCCGAAAAGCACAGCCCACTCGGAGCGAACTGCTGCGCTACCGGCTCTGGCTCGACCAGAAGTACCGCTCACCCTACACCGGACAGAGCATCTCCCTCACCAAGCTCTTTTCCGCAGCCTATGAGATCGAGCACGTCATCCCCCGCAGCCGTTATTACGATGACTCGATGAGCAACAAGGTGATCTGCGAAGCAGAAGTCAACAAAGACAAAGACAACCTCCTCGGAGCGGAATATATCCGCAAACAGGGCGGGAAGCAAGTGGGACCATACACCGTCCTGAAATACGATGCCTACGCCGCTCTGGTCAATGAGACCTTTGCCGGCAACCGCATGAAGCGTAAGCGTCAGAACCTTCTGGCCGAAGACATCCCCAACGACTTCACCGCACGCCAGCTCAACAACACACGCTACATCACCCGCACCATCGTACGCCTCCTCTCGGCCGTGGTGCGCGAAGAGGACGAGCGCGAAGCCAAATCCCGCCACATCATCGTCTGCACGGGCGGCATCACCGACCGCCTCAAGAAGGAGTGGGGCCTGCACGATGTGTGGAACACGATCGTACAACCTCGCTTCGAGCGGATGAACCGCCTCACGGGCAGCAAGGAATTTGGCGAGATTGTGAACAGCGACGGACAGCGGCATTTCCAGATCCGCATCCCGATGGCACTGGCCAAAGGTTTCTCCAAAAAGCGCATTGACCACCGCCACCACGCCATGGACGCACTGGTCGTGGCCTGTGCGCAACTCGGCCTCATACAGCTGCTCAACAATGAGAGCGCAGGGAATGATCCCGACACGTTTATTGCTCAGCGCAAGAAGTGGACTGCCTACAAAGGGCATGCTGACTGGCTGACGGGCGAGGTGTACGACCACACCCACCTGCGCAAACCCTGGCCCACCTTCACCGAAGATGCCCGCCGCGCCTTGGAGCACATCGTCGTCAGTTTCAAACACCGCGAACGCCTCATCACCCGCACCCGAAACACCATCGAGCACATTGACGAGACGGGGCGCAAAGTGCGCATCCCACAGAAGGGCGAAGCCCAGTGGGCCGTCCGGAAACCCCTCCACAAAGGAACCGTGCACGGCCACGTCAACCTGCGCTGCATCAAGCCGGGCGTCAGCCTCAACAACGCCCTCAAACAGCCTGACCGCATCGCCGACAAAGCCCTCCGCCAATATGTCCAAGATCTGGTGCGCAAGGGTTTCTCCCCCAAGGCCCTCAAAGAGCACTTCGCCGCGATGAATTACATCTTTGAACAACGCAACGTGGCGGTGGTCGACACCTGGTACTGGTCGGACGAGAAAGCCCCACTCAGCGCCACCCGAAAACCGCTGGATCACGAATTCACGATGAAGGACATCGACAAGATCACCGACTCCGGGATCCGGAAAATCCTCAAAAACTATCTTGCGGCCAAAGGTGGGGATCCGAAAGTGGCCTTCTCGCCCGAAGGCATTGCCGAGCTGAACAGCAACATCGCCCTCTACAACGATGGACGTCCGCACCAACCCATCAAAAGGGTGCGCAAGTTCGAAGCACGGGGCAACAAGTTTCAGGTCGGACAGCGCGGTAACCGCCCGACGAAGTGGGTGGAGGCCGAGCAGGGTACAAACCTTTTCTTTGCCATCTACAGTACGGCCAACGGTCGCAGTTATGAGACCATCCCCCTCAACATCGCCGTGGAACGCAGCAAGCAAGGATTCACTCCCGTGCCCGAGCGCAACGATCAGGGCGATATGCTCCTCTTTGCCCTCTCCCCCGGTGATCTGGTCTATGTCCCCAATGACGAAGAGCTGGAAAAAGCCCATGTGCAGACCGGTGAACTCCGGAACGAAGGGATTTACAAATTCGTGAGCAGTTCCGACATTAAACCCATGTTTGTACCACACAACATCTCTGGTGTCATCTTAAAATCTTCCCAAAATCTCATCATCAATAAGATTAAAGATGAATTGGGGCTAGGAAGCCCCCAGTCGAAAAGCGGATATACGTTAGAAGGCCTCCCCATCAAATCCGTCTGCTGGAAACTTGAAGTGGACCGCCTCGGACGAATCACCCGCATCATCCGCTGATCCATGATCAAGCGCACACTTTTCTTCGGAAATCCTGCTTACCTCTCCCTCCGCCTCGGACAGTTGGTGATCAAGCGCACCAACGCCGCAGGCGCAGAGGAGGTAACGATGCGCGCCATCGAGGACATAGCGGTCATCGTGCTTGAACATCCGCAGGTCACCCTCTCCCATGCCCTCATGGCCTATCTGATGGAGTGCAATGTCGCACTCATCACCTGCGACGGAAAGCACATGCCTGCGGGCATGATGCTTCCCTTGGTGGGCAACACCTTGCAAAGTGAACGCTTCCACGACCAGATCAAAGCCTCCCTTCCGCTCAAAAAGCAGCTTTGGCAGCAGACCGTGCGCCAAAAGATCGCCAACCAGGCCGCCGCCCTCCGCCTCTGCACCGATGCCGAGACGGGATGTATGGATGCTTGGGCGGAGGCCGTGCGCAGCGGCGATCCCGATAACCTCGAAGGGCGCGCAGCAGCCTACTATTGGAAACAACTCTTCGCCACCGACTACGAACACTTCACCCGGGGGCGCAACGAGGATCCACCCAACAACCTCCTCAACTATGGCTACGCCATCCTCCGGGCCGTCATCGCCAGGGCACTTGTCTCTTCAGGCCTCCTTCCCACCTTGGGCATCCACCACCACAACCGCTACAATGCCTACTGCCTAGCCGACGACATCATCGAGCCCTATCGACCCTATCTCGACCTGCATGTTGTGCGGCTTCTGCGCTCCGGCATCGATTGCCGCACCCTCACCACAGAAATCAAGGCTCATCTGCTCCAGCTCACCACCCTGGATGTCCACATCAACGGCAAGCGCAGCCCACTGATGATCGCTGCCACACTCACCACAGCTTCACTGCAACGGTGCTTCGCCGGCGAACAGCGTAAACTGATCTACCCGCAACTCTGAGCCCGCACTGACCCTGCAGGAAAATGCCTAAAACAAACCCTTGATTGTGAGCACGTCCTTACGCCTTAATGAGTACAGAGTGATGTGGATCCTCGTGTTCTTTGATCTTCCCACAGAAACTAAAAAGCAGCGCAAAGCGGCTGCCGACTTCCGGCAGCGCATCCTGGCCGATGGCTTCACCATGTTCCAGTTTTCGGTCTACACGCGCCACTGCGCCTCGGTCGAAAATGCCAACGTCCACCGGCAGCGTGTGCGGAACCTCCTTCCCGAACAAGGCAAGGTCTGCATGCTCACCATCACCGACAAGCAGTTTGCCGACATCGAACTCTTCATCGGCGCCATTGCCGAACGCCCACAGACCGGTCCCATCCAGCTCGAACTGTTCTGACCGGTGAGGGACAATCACAGTTAACCCCCGGTATCTTGCCGCATTCGCGATAAGACACCGGGGGTTAATTATGTCCAGATCCGTCCGACAGTCCTGATAAACAGTCACTTCCCAAAGATGTGCATAAAAATTTTGTCGGCTGCACCGGCATTGTCGGAGATGTAGTGACCGGCAGCGGCTCCGGCAGCTAGACGGTGGGCGGGATGAGCGGTGAAGTCATCCATCAGGGCTGCGAAATCGGCGGCATTCTGCACCTCGCGGCAGCCGCCGGCAGCCAAGAGGGCTTGCGCCTCGCGAAACTTCCGGTGGTTCGGGCCGATGATGACGGGGATGCCATAAACTGCGGCCTCGGGCACATTGTGGATGCCGACTCCAAAACCACCCCCGACATAAGCCACGAGTCCATAGCGATAGATGGAAGAGAGGAGGCCGTAGTTGTCAATGATGAGACAGTCGGCCTGTCTCACCGCCTCGGGCGTAGCTTGAGAATAGCGGAGGGCAGGACGATGAAGCTTTGCTTCGATGTCGCGGAGATGGCGGTCGTCCACAACATGGGGGGCAAGGACGAGCTGCCACTCGGGATGCCGGTTAAAATAGTCGATCAGGAGGTCTTCATCGGGCGGCCACGTGCTGCCGGCCACGAGGACGGAGCGTCCCTGGGCAAACCGCTCCACAAGGGGCAGGGCACGCGCTGCCTGACGGATGTCGGCCACGCGGTCGAAACGGGTATCGCCCACCACGGTGGCGCGGCTACCCAGACCGATGGTGGAGAGGAGCTGTGCGGAGGCGGAATCCTGGACGAAGAAGTGGGTAATACACCGCAACGTCCACACCCCACTCCGTACAAAAGGACGGAAAAACCGCTGGCCAGGACGGAAAATGCTGCTCACACTGTAGACCGGGATGCCGCTACGGTGGAGCGTGGCGAGGTAGTTGCCCCAAAATTCGTACTTGATGAGGAGGAGCTGTTCCGGCTGTGCAAGATGGATGAAGCGGCGTGCAGCACGGGGAGTGTCGAAGGGGAGGTAGCAGACGATGTCGGCTCCTTCATAATCCTTCCGCACCTCATAACCCGAGGGTGAGAAGAAGGTGAGGAGGATGGGACGATCGGGCTGCTCGCGTCGCAGCCGCTCGATAAGCGGGCGGCCCTGTTCGAACTCTCCGAGCGAGGCCGCGTGCACCCAGACATAGCGAGCATCGGGACGGACCTTGGTGGTGAGGATGCGCCACGTGGCGCGCTGTCCCTCGACCATCAGCCGCGCCTTGCGATGGCCGAAGAGGGCAAGGAGGCGCACCACGAAGGCATAGAGGTAGATTCCGAGCGTATAGATCATCCGAGGGTGTCGATGGCAAAACGCAGGCGGCGGAGGGTTTCGTCCTTGCCGAGGAAGGCAGAAAGCTCATACATATCGGGACCTTTGCCCGTGCCGACGAGGGCAACGCGCCAAGCGTTCCAGGGTTTTGCACCGGAAGCTTCGCACCAAGGATCAACGGCAGCCTTCTGAGCATCGGCAGAGAAGTCGGTGAGGGCTTCGAGACGGTGAACCACTTCGGTAAGCTGAGCGGCGGAATCTTCCTTCCAGTTCTTCTTGACAAACTTGTCCTCGCGGTCGAAGGCCGTAGGGGCAATGAAACAGAAGTCGCACAAAGGCCAGAGGTCGGCCACGAAGCTCACGCTGCGCTTGCGGGTCTGCCCGCTCTGGGCATCAACGTATTCCACATTCTTCGTCTTCATCATCTCAATGACGGCAGCAGCACGGTCGGCAGTGGTGTCGATGCCTTGGGCAGCGAGGATGGAGAGGAAGGCGGGAGCAAGGCGTGCTGCGGGAGCTGCGAGGAGATATTCGCGATTGAACCACCAGCCCTTGACATAGTCAAACTTCGCGCCAGCCTTCGAGCACTTTGCCAGATCGAACTTGGCGATCAACTCGTCCATCGACATCAGTTCGGTGTCATCGCCGGGATTCCATCCGAGCAGGGCGAGAAAGTTGACCACGGCCTCAGGGAGATATCCGCTCTCACGGTAGCCCGAGCTGACAGTGCCGTCGGGGGCGTGCCATTCGAGGGGGAAGACGGGGAAGCCGAGCTTGTCACCGTCACGCTTGGAGAGCTTGCCGTTGCCCGTAGGTTTGAGCAGGAGGGGAAGATGGGCAAATCGAGGCATGGTGTCGACCCATCCGAAGGCGCGGTAGAGGAGGACGTGGAGGGGTGCGGAAGGAAGCCACTCCTCACCGCGGATCACGTGGGAAATCTCCATAAGGTGGTCGTCCACGATGTTGGCCAAGTGATAAGTCGGGAGCTGGTCGGCACTCTTGTAAAGCACCTTGTCATCGAGGACGGAGGAGTTGATCACCACATCGCCACGGATGAGGTCGTCGATGTGCACCTCTTCGCCGGGCTCAATCTTGAAGCGAACCACATACTGCTGCCCTTCGGCAATGCGGCGTTCCACCTCTTCGGGACTGAGGGTGAGGCTATTGGTCATTGTCATGCGCGTAGTGGCGTCATACTGAAAGTTGGCCACGGCCTCGCGCTGGGCATTGAGCTGCTCGGGGGTGTCGAAAGCAATATAAGCTTTGCCCTCGGCAAGGAGCCGGTCGACGTAACGCTTGTAGATCTCCCGGCGTTCGCTCTGGCGGTAAGGACCTTTGTCGCCGCCAAAGCTCACACCTTCGTCAAACTCGATGCCGAGCCAGCGAAAAGCTTCGATGATGTATTCCTCCGCACCGGGGACGAAGCGTGTGGAGTCGGTGTCTTCGATGCGGAAAATGAGCTGTCCGCCATGCTGGCGGGCGAAGAAATAGTTGTAGAGTGCCGTGCGCACCCCACCGATATGGAGAGGCCCAGTGGGCGAGGGGGCGAAACGGACGCGGACAGGACGTGCGGTCATGGGTATGGGGTTTGGGAGTTTGGGGGAGCATCTTGTGGCTGAACGGACAGCCCGATGAGTTGATGGAGCATCCCCTTGGGAGACGGAGATAAAAAGACGAAAGACGTAAGAATGCCTTGAAATTACACTGCCCCTTCACCCAAAGGGGATAGCCAAGGGCATTCCCTCCTGACTTTCAGCTATGTCATTGACGGAGCCACTCTTTTATTTGAGATGGTCTTCAAAATAGCGGGTGATGCGCTCGTGGAGGTGCACCATATCACGCCCCGTCATGTTGTGCTCCTGGTTGGGATAGACAAAATAGTCGGGCTGCGTTCCGGCATCTTCACAGGCGCGGAGGAAGGCGAGGGAATGTTGGAGGAGACATACGGGGTCGTTGTAGCCCACAATGATTTGCAGGCGGCCTTTGAGACGCCCCGCCTTATTGAGGAGCGAAGATGCGGCGTAGCCTTCGGGGTTTTCCTGCGGCGTGTCCATATAACGCTCGCCATACATCGCTTCGTAATACTTCCAGTCGATCACCGGACCGCCCGCTACACCGACCTTAAACACATCGTTGTGGGTGAGCATGAGGTTGGTGGTCATAAAGCCGCCGAAGCTCCACCCGTGCACGCCGATACGGTCAGCATCGACGAAGGGGAGCGAGCGGAGAAAGTCGACCCCACACATCTGATCGGCCATCTCCACCTCGCCGAGGCAGCGGCGGGTCACACTCTCAAAGTCCATCCCGCGGTCGGCAGAGCCACGGTTATCGAGCACGAAGAGCACATAACCCTTATTGGCCATGTAGTATTCCCAAGGACGCGCCTGGAAGTTCCAAGAGGCTTTCACATTGGTGGCGTGGGGACCGCCATACACATAGACGATGGTGGGATATTTCCGCTTCGGGTCGAAGTTCACAGGCATGACCAGACGATAGTGGAGTGGGGTCTTCCCATCGGCAGCCGTGAGCATTCCGCCCTGCACAAAGGGCATTTCGTAGTTCTCCCAAGGACTGGCAAACTGGTCGAGGGTCACAAGGGCAGCAGCTTTTGCTGTGGTGCGGATTTCGCTCACACGGTACGTGTCGGGCTTTGACCAGGTGTCGCGCAGGAATGTACCTTGCCCCGAGAGGGTGGCCCGATGCACACCCAGGCCATTGTCCAGGAGGATGCGGCGCGCGGTGCCCACGTGCACAGCATAGAGATTTTCATTGATCTGCCCGTGCTCATTGCTGCGGTAGACAATGCTCCGTGCCTTGGGGTTGAAGCCGAGCACATCGAGCACTTCATATTCGCCACGGGTGAGCTGGCGGAGGAGATGTCCGTCGCGGTCGAAGAGGTAGAGGTGGTTGTAGCCATCGCGCCGGCTCTGCACCACAAACTTCGTGGCATCCCAAGGGAGAAAGGCGATGGGGTGCATCGGTTCGACATAGCGGGCATCGCGTTCGGTGTAGAGCACGCGGAGGCGTCGACCCGTTGCAGCATCATACTCCACCAGGTCAGCGCGATCCTGTGAGCGGGGCAGTTCGAACATGTAAATGCGGCTGCCATCGGGGCTCCACGCGATGTTGGTGAAATAGCGGTCGGTAGGATCGCCGGCATCGAGCCATACAGTATGGTCGGTGGCAGGGTCAAACACGCCCACTCGAACTTTGTGGATCGTCATCCCTGCCATGGGATAAGCTTCGGGAGCAGGCTGTGCCACACGCTGACTGTCGCTCACGGCGATGCTTACCAGAGGAAAGTCCGTCACCATCGACTGGTCCATGCGGTAGAAAGCGAGGCGGCTGCCGTCGGGACTCCAATAGGTGCCCTTTTCAATGCCGAACTCATTGCGGTGCACAGAGGTGCCGTAAAGCAGCTGCCGGCTGCCATCGTTCGAGACGCGGTGGGTACGTCCATCGGCGGTGCGGACATAGAGGTCGAAACCGCGGACATAGGCCAAGGCACGGCTGCCATCGTGAAAGTCCTCGTGCGATACACCTTTCGGACGCTCACCCTGCCAGACCACGCGGCGCAAGGTCCAGTCGTAGATAAGGGTCGTGCGGGCGTTGGCAAGACGTACGAGAGGCTTCCCGCCATCGGGAAACTGTGCGGAAGCGAGGGTGCGGACGGCGCCGTAGGTGGCGGTGTCCAAGGCCGCATTCACCGCATCGAGATCGAAGAGGAGCGGAGCGTTGCCTGCCGCACGGCCACGGGCATCGCGGAGGAGGGTAACACGGTCCACATCGACGTGCACCAAGGCATCGCCCCACCAAGCGGTGGGCGTGGAACGGGGCACGAGATTCCAATAGTTCGTGCCACCCCACATCAGGTCATCGAGGGAGGGAGATTGCTTCGATTGTGCCATCGCTGCGAAAGGAAGGAGGATTGCCGCGAGGGCAGAGAGGAGGATTTTGTTCATCGTT
Source organism: Alloprevotella sp. (assembly GCA_041855985.1). GTDB lineage: Bacteria > Bacteroidota > Bacteroidia > Bacteroidales > Bacteroidaceae > Alloprevotella. The sequence goes on from JBHAFF010000026.1 coordinate 178,353, forward strand.
TAGCAGGATTTGGCGCGCACACAGCGCACGGGGCAGATCAGTCGTTGTGGCGCGGACGGCGTCCGGCAGGACGGTGATCGTCAAACTTTCTGTCACCCCATCGGCGGTCGCCACCGCGGTCGCGGTTGAAGCGGCGGTCGTCAAACTGGCCTTCGCCACGGGCGTTGCGGTTCGATGACTTCCTGTCGTACTTGCGTTCGAAGGGTTTGCCATAGGCACGTTTGTCCCTGCGCTCATCGCGGAAGCGGTCTTCCGTGCGGGAGCGGTCAGCGGCATGCTGCTGACGCTCCTTCGAGGCGCGCACCCGCTCAAATGTGCTGTGACGGGCACGGAGGTTGCGATAGGCCAGAGCGAGATCGGGATCATCGGTGAAATAGTCGGCTGTGCGGCGGTCGTCCCCGCGATCTTCAAAACGGCGATCTTCAAAACGGCGATCTTCACGACCCCGCTCAAAACGGCGGTCACGGTCGTCGGAGCGGCGTGGAGCGCGAGGTGCATCGCCCTCAGGACGATCCTCATGCTTGCGGGAGAAGTCGCGCTTGCGGCCATCGCGGAAGCGGCCATGCTCACTCAGACGGTTCAGCTCCTCCTCATTCTTCACAATGCCGCCTTCGCCGCGGAAGTCTTCCAGACGACCCTCGAAGGTGACGTATTTACGCAGCTCGCAGTCGAGCGCGCCATTCTGTAAGGGGATCTTGAACGAGGGGCGTAAGCGCAGAGCATCAAACAGCTCTTCACGTGAAGAAATGACCCAAGCCTCGTTGCCTTGGAACTCCTTTTTCAGCTTCTCGCCCAGCGCGCGGTAGATCTGGCTCAGATCTTCCGGACGGAGCCGCTCGCCATAGGGAGGATTGGTGATCATCACTGCCGGAGCCTCGGGACGCACAAATTCGCGGATATCGCGCTGCGCCACTTCGATGCAGTCGGCCACACCTGCCGCTTTCGCATTGGCCAAGGCGGCCTCCACAGCGGGAAAATTGAGGTCATAGCCGTAGATCTTGTGCGTAAACTCACGCTCCTTGCTGTCATCGTCATAGATGCGGCTCAGCAAGCCGGGATTGAAATCCTTCCACGACTCGAAGCCAAACTTCTTGCGGAACACACCCGGATAGATGTTGCGCGCCATCAGAGCCGCCTCCACGAGGAGGGTGCCAGAGCCGCAGAAGGGATCGACAAAGTCAGTGTCGAACTTCCAGCCGCTCATCTTCACCAGAGCAGCAGCGAGAACCTCGTTAATCGGTGCCTCTACACTCGCCGTGCGGTAGCCGCGCAGATGCAGGCTCTCCCCGCTCGAATCGAGCGAGAGGGTGCACTGATCCTCAGCGATGTGCATGTTAAGACGCAGGTCAGGATTGGAGATGCTGATGTTGGGACGTTGGTGCGCGGTCTCCATAAAGTAGTCCACGATGGCGTCCTTCACCTTGTAAGCCACAAATTTCGAGTTGCGGAACTCCGTGCTGTACACGGTCGTGTCCACGACAAAGGAGGTGCGGACATCGAGGATCTCGTCCCAGCGAATGCTCTTCACCGCACGGTACACTTCCTCAGGATCCTTGGCGCGGAAGTGCTTCAACGGTTTGAGAATGCGCACCGCTGTACGCAGGCAGAAGTTGGCGCGGTACATCAGCTCTTGGTCGCCGCGGAAGGAGACCATGCGCCGCCCGATCTGCACTTCGTCAGCACCGAGTTCGATGAGTTCCTGAGCCAAAACCTCTTCCAGGCCTTGAAAGGTTTTGGCGATGAGTTCAAAAGATTGTTCCATTAATGGGGGAAAGGGAGAGGCTGCACGCCTCGTTATGTTGTTGGAAGTAAGGGGCATTCCGGACAGAACTTCCCTAAAATAGCTATTTCTCTGCAAAGATACGACACGATGGGGGAACATACAAGAAAAGCGACAGATTTGTAGGGCGTGACCAGAGGATCGGGAGGAAAAATGGGCAGTAGCGTTCATAGGGCATTGGGGGTTAAGGTATATAACCCGTATAGCCCGAAATGCCCTGACTTGTCTCAGCTTGAAACGACTTTTCGGGCAACCCGTAAACTGCCCTGTCGAAACCTGAGCTGACCGGGCTTCGCACGCGATGACGACAACGACGCCGGTAACGGCAGGGGAGGGGGATTATAGGGGGAGGGGTAAAGAGGGGGTTGAAGGGGGAGAACAGGGAGGGGGAAGAAAGGGGGAGGGGATTTGCTTCGTTTGCTTGGATTTTGCTTCAGATTTGCTTCGTTTGCTTGGATTTTGCTTGGATTTTGCTTGAGTTTTGCTTCAGATTTGCTTCAGATTTGCTTCGTTTGCTTGAGTTTTGCTTCAAATGGGCGGTAATCACCCCCTCAGCTGCCGGCAACTCCTCCGAATCATTCCGCGGTGTCGTTGCGCTGACACCGCGGAGTTGTTGCTCCACTTCCGCGACATCACCGCGCCGACACCGCGGTGTGGCCGAACAGGAACAACGCTCCATGGCATCAGCATACAGAAGATGCAAAACCAGGACCCTCAAACTCCCGGTTGGTTATTGCCGCCCACTTTTACTCATGCTGCTTGTTGTTTGTTTTCAGCCGCAAAACAGCAAAAAGGCCAGAAACCTCAAAAGGGTTTCCAGCCTTAATTCGCTACTCAAGTTTACCGGACACGTAGAAAAGAAAACAGCTGTATGCCTGTGCAATGCGGCAAGGTTGAACATTCAGACCTCCAAGAGTTTTTCCGTTTTACCCAAAAAGTCTTCCACAGCTTGTTGGACATCAATACCATTCCTTTCCGCCAAGATAATAAGCCACCAGATATTTTCTCCTAACTTATGTTTGAGAACACTACGAGATTCCGTGTTGGCCTTTCCCCAACGGCTTTGCTCGGTCATGATATTCCGACCCACCAAACCCGCATCGGTAAGATAGGCCAAAGCATCTTCTTCCACCGTCCAATGGCTGCCATGATGCTCCAACTCCAACTCGTGATAGCGTTCACGTATTCTTTTGGAACGCTCGATGATTTCCGCTAAATTCATTTGCAATTGTCGATTTACACAACTTGGTCTCACTTCCCTTATATCCTGAACACTCATGTTCAAGGAGCCCAGACACCAGACAAAGGTTTATTTTCTTTGCTCAAAGAGCCATTCTCTAATAGGTTCGATGCTGTATGCCACACGCCACGTGTTGCGGTGGCCGCTTGCCCCTGCTGTCTCCGCACCAGGCAAGAAAACTGTTCCCTTTTCAAAAACGGTGTACTTGATCGGGTTACACTCTGAAACGATCTTATCGTAGGCAAAACGGTATTGATGGGCATTCCATGTAGCATTCCACCATGCCCGGCTCACCTTGGCTCCTTCTGTCTCCAAGCGTTTTGTTATGGCATTTTCGCCGGGGAAAGCCCCTAAATCGTCAACAGAGGTCATAATCCACAATTTCTTCTTGGCAAGCGGAGCAACCAAACCAGGATCCCACTGTCCTGCAACAAGATATGCAGCCGCAAAGAAATCGGGATACTTGATGTTCATAGCAATAGACATCATGCAACCACCCGACTGTCCTGTCGTATAAATACGGCTGGCATCTATCTTGTATTGTTTCAACAGATGCTCAATCAAATGAATCGTTGTCTCCATCATCGGTGAGGTCTGTGCATTGTCATCGACGATAATCTCGTCATATTGCGGTGCCAATACGAAGCAAGGCCGCTTGGCTTGTTCCTCCGGACTTGCCCATACCACAGCCCCCAAACCTTGGAAAAGTGTCGCACGATGATATTCGCTCGTCACTCCTGCATCATGCATAAACAACACTAACGGCAAAGGCTCGCAGCCAGGATTCTTAGGTACGAAAAGATTATACTTCAATGTTTTGCCTGTTTCTGCATCTTTAAAAGTCAACTGTTGAAAATCATCTACAACCAGATTTTTCACCTCGGTGGTCCTTATCATCCTTCCACCTTTCTGAACCACTGTTGCTTGAGCATCCGCATAAGCCAAGTTGTCCGCCAGTTTGTCGCCTGCCACCCATTTCTTTCCTCCTTGCTTGGGAGTACTGCTCGTAGTGGCATTGTCCATCTTCATTTTGTAGGCCAATGAAACACCTTCGTCATCGGGCGAGAGCTGTACGATGATATACTTACCTTTATCTGCGTTATCGGTCAAGCCAACCGAATTACTTGCAAACACTGCGGTAACGGTACGGCCATCTATCTGAAAATCGGAAGTGGAGAAATCACTGCCAGATACAGGCTTTGCATATTCCAAAGCCACAGCCACCATCCTTACGCCATCACCATAAACCTGTGTAATGGCAATGGCTTTACTTGCATTGGGCGTATTGGCATACGCCATCGCATGGGTTATCAACATCAGGAGAAACCCTAATAAAATCCTCTTCTTGTCAATCATCTTATTTGAAACATTACCCGTTGGTTGAATTCATTCTCCAACTATTAAAAGCAGAAAAGCAGCGCAACTCGCAGATTATGAACAGATCCGTGGTATCCACACCGTTGACTATTCTTGTTCTGCTTATGTGCAACTCCATAGCAAATTTCGTCAGAATTCTCGAAACCTGCAAGGATTTCATCGGAAATCGTGTGATTGGGAACCGCCTTCTTGGAACCACAAACACTTCCGAAAGCACATTGAGACCATCTTCGCCAGTGTACAAACCCAAAACGATAGAGACGTCAAAACTTCGTGCGCGAAAAGCTAATCGACGACTTTCCCGATCTACTCTCCTACACCCGTTTTGTAGAACGGATGCCACGCGTGGCCATCCCCTTGCTGCTCTTCCTTAAATTGGCTTTGATGGGAGAATGCACAGGCATCACGTTCATCGATTCCACGCGTATCCCTGTCTGCGAAAACAAGCGACAATTCTCCAATCGCGTCTTCAAGGGGTACGCTCATAAGGGCAAGAGTACGATGGGATGGTACTATGGTTTCA
>JBHAFF010000027.1:0-83342 GCA_041855985.1 Alloprevotella sp.
CTGACAAGTTTCATAGAGGGTTGTTTTTTGTTATCTGTTTGATTATCAACAACAAATATACGGAAAATAATCCTCTTTTTGGGCTTTTCTTGAAACTATTTTAAGGCAAAAAACAAGTGCGGCTTATCCCGAATTCGGGTGGATAAGTTCCTCCACCTTTTCCATGGCTTTGCGCAAGGGGGACGTAGTACCCAAGAATTTGTCACGATCCATTGACGAACGCTCCCTTACCGATGCTTTTTTGATGACAAAGCCAGCTTCGAAGTCCTCGAAACTGGCTTTTCTTCGTATTTTTGCACCAAAGAGCGGCACTCATCGCCGCATAGCTTTGCACGAAAATCTGATGTCCGTATCTTCCTCCTCTTCCCCTATCCAAGAATTTGCAGCCCTTGGCGAACAGCCCGTCGGGAAGCTTCTTATGCAGTATGCCTTTCCTGCCATTATTGCAATGATAGCCTCTTCGCTCTACAACCTTGTTGATGGTATCTTCATTGGCCAAGGTGTAGGCGAAGCCGCCATTACAGGTTTGGCCCTCACCAATCCCCTGATGGCCATAACGGCCGCTTTCGGAGCGATGGTCGGTGTGGGTGGTGCCACACTGATGAGCGTGCGCTTAGGGCAGCAGGACTATCAGGTGGCGCGGAGCATCTTGGGCAATGTCGTGCTCCTCAACATCGTGATGGGCATCGTGCTTGGTGCCGTGCTGCTCCTCTTTCTCGACCCCATCCTGCGGTCGTTCGGCGCGAGTGAAGCCACACTGCCTTATGCTTATAATTATATGAGCATTATTCTCTATGGCAATGTGGTGACGCACCTTTATTTGGGGCTCAATGCCCAACTCCGCTCTACGAATCGTCCGCGTTTGGCCATGTACGCCACGTTTGGCACTGTTGTGCTGAACGCTGGATTGGATGCCCTTTTCATCTTTGGTTTCCAATGGGGCATTTCGGGTGCGGCTTGGGCAACGGTTCTGGCTCAGGTGATGATGCTCCTCTGGCAGATCACCCTTTTCACGAAGCGTGGCAATGCGATCCGACTGACGCGTGAGGTGCTCTGCCCTCGCTGGCGGTTAATGCGCGAATGTATGTGGACGGGACTTCCGCAGTTTCTGATCAATGCCTGCGCCTCCTTGGTGAGCATCATTCTTACTCGTTCCATGGCGGAATATGGTGGCGACACTGCGGTGGGTGCCTATGGCATCACCAACCGTTTGCTCATGCTCGTCGTGTTCATTGTGATCGGGTTGAATCAAGGCATGCAACCTATTGCCGGTTTTAATTATGGTGCACAAAAGTTTGACCGTTTGTTGACAACGTTGCGCTACACCATCCTTGCCGCCAGCCTTGTCACAACAACGGGTTTTGCCGTCTTCATGCTGGCTGCTGAACCTTGTGTAGCCATCTTTGCCAAAGATGCTCCGCTGCTGGTCCGGAATGCCGCCTCCGGGTTGCGCATCACGGTGCTGTTCTTCCCCATCGTGGGCATGCAGATTGTGTCGTCTGCCTTCTTCCAGAGCATCGGACAGCCGGGGAAGAGCATTTTCCTCTCGTTGACCCGTCAGATGATATTCCTCATCCCCGCACTCCTCCTTCTGCCGCACTGGATCACACCGTCCGTGTTGGGGGTGTGGTACGCTTTGCCTGCTGCTGATGCTGCGGCAGCTTTATTCTCCTTGGTGCTCCTCGTGCAACAAATTCGCCGTCTGCGTCAATACCGCGGCTCCTCCGTACAAGTATAATCTCATAATAGTTCATTTTATGGAAACTCCCTTCGTCATCAACATCGGCCGCCAGTTAGGCAGCGGAGGCCGCGATGTAGCCAAACGGCTGAGCGAAATCTTTGGCATTGCCTACTACGACAAGGAAATTCTCTCCCTCGCAGCTGAGGAGAGTGGTCTCGGGCCTCGCATCTTTGAGCGCGCGGACGAGAAGAAAGGTTTCTTCCGTTCCATAATGAATGTCGTACAACCCTTCATCGGAGGCGGCGGAGAGTTTTACAATAATCAGCTGAGCGATGAAAATCTCTTTGTGCTCCAGAGCCGCGTCATTCAGAAAGTGGCAGCCGATCGTTCGTGTGTCTTTGTGGGACGTGTGGCCGACTACATCCTTCGCCATCACCCACGCCACGTCAACATCTTCATCGCTGCGGATCCCGAAGAGCGCATCCGCAACGTGATGGAGCGTGAGGGCGTGGACAAGAAGACGGCACGCAACCTCATCGAGGAGAGCGATGAGAGCCGCTCCACCTACTACAACTTCTATTCTTCCGGCACCTGGGGAAGTGCCGATACCTACGACCTGTGCATTAACGTCTCCGTCCTCGGCGCAGAACGTACGGCACAGTTCATCGCGCAGTTTGTCTCCGAGAAACTGAACGTTGCGCTGCCGGAGAGCACCGCTCCGCAGGAATAATGCGCAAAAGCAGGCCAAAACGCCAAGTTACCGCGGCACTGTCTTGGCCGTTCCTGCAACAATTCTTAAATTTGCAGCTGAAAATTCATTTCACTCTCATTTATACACAAATTCTCCATCATGGAATGGTTCGTCAAACTGCTGCAAAATCCCGAGAGTGTTGCGCACATCGTGATTTTGTATGCCCTCGTCATCAGCCTTGGCGTTCGCCTTGGGCGTTGGAAGATCGGGGGAAAAAACGGTATCGCCTTCGGCGTAACTTGGGTGCTCTTCGTGGGCATCATTGTAGGGCATATCTGCACCAAATGGCTCTATGCTAACCCTGTGGACGCCGTGGCCTACCAAGACCACATCATCCACGTCATCAAGGAGTTGGGCTTGATTCTCTTTGTCTACTGTATCGGTTTGCAGGTCGGCCCGAGTTTCTTCGAGACGTTTAAGTCCGGTGGCTTGAGGATGAACATGCTCGCCCTGTGTCTCGTGATGCTCAACGTGACGGTGATGCTTGCCCTGTATTTCGTGGGTGATGCTGCAGGCATCTTCTCCAATCCCGGCAATAAAGACAACCTGCCAATGATGGTCGGTGTAATGTATGGTGCGGTAACGAACACCCCGGGTCTCGGTGCTGCCACAGGCGTACTGAAAGATCTTATGGGCGATGCAGCACCCACCATTGCCAATGGTTATGCCTGCGCCTATCCCCTCGGTGTGGTCGGCATGATCCTCGCCACCCTCGCCATCAAATACCTCACTGGTGTGAGCTATGATGAAGAGCAAGCCGCCATCCGCCGCTCCGAAGAGGGCAATCCACACGCCACTCCGAAGCACCTCATCATTAAGGTGACGAACAAGGCTGTTGTGGGACGTTCTCTCGAACAGCTTCACCAGTTCCTCAATCGCCAGTTTGTCGTGACGCGTTGCATCATGCCCGACACGGATGAGGTGATTGTACCTAACCGCGAGACCGAGTTTGTCATCGGAATGACCGTTCACCTCGTCTGCTCGGAGGATGAATCCGAAGCTCTTACTGAATTGATCGGCGAACGTTTAGAAGGCACTTGGAGCGATGACCGCCAGGATGCGAGCTATGTGAGTAAGCGTCTGGTGATTACCAAAGATGAGATCAACGGCAAGACCTTGGGCAATCTTCATGTTTCGTCCATCTATGGTGTGAACGTAACGCGTGTAACGCGCAATGGTATGGAGCTCTTTGCCGCCCGCGATCTCCGTCTGCAAGTGGGCGACCGCATCCTCGTCACAGGTCGTGAGGAGAACATCGAGCGTTTCAAGAACGTGGTCGGAGCACATGTCAAGCACCTCGACCATCCGAACATCGGAGCCATCTTCTTCGGCATCCTCCTCGGTATCATCGTAGGCCAGTTCCCCATCCCCCTTCCCGGCGTTTCAACGCCCGTAAAACTCGGTCTGGCAGGTGGTCCCCTCGTTGTGGCCATCATCATTGGTGCCTTCGGCTATCGCTATCGCATCAACTCCTACACGTCGACCTCGGCCAATCTGATGCTGCGTGAAATAGGGCTTGCCCTCTTCCTCAGCAGCGTGGGTATTCAGGCTGGTGCATCATTCTGGGATACGATCATGAAGGGCGATGGCGTCCACTATGTCTGGATGGGCTTCCTGATCACCACACTTCCCATCCTGATCTGCGGGCTTTATGGACGCCTCAGGATGAAGCTCAACTACTTCACGCTGATGGGTCTGATCGCGGGTTCGAATACCGATCCTCCCGCCCTCGCCTTTGCCAACGCCACGGCAGGCAACAATGCACCCGCAGTGGGCTATTCCACGGTCTATCCCCTCTCAATGTTCCTTCGTATCCTGATGGCGCAGCTCGTTCTCCTCTTCTTCTTGTAAGACCAAAACGTTCCTACGAAAACTCCCCCTTATCCACCGCGTGGATAAGGGGGAGTTTTCGTTATGATCGGATCAACGGATGATGGTGGCATCGCGCTCGGGCCCCACGCTGAGGATCGAGATGGGGGTGCCCAGCCGGCGTTCGAGATAAGCGATGTAGTCAGCATAAGCCTTGGGGAACTCGGATTCGGAGCGTACGCCGGTGAGGGGGGTGTTCCAGCCCGGGATGTCTTCATAAACGGCTGTCCAGCCCTCCGTGTCGTAAGGCATGGTTTCGGTGCGCACACCGTCCTTCTCGTAAGCCACGCACGCTTTGATGGTGTCGAAACCATCGAGGACATCGGCCTTCATCATCACGAGGTCGGTAACGCCGTTGATCATAATGGCATATTTCAAAGCAACGAGATCCACCCACCCGCAGCGGCGGTTACGGCCTGTTACTGCGCCAAATTCGTTGCCGATGCGGCGGATCTCTTCGCCCGTCTGGTCAAAGAGCTCTACGGGGAAGGGGCCTGCACCGACGCGGGTGCTGTATGCTTTGAAGATACCCCACACGCGTCCGATGCGCTGTGGAGCCACGCCCAGACCCGTGCAGACACCGCCAACGGTGGTTGATGAGGAGGAGACGAAAGGATAAGTGCCGTGGTCAATGTCGAGTAGGCTGCCCTGAGCTCCTTCGGCCAAGACCTTCTTGCCCGCATCGAGTGCTTGGTTGATGGCCAGTTCGGTGTCGGTAATGGGGAAACGGCGCATGTACTCCACTCCTTTGAGCCACGTCTGTTCTTCATCGGTGAGGTCGAAGTCGTCAAATCCGAGGTCACTGAGGATCCGGAGGTGGCGGGTTTTGAGCGCTTCATACTTGGCCATGAAGTTATCCTCGATGTCGCCCACCCGTAGACCTACACGTGCTGCCTTGTCGCTGTATGTTGGGCCGATGCCCTTGCCGGTGGTGCCGACCTTAGCCTTCCCTTTTGCCGCTTCGTACGCACGATCGAGCACACGGTGTGTGGGAAGGATGAGGTGTGCACGGCGGCTGATGAGCAGGCGGTCGGTGATGGAGTAGCCCGCAGCTTCCAGCTCCTGGGCCTCTGCCATAAACAGATCCGGAGCAATGACACAGCCGTTGCCAATGATATTCACCTTATGCTCATCGAAAATCCCTGAGGGAATGGAGCGCAGGACGAACTTCTTGCCGTCGAAGATGATGGTGTGGCCGGCGTTCGGGCCGCCAGCAAACCGGGCGACGAGGTCGTAGCGTGGGGTGAAATAATCCACCACCTTGCCTTTGCCTTCATCGCCGAAGACGATGCCGAGGAGGGCATCCACTTTTCCTTTTGTCATGATAGAAAGAACGTGACGTTGAGGGGGAGGAAAAACGTGTTTTCGTCCCGATAGTGAGAGGTTTGTATGATTTGTGCTACAAAGATAGCGCATTGAGTTCAGATATGCAAAAAAACTTCGTACTTTTGTGCTGCAAAGTGGGGGTGCTTCCGAGTGGGGGCAATGGCTTCCCCCTTCCTTCGATACCATCCCCCCTCTTCTCTGATCAGCTTCCCCTTTCTACTCATCAGCCTGTCTCTTACCTTATGCCCCATACCCTCCAACTCCGTTTGCTGCCTGAGGTGGCGTTTGATTCCGCCCGCTTGCGGCGTCATGTGGCACAGCAATTGGCCGTTGCCCCTTCGGCACTCCGGGCTGTCCGCGTGGTGAAACGCAGCATCGATGCGCGGCAGCGTACCATCTATGTCCAGCTCACTGTTGATGCTTTTGTCGGAGAGACACCTCCCACCCTCTCGTTCGAGCGCATTGATTACCGCGATGTGACACATGCCCCTTCCGTGCTGGTGGTTGGAGCTGGACCTGCGGGGCTTTTTGCCGCCCTGAGACTTATCGAGCTCGGTCTGCGTCCCATCGTCTTGGAACGCGGCAAGGATGTCCGTGCCCGAAAGGCCGACTGTGCCGACATCTCGCGCGCGCATCGCGTCGATCCTGAGAGCAACTATTCCTTCGGAGAGGGTGGGGCGGGAGCGTATTCGGACGGCAAACTCTACACCCGTTCCAAGAAGCGCGGCAATGTCGAACGCATCCTCCGCATCTTCTGTCAGCACGGTGCGGCTCTTGACATCCTGGCTGATGCCCATCCCCATATCGGCACCGACCGTTTGCCGGGCATCATCGAGGCCATGCGCGAACAGATCCGCGCCTCCGGCGGTGAGGTGCACTTCCTCACGCGCGTCGATGCCCTCCTCTTTGCCCGGCCCGACCGCGTGGTGGGCGTACGCACTGCCGACGGTCGCGAATGGCATGGCTCCGTCATCCTCGCCACCGGCCATTCCGCGCGCGATGTCTACCGTTACCTCGCTGCCGAGGGCGTGGAGCTGGAGATGAAGGGCGTGGCGATGGGCGTGCGTCTGGAGCATCCTGCGGCGGTGATTGACCGCATCCAGTACCACCGTCCGGAAGGCCGCGGGCAGTATCTCCCGGCTGCCGAATATAGTTTTGTGCGCCAGGTGGAAGAACGTGGTGTCTACTCCTTCTGCATGTGCCCAGGTGGTTATGTTGTCCCTGCGGCCACAGGGGCAGGCCAGGTCGTGGTCAACGGGATGAGTCCTTCCAACCGTGGTGGCCGATGGTCCAACTCGGGTATGGTGGTCGAAACGCGCCCGGAAGATCTGGACAACGAGCTGCTGCCTTTTCTCCGAGAGGCCATGGCCGATCCTGAGTTTGCCGAAGCACATCCCGACTTTGACCGCGCCGATCATCCCCTCCGTATGATGTGGATGCAAGAAGCCTTGGAACGTGCCGCTTGGATTCAGGGCGGTCGCCGGCAGACTGCGCCGGCACAGCGGATGACGGACTTTGTGGAAGGCCGTCTTTCCTCCGATCTGCCCCGCACGACCTATGCTCCTGGGGTCATTGCCTCGCCGCTTCATTTTTGGATGCCGCGGTTCATCACGCAGCGGTTGCGTGAGGGCTTCCGCCTCTTCGGGCGTTCGGCGCGCGGTTTCCTTACGCGCGATGCCGTGCTCATCGCCACAGAGACCCGCACCTCCGCCCCCGTGCGCCTGACGCGCCGCGCCGACACCCTCTCCCACCTCCGCCTTGAAGGCCTCTTTCCGTGTGGCGAGGGTGCGGGCTACGCCGGAGGTATCGTCTCTGCTGCCATGGATGGTGAACGTTGTGCCGAAGCCGTGGCGGCCACTTTCCGATGAACTGGACGAGGCGGAGCTGGCGAATGCCCACTACCTACGCCCTTTCGCAATCTTCTAACTCCTATTTTCAATCTTCTAATTGTTCTCTGCAATGCTGCTCACCACCACCCCCACCCTCGAAGGTCGTCCCGTACGACAGTACCTCGGAGTCGTAACCTCTGAGACCATCATCGGCGCCAACATCTTCCGCGACTTCTTTGCCAGCATCCGCGATGTCATCGGCGGACGTTCGGGGTCGTATGAAGAAGTGCTGCGCGAAGCGAAAAACTCCGCCTTCCGCGAACTTGAACAGGAAGCCCAACGTCTGGGTGCGAACGCCGTTGTGGGCATCGATCTCGACTATGAGACCGTAGGACAGGGAGGTTCGATGCTCATGGTCACGGCTTCGGGCACTGCCGTCGTTGTGTGATGCACCCCCCCGCTGCGCCGCTCTTGCCCCTCTTCAATTCCGAGGGGTTGCTGGAAGCTGGCTGTGATGAGGCGGGTCGTGGCTGTCTGGCTGGCCCGGTGTTTGCTGCTGCGGTGATCCTTCCGCCCGACTATGCGCATCCCCTTCTCAACGACTCGAAACAGCTCAGCGAACGCCGTCGTTACGATCTCCGTGCCGACATCGAGCGCGATGCCCTCTCATGGGCCGTGGCCACGGCGTCGGCCGAGGAGATTGACCGCATCAACATCCTCAATGCCTCCATCCTGGCCATGCACCGGGCCCTCGATGCCCTCACCCTTCGACCTGAATGGGTTATCGTGGACGGCAACCGTTTCCGCCCTTATCGCAATCTCCCGCATCAGACCATCGTAAAGGGCGATGGACGCTTCCTTTCCATCGCCGCCGCCTCCATCCTGGCAAAGACCTACCGTGACGATGAGATGCGCCGCCTCCACGCCGAATTTCCGCAGTACGGCTGGGACCGCAACGCGGGCTATCCCACACGTGCCCACCGGCTTGCCCTCATTGAGCACGGAGCTTCACCCCATCACCGCCGTTCTTTCCATGGCGTCGAACCTCAGCTTTGGGAGGTCGTGGACGCATAAGTGCTGAGGTTACCAACGACAACACGCCGGACACTTTTGGGTGTCCGGCGTGTTTGATGATGCCCTAAGTTCAACTGATGATGCCCTGAGGCCAAGGTCTGTTCATTCTGCCCCTTCATTGCGGAAGGTGAGGCTGTCGTCCGCGCGGCTTACGCGGATGGGGTGTGCCGCGTTCACCTGTCCGGCGAGCAGGGCGCGTGAAAGGTCGTTGAGCAGCAGGCGTTGGAGGGCGCGCTTCACGGGGCGTGCGCCATAGTCGGGATCGTAGCCTTCGGTAGCGATGAGCGATACGGCATCGTCCTCAACGTGGAGGGTAATGCCCTGGTCTTCGAGCCGGCGTGCCACACCGGCGATTTGCAGGCGAACGATACGCTCGATGTCCGTGCGCGAGAGGGTGGAGAACATCAGGATGTCGTCGATGCGGTTTACAAACTCCGGGCGGAGTCCCGCCACGGCATGGCCATCGGGGGCGATGCGTGGTGCGGTGAGGGCGGCCACGAGATGTGCACGCCGTTGTTCCTCATCGCCCGATAGGGCTTCAAGATCCTTGGAGGTGAGGAGGTTGGACGTCATGATGATGAGCGTGTTCTTGAAGTTTACCGTCCGCCCCTTGTTGTCGGTGAGGCGGCCATCGTCCAGGACTTGGAGCAGAACATTGAACACATCAGGGTGCGCCTTCTCGATCTCGTCAAACAGCACCACTGAATACGGCTTGCGGCGTACGGCTTCCGTGAGTTGTCCGCCCTCGTCATAACCCACATAACCCGGAGGAGCTCCGATGAGTCGGGTGGCGGAAAACTTTTCCTGATATTCGCTCATGTCGATGCGGGTCATGAGGTTTTCATCATCGAAGAGGGAGGCTGCGAGCGCTTTGGCCAGCTCCGTCTTGCCCACACCTGTCGAACCGAGGAAGATGAACGAGCCGATCGGTCGCTTGGGATCCTGCAGTCCGGCACGGCTGCGGCGCACGGCATCGGCTACGGCAGCGACTGCCTCGTCCTGTCCCACCACGCGGCGGTGGAGCTCATCTTCGAGGGAGAGGAGCTTCTCGCGCTCCGACTGGAGCATCCGTGCCACGGGGATTCCGGTCCAGCGACTCACCACATCGGCAATGTCATCGGCAGTGACTTCTTCCTTCACCATGGCCTCTGCACCCTGGCGTTGGTGGAGCTGCTGCTGGATGTCGGCGATCTCCTGTTCCAGAGCCTGCAAGCGTCCGTAACGGATTTCTGCCACGCGGCCGTAGTTACCCTCACGCTCGGCGCGTTCGGCTTCGAAGGTGAGCTGCTCCATCTGCTCCTTGTTTTGCTGGATTTTGAGCAGAAGTTCGCGTTCTCCCTCCCATTTGGCGCGCAAGGCGCGCTCGTCTTCTTCAAGGGTTGTGATTTCACGGTCGAGGGCTGCGAGTTTGGTGTCGTGTGCCCCATCGTTGCTGTTTTCGGCTTCGCGGCGGATGGCTTCGCGCTCGATTTCGAGTTGTCGACGCCGGCGCGTGATCTCATCCAGCTGTTCGGGTTGTGAATCGCGCTCCATGCGGAGTTTTGCCGCCGCCTCGTCCATCAGGTCGATGGCCTTGTCCGGGAGGAAACGGTCGGAGATATAGCGGTGGGAGAGCGTGACGGCTGCAATCAGCGCATCGTCCTGAATACGCACGCGGTGGTGGTTCTCGTAGCGTTCTTTCAAGCCCCGCAGGATGGAGATGGCATCTTCGGGACTCGGCTCGTCTACCATCACGGTCTGGAATCGGCGTTCGAGGGCTTTGTCCTTCTCGAAATACTTGCGGTATTCATCAAGGGTTGTCGCTCCGATGCTGCGGAGTTCGCCGCGTGCCAGGGCAGGCTTGAGGATGTTGGCGGCGTCCATAGCTCCTTCACTCTTGCCCGCACCGACCAGGGTGTGGATTTCATCGATGAAGAGGATGATGCCCCCTTCGGCAGCTGTGACCTCTTGCACCACGCTTTTGAGCCGCTCTTCAAACTCACCTTTGTACTTCGCGCCCGCCACGAGTGCACCCATATCGAGCGAGAAGAGGCGTTTGTCGCGCAGGTTGTCGGGCACGTCACCACGGACGATGCGCTGTGCCAAGCCCTCTACGATGGCGGTCTTGCCCGTACCGGGTTCGCCAAGGAGCACGGGATTGTTTTTTGTGCGGCGTGAGAGGATCTGCAGCACACGGCGGATCTCGTCATCACGGCCGATGACGGGGTCGAGTTTCCCTTCGCGGGCTTCGGCCACGAGGTCCCGGGCATATTTTGCCAGAGCTTGGTAGGTGTCCTCGCTCGATGCCGTGTTTGCCTTTCGTCCGCCGCGGAGTTCGCGGATGGCGGCTTCAAGGCTTTCGGTCGTCAACCCGGCGTCCTTCAGCAGCTGCGCCGCTGTGCTTGGTGTGGTGAGCAGAGCTTGGAAGAGCGGCTCGAGTGCAGTGAAACTGTCGCCATTTTTTTGTGCCAAGTCCTGTGCTTTTTGCAGCACTGCATTGGCCTCGCGGTCCAAATAGGGATCGCCCCCTTCCACACGGGGCAGGGACTGGAGGTGGCGATCCAGTGTAGTGCTGAGCAATGGTGCATTGACGCCAGATTTTCCGAGGATGAATTGTGTCACATTTTCGCCCACTGCGAGCAATCCGTGCAGCAGATGGGCAGGCGTGATGGCTTGCTGGTGCAATCGGCCGGCGTGTTGTACAGCGTGCTGAATGGCTTCTTGGGCTTTTAGTGTGAAGTTGTCGAATTGCATGATCGTTGTCTTTTTGAAGGATGATAATAGGTGTTCGAACTTGTGGTCACTCCCGTTCGGTGGAAGCGGGGTGATGTTGATTTGCCCTTGGGGCTGCAATGCCTTTGCCAAATGGAGAAGTAAGGTCGATTCTCCGTATAATTATGCCATTTTGTCCGTAAAATACACGCATTTTGGCCAGATCACTGTCGTTTCGGCAAGAGATGGAACCCTGCGCGGGAGGAAACTCCGTGGCCATCGCGCCTCATTGTCCGGCGTGCTCTTTTGGATATCCGACCCCTCCGGCGATGCGTGGCTCCCGCTCCACGGATTCGTCAATTTTACCCCTCTCCGGCTCCGGAAAGAGTCCGCGGAGCCGTAATCACGACTCCGCGGTGTCGCGCGAACACTTCCGCGGTCTCTTTTCAACAACACCGCGGTGTGGTTGAGATGCCTCCGTGCGGTCTTTTTGGATGGCGTGCAATCCGTTGAAATTCAGAGGTTTCGGTGTTCTGGCTTTCGTTGGGATGAAGGAGGGGATGAAGTCTCGACTTGGTCAAAAAGTCGGGATGGTAATGTGATGTGGCGGTATGGGCAGACTGCGGGATGCCTTGCCCAAAGAGAGCATCCCCGTTGGCTTGTCCACAAAGAGGCGGCATCCGAAAACTCGGATGCCGCCTCTTGTGCGTTGTGGGGTGAGTGTCTCCGCCCGATTTCTCGAAAAGGCCTTCATCCGGCACTCCGGAGGGGTGATGGGGCGGAGGTTCCCCGATCCGAGGGTCGGGCTTGGGGAAGAAGGTTGATCTCGGAGGTGATGGGGCAAGCCCTATTCGTGCAGCAGTGCCTTGCGGAGGGCGGTTGCGGAGCAGGCGTTGAACTTTCGGGCAAAGCAGTGAGGCGTGGCGAGGAGTTCGGCAATGTCGGTCGACTGCCACTCGTAAGGTCGGCCACGCTCCCAGTCAATGCGGCGCGCCGTGCCCCGCTCGGGATCGGAAGGGTCGTAGACGGCGGCCAAGAAGGGGGATTCGGCAATGAGGGTTTGCTTGTAGATCTCATCGGGAGCGAGGACGTGGCGGAACACGGCTGTGATCTCGTCGCGATGTTCGAGCAGGTGGGTGATGCAGGCGTGGGTGAGGCTGCACCAGTTGAACCCTTTGTGAAACGCACGGTGCCGGTGACGGCGGTAGCGCAGCAGCTTCTGTGCGCTGAGGCTGAGGTTGCGGAGGGGCACCGTGAGGCGGCGTTGCCAATATTGCGCCTTGTTGCGGCGCAGGTAGTTTGTGAAGAGGTAGTAACGGTGCACGCGGCGGTCGAGGTCACGGCGGTGTTCTTCCGAGTTCCAGAAACCGATGAACTCTTTTGTGGGATGGGCGTCGAAGTGAGCGAGGATGTCGTCCATCGGCTTCAGAGGGAGATCCACGCCCGAAAGGAGGTGGTAGTGGGCATAAGGGCCGTGTTCATGAGCCAGCTCATAGAGCCGCATCTCCACTTCCACCTGAGAAAAGTCGCCCCAGTTCACCTCCTGCTCCGGGGAAAGGCGAAAGAGGCGGGCATGGTGGAGGGGGAGCGGTTCCAACGCTGTGGCGAGGTCGGGGTTTCGGGGGTCGGTGTGGAGGAATATGTCTGCGCGCGGATGGTCGAGGAGTTCGAGGAGGGTGGCCAGCACGAGGGGCTCTTCGTGGGCGTAAATCAGGAAAGCATGTTTCATTCTTCGGTTTAGTCAGTGTGGTCGGGGAGTTGTGCGAAACAGCGTGCCATGGTGTCGTCGGTGCGGAGACCGCCGCAATGACGGAGCTCGGTCTCGAAGCCGTTGCCCACCAAGCGGTCATACTCTTCGGTGAGGCGGCCTTCGCGGTGGAGTTTCAGAAAGTAGCGCCAGTGGCGTCCCCCATGGCGTGAGGGATTGCGTTCAAGCTGTTCGCCGCCGTCCACCACCTTGCGTACGAAGGCTTCGCGGCCGAGGTGATTGTAGTGGTAGATGCGGATGCGTGCCGGGCATTGCCATTGTGGTAACATCTTGACTTTGTGGTTGCCCATCGAGATGTACAGATAGCCGTCGGCGCGATGCATCACTTTATAGGTATGTGCCCCAAAGATGCTATAGGGCGAAAGCCCCATGGCTTCACGGTGTGGCACGGCGTGTGCCGTCTCGCGCCATTCGGTGAAGGGGCGTCCCTCTTCGGGATGCATGCCGATGACTTCGCAACGCAGCACGTTGGCGCGTGTGTGCAGCACCTCATCGGCCAGGCTGCCCGAGGGCGCATACCAAAACTCGTCGGCATCGGCGTTGATGATCCAGTCGGCATGGAAGCGGTGGCGTGCCAGTTCGATCATGCGGTGCACCCACGCTTTCTGCCGATAGTCCGTGCCCGGTTCTTGAAGGGCAGCAAGGATCCAGCCTTTCTGGCGGTAGTGTTCGATGATCTCCGGCGTACGGTCGGTGGAATTGTTGTCGGTAACGATGAAGCCCTCCACGCCCATCGCGCGATGGAAACGGAGGTTGTGTTCGAGCAATACGGCTTCATTCTTGACGAGGAGGGTCATGATGATGCGCGGACGCCCCGGGACGGGACGCAGGAAGCGCGGCAGTGCGGCTATGGCATGCAGGATGGAGCGGATCATGGGGAGCTGTAGGGGGACAAAAGGGTTCAGCAAGCTCTTCTCTTGGCCAGCCGTTGATAGTTGGCTTCGCGGAGCTGCTGCTGAAGCTTGGTGGGCAGGAGGGCATAAAATCCGCGTTTGAGGTAGAGGGTGCACCATTTCAGGACGTAACTGATGCGCCAGCGGAGGGTTGTCTGCACACCGCGGATGGCGGCATATTCGCGGTTCACTTGTAGCCGTGCGCGCGAAGATGCTCCTTTTTCGCCTTCAAACACCGCTACTGTGATGTCGCGATAGCGGAACGTTCCCCCGGACTTCCAATAGCGGTAGAAAAAATCGTAGTCTGCCGCGAGGGGATAACGAAGGTCAAAGGGCTGTCGGCGTAGCAGCTCTGTGCGGACGAAGGCCGATTGATGGCAGAACGCCATCTTTCGGTCGAGGAAGTCGAGGCTTTTGGGCTTCATCACGACGTGTCCGAAGGCTTTGTGGAGCAGCGTGTTGCCGTACAGGACGCCGCATTCCGGCGCGATGGGGTGTTCGGGATCGGTCATGAGCCGGCGCACCACCGTGGCGTTGGCGAAACGGTCGCCCGCATTCATAAAGCAGATCCACGCACCCTGTGCCTGTGCAGCACCCTTGTTCATCGCATCGTAGATGCCGAGGTCGGGCTCCGAAGTCCAGCGGAGTACACGTCCTCGGGCCGAGAATCGACGCGCAGAGCGGATGATGCGCACCACGGTGTCGTCGGTGGAGCGTCCGTCAATGAGGAGGTATTCTATGTGTGGGTAGTCCTGTTCAAGGACGGATGCCATAGTGGCATCCAGGGCTGCCCCTGCGTTGCGGCACACCGTGATGACCGTGACGAGGGGGCAGGAAGAGGGTGATTCAGACGAAGGCATATGCATTATAGTTTCTCGGGAAAGTCATCGTTCTCCCGTGTGGTGTTGTCGGATGAGGCGGAGGCAGGTTTCGGGATCGAAGCCTCGCGCGGTGGCATAGGTGTCGGCCAGAATGCGGAGCATGGGGGGCGTGGCCGGGAGTCGTGCAAAGTTGCGGCAGCCCGCCTCGATATCGACCGTGCGGAAACGGATGCGGTTGAGGTCGATCAGGTCGGCTCGGGGGGTGCCATCGGCATGGTGTCCGAGGAGAATGTTGCCGCGCGAGAAGTCGGTGTGCAGCCACCCGTGTTCGTGCATGGCCGCTGCTGTGCGCGCCACCTCGGCGAGGAGGGCATCGCGGTCGGGGAAGTCAGGATCGAGGAGAGCCATATAGCTGATGGGACATTCCGACTGGAGGGAGGCATAGTAACTTCGGGTGAAGAGGAGGCCGTTGCGCTCGGTGAGCCACCCCACGGGCGCCGGGCTGCCGATTCCTGCTGCGCGGAGCATGGCGGCATAGCGGTAGGAACGCTCCGCCTTGGATGCACGAAACAAGCCGTAAGCCACGCGGTTGAGGAGGTGGGGACGGCGGAACTCCTTGACCACGATGTCGTGGCCATCGATGTGGAAGGCGCGGATCTCGTTCCGATTTTTGAAGATCACCTCGCCGGTGTCCCAAGCGAAGCGTTGAGGCAGGACGCGGACGAATTCGGTCAACGCGGTGAAGTCCGCACTTACTACCGCACGGCGGGGGTGGGTGAAGCGGTAGAACGCGTTGAGCACACGCGACCACGACCGGTGGAGGTGGAGCGGGCCACCCAGCATCCGTTCGAAAAATTCCGGGTGCCTCCGGTTGAGCGTCCGTACGACGTGGGCTTTGAGCTTGCGGTCGGCGGTGCGTTTTGAACGGCGGTGCACACGGTAGTGGAGACCGATCTTTTCGTCCAGACGCACCACTGCGGCATCGGCATCGGGGAGGTCTTTGAGCAGGGCGATCCAGAACTCCCAATCCTCTCGCGCGATGATTTCTGTGCAGTAACCGCCAACGCGCACCCAGTCGGCGCGGCGGAACATGGCGGTGATGCTCATGATGTTGTGGCGCGCCAGTTCACGGAGCGAAAACGACGGCAGCCGCCATGCCCCTTGTCGCGCTCCGAAAAAAACGGCGCGGGGGGTAACCACGCGCACGTCGGGACGGGCGGCAAGGAGAGCGGCGGCTTCGGTGATGAACCACGGCTCGATGAGGTCATCGGCATCGACGGGGAGGATGAAGGTGCCACGGGCTTCGGCAATGGCACGGTTGCGGGCGCAGCACACTCCGCGGTTGGACTGGACAATGACGCGCAGGCGGGCATCGCCTGCGGCACGTTGCTGTGCGAGGGCGGCAGTGCCGTCGGTCGAACCGTCGTCCACCACCACCACTTCCAGACCGGGGAGCGTGCATGCCAAGACGGCATCGAGGGTCTCGGTAAGGAAGGTCGCGGCATTGTGCGCCGGGATGATCACCGAAACTGTGCCTCCTGCGGTGTTTTCAGCGGACACGACGGTCAGATCTTGTCGAAACCCTTCGTCCATTTTATCCAGTAGTATTTGAGGGGATGGGTGTATTTGAGTTGTTTCCACGGACGGCTAGCGTGAGGACGGTGACGTACGGGGAGGTTGCAGAAGAGGTAATTGTGCAATCCTGCGGCGAGACTTTCGTGCGAAATCGTAACGTCAAACCAGTTTTTCGTGTCGTCCAGCCGTTCGAAGTCGACGGCGCGGAGCAGGCTCGGCGTGAGCAGCGAGCAGCAGAAGGAGCAGTGCTTCTTGCAGTCCACAATACTTCCCTCCCATCCCTTGGCATAGAGATAGGGATAGTTGATGCGGCCGGCATCGTCCACTGTCACGGCGGCGGCGATGCCGCAGTCGGGGCGTGCCACGGCTCCGGCACAGAGCTGCCGGATCGTGTCGGGGCGCACCGTAACATCGCTCTCTACAATGAGCAATCCTGCATCGGCCGCGAGGGCGCGGCGTTGACAATGGCGCAATACAAAGAGGTAGTTGGGCGAGGGATGATCGGTGAGCGTGGCCAGATCTACGACCTCTACGCCCAAGCGTGCTGCTGCGGCGTGGAGCCGTTGGGTGTTTTCGGGCGTGGAGTTGTCGTTGAACAGGGTATAGGTGTGGGGCAGTCCGATGGGTGCGGCCACGATGGCCTCCATCGTTTCGAGGGTGCTGTCGATACTGTCCTTGACCGGGGTGATAATGTGGAGTGCTTGCATGAGAAGAGAAGACGGGAGGTTAGCGCGTGGCCTCCGCGCGCTGGCGGCGGTGCTGCTCGATGCGTTGCCGGAAGGCCGCGTCTTTCTTGCTGCCGGGCCGTGGTGTAAAGAAGAGGCGTTCGGCAATCTGACGGCCGCGGTCGATGACCTTTGGGCGGTCGTGCATCCCTTTCACCAGATCCACATGGTCGTAGAGACGATGAGTTCGGGCGTCGAGGGTGCGGAGTGAGAGGGTGTCGCCGTGCAGAGTAACGGTCTGATAGTGCTGTTCGCCGCAGCCGAAGCGGTCAAACCGATCGGTGTCAAACTCGATGCGGTAGTGTTTCGGCGAACAATGGCTCACGGTGTAGATCGGTGGCGTGGGGTGGCCGTTGCTGTCGTGGGCGGTCATCCGTGCATAGGCATGTTCGTGGCCTTGGAGCACGAGGTCGGCGTGCTTGTTGAGGAGGTCGGCAAAAAGGGCACGAACCACGAGATTGTTGGTCGGTGACTTTACCGAATATACTGGATGGTGAAGCACCACAATGTTCCAACGGGCATGGCTCTGGGCAAAGGCCTTGGCCAGCCATTCGCGCTGGGCGTAGAGATAGGGTAACTCGCGGTTGCTGTCGAGGAGGTAGATCTGCGCGTCACGATAGGGCAGAGTGAAGACGTGATTGTCGTTGATCCGGCTTTGGAGGAAATAGGGGAAGGTGAGGGTGAACCGCCGTTCGAGCTGGCGGATAGGGTGTTTGAGATATTCGTGGTTGCCTGCTACGGCGAGCACAGGCAGACGGGTGTTGAGGCTGTCGATGGCACGGAATGCTTCGTTCCAATAGGCATCGGTGGGCCGCTCGGCGAGGTCGCCGCCAAACACTACGAACTCGGCTTCGGGATGCCGACGCGCCGCTGCCCCCACGAGCTGAGGCATCGTGCCGCCAATGCTGTCCTGAACATCGCCGAAGTAGAGGAAACTGAAATCGTCCGGTGCCGAAGGCTGATTCATGTCTCCCTGATCGGGATGAGCCGTTCGGGGCAGGGTGGTCTCATACCATGGTGAGGCCTTTCCCCCCGTTACGGCACGGTACCGATAGGTCGCACCGGGACGGAGGTTGCGGAGTTGCGCCACGTAGTAACCTGCACGCCCTGCCCGTGAGGCAAACACTTCGGCGGTTGAGACCTCAATGCAGAGGGTGTCGGGGCGGTCGGCTGCGGTGTCGATAAGTTCGACGAAAGAGGGGTGCAGCACAGTGTCTGCTGTCCAGCTTATCTGGCGTGAAAACATCCCCTCGTTGCCAAAGGTGAGAAGCACACGGTGGGGCGTGGTGCCGGGCGTGTAGGGCTGTTCGGGAGGGTTGCCGAACCATGCTCCCCAGCGAACGGCGCACAACACCGCCAGTCCCACCACGATCGTGGCGGAGAGCGAGAGGGGGAGGTGGCGTCGGAGGAGGGTGGTCATGGCAGGCAGGTCAGGGATGAGTGAGGAGTGAACGGAGGTGGTGAGCGGAAGTTGCGGTTAGTGAGATGTGGGTCGTTGGGACGGGTCGGTGGCCGCGGTGAGGTGGTTGCCGTTCATCCGCTCCATATAGGACTGGATAATGGCCTTCAGCTGGTGTTCGAGCGCAGGTTGTACGGCGGTCTTTCCCACGAGGTTGTGTCGGCAGAGCCAGTCTTTGCGGAGGTTGTGCACGGCAGTGGTGCGTGTGCCGTCGAAGAGGAGGAGAAAATCGCCCTTGATGATGAAATACTGTTCGTTGGCGTAGCCCACGGAGTAGGTCTCGGCAGCGGGTGTGCTGAGGAGGTCTTGGCCAAAGGCCACGTAGGGACGCTTGACACCCAGATGATGGAGCACGGTCGGCATGATATCGATCTGTGCGGCAATGCCGCTTCGCCGGCCCGGTTTCAGCTCGCCCGAGGGATCGAAAAACAGGATGGGCACACTATATAGACCCGGGAGGGCGCGATATTCCTCGTGGATGGGGATGTTGGTGTGGTCGGCGGTGATGACGAAGATCGTGTTTCGATACCACGGCTGGCGACGTGCCGTTTCGAAAAATCGGCGGAGCGACATGTCGGCATAACGCACACATTTATAGAGTGGGCAGCCACCCTCTTCGGGGAACTGCGCAGCGTAGCGTTCGGGGACGCGGAAGGGATGGTGGGACGAGGCCGTGAAGACCGAGGTCATGAAGGGTTGTCGGAACTCTTTCATCTTCTGGGCGTAGAATTGCAGAAACTCTTCGTCCCAGATGGACCAGGTGCCGTCAAAGTCACGGTCGCCTCCGAAACGCGGGTCGGCGTTGTATTCCGTGCGGCCGTAATATTCTTGGAAACCTGTGCTGCGGGCGAAGGAGAGAAAGCCCATCGAACCGTTGTCCGCACCGTGGAAGAAAGCGGTGTGGTAACCCTCATGGTTCAGCTCACCGGCCAGGCCACTCATCTTGTTGAGTGCGGCGGAAGTGACGAACACGGGTTCGACGAACATCGGGATGGAAGAAAGCACGGAGGGCATACCGTCGATGCTCTTCCGCCCCGTGGCAAATGACCACTCAAACGTCAGGCTCTGTGTGGCGAGGGAGTCGAGGAAGGGGGCAAAGCCCTTCCATCGGCCACCATCAAGATGGGGATTGAGCGAGCCTACATACTCGCGACCCATGCTCTCCACGATGAGCACCACCACATTTTTCCGCCGCACGGTGAGCGTGTCGGCCGGGACATGGAGGGGCGAATAGACGGCATCGAGCTGTGCGCGCCCTGTAAAGTAGTGTGGTGTCACGAAGGGCTTCTTGTCGATCGTGCGGATGATGGAGAAGGGGGTGTTGAGAATGAGCACCGCCTCTGCGGGGCGGTTGACATACTCGTTGGCATTGCTCAGCGTGATGGGGCGGACATTGGTGGCATAGCCGCCGCGCATGCCGCACACACTGCCGAAGGCATAGACTGCGAGTACCACCACGTGCGCCGCATAGTAGACCCAGCGTGGGCGCGTCCGCCCTTCGGGCACGGTGGGGTGGACATAGAGCCGCCACAGAGCGTAGCCTAAAGCTAAGGCGAGCACCACGAAATACCAGTGGTTCACCAGTTCGGTGCCCATAATCCCCAGCAGGTTGCCCTCATTGCCGAACTCCTTGAATACGCCGAGCGTGGTGCGGCGGTTCGTGAATTGTGTATAGACGGCATCCATCAGGTTGAGGGCGAGACAGAGGGTGTTGATGACTACATACACCCACCGCGCTGAGCGTTGCCAGCCTTCGCGCTCTTTGAGGTGGAGGGGGAAGAGCACCATCAACGCATACAGAGCATTGGTGTAGAGGATGGCGGAGAGGTCGAAGCGCAAGATGCCTTCGGCCACCAGCATAGGAGAGAGCGCGGAGAGTTGTCCCGCATAGGTGTCCCAGTTTTCAAAGAGAAAGGCCAGACGGCACACTTCGTAGGCCAAGACGACCCAGAGCAGGTTGATGAGCAGGGCAGAGACGGGAGTCCACAGTCCTCGGGGAAAGGGAAGTTTCATCGTAGGTTAGGTGCTCGAAATTAAGCGGATCCATTGGTTGAGTAGGTGTTGCCCCTTGATTTTACCTTATTCTCTTTGTCCCTCTTGTCCGCCTTTTCGTTTTGCCATCAGTTATGCAGTCTGCTGCACTCCTTTTTCATGTTGGCAGGATGACGAAAACCAAGAGCAAATCTAAGGTCAATTAAAGCTGAGCACCTACTTGTCGCAATTGTTGTTTTCGGAGCGATGCGCAGAAGTATTGTGCGGGGTGCTGACTGCCGCAGGCATCATTTTCCCGTACTTTTGGCTTCTTGCATGCAAAAAGTACTGCAAAGTTAATGATTTCTTTAAGGTTGGGCAAAGAAATCATAGAAATGTAGTTGTCTGAGGAGGATGGACTTGCCGGAAGTGCGCGTCGTGTCTGCCCGGGACACCGTGCAATCGTGCTCTGTGTAGTACCGCCCTGCTGCACGGTAAAGGCAGAGATTTGCCGCCATCAGCGGAAAATAGGTGTAAGAGGGCGGAGCATCGGACGGGAATGTGTAACTTTGTGGCTATCTATATTCCCTTCATTCCCGACCGACTATGCAAATCCTCATCTATCCTGCCTGCTCCACCTGCCGCAAGGCGGTGGCGTGGCTGCGCCAGCAAGGCTATGAGTTTGACCTCCGCCACATTGTGGACGAACCGCCTACGGCCAACGAACTTGCCGTGTGGACGGCTCAAAGTGGCCTTCCTGTGAAGAAATGGTTCAACACTTCGGGAGTGGTCTATAAGGAACGGCAACTGAAAACGACTGTTGCTGCGGCCGACGACAACACTCTCCTGCAGCTGCTCGCCAGCGATGGAAGACTGGTGAAACGCCCCGTGCTTCTCCTCGATGACGGACGCGTGCTTCTCGGCTTCAAACCTGAGCTTTGGAGCACCGCCCTCTGATGTCCTGCCTGCTGCCCCTACAACGCTTATCCACGCCATGCCCCACAGACCCACCCTCCAACAGCTGCTGCTCAAAGACACCTCGTTTGTCAATCTGATGACACGCCGCGTGTTCAACATCCTCCTCGTGGCCAATCCTTATGATGCCTTCATGCTCGAAGACGATGGGCGCGTGGACGAAAAGCTCTTTGACGAATATGCCGCGCTGTCTCTGCGCTATCCTCCGCGCTTCCTCCATGCTGCCACGGCGGAGGAGGCTTGGGAGCAGCTCCATAAGACCTCTTTCGACCTTGTGATCGTGATGCCCGGCACGGACAACAGCGACACCTTCGACATTGCCCGCACCATCAAGGAGCGACATCCCGACACTCCCCTCGTGGTGCTTACCCCCTTCTCCCATGGCATCACCGCGCGCATCGAGCACGAAAATCTGAGTATCTTCGAATATGTGTTCTGCTGGTTGGGCAATACTGACCTGCTCCTTTCCATCATCAAACTGATCGAGGACAAGATGAACTTGGTGCACGACATTGAGGAGGGCGGAGTGCAGATGATTCTCCTCGTGGAGGACAGCATCCGCTTCTACTCATCGGTGCTCCCAGAGCTGTATCAGTTTGTGCTGCAGCAGAGCAAGGCGTTCGCCACGGAGGCACTGAACGCCCATGAGCGCACCCTCCGCATGCGCGGAAGGCCGAAAATCGTGCTGGCGCGGTCGTATGAGGAAGCTTTGGCCATCTATGACCGCCATGCAGCCAATGTGCTCGGCGTGATCACTGATGCACGCTATCCCAAAGGCGGTGTGGTGGATGCGAAAGCGGGTGTGAAGCTCTTGGCCGAACTCCGCTGCCGCGATCCCTTTCTTCCCCTCATCCTCCAATCGGCAGAGACGGAGAATATGCACGCCGCCGCAGCCTATAATGCCGACTTCGTGGACAAAAACTCGAAGAAGATGGCCATCGACCTGCGCAACGTGGTGAAAGAGCATTTTGGCTTCGGAGACTTCGTGTTCCGTCACCCCGATACGCTCGAAGAGATGGTGCGGGTGCGCAATCTGAAAGACTTGCAAAACGCCATACATACGATTCCGGCGGAATCCTTGCACTACCACATCACGCGCAACCACGTTTCGCGCTGGCTCCGAAGCCGGGCCATGTTCCCTCTGGCTGAGTTCATCCGCCAGCTTTCGTGGAGCAAGCTTCAGAATCTCGATGAGCATCGCCGCCTCATCTTTGAGGCCATCGTGCAATACCGGCGGATGAAGAATCAAGGTGTCGTGGCCGAGTTCTCCCGCGACCGCTTCGACCGCTACTCCAACTTCGCCCGCATCGGCGAGGGTTCGTTGGGGGGGAAAGGACGCGGCTTGGCTTTTATCGACAACCTCGTGAAGCATCATCCCGACCTCAACCGCCATGACAACGCTCAGGTGATGATCCCCAAGACGGTGGTGCTCTGCACGGACATCTTCGAGGAATTTATGGATCAGAACAACCTCTATGCCATTGCGCTCTCCGATGCTTCCGATACCGAAATCCTTGAAGCCTTTCGGGCTGCACAGCTTCCGCGCCGTCTCCTCGGTGACTTCTTCACCCTTGTCGAGGCCACGGGATGCCCCATCGCCGTGCGCAGCAGCTCCCTCCTCGAAGACAGCCACTACCAGCCCTTTGCCGGTATTTATAACACCTACATGGTGCCCTATCTTTCCGACCGTCGGCAGATGCTCCGAATGCTCTCCGATGCCATCAAGGGCGTGTATGCTTCGGTCTACTTCAAGGATTCCAAAGCCTATATGCAGGCCACGCGCAACGTGATTGACCAAGAGAAGATGGCCGTGATCCTCCAAGAGGTGGTGGGACGTCAGTATGACACGCGCTATTATCCTGCCATCTCGGGTGTAGGACGTTCCCTCAATTATTATCCCATCAACGACGAGCGCGCCGATGAAGGTGTGGTGAGCCTGGCCTTGGGCTTGGGGAAATACATTGTGGACGGCGGCCTCACTCTCCGTGTCTGCCCGCATCATCCCGGCAAGGTCTTGCAAACGTCTGAAATGGAACTGGCTCTGCGCGAAACGCAGACGCGCTTCTACGCCCTCGACCTGAGTAATGTGGGGCAGAATTTCTCCGTGGACGACAGTTTCAACTTACTGCGCCTCTCGGTCAAAGAGGCCGACCGCGACGGTGCCCTCGCCTTTATCGCTTCCACCTTCGATCCTGCCGACCAGACCATCTATCCCGGCCTTTATCCCGGAGGGCGGAAGATCATCAGTTTCGTGGGTGTGCTCGAACACGGCGTCCTCCCACTGCCCACGCTGATGCAGGAGGTGCTTCAGCTCGGAGCGACAGAGATGCGCCGTCCTGTCGAGATAGAGTTTGCAGTGGACATCGATGCCGAGCGGCGCAACTGTGTGTTTTACCTGCTCCAGATCCGCCCGATGGTGGACGTGAAGAGTGATGTGCACATCGATCTGAGCGGTATTGCAGACGAGCGTGTCTTGCTGCGGAGTGACAACAGTCTGGGGCATGGACATTATGACGATGTCTGCGATGTGGTGTATGTGCGCACCGAGGGTTATTCCGCGGGCAACAACCAACTCATCGCCTACGATATCGAGCGCATCAATGCCCGGCTCCTTAACGAGGGTCGCCACTGCGTGCTTATCGGTCCAGGGCGTTGGGGATCGAGTGACTCGTGGCTCGGCATTCCCGTCAAGTGGCCGAACATCTCCTCTGCCCGGGTCATTGTGGAGGCCGGGTTGAACCATTACCGTGTCGACCCCTCTCAGGGTACGCACTTCTTCCAAAACCTCACCTCCTTCGGCGTGGGGTATTTCACGGTCAATGCCTTTCTCGGAGATGGCCGATATGCTGTCGAGCGGCTCGACAGCCTTCCTGCTGTGGCCGAAACGCCCTTCGTGCGACACATCCGCTTTGAACAGCCTCTCGACATCCTGATGGACGGCAAGAAGAAGCAAGGCTTTGTGCTCTTTCCGGAGGGCGCGTGAAGAGAAAATCTCGCCCGCGCCCTAAATACCCCGAAGACCGTAGCCCGCGACTCGGAATAAATCCGTATTTTTGCACAAGCTCAGGTATGCGCAGACAGCGCATGCCTTTGTCTCCACAGACGTTTTCTTGCCACGACAGAACTCAGGTCTTGTGCCTCAAATAGGCACGGCATGTCTGGCTTCACGGAAACAGTTCAATCCTACATGCACACTTATGCTCGAAATACGCAACCTCCATGCCTCCGTAGAAGGCAAACAGATCCTCCGAGGGGTGAACCTCACCATCGGTGATGGTGAAGTCCACGTACTGATGGGGCCGAACGGCTCGGGAAAGTCCACTCTTTCCAATGTCCTTGTGGGCAATCCGAAATATGAAGTGACCGAGGGTGAAATTCTCTTCAACGGCAAGAACCTCCTTGACCTCCCGCCTGAGGATCGCGCACACGAGGGCATCTTCATGTCCTTTCAAGCGCCCATCGAAATCCCCGGTGTGTCGATGACCAACTTTATGCGCGCAGCCCTCAATGCCAAGCGCAAATACTTTGGGCAGGAGCCGATGGGAGCGGCTGACTTCCTCAAAGTGCTCCGTGAAAAGCGCAAGCTCGTGGGGCTTGATGCCCATTTTATGAGCCGCGGAGTGAACGAGGGCTTCTCCGGCGGTGAGCGCAAACGCAACGAAATCTTCCAGATGGCGGTGCTCGAACCCCAATTCTCCATCCTTGATGAGACGGACAGTGGGCTCGATGTCGATGCCCTCCGCATCGTGGCCGAGGGCTTCCGTCAGCTCCGCACGCCGAAATCATCGGCAATGGTCATCACCCACTATCAACGGATGCTTGATTATATGCAGCCGGACTTTGTGCATGTGCTCATCGGTGGGCGTGTGGTGAAGGAAGGCGGTGTGGAACTGGGCTATGAGATTGAACAACGCGGTTTCGACTGGATCCGCGAAGAAATGGAAAATACCTAATGCCCTGTCCGCCATGTCCAGTATCCATCAATATCTTGACCTCTATCGGGAGCACCGTGCCCTGATTGAGGCGGGTAGCTGTACGGTGATGAATGCCGTCCGTCCTCAGGTTGCGGAACATCTCACCGCCGCCGTGCTGCCCGATAAGCGTGTGGAGCGTTACAAATACACCGATGCCGAGGCGGCCTTCGCCCCCGACTTCGGGATCAACCTCCACCGATTTCTTGCTGTCAAAGACCCTTATAAAGACTACCATTGCAGCGTCCCCGAGATGAGCACCCTTGTGATCTACGTGGTGAACGATGTGGTGGCTCCACTCCGCAATCCTCACCTCGTGCCAGAGGGAGTAACGATCTGTTCGCTTCGCGAGGCACAGGCGCGCTGTCCCGAGCTGCTTGAGCGGTACTACCACCGTGCAGCCGCTGCCGAACCCGCCAATGCGCACAAACATACCGACCGCACGGAGCGCGATGCCATCACCCTACTCAACACCCTCCTTGCTCAGGACGGGCTCTTCATCCACTTCGCTCCAGGGGTGCAATTTGACCGAACGCTTCAGATCGTCTTCCTGGCCACGGGTCGCAACCCCATGATGTCCAACCGTCGCCTCCTTGTTGTGGCAGAAGAGGGTGCATCGGCCAATCTCCTCCTCTGCGAGCATGCCGATGCACAGCCTGGCCATCTTACCACGCAGGTCACGGAGATCTTTGCTGCCGCCTGTGCCCGTATCGACTGTTACACCTTGGAAGAGACGCAGGCCGACCATACGCGGTTTTCCAATGTCTATGTGGAACAGCAGACCGACAGCCGCGTCGGACTCCACAGCATAGCCCTGACAACGGGACGCTCGCGCACGATGACCAATGTGCGCCTCCTCGGTGCAGGGGCAGACTGCCAGACCTCGGGAGCCGTCATCGCCGATGCGCAACAACAAGTGGACAACAACCTCCTCATCGACCATGTGGCCGAAGGTTGTACCTCCGACATGCTTTACAAATACGTCCTTGACGGTAAGAGCGAAGCCGCTTGGGCGGGCAAAGTACTCGTGCGCCCCGGTGCACAGCAGACCCTCTCGCATCAGAGCAGTGCGAACCTCTGCCTCTCTCCTGCGGCACGCGTACACTCCCTCCCCATGCTCGAGATCTATGCTGATGATGTGAAGTGCAACCACGGCTCAACCGTCGGACGACTTGACGAGGCTGCCCTCCTTTATCTCCGCCAACGCGGTATCCCTGAGCCGGAAGCCAAACTCCTCCTCCAGCATGCCTTCGTCAACGATGTGCTGCAGCGCATTAAGATCGATCACCTTCGCGAGCGGCTTTCTCACCTCGTCGAACTCCGTTTCCGTGGTGAACTTCGCCACTGCAAAGGCTGCCGCCATCAATGCTGACCCCTTCTCTCCAAGACTCTATGCTCGATCTTCGTCCTGACTTCCCCATCCTCGCCCGGCATGTGCACGGCCGGCCGCTCGTCTACCTCGACAACGCGGCCACCACTCAGAAACCTGAGTGCGTGGTTCAGGCTATTGCTGACTGTTACCACACGACCAATGCGAATGTGCACCGTGGCATCCACCACCTCTCGCAGGTGGCAACAGATCGCCATGAGGCGGCCCGCGAGCGGGTGCGCCGTTTCCTCAATGCCCCTTCGGCCTCCGAAGTGATCTTCACGCGGGGCACAACGGAGGGCATCAACCTCGTGGCCCACTCCTTTGGCATGCTCTTCCGCGCGGGCGATGAGATCGTCCTCACCGAGATGGAGC
Organism: Alloprevotella sp.; assembly: GCA_041855985.1. Lineage (GTDB taxonomy): Bacteria > Bacteroidota > Bacteroidia > Bacteroidales > Bacteroidaceae > Alloprevotella. Next base: position 27,124 of record JBHAFF010000027.1, read on the forward strand.
ACCATTCCGATATCGTGCCTTGGCAGCTCCTTCGCGAACGTTGTGGGGTGGTGCTCCGGGTGGTGCCGGTGCTCGATAATGGCAGTCTCGACCTCGCGGCCTACCGCAACCTCCTCAACGAGCGCACGCGTCTGGTGTGCTGCACCCACGTGAGCAATGTGCTCGGTACGGTCAATCCTATCGCAGAGATGGTGGCTGATGCCCACGCCGTCGGTGCGCGCTTTCTGGTCGATGCCGCACAGAGCGTGGCGCATCTCCCCCTTGATGTCCAAACGCTCGGCTGTGATTTCCTCGTCTTCTCGGGACATAAAATCTACGCTCCCACGGGGATTGGGGTGCTCTATGGCAAGGCGGAGCTCCTCGACCGCATGCCGCCCTATCAGGGTGGCGGAGAGATGATTGCCCGCGTGTCGTTCGAACACACCACCTTCGAGCGCATACCCTACAAGTTTGAGGCCGGAACGCCCGACTATGTGGGTTCGCATGCCCTCGCCACAGCGTTGGACTATGTGACCCACATAGGGCTTGACCGCATTGCAGCACACGAGCACGCACTCATAGCCCATGCCACAGAACGCCTCCGCATCGAAATTCCACAACTCCGCATTTACGGCGAAACACCTGGGAAGTCGGCCGTCCTCTCCTTTGGAGTGGGCGACATTCACCCCATGGATCTCGGAACCCTCCTTGACCAACTTGGTGTGGCCATCCGCACGGGACATCACTGTGCCCAACCACTGATGCAGCGTTTTGGTGTGGAAGGGATGGCACGTGCCAGCTTTGCCCTCTATAACACCCTCGAAGAGGTCGATGTCTTTGTCGGCCATCTTAAGCGGGTCGTGGCGATGTTTTGACGCCGCTTCGAATGCCGCTCAAACGCGGCAATACCGATGAATGATGTATCCCCTGATGGCGCAAGGCCGTCAGGGGATACTGTTTTGATTATATTGCTGTCCGATAAGACATGAAAACAGCAGCGGTTTTGTTTAGACGAACAAAGGAGGGCGATGTTTTACTCCAATTCCATGTCCAACGTTCCGGCACGGAGAAGGTCGGTGTGGGCAATGCGGAAACCTTTAAGACGTTTCCCGCCGAGGTGGATGGCCTTGATGCGTGTGCACTCTGCGGTATGGGGTGCGGTGATGACGAGGCGGTCCGTGCCGTGCCAGCGAGGGTCAAGATGGAGGGTGATGCGGTCGAACACGGGAAGGGTGAGGGTGTAGGACGGGTCGGCCGGGTTGTCGGGATAGAAGCCCATCATCGAAAACACGGCCCATGCGCTCATCGTTCCCGCATCGTCATTTCCGGGCAGGCCGTCAGGGGCATTGCGGAAATGCCGGCGGAGGAGTTGACGTGTGAGTCGCTGGGTGCGCCAAGCTTCGGAGGGGAAGTAGGAGAAGAGGTAGGGATAGGCAATGTCGGGCTCGTTGGTGGGGTCGTAGTTCCCTTGGTCGAAGACAGATTGCAGGCGCGCCACAAACTGCTCTTTTCCACCCATACGGCGTGCGAGTCCAAGGATGTCGTGAGGCACGAAGAAGGTGTAGTTCCACGCATTGCCCTCGTGGAAACCGGGATTGGGGGCGAAGTTGGCACCGAGTGTGGGATCGAAGGGTGAGAAGAACGTGCCGTCCGCAAGGCGGGGGCGGAGGATGTGGCTCTCAGGACAGAGGTAGTGTCGGTAGCCTAAAGACCGGCGACGCAGCCGTTCGGCATCGGTGTGATGACCGAGCGCAGCAGCGAAGCGGGCGAGTGCGGCATCGGCCACATAATATTCGAGGGCATGGGACACACTGTTGTCCAGCGTGTCGCGCAGCGGACAGTAACCCAGTCGGAGATAGTCATCGTTGTCGGGACGCAGAGGGTTGTCTTTCCCTGGCGTGTCTGCTCCCCGGAGCATGATGTGGAGTGCCTGTCCGGCATCGAAGTCCCGCAGGCCCTTCATCCAGCTGTCCACGATGACAGGCACGGCGGGGTCGCCCTCCATCGTAAAGGTGTCCTGCCCGAAGAGTTCCCATTTAGAAAGCCAGCCCTGTTCTCGGGCTTGTTCGAGGAGGGTGCGCACCATCGCCATTTGTTGTTCGGGATAGAGGAGGGTGAAGAGCTGGTGGGTGCAGCGGTAGGTATCCCAGAGAGAGAATACGGTGTAGCGGTCGCGGGTGGTGCGGAGGGTGCGCCCCGTGACCATTTCGGGATATTCGCCATTGACGTCTTGCAGAAGGTTGGGGTGGAGTAGGGCATGATAGAGCGCGGTGTAGAAGACGGTGCGCTCATCTTCCGTTCCTCCCTCAACCTCCACTACGCTGAGGGCTTCGGCCCAGGTGTGGCGTGCGCGTTGCGCCACCCCGTCCAGATCGACCCTCCCAGGCTGCTCGGTGTCGAGATTGGCACGGGCGTTGGCCGTGGACACGAAGGAGACGCCGATCTGCACGCAGAGCTGTTCGCCGGCTTCGGTGTCGTAAGAGAAATAAGCTCCGATGTCATCGCCCGAGAGGGTACGGTAGAAGTTGGGATATCGCTTGTACTTGCCCGCCAACGGCTCCCACTGCGCCTCGACCGTCATGGAACGCTGACGTTTCCAAAAACCCCGTTCGCGCGGTGCGCGGCTCACGCGGAGCACGAAGTGGAGGGGATAGACCGCTTGGGGGTTGTTGTAACAGAAAGTGCCGAGAAGTTTTGTCCCCTCGATCTCTGTGTCCGAAACGTAGCGTACGGTAGCTCCGTTCTCGTTGGTGAGCCCCTCTCCGAGATTGAGGAGGAGATGGCCCTGACCCTTTGGAAAGGTGAAGCGCGCCACGGCAGAGCGTAGGGTGGCCGACACCTCGCTCCGTATGCCATAGCGCGTAAGGCGGTGGGCATAGTAGCCGGGACGTGCCTCCTCATCGGTATAGGGTGATCCGTAGCTACGCCAGTCTACGTCGAGCACACCGGTGGTGGGCATTAGGAGAAGGGCGGAAAGATCGGGACAACCTACGCCGCTTAGATTGACATGGCTGAATCCTGTGAATACGGAGTTGGTGTGGTCATAGGGTGTGGACCACCACCGGCCGTCTTTGTCATAGCGGTTGCCGCTTCCCATCACGTTAAAGGGCGTGACACTCATCAATCCGCGGGGCAGGACGGCACCAGGATGGCAGGTGCCATAGGCCGTGGTGCCGATGAAGGGATTGACACAATCAACGGGCGATTTTGCCGCGGTGGAATAAAGGCATCGTCCTCCCCACAGGGTGAGGAGGACGATGAGCAGAAGTCGTGCAGGCATGGCAGTAAGGAGAAGGGCTATTGCGCGTCACGGTATTTGCTCTCCTCTTCATCGTTGAGCATGGAGAGGTAGGAAGCATAGCGCGAGGGTGCAAGATGATGGGCTTCGAGTGCTTCGCGCACGGCACAACCCGGTTCTTGGGTGTGCAGGCAGTTGGAAAACCGGCATTGGCGGCCTAGGGCGAAGAGGTCACGGAAATAATGTGCTACCTCCTCGGGCTTCATATTGAACGTGCCGAAGCCTTTGATCCCGGGAATGTCGATGAGGCATCCGCTTGCCCCGGTGGTGTCGGCAGGAAGGTCGAAGAGTTCGCTGAATGTGGTGGTGTGCATCCCCGTTCCGTGGGCGTCTGACACCTCGGCAGTGCGCACTTTGGCATCAGGGATGAGGAGGTTGAGCAGCGTACTCTTCCCCACGCCCGAATGTCCGGCGAGGAGGGTTGTTCGTCCGGCCAAGAGATGGCGGAGCTGTACCGTGCCCTCACCGTATAGTGCGGAAATGTGGTGCACGTCATAGCCCATGTCACGGTAGACGAGCGTAAGGTAGTCCATCGTGGCGCGCTCATCATCGGTGAGGGTGTCCACTTTGTTGAACGCCAGTATCACGGGGACGCGATAGGCTTCGGCAGATGCCAAAAACCGATCGATGAATGTGGTGGAGGTTTCGGGGCGCGCAAGCGTTACCACCAACAGAGCCTGGTCGATGTTTGCGGCGAGGATATGACTTTGTTTGGAGAGATTGGACGCCTTCCGGATGATGTAGTTTCGGCGATCATCGATGGCGGTGATGAATGCCAGCTCTCCTTCACCGTTGGTGCGGAGGGTCACACCATCTCCTACCGCTACGGGATTGGTGGTGCGGATGCCTTTGAGGCGGAAGCTGCCCTTCACGCGACACTCCACGAGCAAGCCCGCGTCCGTGCGCACGATGTAGCTGCTTCCGGTATTGCGGATGACAATGCCGTGCATGGGGAATGGGGAGATGGATTCAATAGAGGTGATGAGGGCTCAACGTTTTCATTAAGCCAGACGCGCAGCTCTCAAAACGAGGTACGCGTTTTGGGTCTGCCGTGGCGGGAAAACGTCTGTTGAAAACGAACGTTTTCGTTCAGCTCCTTTACACCGTCATAATTTCTTTTGCCTTGGCAGCGAGCAGTTCTTCCACACGCTTCACCATCTTGTCGTGGAGCTTTTGGAGGTCGTTCTCTGCGTCTTTGGCCACATCCTCAGGCACACCGTCCTTGGTGCTTTTCTTGAGTTTGTCGATACCGTCGCGGCGGGTGTTGCGGATGGCGATTTTTGTCTCCTCTCCCTCTTGGTTGCATTGTTTGGTAAGGTCGCGGCGACGCTCCTCGGTGAGGGGCGGGATAGCGAGGCGGATGATTTCGCCATTGCTTTCGGGCATGATGCCCACGTTGGAGTCGATGATGGCCTTCTCGATGGGGCGGAACATCGATTTGTCCCAAGGTTTGATGGCAATGGTGCGGGCATCGGGCGTGGTGATGGCTGCGCAGTTGTTTACGGGCACCATCGAACCATAGGAATTGACCAGCACTTGGTCGAGGATGTGCACGTTGGCCTTTCCGGCACGGATGTGGGAGAGCGTTTCTTCGAGGTGCAGGACGCTCATCTCCATTCGGTCTTCGCTATCAGCGAGCAGTTGCTTTACGTCTAACATATAAGGGGAGTTGTCAATGTTTCACGACAGAGTTGTCGGAGCAAAGTTAGAAAAAAAACATCATTCCTCCAAATCTCTTTGCGCCTTTTCCGCGGAGGGTTCAGAGCGGGTCGACATCGAAGTAAACTGTTGTCCCCCGAAAGGTGGGGACAGCGATCAGTCCGTTGCGTGCAGAGTTGAGGAGGGTGCGCACCGAAGAGGGTGGTTGAGTGGGAGGGATCTTGAGCATGATCTTGCGGATGTGGAGCATCTGGACAAATCCCACTGCCGGACGGTCGGGACCGAAGAGCTGTTCCGGGAAGTAGGGACGGAGCATCTCGATGAGCGTCCTTGCCGCATGTGTAACCACGGGTTCCTTGCGGTGTTTGAGCAGGATATTGATGAGGCGCACCTCTGGTGGAAACTGGAATTTACAGCGTTCGGCCATCACTTCTTTGTACATCGCGGTATAGTCGTTCTGCACGATGTGGCGGATGATGGGGAGTTCAGGCTGTCGGGTTTGCAAGATGACGCGTCCCGCCACTCCTCGTCGTCCTGCTCGCCCTGCCACTTGAGTAAGCATCTGGAACGCTCGCTCATGGGCACGGAAATCACACTGATTTAGGATTTGGTCAGCATTGAGGATGCCCACGAGCGTTACGCCATCAAAATCTAAGCCCTTCGTCACCATCTGTGTTCCGACTAAGAGGTTGGTCTCTCCCTTTTGGAAACTGCGGATGATGCGTTCGTAGGCCGACCGTGTCCCCGTGGTGTCGAGGTCCATCCGCCCTATGCGGGCCTCGGGAAAAGCGGCTGCGACTTCGGCCTCTACCTTCTCCGTGCCAACGCCGACATCTCGGAGGTCGGCCTGTGCGCACTGGGGGCAGTGGGTGGGCACATCATAGCTCATGCCGCAATAATGGCACACGAGGCGGTTGGCCTGCTGGTGGTAGGTCAGGGACACGTCGCAACACTGGCAGCGGGGTGTCCATCCGCAGGAATTGCAGAGGAGTGACGGGCTGTAGCCCCGGCGGTTGAGGAAAAGAATGGCTTGCTGCCCTGCCGCTAAGGCTGCCTGCGTTTCGCTGCGCAGGCGCGGAGATAAAGATTTGGGCATGAGGCGTTTGCGCCGCAGTTCTGCCACATCTTCCACCACGATCTCCGGGAGTTCGACCTCGCCATATCGCTCTTCGAGGCGCACGAGGCCATATTTTCCGCTGAGGGCATGGGTATAGGTCTCAATGGAGGGGGTGGCGGTTCCCAGGAGCACCTTTGCCTGCTGCTGCCGCGCCATCATGATGGCCACATCGCGGGCATGATAGCGTGGTGCGGGATCTTGCTGTTTGAATGAGGTCTCATGCTCTTCGTCCACGATGATGAGGCCGAGGTTTTGGAAGGGGAGAAAGAGGGCGGAGCGTACACCGAGGATGAGGGGATAGGGATTGGGAGAGAGCTGCCGAAGCCAAAGTTCCACGCGCTCACTGTCGGGAAACTTGGAATGGTAGACCCCGAGCTGCACGCCGAAACAGCGTCCGAGGCGTTCGGTGATCTGTGTGGTGAGTGCAATTTCGGGGAGGAGATAGAGCACCTGCTTCCCGGCCTCGATGGTGCGGCGGATGAGCTGTGTGTAGATTTCTGTCTTTCCGCTCGATGTTACACCGTGTAGGAGCACCACTTCGTGGTCGTTCCAGTTACGGAAGATGGCATCGCATGCTGTTTGCTGGGCGGTGCTGAGCGGGCGGTCGAGCCATCCCGGAACGGCGGTATGGTGGCGCAGACGCCCCACCTCTACGAGGAAGGATTCCAGTACGCCCTTTTTGACCAATGCTGCGATGGCGGCATTTGCGGCATCGCCCAGACGTGTGCGCAAGGCTTCTCGGGGAAGAGAGGGCGCATCTGTAAGGGCGGCTTCTTCACTTCCCGAAGCTGCGGGCAGGAGGTCGAGGAAGGCGGCAAGTATCGTGGCCTGACGGTCGGAGCGTTGCCGCGCAATGAGGGTGCGGAGGGTATCGGGATGGGCATATTCTTTGGCAAGCCGCAGATGATGCTCCGTCTTTATCTTGAACGACCGGCTGATGCGTTCTTCTACTTCAATAACCTTCTGCTCCATCAACTGCCGCACGGTGGAGAGGAGTCCGCGCTGCGGTGAGGACTTTTGGAGTTCATCGAGTGTCTGTGCGCGGACAGCGAGCAGGCGGAGCACCTCCATTTCGCGCTCCGTGCGTGTAGAGTCACTCAGATCAGCCCCTTCGGCCACGGTGAGGACACTCTCACTCTCCAACTTGAGCCCGGCGGGAAGTGCAGCCTTCATCACCTCGCCAGGATGGCATATATAATAGTGTGCCATCCATCGCCAGAGTGCGATTTGGGTGTTGAGGAGGAGGGGCGTGCAGGAGACCACCTCATCGATGTCGCGCACCTGATCTTCTTTCAGGGTTTCGAGCCGGTCGTGCAGCCGAACCACGATGCCCGTGCGCCGCTTCGTCTTGATAGGGACTACCACGCGCGTGCCGACCACGATCTGTCCTTGCCATTCGCGCGGGATGCGGTACGTGTAGGCGCCGGGGACGGCGAGGGGAAGGAGAATGTCGGCATAGCACATGGGAGCGTAGGGTGTTGATGGAAGCCAAAGTTACGCATTTTCGCGGGATTTGCCAAGGGCCGTCCGCCCAAACGCGCCACAGCCCCACAAACACACCGTGAGAGGTGCACCTGTGGGGCCGGGTAATACCTGTTTGTCGCTATGTACGGGTTCTGCGCATCAGATGATGCCCTGAGCCATCATTGCCTTGGCCACTTTCATGAAGCCGGCAACGTTCGCTCCCTTCACGTAGTTTACGTAGCCATCGGCTTCGGTACCGTATTTTACGCATGCCGCATGGATATCCTCCATGATGCGGTGCAGACGGGCGTCTACCTCCTCGGATGTCCAAGAGAGACGGGCGGAGTTTTGGCTCATCTCCAATCCCGACACCGAAACACCGCCGGCGTTGGCCGCCTTGCCGGGAGCATAGAGGATCTTGGCTTCTTGGAACACGCGGATGGCCTCAGGCGTGGAGGGCATGTTCGCACCTTCGCTCACCGCCATTACACCGTTTTCGACAAGGGTGCGGGCATGGTCGCCGTTGAGCTCGTTCTGCGTGGCCGAGGGGAGGGCGATGTCGGCCTTGATGCTCCATGGCTTCTGACCTTCGAAGTACTGTGCCGAGGGATATTGCTCCACGTATTCGCGGATGCGGCCGCGGTACACATTCTTCAGTTCCATCACATAGTCGAGCTTCGCACGGTCGATACCATCGGGATCATATACGAAACCATCGCTGTCGGAGAGGGTCAGCACCTTGCCGCCGAGCTGGAGCACTTTTTCTGCTGTGTATTGGGCCACGTTACCAGATCCCGAGATGAGCACCGTCTTGCCCTGAAGATCCGTGCCGCGGGTTTTGAGCATCTGCATCAGGAAGTAGACATTGCCATAACCCGTAGCTTCGGGGCGGATGAGGCTGCCGCCAAATTCCAGACCCTTGCCCGTGAGGACACCGGTAAACTGACGCGTATATTTCTTATAGGCTCCGAACATGTAGCCCACCTCCCGGCCACCTACGCCGATGTCGCCCGCGGGCACATCGCAGTCGGCGCCGATGTTGCGGTGAAGTTCGAGCATGAAGGCTTGGCAGAAACGCATCACTTCGGCAGAACTCTTGCCGCGGGGTGAAAAGTCTGAGCCGCCCTTTGCACCGCCCATGGGGAGCGTGGTGAGCGAGTTTTTGAACGTCTGCTCAAAGGCGAGGAATTTGAGGATGCCCACATTGACCGAACTGTGGAAGCGGATGCCACCTTTGTAGGGGCCGATGGCGTTGTTGTGCTGCACACGGTAGCCCATGTTGGTCTGCACGTTGCCTTTGTCGTCCGTCCAAGTTACGCGGAAGGTGTAGATGCGTTCGGGGATGCAGAGGCGTTCGATCAGGCCGGCCTTGTCAAACTCGGGATGCTTGTTGTACTCCTCCTCGATGGTGAAGAGCACTTCCTCCACCGCCTGGTGATACTCGGGTTCGTTGGGAAAACGGCGCTTGAGGTCGTCCAGAAGTTTAGCTGCGTTCATAAGATTGCTGTGGGGATGTAGGGGATAAAGATGGGATTGTGTTGATATGTCAGGAATATCTTCGATTTCCTTCCTTTCGTCTGCAAAAATAGAATATTTCATTGACACTTGCAACACATCGGAGAGAAAACCTGTGCCTTCGTGGCCATTTTTTTCCGATAGGGCGGAAAAATTGCCGTTTTGCTTAGTCGGATTGTAAAAGAAAATCCGTACCTTTGCTTCATAATCGGACTTCGACACATATTCATCCTAATAACACTTCACTACCAATGGCTTTTTTAACTGACGAAAAACTCGTGATTGTCGGCGCAGCCGGCATGATCGGCTCGAACATGGTGCAGAGCGCACTTATGATGGGCTTGACCTCCAACATCTGCCTCTTCGATGTCTTCTCTCCCGAAGGCGTGGCCGAAGAAATGCGCCAGTGCGGTTTCAACGACGCCAACATCACGGCAACGACCGATGTGGCCGAAGCGTTCAAAGATGCCAAGTACATCATCTCTTCGGGTGGCGCACCTCGTAAGGAAGGCATGACGCGCGAAGACCTCCTCGCCGGCAACTGCAAGATCGCTGAAGAGCTGGGCAAGAACATCAAGACTTACTGCCCCGATGTGAAGCACGTGGTGATCATCTTCAACCCCGCCGACCTCACGGGTCTCGTTACGCTCCTCTATTCCGGCCTCAAGCCCGGTCAGGTAACAACGCTCGCGGGTCTCGACTCCACCCGTCTTCAAAGTGCACTCGCCAAGAAGTTCGGGGTGATGCAGAACGAGATCAAGGGTTGCGCCACTTACGGCGGACACGGCGAACAGATGGCCGTGTTTGGCAGCGCAGTTGAGGTGGCCGGACGCAAGCTCAGTGACATCATCGGCACGGAAGAATTCCCCGCTGAAGAATGGGCTGAGATGAAGAAGGCTGTGACCCAGGGTGGTGCGGCCATCATCAAGCTCCGTGGCCGCTCCTCCTTCCAGAGCCCCTCTTACCTCTCTGTGGAGATGATCCGCGCCGTCATGGGGGGTGCTCCCTTCAACTACCCCGCCGGTACGTACGTTTCCAATGAAAAGTATGACCACATCATGATGGCCATGGACACGACCCTCGACCAGAATGGCTGCTCCTACAAGATGCCCGTCGGGACGGCCGATGAAGTGGCCAGCCTCGATGCTTCTTATGCACACCTCTGCAAGATGCGCGACGAACTCGTTACCCTCGGCATTGTGCCTGCCGTCAGCGAGTGGAGCAGCATCAATCCCAACCTCTAATCACGTTGTCTGATTAAGGCAGACTACCTTGCCGCCCATCACCAGAAGACTGGTGATGGGCGGTATCTTTTTTCGGGGAGAAGAGGAGTCAGAAGCCCAGATCTATTTCCTGTGCCTCCACGTTGAGTCCGGTGATGCGCAGGAGGGGACGGGTGCCGCGGTCGTCTTCGGGACGCCAGCGGAGGGTGAGCTGTCGCTTTTCACCGGGGAGGATGGTGAAATAGTTGTCGCTGTAGTGCACGGGCAGAATCTGCTGTCCATCACTCCCCACGAGGTTGAGGCGTAGGAATACGGCGGGTGCGGAGCATGTGTCGGGGAGTTCGATGAAGACGATGCGCTCGTTGTTGATGTGTGTACACCGCATCTGGACAGGGGGGTGGGGCAGGTTCAGCAGGGTGCTGAAGTCGCCATCGGGAGTGGTGCGCCAATAATCATTGACAGAAAGAAGCCGGCTCTGTCCGGGCGTTCCGTCCCAGAGGCATAGTCGGAGCAGGTGGGGTGCGGTGTAGGCGACACCGGAAGAGGAGGCCGGCAGGAGGGCGCAGGTGGTGTCGGCCGCCAGATGGGCAATGGGGAGGATGTGTTCACCCACCATCCGCCCTCGGCTGTCGTACCGGGCGAACTGCACCGTCAGGTTGCGGCGTGCATGAAGGCGATTTACGACTTCCACACTATCGGTCAGTGCATTGTACTGGATGTGGAGCGGTTCACAGGCCTTCTGCACGGCGAAGAAGGCCGCTGTGGGTTCGAGGAAGTAGTCGTAGGTCTGCCAGGTCAGTGATGGCCAGGCAGGATGGCTCATCCAGATCAACAGCCCTTGGCGGTGGAGGTTCTGTCCTTCAAACATGGCGCGGTATCCGTGGTAGTTCACCCACTGGGCCAATTGGGCGAAACGCTCGGCACACATCATGGCCTCTGTTCCGAAAGCTTGGACGACGAGTTCGTTGAAGGTCGTGCCGCGCTGTGCGCCCTGTTGGGTGAAGTCGTGCCGTCCCCATGCTGCACCCTGTGGCCAATGTCCGGCGGGAGGCAGGGTCCGGAGGAGGCTTTCGGGATTCATCATGCAGGGCATGCCGCGTTCGGAGTGCAGCCGTCCCGTCTGCAGGCGAAAATACTCCGCCGCAGGCAGTGCGCGATAAGGGCCATGCCCCGACACCCCTTCATCAGCCGAGGATGAGATGTAGCCTAGGCCGGGGTGCAGACTGTCCACCGTCTGCCGCAATGCGCGGTCGAGAGTGGGCGGTGGATAACCTTCATTTCGTCCGCAGTACAACCCCACGGAAGGATGGCGGCGGATGCGCCGCACATAGTCTCGGGCATTGTCTATAAACATCGGCTCATCCTCCGGGTCAGGCCCGTCCCAAGGATTGGCCAGCCAGAAGTCCTGCCACACCAGAATGCCGTGGCGGTCGCAAGCGTCATAGAACTCTTCATCCCCCGTCTGCCCGACCCAGTTGCGGATGGTGTTGGCGTTCATCGCGCGGTGATAGGCCACCGCTGCGTCATATTCGCGGCCGCGATAGTTCAGATGAGCTTCGCTGAATCCCCAGTTGCCGCCCAGTGGGACGAAGCGGCGGCCATTGACCTGGATTTGGAGTGCGGTGGCGGCATCACGGAGTTCGACCGTGCGCAGGCCGGCTTGGAAACTGATGCTGTCGGTACATGTCCCGTCGGCCACGAAGGCGAAGCTCGCCGGATGGCGCGTTGCGTTGCCGTAGCCGTTGGGCCACCAGAGTGGCAACCGGCAGTCGCGGAGTTGTGGGAAAGCCTCGGGTGTGAAGCGCACTTCTTGCACGCTGTTGGGTGCGAGATGCAGGGACTGTTCGAAGCGCACTCCGCCCACTTGTCCACGCAGTACACCCTCCACGGCATGCCGGCTGTGATTGCGTACGAACACGGCGGGCGTCAGCGTCGCCACTGTATCGGGGCGTTGGCGCAGTGCGGTGGTGATGACGGGGTCAGAGAGTGTGACATCGCCTGTGGCAGTGAGGTAGACATCGTTCCAGATGCCGATGTCGCGTCCGCGGATGGTTGAGATCCAGTCCCACCCGATGGTGGCGTGGAAGGTTGGGTTGTCCGCCCCGAGGATGCCACCGTTGATGTCGGTGTTGAGGGCGCACTTCTCCTTCACCGCCCCAGGGTGAGCGTTGGCTAAGATGCGCACCGCCAGCACATTTTCTCCCTCGTGGAGATAGGGCGTGATGTCTGCTTCGCCGCGGCGGAATGCCCCTTCAATGCGGTGAATGTGGTGGCCGTTTAGGTAGATTTCTGCCTTCCAGTTGATGCCGTCCAGGTGGATTTGGATGCGCCGCCCAGAAAATGCTGTGGGGAGGACGAAGGTGCGGCGGTACCAGAAATCACTGTTGAAAAACGATTCCGAGGCGGCAAAAAGCCCATCGCTCAGGTTCGGGTCGGGGAGTGCTCCGATGCGCACAAAGCTCGTCAGTACCGTAGCGGGTACGGTGGCCACCGGCCATCCGTCCACACGGCAGGGCCGGCTCAGTGCTTCGCCGGAGAGCGGCACCTGGTCTGCCCGCTGCACACGCCAGTCTCCGCCGTTGAGTACAAAACGGTTGCCTTGATGTCCGGCTTCGGCATGGGGCAATACCTCCACACCTCCACGTCCCGTCACCTCCACTTCGCTCAGACCGTAACGCCCCGATTGGCCGGGGTGCGTCATCACGATGCGGAGGTGGCGGGCTGATCCGTGGCAGGTTATCTGATCCACAATGTTGCTGCTCTTCGGGCTATGGCGCGGCAAGGCACAGAGCCTATGCCAGGTTTGCCCATCGTCCGAACGCTCTATGTAACCTTCCTGTGGAGGCATTGTCCAATGCAGGCGGATGCTGTCAAATCTCGCTGTCTGCGCCAAGTCCACTGCTACCCATTGCCGGTTGCCGGTCGCACTTTCCCACGTGCTGACAAAGCGTGAGGAGGGCAGCAGGCTCCGTGTGAGGCGTGTCCCACGGTGAAAGAATTGCAGTTCACTCACCGTCCAATAGACCGCACCCTCCATGGTGAGCACGATCCTCAGGTGGTGAAATCGCTGCCGCCGGGCATCCAGTGGAAGTTCCGCTACCACTCTGCGTGTGGGCAGTGCGGTCGCACCGGTCTGCTTGTTGGGGTCTTCGGGCACCTTTTGCGCGGAGGCTTCGCCCAGCCACCCTTCGGAGGCCTGTACGGCAGCGGTCTGCCACGTTCGGCCCCCGTCGTCGGAGGTTTCTGCGCGGAGCATGTAGTGCGGGCGCGCCGTGCTTTCGCGATAGGCCACCGTGGCGTGGAGCACGAGGCGGTCGGCTTCGAGATCCATGCCTTCCCATACATATTCCAATCCTGTGCTACTGCCCATCAGTGTGCACGAAGAGTAAGGGCCGCCATCGAGCGTCCATTCCCGCTCGCGTAGGGGGAGCCATACACCTCTTCCCACATCGCGCACGCGCAGGCGGGCAGGCGCTGCTCCCTCATGAAGGAAACCGTCGGTAAGAAGCTGGGGCGTGAGGTTATAGTCGAAGGTCGACGAGGCGGTGGCCTGCCGATGAAGCGCAACGTTGCGGTAATGCTCGGAGGGTACGAGCCTGGGTGAAAAGTCCTCGACAGGCGCACCCGGATAGCGGCCGATGCCAAGGGTGTAGGGCTGCGCTTGAATGGAGCGTGCAAGGGCAACGAGCACACACAGATAGAAGAGACGGAACAGAGTTTTCATATCACGAAAAAAGGCAGGTGGTTTTGCCACAAAGATACGCGTTCTCGGGGAGAAAGCGCACTGTTTAACTTCGGTTTTTGTTGTTGGGTCTTCAAAAAGAGTGTTTTTGTGCCTTCTTTTTGTGAGAAAGTCTTATATTTGCAGTTGGAAACTCAGATGTGTTTATTCAATTCCCTCCAAACCATGAATCTCTCCATCAGCGACATCCTTGAACAAGCTTGGCAACTTACCCGCAAACATGGCCTCACCCTTGCTGTCGTCTTCTTTGTGTTTTATCTCATCGCAGGCGGTGTTTCAATGGCCTTCATGCCTTCCGACTATTGGGATGCGATAGCCAGCGGCAGTGCAATGACAGAGCCGGCACGCTCCTATAACATGGGCGACCTGCTCGTGTACGTCTGTTCGTACATCTTCAATATAGGCATCTTCACCACAATGCTCCGTCTGGCGCGCGGTAGCCAAGAGAATTTCAACTTGCGAAGCTTCCAACTTCCGCTCTCCACCTATGGCAAAAATGTGGTGTATAACATTATCTACGGCATCTGCATCTGTATCGGCTTCTTGTTCTTGATCATCCCTGGTCTCATCGTTGCCGTGCGCTTTGGATTTGGTGGGATCTACCTGCTGGATCATCCTGAAGCCTCGCTGGAAGACGCCGCGCGCTTCTCTTGGCAGTCCACTTCGGGACAATTTTTCCCCCTGTTGGGTTTAGGTATTGTGTCAGCACTTGTTGTCTTGACGGGTTTGATCCTCTGCTGCGTCGGGATCTGCTACACAGCCGTTATCGGCGATTTCGCCTTCGTGCTGACCTATCTCTATCTGCTCAATCCCCAACCGATGCGTAATATGGGGGCAACTCCGTATGACCAGACGCGCTATTGAGGTTGTTTCCTCCTTCATCATGCGCCACTACATGCAAAAAAAATGGATTCCCGTCGCCATTATGGTGGCGGGAATTTTGTATTACCTGTTGGATCCCGTCACGCAGGGGCACTGGCTGCCGCATTGTCGCGTCCGCCAGCTCACAGGCTACGCTTGTCCCGGCTGTGGGGCTCAGCGTGCCCTTCACGCCCTGCTCCACGGCCGCGTGGTCGAAGCTGCCGGCTATAACCTCCTCTTGGCGATTTATACCTTCGGGCTCTTATTATATATGGTGTCCGGATTGCATCCTTGCCTCCACGCTGTCCGCCGTCTCCTCGCCCATCGCTTCACCCTCACCCTTGCCTTTTGCCTCGTCCCCCTCTGGTGGGTGGTGCGGAATGTTTTAGGGTTGTAGGGCTGTCCGGGCGAACCGGCGTGCGTGTGTCCCGGCTGTGGGCAACCCTTCTTGCTCCGCTTCGCGCCTTTTTGCGCGCGGTGTTGCTGCGCTCTGTGGATGTTGCAATACGGCATGGCGTATGGTCGATTTTTCTGTCCGATAAGGCCGTAAAAGACTTCGTGAAGTCGTTGAAAAGAGTCCGCGGTGTTGTGGCGATGACTCCGCGGAACAATTCGAACGGTTCCGCGGAGTCATCGCCACAACACCGCGGATTCTTTTTCCCTGTTTAAGCCTTGCTGAAAATCAGAGGGTTGTACTTTTAGCCGGATCGGGGGACTGTAGGTGTCTTCTTTCGCCTCTTTGGTCATTTTTTCGGAGATGTACAGATGAGGAGGCTTGGCCTTTGGAGTGTATGCACTGCGCGGGTATAGGAACGTAGGACAAAGCCCTCCGGCCGGTCGGCGCAGTGCATACACTCCCCTCCCTGGATCTGACAAAATAGTTGGGAGAAAATTTGGCGATATGGCTATGGTTTGTTATCTTTGCAAGGCAAAAGCAAATTATTCAGCTTAGACTAAACCGGATATCCCTCAAAAGGACTGTGTCGTCCTGTGTGCGATGTCCACGAGTTTCATCTTCTAATTCTTCTGTTTCCACTTATGGCATTTTGCGACAACCTCCACGAATACCTCGCCCAAGAGGGTTTTTTGCCTGAAAAGACCGAGTTCGGTCTTCAGTTCCGTTCGGAGTCGCTGGATTTCATCCATTTCCGTGATGACAACGACGAACTCTTTTACAACCTCTTCTTCCCCCAGATTTTCAAGGCAGAGGAGGGGACGCAAGCTGACGTGATGACAGCCATCAACAACGCCAACTTGCAGACGAAAGTGGCCAAGGGCGCACTCCATCCCGATAACTTTGTGTGGGTGGGTGTGGAATGTGTGCTCTCCGAAAACTATGACCTCAGCGACATTCTCCACAAGACGCTGAACATGATGAAGTACTACCGTGAAGTCTTCTACCATGCCTATGCCGAGACCCCCTCGGGTCAGGCCGCGTTGAAGGCAGCTCAAGCAGGCGGCCTCGGGCGTAAAAATGCATCTTTCTGAACCAAATAGCAAATGTATCGCAGCTCATAAATCGCAGTGCGGCAAGTCCTCTGGGATTTGCCGCACTTTTTTGCAAAAAAACGCAGATATGAGTCCTGAGTTTCTCCGAAAAGTCGTAATTTTGTTGCTCAAAGTGGTGCCCCCGTCTCCGCAAAGTTGGCAGCTCCGCAGTACAACGTGCCGGTGGCGGATCGACCTATACCCAAACTCATCACAACCATGACGTTAATCAAATCAATTTCTGGATTTCGCGGCACCATCGGTGGCCGCATCGGTGATACACTCAATCCTGTGGATATCGCCAAGTCTGTTGCCGCATTTGCCAGTCTGCGCGAGCAGGTGGTAAGTCGTAAGTATCGCCGCAAGATCGTGGTGGGCTACGATGCCCGCATCTCTGGCGAGATGGTGGCGCGTGTGGCATGTGGCACCTTGATGGGCATGGGCTTCGATGTGGTGAACATCGGACTGGCCACTACTCCGACCACCGAGCTTGCCGTTACGATGGAGCATGCGTGTGGAGGAATTATCCTGACGGCCAGCCATAACCCCCGTCAGTGGAATGCCCTCAAATTCCTCAACGAGCATGGCGAGTTTCTCCCCGCTTCAGAAGCGGCCGAGGTGGTGCGCCGCGCCAACAACGACAACTATGAGTTTGCCGATGTTGACAGCCTGGGCTGCCACGTGCGTAACCGCACCTACGACCAGCGACACATCGAGCTGATCAAAGATCTCGAACTGGTGGATGTTGAGGCTATTCGCCGTGCTCACTTTACCGTGGCAGTGGATGCTGTGAACTCGGTGGGTGGTGTGATCATCCCCAAGCTCCTCGGACAGCTGGGGGTAACACAGGTGACGCTGCTCAACTGCGAGCCTACGGGTGAGTTTGCCCACAATCCCGAACCCCTCAAAGAGCACCTTACGGAGATTTGTGGCCTGATGCACAAAGGCCGCCACGATATCGGATTTGTGGTGGACCCCGATGTGGACCGCTTGGCTTTGGTGTGTGAAGATGGCACGATGTTTGGCGAGGAAAATACCCTCGTGGCCGTGGCCGACTATGTGCTGCAACACACTCCCGGCAACACGGTGAGCAACCTCTCCTCTACCCGCGGTCTGCGCGACATTACAGAGAAGTACAATTGCAACTACTCTGCTGCCGCTGTGGGTGAAGTGAATGTGGTGGCGAAGATGAAAGAAACGGGTGCCGTGATCGGCGGTGAAGGTAATGGCGGTGTGATCTATCCCACAGCACACCCCGGTCGTGATGCTTTGGTGGGTATTGCCCTCATCCTTACCCACCTGGCCAAACTCGGTTGCAAGGCGTCGGAACTCCGTGACAGCCTGCCTCAATATTTCATCTCGAAAAATCGCATCGATCTCAGTCCCACCACCGATGTTTACGCTTTGCTCCGCAAGGTGAAAGAGGTGTATAAGGAATATGAGATTACGGACATCGATGGTGTGAAGATTGACTTCCCCGACAAGTGGGTGCACCTCCGCAAGTCAAACACCGAACCCATCATTCGCGTATATGCCGAAGCCCACACGCGTGACGAAGCCGATGCTCTGGCTCAGCAGATCGTGGATCTGGTGTACAGCATGGCATAACACCTCCTTACTTATTAACCCCTCAAAATGATTTGACCACCACGAGAGTGGTGATCAAGTCATTTGTTTTGTGGGTTTCTCTGTCTGACCCATCCTTATATCGCATCCATTATGAAAAAAAGAACCCTTCTTCTGGCCTCGCTGTTGCCTATGATGGCAGCGGCTCAGCGGTACAATGTGGTGTATATCATGACCGATGACCACACCGCCCAGATGCTCTCGGCCTACGATAAGACCAATGTGATCACGCCCAACTTGGATCGTATCGCCAACGATGGCGTGAAGTTTGTGCGTTCGTATGTGGCAAACTCTTTGAGCGGCCCCTCCCGGGCTTGCATGCTTACGGGCAAACATTCGCACAAAAACGGATTTACGAACAATGAGCACGGCGTGTTTGACGGAAGTCAGCAGACGATGCCTAAGCTGCTCCAAGCCGCAGGTTATCAGACGGCGATCATCGGAAAATGGCACCTTCACAGCACGCCCACGGGTTTTGATCATTGGGACATCCTCCCGGGACAAGGGAGTTATTACAATCCCGATTTTATCAACGAAAAGGGGACGTACCGTGTAAAAGGCTATCTGACGAACATCATCACCGACAAGGCCGTGGAATGGCTCGACCATCAGCGCGATCCGAAGAAGCCCTTCATCCTCTTCGTGCATCACAAAGCTTGCCACCGCAACTGGCTGCCCGAGATGAAATACCTCCGCGCCTATGAGGATACAACCTTCCCCCTGCCTGCAACGTTCTACGACGATTATGCCGGTCGTCCTGCGGCGGCGGCGGCAGAGATGCGCATTGGTCGCGACATGATGATGGACTATGACACCAAGATTGTCAATCCGCAGCCCGGAGCGTCCTGCAATGAAGGATATATGAATATGATTGGGCGTCTGGACACGAAAGACCGTGCAGCCTACGACTTCTTCTATGACTCCCTCTCTGTGGACTTCCAGCGCCGGAAACTCGAAGGACGCGCACTGGAAGAATATAAGTTCCAACGCTACATGCGCGATTATGCCAAGGTGGTGAAGTCGCTCGACGACAACGTCGGCCGTCTGCTCGATCACCTCAAAGCAACGGGTCTGCTGGACAACACGCTGGTGGTCTACACCTCTGATCAAGGTTTCTATATGGGCGAGCACGGATGGTTTGACAAGCGGTTTATGTATGAAGAAAGCCTCTCGACACCGCTCCTGATGTTGCCGCCGAAAGGCTTTAAGGCCCGTGGAGAAATCCGTGAAATGGTGCAGAATATCGACTATGCCCCCACGTTCCTCGAACTGGCAGGGGCGCCCGTTCCGCAAGATATCCAAGGGGTGTCGCTCCTCCCGCTCCTCCGTGGTGAACATCCGAAGAAGTGGCGCAAGAGCCTCTATTACCACTTCTATGAATATCCCGCCGAGCATGCCGTGAAACGGCATTTCGGAGTGCGTACGGAGCGGTACAAACTGATCCGTTTCTACAACGATATCAATACGTGGGAACTCTATGACCTGCAAACCGATCCCCACGAACTCCACAACATTTATGGCACACCGGGAACGGAGCGCATCACGAAGCAGCTCAAGAAGGAGTTGCTCCGTCTGCAAGAGCAGTATGACGATCCCATCCGTAAAACGGTGCAATAAGTAAGAACAAGGCCGTTCCGCAGCGCAACGCTGCGGAGCGGCCTTGATGGCGAGAAGGGATGGAGTGGCCGGACCGACCGGAAGCATCGGGCGAAGTCGGCTTGCCCGATTGAGCCGTTCTCCGTCCGTCTGTTCTGATATGTTTCTCCCAAGAATGCCATATTCACTTGGCTGTTTGTGCAGAAATTTGTACCTTTGCACCGATTTTGGAGATGCTCTGCCTGGTTTTGCAGAGCAGAACACCTTTCAGAAACCCTTACCCTAATGAAAACGAAGCACCTCATACTTGTCGCGGCTACCGTTGTCGGTGGATGGCTCGCTGCTTCGCACATCAACAGTGTGCAGGCCAAATACGAGCAAGACGTGGCCGACTATCAGACGGCATTGGCCGGCGACAGCCTTCCCCTCCAAGCCCGTGTGGAAAAAGCGCGTCCTGTGCAGCCCGTCATCCAGTTGGCCAAGGCGATAAAAGAGTTTCGCAACGATCCCGTCCATCGCGCTGAGATTAAGGCCGCCGCACGCGAGGCAGGCAGTAACCTGATTGCCGACAATCTCATCAACACCGCGATGCGCTTCCTCGGTGTCCCTTATCGCAGCGGACAGAGTAGCCCCTCCGGCTTCGATTGCAGCGGATTTACGAGCTATGTGTTCAAACAGCAGAACATCCAACTCACCCGTTCTTCCCGCTCGCAGTACACCGAAGGCGCACCCATCGCCAGTGTGGCAGAACTCCGTAAGGGTGATCTTGTGTTTTTCGGCGGTTCGCGGGCTTCACAGTCGGTGGGGCATGTGGGTATCGTGACGGAAGTCAACCCCGATGGGCGTACCTTCAAGTTTATCCACGCCAGCCGATCGAGCGGCATCAAGGTGGATGATTCCGGTCAGGCTTATTACCGTAACCGATATGTCGGTGCACGGCGTATCATACAATAATTTATAAGTGACGGATCGCGGTGCGATTCGCAAGTCATCTCAACAGAAAGGAGGTTTTCTACTTCTCGGATAATAACGTACGGTTCTTTCATCCTTCGCCACCGCAGAGGGCGAGCATACTTGGCAAAAGGCTGTGATTTTTCCGCCTTGCCGCAGTTTTTATTTCCCAAGATTTTTGCAACTGGGAAATAATGCTTATTTTTGCACTCCGCAAAGTGAGCAATTACATCACAATACATAATATCCAATCCTCCCTATGATTATCGTTCCCGTTGAGAAAAGCGAAAACATCGAACGCGCGCTCAAGAAGTTCAAGAGAAAGTTTGACAAGACCGGTGTGAATAAGGAACTCCGCCGTCGCCAGCAGTTTGATAAGCCCAGCGTCCGTAAGCGTCTCGCCATGGAGCATGCGATCTACGTGCAGGCACTCCACCGTAACGAAGACTAATCGCTCTTCTCTCCAACTCTTCGCGCCGTCTCTCCCCGTCGAGAGGCGGCGCATTCTTTTTCAATTTCCTCTTTATTCTTCCTGCTCATGAATGTGCAAGTCTGGATTGCTGACTTTTTGCGCTATCTCGATGCCCAGCGCGGGCGTTCGAAGCGCACCTTGGGCAACTATCAGGAAGCCTTGAACCAGTTTGCCGACTTCCTTGCCGTCCATTATCCCGGTGTCTACTGGACAGAGGTGGAGAGCGAGCATATCCGTCGCTGGGTGGCCGACCGGATGCGTGCCGGCATCGCACCTTCGACGATGAACACCATGCTGACGGGTGTCCGCTCCTTTTACCGCTTCCTGCTCCGTGAAGGACGTGTGGCGGTGGATCCGGCACGCCTCGTCCGCGGCCCGAAGGCTCCGAGACGCCTCCCTACCTTCGTCAAAGAGCGTGAGATGGATCATCTCTTTGCCGACTATCCCTTTGCCGATGATTTCTGCGGTGTGCGTAATCGCACCCTCATGCTGACGCTTTACCATACCGGTATCCGCGCTGCCGAGATCTTGGGGTTGAACATAGCCGATGTGGATCTCGAAAGGGGGCAGCTTAGGGTGACGGGCAAGGGTAATAAGCAGCGTGTTGTGCCCTTTGGGCGGGAGCTTTCGGAAGGGTTGCGTGTCTATCTCGCAGTGCGTGCCGAAGCTTTTCCTGAGGGTGGAGCAGGGGAGGCCAATGCCCTGTTGCTCTCTCCGCGCGGCAAGCGGATGCGTTATGGAGCGTTGCGTCGTGTGGTGCAGGAGGTGCTGGGTGCAGTGACTACGCAAAAAAAGCGTTCGCCCCACGTGTTGCGCCATTCCTTCGCCACAGCGATGCTGGCGCATGGCGCACAGCTCGAAGCTATCCGTCAGCTCCTCGGTCATGAGACCGTAGCCACAACGGCCATCTATACCCACACCACCGTGGCAGAGCTGCAAGCTCAGTATGCGGCAGCACATCCTCACGGAAAGAAGGAGTGATGAGGGATACAAAGCGTGTGGAGCTGGGAGGTGTGGTTTTGGGGTTTTTGTCACCCAAAGCTACTGTTTTTAGAAATTTGACGCGAAAGTGGGGCGAAAATTTGGTGGAACAATTTGGTGGAACAGTTATTTCTTCCTACATTTGCCGTGTCCCATTTCTCCTCATCTCTATTGTGGAGTGATGGTGCAGATTTGAATAATCTTCGTGCTAACAGATGTTTTCTCGCCACGGCATAGCTCAAAGTTTGTGCCTCGCTTTGACTCTGTCCGTTTGGTTGAACGAAAACGCTTCCCCCAATCTCTACAGCCATGAAAAAGTTATTGTTCGGCTGCCTTGCCCTCTTCGCCCTCGCAGGTTGCAGCGGCGAGAGTGATCTCGATGTGAATTCCCCCAAGGTTCCTGCCGCCCGGCGGGCATTGCCTTCGACAGAAGTGTATGTGGGTGGGACTCTGGTTACGTCATATACCGATGGCGCAGGCCGTCAGGTGCGCGCCTCTTCCTATACCGGGGCGACCTATGACAATGTCTACTTCTACCTCCGCGTGGACAACCGCATTCCCGGTGTGCGGCAAGGTTATTCCCCCAACCTCTACTTCCCGCAGAATGCGGGTGGAGGGTCGCGGATGGAAGGTCGAAACCGGGGGCGCATCATGCAGGATTATGCTTACAGGTATTTAGGCATGCGTGGCGTGAATGAATATGTGTTTGACGATAAAGGTCTGGCAACGGCGGAGACTTTTGTCGAAGCCCCCACCTTGGACGACCTCCTTGCTGCCAATCAAAATACCAGTATCTCTGCTTCGTTGGCCAATATCGACCGCAATCAGGCTAAGATCCTCTGGTATGTAGTCAAATATCAGCCCGCCGACTACGTTCCGGGGCAGCAGGGTAGAGGGGCTTGGCATGTGGACGGTGTCTTGACCCTCCCGACAACGCAGAGCGTTACCGAAATACCCGGGATGAATATTGGTGAAGCGGAGTACATGACTCCATCGACGCCTGTAAATCAACCTGAGCCCCCGACACCCCCCTCGCCCAATCCTCCATCGGGCGAAGGCGAGGTGGAAAACGGCAACTATGTCAAAGTGGATCTCCATCAGCAGATGCACAAAGATTGGGAAGCCATCAAGACCACCATACATATTGGTGCAACTGTAGAGAAGGTGAAGGTCACCATTCCCTTAGGGCGTGCCGATGTCGCTGAAAAGGATGACTTTGCATTGCGTACCTATGATGCGTACTACACCATCAAGAGCGATATGAAGATCTTCCAGCAGATGATTGAAGCCGAATATGCCGCAAACTCTGGGGTTACAGTCCTTTCGTGGGATGATTATGCAGGGGTGAAGAGCGATGCCGACAGGCGTGCAGCGGACACCGCCTCGGGCGAAGTGTTTGTCGTAAGCCGGAACTCTGCCATCGAGCGCATCTTTTACGTCCAGGCTGGCGATCTGTATGAGTACAATTACCTCTCTCAGACTTGGAACGAGGGCAATAGTCACAATTTGAAGGTGCATGTTGCACACGAAGAAAATCAGATGGTGATCGAGGTGCGCCACATCTCGCCCGATGTCATCAACGCGCAGACTGCTGTGAACCCCGATGGGTTGACCATCGAGGTGTGGAGCTATCCCAGACCTGCGGAAGAGGGCGAAGATGCCACCGCCAAACGCCGTGAAGTTTATCAGCGTTTGCAGCAAGCTACCGTCTCCGTGACGGGAGGGCCGGCCAAATATTCCGCCACTCCTGGGGCGAACGCCTCAGATGGAAAGGTTTATACGGAGGCTAGCTCGGCATTTTTTGAATAGCAGACAACGTAGTTCTGAGCAAAAGTATAGGAAGGGTGAACTGGAAAGGTTCACCCTTTCCTTTTTTCAACACGCTGTGTCGTTTTATATGGCGAATAAAGTCAGGTCGGGTTGAATAAATGGTGGAAAAGGTTTGGCGGTCTCATGGAAAATGCTTATTTTCGCTTCATGAACCTCCGCGTCTGTTATAGTGAAGATCAGCAGAGGCCAGTGTTTCTCGTGGGGGCGTGGTGAAGGCCGCTCCCCTGCCATTATTCACCTTTTAACCCATACACTAAGGAGGATATTATGGACTTCAAACTTCAGACCATCCACTTCAATGCCACGGAGAAGCTCGTGGCGTACATCGACAAGAAAGTAGCCAAGCTGGAAAAGCATCCCGATATTCAGAATTGCGAACTTACGCTCAAGATCGTGAAGCCCGAGACGGCGAACAACAAGGAGGCCAACCTCCATCTGAACCTCCCCGGCAAAACGTTGCATGCCGCCAAGGTAGCCGATACTTTTGAGGAGGCGATCGATCTTTGTGTAGATGTGATCCGCCGCGAGCTGTCCGATAATAAGGAAAATCGTGGCTAAGCGCGAAAAAAAACGCGAAAGTGTTTGCAGGTTCCGATTTTATGCCTACCTTTGCACCCGAAAACAAGAGCACACCTCCTTGATGCGTAGTTTTACGGTGTAAAGGTGGTGGGTGAGCTTGCAAGGGCAGTTACCAGAGTGGCCAAATGGGGCAGACTGTAAATCTGCTGGCTTATGCCTTCGGTGGTTCGAATCCATCACTGCCCACCTCTCACTTGGGAGGGTTTTGCGGGAATAGCTCAGTTGATAGAGCACTAGCCTTCCAAGCTGGGGGTCGCGGGTTTGAGCCCCGTTTCCCGCTCACAGAATGATAATTGCTGTTATAGCTCAGCGGTAGAGCACTTCCTTGGTAAGGAAGAGGTCGTGAGTTCAAGTCTCACTAACAGCTCTCTAAGGAGATTGGAGAGATGTGTCTAACGGATTTCTCCGGTCTTTTTCCGTTTCAGCGACACCGTTCTTTCGGAGCTGGCGTTTCCTCTGTAAATTAATACCTATCAATATCCATTACAATGGCAAAAGAAACTTTTCAGCGTACCAAGCCGCACGTAAACATTGGTACCATCGGTCACGTTGACCACGGTAAGACTACTCTTACCGCTGCTATCACCAAGGTGCTTTCCAGCCGCGGTTTCTGCGAAGCCCGTTCTTTCGATCAGATCGACAACGCTCCTGAAGAAAAGGAACGCGGTATCACGATCAACTCTTCGCACGTTGAATATGAAACTGCCAACCGTCACTACGCTCACGTAGACTGCCCAGGTCACGCCGACTATGTGAAGAACATGGTAACGGGTGCTGCCCAGATGGATGGTGCCATTATTGTAGTTGCTGCTACGGATGGTCCTATGCCTCAGACTCGTGAGCACATCCTGCTCGCTCGTCAGGTAAACGTTCCCCGCCTCGTTGTGTTCTTGAACAAGTGCGACATGGTGGAAGACGAAGAGATGCTTGAGCTCGTTGAAATGGATATGCAGGATCTTCTCTCTCAGTATGAGTTCGAAGAGGATACGCCCATTATCCGTGGTTCTGCGCTCGGCGGTCTGAATGGTGTGCCCGAATGGGAGGAAAGCATTCTTAAGCTGATGGATGCTTGCGATAACTGGATTCAGGAGCCTCCCCGTGACCGTGACAAGCCCTTCCTTATGCCCGTTGAAGACGTGTTCTCTATCACGGGTCGTGGTACGGTAGCTACCGGCCGTGTTGAGACGGGTGTTATCAAGGTGGGTGACGAAGTTCAGATCCTCGGCCTTGGTGAAGATAAGAAGTCTGTTGTGACTGGCGTGGAAATGTTCCGCAAGCTCCTTGATCAGGGTGAAGCCGGTGACAACGTAGGTCTCCTCCTCCGTGGTATCGACAAGCAGGAAATCAAGCGTGGTATGGTAATCACCCACCCCGGTGTGATCAAGCCCCACACGACTTTCCGTGCTTCGATCTACGTCCTCAAGAAGGAAGAAGGTGGTCGTCACACTCCCTTCGGTAACAAGTATCGTCCTCAGTTCTATCTCCGTACGATGGACTGCACGGGTGAAATCACTCTGCCCGAAGGCGTAGAAATGGTAATGCCTGGCGACAACGTGGAAATCACCGTAACGCTGATCTATGCTGTTGCACTCAACGAGGGTCTCCGTTTTGCTATCCGCGAAGGCGGTCGCACGGTAGGTTCCGGTCAGATCACTGCCATCCTCGACTAATTATTAGTCCATACATATTCAAGGCTCCCGGCTCGCACGGGTCGGGAGCTCCTTACGGGAATAGCTCAGTTGGTAGAGCACTGGTCTCCAAAACCAGGTGTCGGGAGTTCGAGCCTCTCTTCCCGTGCTTAAAGTAAGAAAACAATGAATCGCATTATTCAATACTGCAAAGATTCATACGCGGAATTAGCGCATAACACCACTTGGCCCACACGTCAGGAGTTGACGCACAGTGCAATTGTTGTACTCATTGCTTCCATACTCATTGCAATTGTGGTCTTCGCGGAGGATACGCTCTTTGAGTGGATTATGAACTTTGTCTACCAAAACTAATCAGACTTCTTATGGCTGAAATCGAAATGAACTGGTACGTGTTGCGTGCCGTGAGTGGAAAGGAGGCCAAGGTGAAGGAGTACATCGATGCGGAAATCAAGAATGGACGCCTCGGTGGCTTTGTTTCCCAAGTACTTATCCCGACAGAAAAAGTGCTCCAGATGCAAAACGGTAAACGTGTTGTGAAGGAGCGGAATTATCTGCCGGGTTATGTTCTTGTAGAGGCGAAGTTGGTGGGCGAAATAGCTCATGAACTCAGAAGCACTCCTAACTGCCTTGGATTTTTGGGGGGGATGGACAATCCCACTCCCCTGCGTCCCAGTGAAGTAGATCGTATTTTAGGAAAGGCCGAAGAGCTGGATGAAGCTCCTGTGGACATGGCTATTCCTTTCTCCGTTGGCGATAGTGTAAAGGTCAAGGACGGTCCGTTTAGCGGTTTCTCGGGTGTCATCGAAAGTGTGAGCGAAGAGAAGAAGACCGTGACGGTATCTGTCAAAGTGTTCGGACGTGCACAACCTCTGACACTTGGGTTTACGCAAGTCGAGAAGGAGTAAGCCGGAAGGTTACGCATTCGGTGTGCAACTCCTCCTCAAACATTTCATCAAACAATAATCATCACAATGGCAAAAGAAGTTGCTGGATTAATCAAATTACAGATTAAAGGTGGTGCTGCAAATCCTAGCCCTCCCGTAGGTCCCGCCCTCGGTTCTAAGGGTATCAATATCATGGATTTCTGCAAGCAGTTCAACGCCAGAACTCAGGAGAAGGCCGGTAAAGTGTTGCCCGTAGTCATTACGTACTACAACGACAAGTCCTTTACGTTCGTCGTTAAGACGCCTCCTGTTGCAATTCAGTTGCTGGAAGCTACCAAGAAGAAGAGCGGCTCCGCTCAGCCCAACCGTAACAAGATCGCCGAGATTACTTGGGATCAAGTGAAGGCAATCGCTGTGGACAAGATGCCCGACCTCAACTGCTTCACGGTAGAAGCAGCAATGCGTCTGGTGGCTGGTACCGCCCGCAGCATGGGTATCACCGTTAAGGGAGACTTCCCTGCTTAATAACAACTTTCAATTTTTGAACAATGAGTAAACTTACGAAGAATCAAAAGTTGGTAGCCGGTAAGATTGAAGCAGGTAAGGCTTATTCTCTTACAGAAGCTTGCAACTTGGTGAAGGAAATTACCACCACCAAGTTTGACGCTTCCTTCGACATCGATGTTCGCCTCGGTGTTGACCCTCGTAAGGCTAACCAAATGGTACGTGGCGTAGTGTCTCTGCCCCACGGAACGGGTAAGACGGTGCGTGTGCTCTGTCTCTGCACTCCCGACCAAGAAGCCGCAGCGAAGGAAGCTGGTGCTGACTATGTAGGTCTCGATGAGTATATCGAGAAAATCAAGGGTGGCTGGACTGACATCGATGTAATCATCACGATGCCTGCCATTATGGGTAAAATCGGTGCGCTGGGTCGTGTCCTCGGTCCTCGCGGTCTGATGCCTAACCCCAAGAGCGGTACGGTAACGATGGACGTTGCCAAGGCGGTTCGCGAAGTGAAACAAGGTAAGATTGACTTCAAGGTCGACAAGGCCGGTATCGTGCACGCCTCTATCGGTAAGGTTTCCTTCGATGCTGACAAGATGGTAGGTAATGCCAAGGAGTTTATCAACACCATCATCAAGCTCAAGCCTGTCGCTGCCAAGGGTACTTATATCAAGAGTATTTATCTTTCTTCTACCATGAGCAAGGGCG
Organism: Alloprevotella sp.; assembly: GCA_041855985.1. Lineage (GTDB taxonomy): Bacteria > Bacteroidota > Bacteroidia > Bacteroidales > Bacteroidaceae > Alloprevotella. Next base: position 55,253 of record JBHAFF010000027.1, read on the forward strand.
TCAAGGTTGACCCCAAGAGCATTGATGAAGCATAATTTATAGTGTAACATGAGAAAGGAAGATAAAGCAATCATCATCGAGAAGCTCGGTGAGCAGCTCAAAGAATATGCGCACTTCTATCTTGTAGATGTCAACGGCCTGAACGCCGAGCAGACTTCTGCACTCCGTCGTCAGTGCTTTGCACAGGACGTGAAGATGGTAGTCGTGAAGAATACCCTCCTCGAAAAGGCTTTCAATAACTCTGAGGTTGACTTCTCTCCCCTCGCTGATGTCCTGAAGGGCAGCACGGCCGTGATGTTTGCCAATGTGGCCAACGTTCCCGCCAAGCTCATCAAGGAAGCCGGCAAAACGACGGGCATCCCCGCTCTGAAGGCTGCTTATGCTGAGGAAAGCTTCTATGTTGGTGCAGAGCAGCTTGATGCTCTCTGCGCAATCAAGAGCAAGAACGAAGTTATCGCCGATGTGGTGGCTCTCCTCCAAAGCCCCGCAAAGAATGTTATCTCCGCCCTTTCCGGTGCCGGCCATACCATTCACGGTGTCCTCAAAACTCTCGGCGAGCGTCCCGAATAAGCTCGGTCGCACAGCCCGAAGTTCCCATCTGTCGGTGTCGCATCGACAACCCTCCAACGATTTTATCACAAACAAATAATTACTACAATGGCAGATATCAAAGCTATCGCTGAAACCCTCGTGAACCTCACGGTTAAAGAAGTAAACGAACTCGCAACTGTCCTCAAGGAAGAGTACGGTATTGAACCCGCTGCTGCAGCTGTTGCTGTTGCTGCTCCCGCTGCCGCCGGTGCTGCCGCTGCTGAGGAGAAGACTTCCTTCGATGTTGTCCTCAAGAGCGCAGGTGCTGCTAAGCTCCAGGTTGTTAAGGCTGTGAAGGAAGCTTGTGGCCTCGGTCTGAAGGAAGCTAAGGATCTCGTTGACGGTGCTCCCAGCAAGCTTAAGGAAGGCGTAGGCAAGGAAGAAGCTGAAGCCCTCAAGAAGGCTCTCGAAGAGGCCGGCGCAGAGGTTGAGCTCGCTTAATTTCAGCAAGACACTCGCCTTATCGTAAGGCACATGGTTAAGAATTCTCTGGTAGAGAGTTCTTAACCTTTTTGTGTCTATTCCCCAAGCTTTCAAACTCTTCCCCGATGAATGCAGAATCTGACTCCAAATACTTAAAGCCACAGCCTAGCATTTTGTTGCTGATTGTTGCTGTATTGGTGCCGCTTGTAGGCATCATTCTCTATCTTTCGAATCGAACGAAACAAGTTGCCGCACATTGGTATCTGTGGGCTGCGTCGGTGGGAGTTATTCTGACGGCAATTGGTAAGTATCTCTTCCCTGGCATTTTAGGCCGGATCTTCCATTTCTTGTTCGATGATTTCTTCCCTTTGCTTTTGGGTATAGTTACGATTTGAAAAGCTTTGGCCATCGGCGGCTGACTCCTGCCCTTGGTCGCTCCTCAATATATAATACGAAATAAACGACAATCGCATGTCTCAAGTCATTAACAACCGCGTCAACTTTGCGACCGTCAACAATCCGATGCCCTATCCGGATTTCCTGGACGTTCAGTTGAAATCTTATCGTGAGTTCCTGCAGCTCGACACGCCCTACGATCAGCGCAAGAAGGATGGCCTTTACAAGGTCTTTGCCGAAAACTTCCCGATTGCTGACACGCGCAACAACTTCGTGCTCGAATTTCTCGACTACTATATCGATGCGCCCCGTTACAGCATTCAGGAGTGTCTCGAACGAGGACTGACGTATAGCGTGCCCCTTCGTGCCAAGTTGAAGCTGTTTTGTACCGATCCTGACCATGAAGAGTTTGAAACGGTAGAACAGAGCGTCTTCCTTGGCCCGATCCCTTATATGACCGACAACGGCACCTTTATCATCAATGGTGCAGAGCGCGTTGTCGTCTCCCAGCTCCACCGTTCGCCTGGCGTGTTCTTCGGTAGCAGTGTTCATGCCAACGGTTCACAACTCTATTCTGCCCGCATCATTCCCTTCCGTGGTAGCTGGATCGAGTTTGCCACGGATATCAACAGTGTGATGTATGCCTACATCGACCGTAAGAAGAAGCTTCCCGTGACAACACTGCTTCGTGCTATCGGTTATGAAGAGGACAAGGATATCCTCTCCCTGTTCAATCTGGCTGAGGAGGTGAAAGTGTCCCGCCCCGCCCTCAAGAAAGTGTTGGGCCGCCGCTTGGCGGGTGCCGTCATCAAGACCCGTACGGAAGACTTTGTGGACGAATCCACCGGTGAGGTGTCGTCGATTGAGCGTACCGAGGAAGTGCTTGAGCGCGAAACGGTGCTTGACGAGAACAACATCGAACTGATCCTCGACTGCGGTGTGGACATCGTGCTCCTCCATCGTGAGGAGGTTACGGGCAGTGACTATTCCATCATCTTTAATACCTTGCAGAAGGACAATGCGAAGTCCGGTTCGGAGGCGGTGCTCTACATCTACCGCCTGCTCCGTAACGCCGATCCTGCCGATGATGCCAGTGCCCGCGAGGTCATCAACAATCTTTTCTTCTCCGAGAAACGCTATGATCTCGGCGAGGTGGGCCGCTACCGTATCAACCGCAAGCTGGGACTGAACACGGAGATGGACGTCCGCGTGCTTACCCGTGAGGACATTATCGAGATCATCAAGTATCTCGTGGAGCTGATCAATTCGAAAGCTTCGGTCGATGACATCGACCACCTCTCCAACCGTCGTGTCCGCACCGTGGGCGAGCAGCTGGCCAACCAGTTCTCCATCGGTCTGGCGCGCATGAGCCGCACCATTCGTGAGCGCATGAACGTCCGCGACAACGAAGTCTTCACGCCGACCGATCTGATCAACGCCAAGACGATTTCCAGCGTCATCAACTCCTTCTTCGGAACGAACGCCCTTTCGCAGTTCATGGATCAGACCAACCCTCTGGCAGAGGTTACGCACAAGCGGCGTCTCTCCGCCCTCGGTCCCGGTGGTCTCTCGCGTGAGCGTGCAGGCTTCGAGGTGCGCGATGTGCACTACACCCACTACGGACGTCTTTGTCCCATCGAGAGTCCGGAAGGTCCGAACATCGGTCTGATCTCCTCCCTCTGTGTCTATGCCAAGATCAACGACCTCGGCTTTATCGAGACGCCTTATCGTGCGATCAAGAACAGTGGTGAGAAAGATGCTGAGGGCAATGACATTTACAAGGCCGACCTCGACAATGACCATGTGGTCTATCTCAGTGCCGAAGAGGAAGAGGGTAAGATCATCGGTCAGGGCAATGCGCCCCTCCGCGAGGACGGTTCGTTCGTCCGCAAGGTGGTGAAGAGCCGTCAGGATGCCGACTATCCTGTAGTGCCTCCTTCGGAGGTCTCTCTCATGGACGTGGCTCCTCAACAGATCGCCTCCATCGCCGCAGCCCTCATCCCCTTCCTCGAACATGATGATGCGCACCGCGCACTCATGGGATCGAACATGATGCGCCAGGCCGTGCCCCTCATCCGTTCCGAAGCTCCTATTGTCGGAACGGGCATTGAGAAGCAGGTCTGTGAAAATAGCCGCACGATGATCACTGCCGAGCGCAGCGGTGTGATCGACTATGTCGATGCCACGAAGATCATCATCACCTACGACCGTACCGAGGATGAGGAGTTTGTCTCCTTCGATTCTGCAACGGTCGAATACACCATCCCCAAGTTCCGCCGCACCAACCAGAACATGACCATCGACCTCCGTCCCATCTGTCAGAAGGGGCAGCGTGTCGAAGCTGGCGACATTCTCACCGAAGGCTACGCCACCGAGGATGGTGAACTTGCACTCGGCCGTAACCTCCTCGTGGCTTACATGCCTTGGAAGGGTTACAACTACGAAGATGCCATTGTGCTCAACGAGCGTATGGTGCGCGAGGACATCCTCACGTCCGTACACGTAGACGAATATTCGCTCGAAGTGCGTGAGACGAAGCGTGGTATGGAGGTGCTGACCAACGACATCCCCAACGTGTCGGAAGATGCTACGGCTGATCTCGATGAGAATGGTATCGTACGCATTGGTGCACGCATCGTTCCGGGCGACATCCTCATCGGTAAAATCACTCCGAAGGGTGAGAGTGATCCCACGCCTGAGGAGAAACTCCTTCGCGCCATCTTCGGCGATAAGGCCGGCGATGTGAAGGATGCTTCCCTCAAAGCCAATCCTTCGCTCTCGGGTGTGGTCATCAACAAGCGTCTGTTCAGCCGCGTGCACAAAATTTCTCGTGCCGAGAAGGCCGCCGACAAGGTGAAGCTTCAGAAGCTCGATGATGATTTCGACAAGGACGCTGCTGCCCTCAAAGATGTGATGCTGGACAAGCTCGTTGCCCTGACGCGTGATTTCACCTCGCTCGGCGTGAAGGACAACATCGGTGCCGAAGTCATCGCGAAAGGAGCGAAGTTCTCCAAGAGCCTCTTCCAGACCCTTGACTTTACCGCCCTCGAACTTTGCAACTGGACAGGCAATGCGCGCATTGATCGCATGATCCGTGACCTCATCATCAACTATCTCCATCGCCACAACGAGATGGATGCCGTGCTCAAACGCAAGAAGTTTGCCATCACCATCGGTGACGATCTTCCCAGTGGCATCATCCAGATGGCCAAAGTCTACATTGCAAAGAAGCGCAAGATCGGTGTGGGCGACAAGATGGCCGGTCGCCACGGCAACAAGGGTATCGTCTCTAAGATCGTACGTCAGGAGGATATGCCTTTCCTCGCCGACGGTACGCCCGTGGACATCGTCCTCAATCCTCTCGGTGTGCCTTCCCGTATGAACATCGGTCAGGTGTTCGAGGCCGTGCTGGGCTATGCCGGCAAAAAGCTCGGTGTGAAGTTTGCCACTCCCATCTTTGATGGTGCACACCTTGAAGACCTTTGCGAATGGACCGACAAGGCGGGTCTGCCCCGCTATTGCGCCACCCAGCTCTACGACGGGGCGACGGGCGAGCAGTTCGACCAGAAGGCTACGGTGGGTGTTACCTACATGCTCAAGCTCGGCCACATGGTCGAAGACAAGATGCACGCCCGTTCCATCGGTCCCTACTCCCTCATCACCCAGCAGCCTCTGGGCGGTAAGGCGCAGTTCGGTGGTCAGCGTTTCGGAGAGATGGAGGTCTGGGCGATCGAAGCCTTCGGTGCTTCCCACGTGCTTCAGGAGATCCTTACCATCAAGTCCGACGATGTTACCGGCCGTTCCAAGGCTTATGAAGCCATCGTCAAGGGCGACCCCATGCCCACGCCCGGCATCCCCGAGTCGCTCAATGTCCTCCTCCACGAACTCCGCGGTTTGGGACTCAGCATTACCCTCGACTAAAAGGAGCTTCTGCTCCCTTCCGGAAACAGGTTGCCCCGTCTTCCCACCCTGTGGGAAGGGGGGACATCCTGCCTCCTCAGAATCTTTCTTACCCACAATCATATAAGTAAGTTATGGCTTTCAAGACAGACAGAAAGATCAAGACCAACTTCACGAAGATCACCATCGGTCTGGCCTCTCCCGAAGAGATTCAGGCCAACTCCTATGGTGAAGTGCTGAAGCCCGAAACCATCAACTATCGCACCTATAAGCCCGAGCGCGAGGGCCTCTTCTGTGAGCGCATCTTCGGTCCGACGAAGGACTACGAATGCCACTGCGGAAAATACAAGCGCATTCGCTATAAAGGCATCGTCTGTGACCGCTGCGGTGTCGAAGTGACCGAAAAGAAGGTGCGCCGCGAGCGTGCCGGACACATCGCTCTCGTGGTGCCCGTAGCCCATATCTGGTACTTCCGTTCGCTACCGAACAAGATGGGCTATCTTTTGGGCATTCCCACGAAAAAGCTCGACCAGATCATCTACTACGAACGCTATGTTGTCGTTCAGCCTGGTGCCCTCTCTGACACCCTTGCCGTGAATGATCTCCTCTCCGAGGAAGAGTACAACGAGGCCATCAAGAATCTCCCCAAAGATAATCAATATTTGGAGGACAGCGACCCCAACAAGTTCATCGCCAAGATGGGTGCCGAGGCCATCCTCGACCTCTTGCAGCGCATCGATCTCGACAGCCTGTCCTACGAACTCCGTGACCGTGCCAACAGCGATGGCTCTGTGGCTCGCAAGAGCGAAGCCCTTAAGCGTCTGCAAGTCGTGGAAAGCTTCCGTGCCTCGCGCGATCGCAACAAGCCCGAGTGGATGATCATGAAGATCATTCCCGTGACGCCTCCCGAGCTTCGTCCGCTCGTCCCCCTCGATGGCGGACGCTTCGCCACCTCCGACCTCAACGACCTCTACCGTCGCGTCCTCATTCGTAACAACCGTCTGAAGCGTCTGCTCGAAATCAAGGCTCCTGAGGTCATCCTCCGCAACGAGAAGCGCATGCTTCAAGAAGCTGTCGACTCGCTCTTTGACAACAGCCGCAAGTCTTCGGCCGTGAAGAGTGAGAGCAACCGACCCCTCAAGTCCCTCTCAGACTCGTTGAAAGGTAAGCAGGGGCGTTTCCGTCAGAACCTCCTCGGTAAGCGTGTGGACTACTCCGGACGTTCCGTGATCGTTGTCGGCCCTGAGCTGAAGATGGGTGAGTGTGGTCTGCCGAAGCTCATGGCTGCCGAGCTGTACAAGCCTTTCGTCATCCGCAAGCTCATCGAGCGCGGCATCGTCAAGACGGTGAAGAGTGCGAAGAAAATCGTTGACCGCCGCGAGTCGGTGGTATGGGACATCCTTGAGAATGTGATGAAGGGACATCCCGTATTCCTCAACCGTGCTCCATCGCTCCACCGCCTTTCTATCCAGGCCTTCCAGCCCAAGATGATCGAGGGTAAGGCCATCCAGCTTCACCCCTTGGCATGTACGGCCTTCAACGCCGACTTTGACGGCGACCAGATGGCTGTCCACCTTCCCCTCTCCAACGAGGCCATCCTCGAATCGCAGATGTTGATGCTCCAAAGCCACAACATCCTCAATCCTGCCAACGGCGCACCGATCACCGTGCCTTCGCAGGATATGGTGCTCGGTCTCTACTACATTACCAAGCTTCGCCACGGAGCCAAGGGCACAGGACTCACCTTCTACGGCCCCGAAGAAGCCATCATTGCCTTCAATGAAAGGCGCGTTGAGGTTCATGCGCCCGTCAAGGTGATGGTCGATGACCTCGATGAGCGCGGTCTTCCCATCCGCCACATTGTCGAGACTTCCGTGGGTCGTGTCATCGTGAATGAGATCATTCCTCAGGAAGTCGGTTTTATCAATACCGTCATCTCGAAAAAGTCCCTCCGCGACATCATCACCAAGGTGATCAAGGCCGTCGGCATGTCACGCGCCAGCGACTTCCTCGACGGCATCAAGAACCTTGGTTATCGCAAGGCCTACGAAGGTGGTCTTTCCTTTAACCTCGATGATATCATCATCCCTGAGGAGAAGAAGGCGATTGTTCAGGCCGGTAATGACAACATCGAGCGCATCATGAGCGACTACGGCATGGGCTTCATCACCGACAATGAGCGTTACAACCAGGTCATCGACACATGGACCAAGGTGAACAGCGACATTAAGTCCACCCTCATGAAGCAGATGACGGAAGCCGACCAAGGTTTCAACGCCGTCTTCATGATGCTCGACTCCGGTGCCCGTGGTAGCGCGGATCAGATTGCCCAGCTCGCCGGAATGCGTGGTCTGATGGCCAAGCCTCAGAAGGCCGGTGCCGACACCCGTTCCACGATTGAAAACCCCATCCTCTCCAATTTTAAAGAGGGAATGTCGGTGTTGGAATATTTCATCTCCACCCACGGTGCCCGTAAGGGTCTTGCCGACACCGCTCTAAAAACGGCCGATGCCGGTTATCTCACGCGTCGTCTTGTGGATGTCTCCCACGATGTGATCATCAATGAGGAGGATTGCGGCACACTCCGTGGCCTCATCTGCACCGCGTTGAAGAATGGCGATGAGATCGTCTCCTCCCTCTCTGAGCGCATCCTTGGCCGTGTCTCTGTCCACGACATCGCACATCCCGACGACGGACATATCCTCGTGCACTCGGGCGAAGAGATCACCGAGCCCATTGCCCAAGCCATCGAGAAGGCCGGCATTGAGGAAGTCGAGATCCGCTCCGTCCTCACCTGCGAGTCGAAGCATGGTGTCTGCATGAAGTGTTATGGCCGTAACCTCGCCACCGCCAAGATGGTGCAGAAGGGCGAGGCCGTTGGTGTGATTGCCGCACAGTCCATCGGTGAACCCGGTACGCAGCTCACCCTTCGTACGTTCCACGCCGGTGGTATCGCCGGTGGTGCGGCTGCCAATGCCACCATCGTGGCCAAGAACGACTGCCGTGTCGAGTTCGACGAACTCCGCACTGTCGATGTCCTCAGCGATGACGGCACGCCTGGTCGTGTGGTCGTATCTCGTCTGGCCGAAGTCCGCTTCGTCAATGAAAATACGGGCATCGTCCTCTCCTCGCAGAACGTGCCCTACGGTTCTGCCCTCTATGTCCAAGATGGCGAGAAGGTGGAGAAGGGTACCCTCATTGCCAAGTGGGATCCTTTCAATGCCATCATCGTTACGGAGAGCGCGGGTCGCATCGTCTTTGAGAACGTGCGCGAAGGTGTTACCTACCGCATCGAAGAGGACGAGGCAACGGGTCTCCGCGAGCGCATCGTCATCGAGTCGAAGGAGCGCGGCCTCGTACCCACCGCCCATATCGTTGATGAAACCGGTCAGACGCTGCGCACCTACAACTTCCCGATCAACGGTCATATCACTGTCGAGGATCAGCAGGTGCTCAAGGCGGGCGACATCATCACCAAGATTCCGCGTGCCGTGGGTTCGGCAGGCGACATTACCGGTGGTCTGCCCCGTGTCACCGAGCTTTTCGAAGCCCGCAACCCGTCCAACCCCGCTGTCGTTTCTGAAATCGAGGGTGAGGTTTCGATGGGTGCTGTGAAGCGTGGCAACCGCGAGATCATCGTGACTTCCCGCCTCGGTGAGGTGAAGAAGTACCTCGTGCCCCTCTCTAAGCAAATCCTCGTTCAGGAGAACGATGTGGTGCGTGCAGGAACTCCCCTCTCCGACGGCTCCGTCACCCCCGGCGACATCCTCGCCATCCTCGGGCCCACCGCCGTGCAGGAATATATCGTTAATGAGGTTCAGGACGTGTATCGTTTGCAGGGTGTGAAGATCAACGACAAGCACTTCGAAGTCATTGTCCGTCAGATGATGCGCAAGGTGCAGATCAACGAGCCTGGCGACACCAACTTCCTCGAACAGCAGATCGTCGACAAGCACGACTTTGCCGATGAGAACGACCGTATCTGGGGCAAGAAGGTGGTGATCGATGCCGGCGATTCCGAAACGATGAAGAAGGGTATGATCGTTACGGCACGCAAGCTCCGTGACGAGAACTCCCAACTCAAACGCCGCGACCTCAAGCTCGTTCAGGTGCGCGACGCTGTGGCCGCCACCTCCACCCAGATCCTCCAAGGCATCACGCGTGCCGCCTTGCAGACCAAGTCGTTCATGTCTGCCGCCTCCTTCCAAGAGACCACCAAGGTGCTCAATGAAGCGGCCATTTCCGGTAAGACCGACTACCTCGAAGGCATGAAGGAGAATGTGATCTGCGGTCACCTCATCCCTGCCGGTACCGGTCTGCGCGAGTTCAACCGCATTGTCGTGGGCGATGCCGACGAGTATGCGGAGCGCGAGCGCGAAACCGCAGAGTTCTGATCCGGGACGCCCGATGATCCCTTGCCTCCTTTGTGTGCAAGATTTCAAAAATCCTCCCGCCACTCTCTACGGAGTGGCGGGAGGATTTTTTTGTGGGTGTCCGTAAAAGAGGGCAACTCCCGCCCTCGGCATGAGCTGCGTTCAGCAACGCTTCCGCAAACCTTTTCCACATCCTTCCACCGAATTATTGACCAGCGGCGTTTCTCTTCAAAGCATGCTTTGAACATTTCTCCGTATCGATATCTTATTGATTTTCAGGGTTCGGAAATCCGGAGAAAAGGCTCCGCGGTATTGTTGCAATGACACCGTGGAGTCGTGCGCAGCATTCCGCGGAGTCGTATGAAAAACACCGCGGAGCCGTGATCACGACTCCGCGGTGGTAAAATTGAACGTTTTCATTAAGCCAGACGCGCATTGCCAAAACGGGGCACTCGTTTTGGGCAATGCCGTGGCGGGAAAACGTCTGTTGAAGACGAACGTTTTCATTAAGCCAGACGCGCATTGCCAAAACGGGGCACCAACGCAGGATGCTGACCCTTCAAAGAAGGGTAGGGCTGCCCACAACTATTGCTCCACTTCCAAACGGAAGGTGGAAGCCGGAAGCCCGTCGCTATTGACGAGATTTGCGCGGGTGAAGGGCTGCCAAGCGTAGCGGACGAGGCGCGGTTGGGAGATTCCCTTGGCAGAGAGATGGATGCGGTTGCCCTCGATGCGCACGGTGGCGGCTTGGAAAAGACCCTCCTCTTCGGCGATTTCAAAGCCGATGGGCGTCTTTCCGTCAGCGGCAGCGAGTCCCTTGGCGTAGTCGAACGTGACGACGATATACTTTCCCTTTCTTACGGCCTTCTTGGGCAAAGGCCCTGAGGGCGTCACGGAGCGTTGTCGGTAGGTATCGTGAAGGGCCCGGCGGCCGAGACGCTGCCCGATGGCGCGCTTATGGCGGGGGTGAACGTCGAGGGAGTCGCCGTGGTCGGAGGAAACGGCCATACCCGTGTGGGGAATGGTTTCCATCAAGCGGCGTTGGCTGTCGCGAAACCACGTCCAGGAGGGGCGATTGAGCGAGGAGAGCTGCACATAATAGAACGGCAAATCGGGACGCTCCCAGTGCGTGCGCCAGCTTTCGGTAAGGAGCCGGAAGAGGGTTTCGTGGGTGGTGAAATTGTGGGCGTTCGATTCGCCTTGATACCATATCACGCCTTGAATACCATATCGCCCGAGCGGCGCAATACCGCTTTCAAAGAGATAGCAGGGCTCGTAGGGGTGGCGCGCGAACTTGCCTTCCGCATTTTTGATGTTGACGGCTGCGCGGGTGCGCACCCAATCTTGGATGAAATCGTTGTTGAGCCAATCGCGGAGCATATCGGGAAATTGCGTTTCGAGCGTTTGACGGTCAATCCAAGCTTCCGTGGGCGAACCTCCGACGGCATTGCAAATCAGCCCGACAGGTACTTTCAAACTGTCGCGGAGCATCTTGCCGAAATGATAGGCCACGGCCGAAAACTCCCTTACCGCATCGGGCGTCGCGCTTGCCCACGGGGTGTGGCGGAAGTATTGGAGATGGTTGAGCGAATCGAGGGCAGAAAGGGGCCAACTGACGTTGTGAGTTGCCCGGCAGCCTTGCATGTTGTACAAACGGAGCGCAGGGTCGTTGGCCCGGGCGAGGTCTTCGGCCGCGGTGTCCGTATGCTTCAACCGCCACTCCATGTTCGATTGTCCGGAACAGAGCCATACCTCGCCCACGGCAACGTTGCGGAACGTACGCTTTTCTTGATCGGCCTCGATGACGAGTTCGTAGTTTTCACCCACGGGAAGTGCAGGCAGCGTTACGCTCCACTTGCCGCGATTGTCGGTAGTGCCCTTGGCGTTCTTGCCGGCCACGCGCACTTTGATTTTCGCGCCTGCATTGGCCACGCCTTCAAGGGTGAGCGACTTGCCGCGTTGCAATACCATACCGTCGGCATACAGAGGAGAGAGCCTCAATCCGCCGTAATCGCCCGTGATGCCCGAGTAGACCGTCTTGGCCAAAAGGGCGGCACCTTCCGCATTGGGGTGAATGGCATCGGGGAGAAGATGAGGAAACGCACGGAGGGGTTCGTAGAAATCAATGAGTTCCGAACCGCTGATGCGCGCGATTGTACCGATGAGTTGGCGGATTTCGTCTTGCCATTGCTTCGTACCCGAACGAAAACGGGGATGCTTGTCGCCGATGGGGGTAAGACGGGCGAGGAGGACGCGTACTTTCGGATTGACCTGGCGAAGCGAGTCGATGAGCGTAAGATAATCTTGTACGAACTCATCACGATGGTTGGGCCAGTTGCGCGGGTCGGTGTCGTTCACGCCGAGATGAATGATGGCAATGTCGCCCCGGAAATCCATCGCTTTCCTGAACTCCTCTTGCTGCATATAGGGCCGATGCCCCTTGCGCAGGAGTGTTGCGCCCGACTTGCCGAAATTGCCCACCTCGTAAGCCTCGCCCAACAGCCGTTGGAGTTGAGCGGGATAGGCGTTGGCCTCGCGGTTTTCGACATTCAGACCGTAAGTGATGCTATTGCCCACGCAGGAGACTTTGATTTTCTTTTGTGCCGCCACGACAAGGCTGCACAATGCCAAGAGAAAGAGGCCTATTCGCTTCATACTGTTCAGATGGAGTTGGGATTACTTCAAAATTTGTTCGGCGTGGGTCTTGGTTTTGATTTGGCGACCCGAGAATATGTGTTCGATGCGCCCGTCTTCACCTACGAGGAATGTCGTGCGGATTAAGCCCATCGTGATTTTGCCATACATGTTCTTTTCGCCCCAAACGCCCATCGTGTCGATAAGCGTCTTGTCGGTATCGGCAATGAGACGGAAAGGAAGTTCCTGTTTTTCGATAAAGCGTCGGTGGCTCGCGGCCGAGTCGGCACTCACACCAATCACTTCGTAGCCTTGTGCTTGGAGGGCGGCATAATTGTCGCGGAGCGAGCAGGCCTCAGCCGTACAACCGGGCGTACTGTCTTTGGGATAGAAGTACAACACAATCTTGCGGCCTGCGAAGTCTGCGGCTTTTACTTCGTTGCCGTCTTGGTCAAGGCCGAGTACGGCGGGGATTTTATCTCCGATGTTCATGAGAAGCGTTTTTTGAGGTGAATAAGGAATGAAAGATTTTTACCGGGTCTTTGTGGCATTTATCCCAATACCCACGCCCATTTGTCGGCAGTGCTGTGTTCGGGACGGAAAGCGAAACCTTCGTAGGCGAAGTCGCAGAGGGCTTCTGGCGCAATGGGGCGCGTGGTGATGAGGTGGCGCGCGAGTGCTCCTCGCATCATTTTGGCGTAGACTACGATGGTTTTCAGGCGGTCGCCTTGGTCTACATAAAACTCGGGCGTGATGATGCGCACGCTTTTCGCCACACGTTTCCAGTCGAAAAGGCTCTTCATCTCCGCACTGGCGGCATTGATGAGAATGCCGTCGTCGGCTTGTACGCTATCGATGAGGAGCCGGGTGAGCAGCGGACGCCAGAATTGAAAGATGCTTTGGCCGTCGTGTTCGGGCAGTTGGACGTTGCCTTCGAGACGATAATTCTTGATTTCATCGAGAGGACGGTTGAGACCATACAGGAAAGACGTAATCCAAAGATGCTTTTGCGCATAACGGAAGTCGGCTTCCGAAAACCTCTCTGCTTGCAAATGCCGGTAAGCCATCCCCGTATAGGAAAGTACGGCGGCGAGATGAGGTTCTGGGTCGAGAAAGTTATGATAGCGTTGCGCAGTCAGTGCAGACAACTTCGGATTGATTTTGAGTAGTTTGGACAACGCCTCTGCCGTAAACTCACTCATCTGCATCGCACAATCCGTCGCCTCGCGCTGAAAATGGGGTGTCGAGGTAAAAGGCGGTACGGTGGTCGACGTTTCCGTCATGTCCTTGGCAGGAGAAAGGAGTATTTGCATATAGAAAACGAAAATGGGGTGTTGCGCAAATGGGCGTAACACCCCTATACTTTGAAAGGGAAAAACGTATTACTTCACCCACACCACGCGGCCTTCCTTACGGGCAGGGGCGGGAGCAGGTTCGCCGTCGGGATATCCGAGCGAGAGGAAGCCCACTCCTTCATATTCCACTTCGGGATTGAGCCCGATCTCCACGAGCCACGATTTCCATTCCGGCATCGCAAAGGTTTGCAAAGCGCGATGTATCCAACACGTGCCTAAGCCCTCGGCATGGGCGGCATTCATCATGTTGCCGAGCGTCAAGCTGCCGTCGAGCTGTTTGTGAGGACGGTCGGCAGGGGCGATGACAGCCAGAAAAACAGGCGCGCCGTAAAAAGGATCGGGGAGATGGGGAAGCTCTTTTCCGAGCAATTCTTCCAAAATCTCCTTATTGACCTTAGCAAGGCGCCGCCGCACTTCACCGTTGGTCACGGCAACGATAATGGGGCTTTGGAAGCCCTTGCCGGAAGGTGCGTACAAGCCGGCTTCGATGACCCGTTCCACCTTTTCTTGCTCCACAGGGGTAGACAAGTATTTACGGCAAGAACGGCGAGTGATGAGGGTTTGGAGCGTTTCGTTCATAAGAGCGGGCGTTGTTATTTAAGGTAAGTCAGACCATCGTCGGCCATTTGGGCAGCACTTTCTATCTCGATGGTCAAGGCTTCAAGGGTTGATTTCTTCGCAAAAATAGTGTTTTCGCGTGGGTTAATCTACCTTTGCCGCGAATATAATCCATAAAACCCTATGACAACATGAAGCAATGTCTCATAAGCGTTTACCAACCTCGGGCTGCGTCAAAGTGAAATCCTTTTGATGCGGCCTCTTTCTTGGTATCAACATTTGCCTGATGGCGAAAAAAGCTCTACCTTTGTAGTGATCAAACTGCTGGTGTCAGCAGGTGTTTTCTTTCCGCGGTAAAGTTTAGACCGTCACATCCTTCTTCGGACAAACTTGTCTTTCACAAGGTCGTGAGACCCTTTTGGTCGATCAGATGCAAGAGGCCATCCATGCCGAAGATTTCCACCGCGGACGTCTCCTTGCCGGTCAATCCCCTCAACCATTCTTCTTATGACCCTATCTCCCGACCGTGACCCGATGGGCACTGCCATCCGCGACTACCACCGCACCGGAAGTGCCCGTCAGCTTCGTGTGTGCTCTACCATGTTCGATGAGGACGAACTTCCCGTTCCTCACCTCTTCCGCACGCGGAAGACTCTTCCACCGCTCGAAGTTGAGGCACTTGATCTCGCCCGTGGGCGCGTGCTCGATGTCGGGGCGGGCGCAGGTTGCCATGCCCTTCCGCTTCAGAATGCAGGGTTTGAGGTCACGGCACTTGACATCAGTCCCCTCGCTGTCGAGGTGATGCGTGAGCGCGGCCTGCGGAACGTGGTGCTGGGTGATTTCTTCACCGATGACTTCGGGCACGGCTTCGACACCATCCTGATGCTGATGAACGGCATCGGCATCTGCGGCGGTCTGAACGAGCTTCCCACCTTTTTCCACCGCCTTGACCACCTCTTGGCCGATGGTGGCAGTGTCCTTACCGATTCGTGCGATCTGCGCTTCGTCCTTGGCGATGAGGAGGGGAACATTGATCCCGAAGAGTTTGACGGCTATTATGGCGAGGTGGATTATCGCATGTGTTATGCCGGCATCGAAGGCGAACCCTTCAATTGGCTCTACGTTGATTTTTCTACCCTTTCCGCTGCCGCCTCTGCCTCCGGCTTTGTGGCCGAATGCCTCCGTGAAGGGGTGGACGGAGCTTATCTTGCCCGCCTCGTCCGTGCTCCGCGGTAAGCGGGGAGGTGCCGGCGTTCAGAAGGAAGAGGATGCGCCATGCACGAAAGGCATCGCATAGTTCCCGAAAGGGCACTGTGGTCATCCTCAAAAAAAACATTAACCGCCCCGCAGGCCAAAGCTTGCGGGGCGGTTCTTGTAGGGTAGGGCAATGCGCCGGTCAAGCGTTGCCTTCACCCACACCGAAGGGAGTGGCGGTGCGGCCGATGCCTTCCGTCTTGGGAGCACCAGGGGTGGCGAGCTCGATGGTGCCGAAGTTCTGCTCGTACTTCACCACATTGTCTTGGAGGGCGAAGAGCAGACGCTTGGCACTCTCGGGGGTGAGGATCATGCGGTTGCTCACACGAGCCTGGGGCAGACCGGGGAGGGCAGCGATGAAATCGATGACAAACTCCTGATTGCTGTGGTTGATGACAGCGAGGTTGGTGTAGGTGCCGGCGGCAACTTCGGGGGTCAGCTCGATCTGGAGCTGCTGGGGCGCATTTTGTTCGTTGGCCATGGGGATGTTATGATAAGAGGGTAAACAAATAATCGACCAGTGTATTTGCAAAAAAGATGCCGTTCTTCGGTGTCTTGGCCAGAAAACCGCTTCTTTTTTCTTTTCGATGTGGCAAAATTAGGGCTAAAACTTGGGATGAGCAAGGATTGTCCCCTAAAACATCCCCTTCACTTGCAGTTTTTCTCCTCAGCACACCGCTGGTGAGTTCGGCATTCTATATGATTGTACTGTAAAGAAATCGCGCAGAAGTCACGAATTACCTTAATAAATTCAGATTTATATCGTCCGATCTTGTGTGTGCTTTTGTAAATGCCTAAATTCGCATATTAATGAATATCATTGCGGTTTTTGCGCTGTCTCTGCTTTCCTACGCAAACAGCCGTTGGTATCGTTTGTTTTCAACAGACGTTTTCCCGCCACGGCATTGCCCAAAACGCGTACCTCGTCTTTGGCAATGCGCGTCTGGCTTGATGAAAACGTTCGTCTTCAACAGACGTTTTCCCGCCACGGCAGTGCTCAAAACGCGTGCCCCGTTTTGGCAATGCGCGTCTGGCTTGATGAAAACGTTCGTCTTCAACAGACGTTTTCTGGCCACGGCAGTGCTCAAGACTCGTACCTCGTCTTGGCAATGCTCGTCTGGCTTGATGAAAACGTTCGTCTTCAACAGACGTTTTCCCGCCACGGCATTGCTCAAAACGCGTACCTCGTCTTTGGCAATGCGCGTCTGGCTTAATGAAAACGTTCTATTCGATAAAACTCTCTTAAAACAACTCCACGATTATGAAGCGAAGTCTCTTGAAGGCAGCCTGCTGGGCCATGATGGCCTCCGCCCTGCCGATTGCTTCGATGGTGTCCTGTAAGGACTATTCCGAAGAAATCAAACGCCTCAACGATGAGCTGGCGGCCGACAAGCAGAGCCTGACCGATGCCCAGACCGCCATTAATGCCCAGATCCAGACGCTCAAGGAGCAGTTGGCCACCGTGCGCAACGACAGTCAGGCTCAGGCCGAACAGATAGCGAACCTCAACACTGCACTTTCTACTTTGCAGAGCGCGCAGGAGAATGTGCACAGTGTGTTGCGCACGCTCACCGAGTCATCGGTGGACAAAGCCTCCTATGCCATTCAGATGAACGAGATCAGCAGTCAGATCCTCATTGCTCAGACAGCAGCTCAGAATGCACAGCGCACGGCCGATGAAAATCTGACCAAAGCCCAAACTGCTATCGCGGAGGCTGCCCGGACCGCAGCCGGAGCACTTACCGCAGCGCAGCGCGTTCAGAACGAATTTGCCGACTACAAGTCGCAGACGGAAGCCGCTTTGGACGCCCAGAAAAAGAACCTTGAAGAGTATAAGCGGCTGCTCGAAGAGCTTGCCTCGAAGACGGCCGACAAAACGGAGCTTCTGACGCAGATCCAGCGCATCGACCAATTGGTGAACAGCGTGACGACCCTCTCCAATGGCTTGGCCAACATGTACACCAAGCAGGAGATTGATGACCATATCTCTCCTCTTCGTGAGGACATTACGAAGATCAACGCTCGTCTGGATGTGCTCTCCGTGTTGGGCGGTCTGCGGGGTCTCGTGCTCGAGCCCGAGAGCTATTATAATGGTCTTCAGGCCATTGAGCATGGTGTCTACAACCTCCATCCCTTCACCCTGACGGCCGGCAACCTCTCCGCCACTGTGGGCACAACGGCCGTCAAGCTGACGCCCCCCACCAACGCCCTCTATCTCCTCAACCCCTCGAACGCCGATGTGAAGACGGACGATCTCTCGGCCTTCAAATATATGGTGATGGACCGCAAGATGACGCGCGCCACCGAGGTGCACCCCGTCAACCCCGTGATCAACAAGGCATCGGTGGCCGACGGACGCTTGAAGCTCAACATCTCCATCAATGGTTATGAGCGCAACAAGACGGGCGATAAGACCCAAACCCCCGAGCAGGTTACGGTGATGGCCCTGAACTACACGAAGGACAAGGTGTCGGTCACCTCCGAATATGCCGCCCTCTTCACCGAGTATTACAACAAGCTCAGCCTCTACGATGCCAAATCCTATAAGGTGTATGGTGCGAAAGAGGACACCTTGGGCACCACTGCCGCCTACGCCACGCCCATCACCGTGGTCTACAACGACACGTTGGAGCTGAGCGAGATGGTGAACACCTATCGCACCACCGTGTCGGGCGTTACTGGCCGTTGGGACCGCGCCGACGCTCAGCCCGACAACCCCGTTGAAGAGGCCGGCTTTAAGTATGAATACAAACTGGTGTCCCCCACCGGCTATAAGGATGCCGCCTACTTCACCCTCGGTGCCGAAGGCCGCCTCATCCCCCACCTCACGGACGGCAAGACGCAGAGCCTCTCTACGAAGGGCAAAGTGGCCTATGTCCTCATCACCCTCCGCCACACCGCCACCAACACCATTGCTGCGGTGGGCTATTATAAGGTTGTGGTAACTGCGCCGCCCACCGTGCGCGACCTCGCCCCCGGCACCAAACCCTACACCATGCAATGTGATGGTCAGGCCATTGCCTTCCGGGACAACTTCCGCCTCTCCGACGACGACCTGAAGTTCCTCTACGACAAGACCAACATGACCTCCACCAAGTTCTGGTGTGAATGCGACTACACGTATGAAGCGCGTGACGGCAGCACCACCACCCCCGTGGAGTTGAAGCAATACCACAAAGTGGGCAATGAGTGGAAGGAACACTACATCGGCCGCGTAACCTTCACGCCCGGTGAGTGCGGGCCAGGCCACCTCACGTGGACCATCCCGGAGAAAGAGGCCGCTGCCCTCCTCGGCACGGAGATCTCCACCTATGTCAAGCTCCACAACGATCAGGACATCGAGTTCCTCTTCCGTCTGATCTGGCGACCCGGCCTCATCAACAACAAGCCCGCCATCGACTTTGCCCTAGTCACCGATCCCATCAATGAGTTCTGGAACAAGTCCGTGGCCGACAAGACGAAGGGCAATGATGAGGTGCGTATGCACGTCAATCTGAGCGATGTCACCGACTTCTCCCTCGACCTCGAAAGCGTCTTCGCCGGCAATGACCTCCATAAGGACATGGTGGCCGCCCTCGCCTCCACGCCTTATAAGAACCTCATCTTGAAGGGTTACTTCACCTTCGTGCTCGATGATAAGAAGATCAACAACCCCGCGCAGGGTGCCAAGCGTGGTGTGTACTACGACCTCAAACTGCAGAATGCCGACACCGAGGTTACGGCAACGCCCTACACCCTCAGCGGCAGCACGAAGACCCACATTGGCGACCCGATGATCATGGCACGCATTGTCGATGACACCAAGGTGGTGTACGAAAACAATGCTTACTCGAAGGATCTCCTCAACTACGAGGGTCACGACAAGCTCCAAGATGGCGAAACCTTCCGCCTCCGTGTGCGCTACAACGTGATCGCCTGTCCCGATGGCGACGGAACGCGCAAGGCCGTTGTGATGACCAACAACGAGTTCAACGTCCTCTTCCTCCGTCCGTTCAACGTGGTAGGTACGGTGAAGGTGAACACCACCGACGCCATCACCCCCGCGAACGCAAAGATCGAGATGCCCATCACGATGACGTTCACCGACTGGCGCAAGTATGAATTTGCCAAGTATCCTGTCCTCTACAAGCTCTATCAGGTACAGTCCATCGAAGCCCTCACGCAGGTCGGCGATGCCAACTGCGACTGGACGACCAGTCTCAATGGCGGCGAGCTGGGCAAGACGCTCCTGCGCAGCGTAACGAAGGATGTGAACCTCGTCTTCGTATCGCCCACGGGCGAGATTGCGCAGAACAACTGGGGTAAGGTGATCTACACCGCGCCCACCCAGGTGCTCGACCGCTTCTTCGTACGTATTCCCGTGAAGGTGGTTTACTACTGGGGCACGCAGTACACCTACGTCGATGTCGAGATTGCCCGCACGCAAGGTAACGCTCGTCAGAAGTAACGTCCCCTTTGTCTAATTAATGAGCGCAGGCAGGTTCGTCCTGCCTGCGCTCATTTTATGGTCTGATCATATGAAGTCTGTACGCCTTTCTACGATTTCTTCCCTCCTCCTCCTGACGCTCCTCCCCACGATGTGGGCTGCGTGCCGCTCGCGTACGCAGCCCAAGGCCACTGCCGCCTCGAAGGCCACCGCCTTTGAGCGGCACCTCACCTCGGCCGACAGCACAGCCGTGGTCGCCCTGGTCGATAGTTTCTTCACCAGCCTCAAAGACGAACGTTTTCATTAAGCCAGACGCGCATTGCCAAGACGAGGCACTCGTTTTGGGCAATGCCGTGGCGGGAAAACGTCTGTTGAAAACGAACGCTATTACGATGCCGCGGGCATGCTCTACATCCGCCGCTTGGGCACCGACGATGCCGAGCCGCGACCGCTGAACAACCCCGAGCTGGCCGAAAAGGTGGCCTTCTTCCAGATGATCCCCGTGGAGGAGCACCGGATTGACTACATCAAGTTCAACAACCCTTCGGACAATGAGGTGATGTGCACCGTCATCATGCTGCGTGGCGAGCACGGTGCTCCCGATGCCACCACCAAGTTCTTCTTCACCCCGGTCTGTTATCTCAACACCTGGCGGCTCATCCTCACCGACAATCGTCAGGGCGAAATCCCCATTGTCCCCAAGGGCGACCGCGACTCCCTCGAACGTCACTACCGCGCCGTGCAGACCCGGTGAGCCTGCCTCCAACGATGCATCCATCAACGCACAAACGCACAAAATCCGGCTTCCCTACCGGATTTCGTGCGTTTGTCTTGTTGGCTTCGCGGTTATTTACTACATTTGCAACGACCCACCTCTTTATTCCTCTGCACCCTATGCGCCTGATATCCCTCCTGTTCCTCTCCTTCTTTATGTGGGGCAGCCTTGCCGCACAGCGAGAGACTTATGCGCCGCGCTTTTGGCAGAACTGGTCGCTCACGCTGGCGGGCGGCGTGCAGCAGTCGGCGGCCTATTCCCCCACCGCCTCCCTCCTTCGCCCGATGGGGGAGCTGGATTTGGCGAAGCAGCTTACTCCGGCCTTTTCCCTTGGTCTGTCGGCCGATTTTCTGAAAGGCACGGATCAGGTGTTGCCGTTGCGCACGCGCTTCAACCGCACGACGGCGCACCTGATGTTTGGCGTCAATCTGATGAATCTGTTTGCCGGATTTCCAGGTCGCGTGCGGCGTTTTGAAGTTGAGGTGCGCATCGGTGGCGGTTGGGGGCATTGTTTCAGCGATGTCGTCACCATTCCTGACGACGATTTTCTCTCGGGCAAAGCACAGCTGGCCTTCAATGTCAATGTGGGGCGCAACGGGGCATGGACCATCGGCTTTCGCCCCTCATTGAGTGCGCAGCTCCACAGCCTGAGCCGAAAAGACGAAGGTTCGCCCGGTCTCGAACGGATGGATCTCGCCACCACCTTGGGCATCACTTATCATTTCGGCAACGGCCATGGCGGCCACCGCCCCGCTGCGGTAACGGGGTTTGCCCCCATCCAGCCCCAGCCTCCCATTCCTCCGGTCGATCCGAGTCTGCAAAATGTGGAGAGCCTTTCTGCCGAAGAGCGCGCCCGGCTTGCCGCCACCGACCGCCTGACCCAAGCACTGGACGAAGCCCGCGCCGTCGAGGCTCGGCTCCGCACCCAGCTGGCTGCAGCTCAGCGTGCCGACAGCCTGCGGCAGCGGGAGGAGCATCCTGACGCCTCCGCGGCAGTGGAGCGCAGGATACAAGAAGTGTTCATCTCGTTCGAGGCCGGAAGTGCCACCATTGCCTCCTCGCAGTTTGCCCAGGTCGAGCGGTTGGCCATGCTCCTGCGACAACATCCCCGGGCGCGCCTGCTGGTGAGTGGCTATGCTTCGCAGGACGGTGGGGCGAAGGTCAATCTTCGCTTGGCACGCCAACGCGCCGCTGCCGTAAAGTCCCTCCTCGTGGCCGCCTATGCCGTCCGCCCCGACCGCGTCACCACCCAAGGCGTGGGGCGTGTCCGCCTCTTCTCCGACCCCGAATGGAATCGTGTGTGCCTCTGCCAAGTGATGCTGGGGGAGTAGGCATTGACCATTGGGTGCGAATGATGCCATCGGAAGACAGGAGGTTCTGCCGAAGACCTTCGGGACAGGGAGATCCTGTCGGGACTTGCTTTGCCTTGATGTGTTATAAAGCCCTTAAAACACCGTGCCCTCCGTGGAAAGCGGAATTAAATTCGTAAATTTGCACCCTCATCCTGTCGATACTTTTCTCATGTCTCCCAAAGAACTTCAGACCGTCAAGCAACGTTATGGCGTGGTGGGCAACTGTGATGCGCTGAACCACGCGCTCGAAGTCGCGCTGAAAGTGGCGCGTGTGGACATTTCTGTGCTCATCCAAGGCGAGAACGGTGTGGGTAAAGAGATCCTGCCGCGCATCATCCACGAAGCCAGTCCGCGGAAGGGGAAGAAATACTTGGCCCTTAACTGCGGTGCCATCCCCGATGGCACGATCGACTCCGAGCTCTTCGGGCATGTCAAGGGTGCGTTTACGGGAAGTGTGGACAGCCGTGAGGGCTACTTTTCTGCCGCCGACGGCGGAACACTCTTCCTCGATGAGGTCGGCGAGCTCCCCCTTCAGACACAAGTCCGCCTCCTCCGCGTGTTGGAGACAGGCGAGTTTATCCCCGTTGGATCGAGTGAGGTGAAGCGGACGAATGTCCGCATCGTTGCGGCAACCAATGTGGACATGCCCCGCGCCATTCGAGAGGGGCGTTTCCGCGAAGATCTCTTCTATCGCCTTGCCGCCATCAGCATCGCCATGCCTCCTCTTCGCGAGCGGGGCACCGACATTGACATCCTCTTCCGTAAGTTCGCCCTCGAAATGAGTGAGCGTTACCGCATGCCGCCTGTCCGCCTCAATGAAGAGGCGCGCCGTCAGCTCATGGCCTATCCTTGGCCGGGCAATGTGCGCCAGCTCAAGAACGTGGCCGAGAGCATGTCCATCACCTCCGATGAGCGCGAGATCACGCCCGAAATCCTCGGACGTTTCATTCCCCTCGGTGCTCACCACACACAGATGGTGGTGAGCGGGAGCAGCGTGGGGCTCCCCACCACGGTGGGGCATTCCCCCTTGGCCGCCGACAGTGAACTCATCCTCCAAATGATCACCAAGCTCAGCCACGAGGTGGAGAAGCTCCGTGCCGATGTCGATCGCCTCAAAGCCGACCGTCACGCCTATCCCGCTGAACCGCATCCTGCCGGCACCCCTTCACTCCTCCACCTTCCCCCGAAGGCGGCAACGCCTCTCGAACATCTGGACGAGGCGGAAGAGATCGTTGAGGACGAGGGCTCGGCCTTTACCTCCGCTCCTTCGCTCAGCGAGCCCCTCCGCACGCGCGATGCGCTGGAGAAAGAGCTCATCCGCACCGCGCTCCTCCGTTTCGGAGGGCACCGCAAGCAGGCTGCCGAACAGATCGGCATTTCCGAGCGCACCCTTTACCGCAAGATCAAAGAATACGGCCTTGACGACCTCTGACCCGTCGGCTCCTCCCTCCTCCTTCGCTCATGAACTTCCTCCTTGTCCCGTTCCGTTGGCTGCGTCTGCCTCTCCTCCGTGGAGTGGTGGGCGTTGCGCTGTTGTTGGTGCTCTCGGGCGTGTGGTTGGCGTGCAGCGTGTCTTACCGATTCACGGGTACGAACATCAACTACGACCTGATCAAGAGCATCCAGATCGACCATCTGCCCAACCGCGCTCCCTATGGTTGGGCACCGATGGAGGCGATGTTCAACAACCGTTTGCAGGACCTTTATGTCAACCAGACGCGGCTGAAGCTTGTCAAGCGCAACGGCGATATGCAGCTCTCGGGCGAGATCGTGGGCTATGACCAGTTTAACAAGGCCGTCTCTGCCGATGGCTATTCTTCACAGGTGCAGCTGCGGATGACGGTCAACGTGCGTTTCCGGAACCGGAAGACCAATCAGCAGTGGGAACGCCAGTTTTCCGCTACCGTGCCCTACGATGCCAATCTTCAGCTTTCTGTCGTTCAGGAAACCCTCGTCAGAGAGATGGTGCGCGACATCGCCGATCAAATTTTCAATGCTACCGTGGCCGACTGGTAGCAAACCCTTCTTCCTCCGCCTCCGACCATGGACATTGCCCACCTCATCCGTCATCCCGAAGATCTGAATGCCGGGACACTCCACGAGCTGCGAGAGCTTGTGGCAGAGGTGCCTTACTTCCAGGTGGCGCGGATGCTCTACCTGAAAAATCTCTTTCTCCTCCACGACCCCACATTCGACAAGGAGCTCCGCCAAGCAGCCTTCTACCTGCCCAACCGCCGCATCCTGTTCCGCATGGTTCATGGACGGAGCTATGAAGTGCGGGTGTCCGATCGGCAGGTGGTCGAGGTGTCCGATCCGGAGCTCGCCGCGCCTGCCGCGCCTGTCCCTCAGTCAGCTGCGCCTGCCGAGCCTGTCGTCACGAAAGCTGCTGCCCCCTCCGGCGACCGCACCGCTTCGCTCATCGATGGTTTTCTCTCGGGCATCGCCCCCGAACCCGCGCGCCCCAACCGCAGTGTCAAAGCCGATCCCGCAAGCGACTATATGGCCTACCTCTTCCAGTCGCGCCGCGGGGCACCCTCCACCCCGGACGCGCTATCCGCCACCGCCCGGGGCGAAGGCGACGGGCGCACGCAAAGCCTGATCGACAGCTACATCGGCAACGCCCGCGAGCGGCTCGTCCTTAATCCCAATGCCCAAGGGCCGAAGCTGCCCGCTGAGGAGGTGGCGGAGCAGGACAGTGAGGGTGGCGGAGCCTTTTTTACCGAGACACTGGCCAAAATCTACATCCAGCAAGGGCGTTATGAGCGGGCCATCGAAATTATTACCAATCTGCACGCGAATAATCCAAAAAAAAGTGCTTACTTTGCAGATCAAATCCGCTTCTTGCGCATCCTTGCCCTCAACAGCAAACACAAATCATAAAATATCATCCCATTCATGTACACGCTTTTTGTCATCCTTGCCGTGATTACGGCCATCCTCCTTGCCCTCGTTGTTCTCGTTCAAGAGTCGAAGGGTGGCGGTCTGGCCTCCAATGTTTCTGGTGCCAACGCCGTGTTGGGTGTGCGTAAGACCACCGATTTTGTGGAGAAAGCCACGTGGGTCCTGGCCGGCGCGCTCGTCGTGTTCAGTGTTGCGTGCAGCTTCTTTGACACGCAAGAAGTTGCTGATCCCACTCAGGTGGTAACGAACATGAAGTCTGCTCCTGTCGCTGCCCCCCAAACGGCTCCTGCCGCTCCTGCCCCCGCAGGACAGCCTGCCGCTCCCGCAAAATAAGGCCGTCCGCCCTCAGCGGGCATTTCCCCCTGACAAGAGGCTGTGTTCGAAGTGTGTGCACTTTGGACACAGCCTCTTCTTTTGGGGTGTGGGCAATGGTGGGGTGCTGCGCAGTGGTATGGAGCATGAGTGGATGGTTCACAGCAATTCGTGGGTGGTGTCGGCCTTCCCGTGCTGATGAGCCCGATACTGTCCTCAAAGACCATCCTCTTAAAACGGGTGTAAGCCTCAAAGTCTTTGTCTTTGGGGCTTATACCCGTTTTTTGGGGCAGTGCTCCACGACCTGGACATTTCCCCATTATTTCGCGATCAGTTAACCTAATTTACGATTTCGGGGGGGGTAAATTCGTGATTTATCCTTACCTTTGCAGCGCAATTGGGACAGTGTTTGTTCCCATTTCCCTTCCTTTCTTCCGGCATATGGATCGCTGCAAAGCCGAGAGGAATGATCCCACAAGCATTTCCTAACCCTCAATACTTATTATTCTATGAAGCAACTTTATGCTCTCCTCCTCCTCTCGGGCACATGGCTCGGTGGGGCGGAAATGGCTCAGGCTGAGGATATTCCTGTGAAGGCGACACAGACGCTCAGCAACATTGTGGCCACAGGTATAGCCGACGCCTCCAAAGATGTGATGATCTATAACGGTTATGACACCGATGTGTTTGTGGCTGCTGCGTCCAATTTGGAAACGGTGGCTAAAGAAAGGAAGGATCTTACCCACAGAACCACCTATCGCATCATCTCCGCCAGTGAGCCCGACATTTACCGCATTTACAGTGTTCAGGCACAGAAGTATCTCGCCTGTACCGCTACTGCGGAGGGCGACAACTGCGTAAGCCTGAATGCCATCGGGACAGGGGATGATACGAAGTGGAAGATTGTCAACAACGGGAATGCAGCCGACGGCCGATATGACCTCATCCCCTATGGTGCCCGGGGCGTAACAAACAACACGCCGTCGCTCAATATGCATAGTGGTTTTCGCGAAGGCGACCAGCTGGGGCTTTGGAGAACTTCGGATAATGCTTCTGTCTGGCAGTTTATAAAAGACGAAACCGTCAACGTGCCCAGTCGCGTCACGCTCAAGAATACGGCGCGTGGGACGCGTTATGCCTCGTTCGACTTCACGAACGGCATCACTGCTACGACCACCACAGTTGGCCACCGCGAGGTCTTTGAGCTCAAAACAACGGCAACAGCCGGCGTGGTGCGCCTCTATAGCCCCTATCTCCAACGCTATGTCGCCCCTGATGGTGCTGAAAGTGCCGCTTACACACTGGTGAAGCAGGAGAATGGTGCCGGTCTGTTCCGCCTTCAGAAGGTGGATGGTAAGATCATCTTCGTGTCGACGCATCAGATCAATGCTGCGCTCCACGTGGCAGGTGCAGGTCAGGGCTACAACATCGTACGCTGGTATGCCGATGCTAATGTCGGCTCGCAGTTCGAAATGGCTGCCGCTCCTGATTGGGCTGCGAGCTGGGCACCTGCTTATCGCAGCGATATAGAGAAGTACTCCCCCGTGGGGACGGGTCTTGGCCAATACACCGCCAGCGATCCGGCCGCATATGAAGCTGCGAGAGCACAGGCTGAAGGTTCAACGGATGAAAACCCGCTGAAAAATTACTTTGCAGCACTTGATGCTATGACCTTCACGCTCAATCTTCCCCAGAACGGCCAGTTCCTCCGCATCAAATCGAACAACGGGGCGAAGCTCGTGAGCCGCGTACTTTCTGGCGATCGTTTGGGCGTAGTGGATGCCGCCGATGAGAACACGATCTTCTGCTTCTCCGATGGCAAGCTCGTATCGCTTAAGGATGGCAAGCATGTAGGTCTCAATGCGACTGTCAATGGTCACTACGCTACCGTTGATTATGGCAATGCCGGAGTAGGCGTTGCGTTCAGTGCGAACCCCCACGCTGCGCGTCGCTATCTCGTTGTCGCCAATGGCAACCGCCATCTCTTTGTTGCTCCCAGCGGTGCTACCCAAGTGAATGCCGGTGGCAGCTACGACAATAATGAGGGCTATAAGCTTCAACTCGAGGCGGTAACTTCCCTCCCCCTCGCCACTTCTGTGACGATTGATGGCACGGCCTACGGCACGTTCTATACCCCCGTGGCAGGAACGCTCGCCGGAACGGACGCTCAGGCCTATACCGCAACGGTGGATGCTGCCCGGCACACGGTGCTCCTCCGTCCCATCGAGGGCAACCAGATCCCTGCCGGTACGGCCTTCGTGTTCAAGGGCACGGGCTTGACCTTCGAGGTAGGTGCCAACAGCGCGGCCATTGCCGAGGGTGTTAACCAGCTCAGAGGCTATGCTGCCAGCACCAACCGCAGCACGGGCAGTGACTGGGGTCTGAGCAAGACGGCAAGTGCCTT
This sequence comes from Alloprevotella sp., assembly GCA_041855985.1. GTDB lineage: Bacteria > Bacteroidota > Bacteroidia > Bacteroidales > Bacteroidaceae > Alloprevotella. Next base: position 82,907 of record JBHAFF010000027.1, read on the forward strand.
TGCCGTGGTGCCCAATAATACGGTGAAGCGCGCATTCCGCGGCTTCTTCGAAAATGTCAGTGCCGCCTCCGGCGTACAGGCCTTCTCCCTCCGGCTCGACAACCTCACGGGTGTGGAAAGTGTGGTTGTGGAAGGCGAGCAGGACGCTCCCGTCTTCGACCTCAGCGGCCGCCGTGTGCGCCATGCAGTCAAGGGTGGTCTCTACATCCGCAACGGCAAGAAAATCATCTTCTAAACTTTATAACAACGCAACGGTATGAAAAAGCTCTATAAATCTCCGCTCGTCCAGACGGTCACCCTTCACCCCGAAAGCCACATCCTGGCTGACTCCGTGACCCTTGGCAATCAAGGTGGAAACCCCGGAGGCTCTGATCCTGACGACTACGGCACTCAGGGCAAGAGTGGTGGTGCCTCCATCTGGGATTAAGGCTGCACC
>JBHAFF010000028.1:0-14894 GCA_041855985.1 Alloprevotella sp.
CTGACAAGTTTCATAGAGGGTTGTTTTTTGTTATCTGTTTGATTATCAACAACAAATATACGGAAAATAATCCTCTTTTTGGGCTTTTCTTGAAACTATTTTAAGGCAAAAAACAAGTGCGGCTTATCCCGAATTCGGGTATTTATGCTGAACATCCACTTAAAGACACACGGCCTCGAATCATAGACGCTTAATTTTGAACATCGACATGGACGTACAACAATACCTCTCCTCTTGGGCATCAGCCTACAAAGACGACCTCACCACCGACATTCTCCCCTTCTGGCTTAAACACGGTCTCGATCTGGAACACGGAGGTGTCTACACCTGTCTGGATCGCGAAGGACGATTGATGGATTCAACCAAGTCCGTTTGGTTTCAAGGGCGTTTTGGATTCATCGCTGCCTTTGCCTACAATCATGTGGAGCAACGCCCCGAATACCTGGCAGCATCCAAGAGTTGCATCAACTTCATCGAGCAGCATTGCTTCGACGCCGACGGGCGGATGTACTTCGAAGTCAAGGCCGATGGTACACCACTACGCAAGCGTCGCTATCTCTTTTCTGAGTGTTTCGCCATCATCGCCATGGCTGAATATGCACAAGCCACGGGCGAACGCATCTATGCCGAACGCGCACTCGAAATTTTCCGTCTCGTGCTCCGCTACAAGGACACGCCAGGGCTCCTCGCGCCCAAATACCTCCCCACGCTTGAAGCTCAGGGACACTCCCTCACGATGATCCTCATCAACACTGCAGCACGCCTGCGTGAGGCCATCGATGATCCCTGCCTCACCGAACAGATCGATGCCTCGCTCTATGCCCTGGAAACCTATTTCGTGCACCCTGAGTTCAAGGCCGTACTCGAAACAGTAGGGCCACAGGGTGAATTCATCGACACCCTCCTCGGCCGCACCATCAATCCTGGCCACTGCATCGAGACCGCTTGGTTCATCCTCGAAGAAGCGCGTCAACGTGGATGGGACGCCCACCTCACGCAGCTCGGGCTGAAAATCCTCGACTGGTCATGGGAATGGGGCTGGGACAATGCCTATGGCGGAATCATCAACTTCCGAGACTGCCGCAACTTCCCCGCCCAAGACTACTCCCAAGACATGAAGTTCTGGTGGCCACAGACAGAAGCCATCATCGCCACCCTCTACGCCTACCTGGCCTCGGGCGATACCAAATACCTCGACATGCACCGTCAGGTGAGCGAATGGACCTATGGACACTTCCCTGACCGTACACACGGAGAGTGGTTCGGCTATCTCCACCGCGATGGAACAGTGGCACAGCCGGCGAAGGGCAATCTCTTCAAAGGCCCTTTCCACATCCCCCGCATGATGATCAAGGGTTATCAACTCTGTCAAGACCTTCTCAACAAGCCGTAAGCACCTCCTCACTGTGCAAGAGTAGTATCAAAACACCTCTAAGATGAACCATTTATCATAGATAGACCGTTTGCTCCCTTGTCTCAAGAAAGCAACCGCCATCATTGAGCTTAACCTCTTTGATGGCGGTTGTTCTGTACAAATGATTATGAGTTCTTCGGGACAGTGAATGATGACCTATCTCATGTTTTTCGGCACTGATGACAGGTACTTTTTCACCACAACAGCCCACAAAGCCCGTTTAGGAGGAACAAAAATGCTCACATCCGGATCGCATTGAGAGCATACAGTCACCATTCCTGGTAGCGGAACAGTCATAAAGCTTCCCTAGACCTCACTTTCAGCAGAAAAAACAGTCAAGAAGAGAAAAGTTTTTGGCAAGTCCGTGTTACATATAAAAAGAAAAAGCTACCTTTGCAACGGAATGATTGTAATCATTCCAAGTCCTTCGCTCTCCTCCCTTGCATGGAGGGGAGGAAGTATTCTGATTGCGTTTTCCTTTCGTCCGCAGCACGGAGGCGATTGTCCCGTTTGACTGTCCTCACTCCGCCGAAGGGAGGGAAGACGTGTGCATTCCACGAACACCTACATAACAAACATCATCTTACCGCATTATGGCTAAAAAATTCATTACCTGTGATGGTAACCAAGCCGCTGCGCACATCGCTTACATGTTCAGCGAAGTCGCTGCCATCTACCCCATCACCCCCTCCTCGACCATGGCCGAATATGTGGACGACTGGGCTGCCCAGGGTCGTAAGAACATGTTCGGTGAAACCGTCCTCGTGCAGGAGATGCAGAGTGAAGGCGGTGCTGCCGGTGCTGTTCACGGCTCGTTGCAGGCTGGTGCCCTCACCACCACCTTTACCGCATCGCAGGGTCTGCTGCTGATGATCCCGAATATGTATAAGATTGCAGGTGAATTTCTCCCCTGCGTCTTCCACGTTTCCGCGCGTACCATTGCCAGCCACGCATTGAGCATCTTCGGCGACCACCAAGATGTCATGTCCGCTCGTCAGACCGGTTTCGCCATGCTCGCAGAAGGCTCCGTTCAAGAAGTGATGGATCTCTCCGGTGTGGCCCACCTGGCTGCCATCAAGACCCGTGTGCCCTTCATGAACTTCTTCGATGGCTTCCGCACCTCACACGAAATCCAAAAAATCGAACAGCTCGACATCGAGGATCTTAAGCCCCTCGTTGACCAGGAAGCCCTCAGTGCCTTCCGTGCCCGCGCCCTCAGTCCCGAGCATCCCGTGGCACGAGGCATGGCCGAAAATCCCGAGACCTTCTTTGCCCATCGCGAAGCCTCCAACCCTTTCTATGAAACGGTGCCCACCGTGGTGGAAGAGTACATGAAGGAGATCACCAAGCTCACAGGACGCAAATACGACCTCTTCTCCTACTATGGTGCCGACGATGCCGACCGCATCATCATTCTGATGGGATCGGCTTCCGAAGCAGCCCGCGAGGCCATCGATCACCTCCGTGAACAAGGTGAAAAGGTCGGTCTGGTGAGCGTACACCTCTACCGCCCCTTCTCTGTGAAACACCTCCTCGCCGCTGTACCCAAAACAGCAAAGCGCATCGCTGTGCTCGACCGTACGAAGGAACCTGGCGCAAACGGAGAACCCCTCTATCTCGATGTGAAGGAGGCCTTCTACGGCACAGAAAATGCCCCCCTCATCGTGGGCGGACGCTATGGCCTCGGCTCAAACGACACGACTCCCGCACAGATGATGGCCGTGTTCGAGAACCTCCAACTCCCCGAACCAAAGAACCACTTCACCGTGGGCATCGTGGACGACGTCACCTTCACCTCCTTGCCCCAGAAGGAAGAGATTGCCCTCGGCGGCAACGGCATGTTCCAAGCCAAGTTCTACGGTCTTGGTGCTGACGGCACGGTGGGAGCCAACAAGAACTCCATCAAGATCATCGGCGAGACGACCGACAAGTATTGCCAAGCCTATTTCTCTTATGACTCGAAGAAATCGGGCGGTTTCACCTGCTCACACCTTCGTTTCGGAGACCACCCCATTCGCTCCACTTATCTCGTCACAACGCCCAACTTTGTGGCTTGCCACGTGCAGACGTACATGAACATGTATGACATCCTCCGTGGCATTCAACAGAATGGCACATTCCTGCTCAACACCATCTGGGAGGGTGATGACCTTGTGCGCAACATGCCCAACAAGGTGAAACGCATCTTGGCACAGAAGAACATTAAGTTCTACACCATTAACGCCACGAAGATTGCCCGTGAAATCGGACTGGGCAACCGCACCAATACCATCCTACAAAGTGCTTTCTTCCGCATCACGGGCGTTATTCCCGTAGAAAAAGCGGTGGATGAGATGAAGCATTTCATCGTCAAGTCGTACAGCAAGAAGGGTCAGGACATTGTGGACAAAAACTACGCCGCCGTGGATCGTGGTGGTGAGTACCAGCAAGTCCCCGTTGATCCAGCCTGGGCTTCGCTCAACGATGAAGCGCGTCCCGAGCTCAACGAGCCTGCCTTCGTCACCGACATCGTACGCGTGATCAACGCCCAGATGGGGAATGACCTCCCTGTCAGTGCTTACAAGGGCTTGGAAGACGGCACATGGCCTCAGGGTACGGCACAGTATGAAAAGCGCGGGGTGTCACCTTTCGTTCCGACTTGGACACCCGAAAACTGCATCCAGTGTAACAAGTGCGCCTATGTGTGTCCCCACGCCTGCATCCGTCCCTTCGTGCTCGATGAGGAAGAAAAAGCCGGATTCTCCGATGCCACGCTCGATATCAAGGCACCCGCTCAACTCAAAGGCATGCACTTCCGTATCCAAGTGGGCGTACTCGACTGTCTGGGATGCTCCAACTGTGTGGACGTCTGCCCCGGCAATCCCCGCGCAGGTGGCAAGGCTCTGGCCATGTCCCCCCTCGAAAAGGAGATGAACCAAGCTGCCAACTGGGAATATATGGTGAAACAGGTGAAGACGAAGCAACATCTGCTCGACACCACCAACATCCCCAAGAACACCCAGTTTGCACAACCCCTCTTCGAATTCTCGGGTGCCTGCTCAGGCTGTGGAGAAACGCCCTATGTGCGCCTCGTCACCCAACTCTTTGGCGACCGCGAAGTAGTGGCCAACGCCACGGGCTGTTCCTCAATCTATTCGGGCTCCATCCCCTCTACCCCTTATACCACCAACGCCGAAGGTCACGGTCCCGCCTGGGCCAACTCCCTCTTTGAGGACTTCTGTGAGTTCGGTCTCGGTATGACGCTGGCTAACAAGAAGATGCGCGACCGCATCCAACTCACCCTCGAAGAGGCCATCGCTGGCGAACATGCAAGCGCAGCGTTTAAGGCTGCTGCTCAAGAGTGGATCGAAGGCCGCGAAAACGCTGCCGCCTCCAAAGCTGCGGGCGACAAACTCAAAGCCCTCATTGCCCAGGGCAAGAGTGAAGGCTGCCCCATCTGCCAAAAACTCGATGAACTGGCGCACTTCCTGACCAAGCGCAGCCAGTGGATCATCGGCGGCGATGGTGCCGCTTACGATATCGGCTACGGAGGTCTTGATCATGTCATCGCCTCGGGCGAGGACGTCAACATCTTAGTGCTCGACACCGAGGTTTACTCCAACACGGGAGGCCAGTCGTCGAAGGCAACGCCCATCGGCGCGGTAGCGAAATTTGCCGCTTCCGGAAAGCGCATCCGCAAGAAGGACATGGGTATGATCGCCACTTCCTACGGCTATGTCTATGTAGCTCAGATCGCCATGGGTGCAGACCATGCCCAAACCCTCAAAGCCCTGCGCGAAGCTGAGGCTTACCCCGGCCCCTCGCTCGTCATCGCCTACGCACCCTGTATTGCCCACGGCCTGAAAGCCGGCATGGGCAAGTCACAGGCAGAAGAAGAACTGGCAGTGAAGTGCGGTTACTGGCACCTCTGGCGCTATAACCCCGCCCTCGAAGCCGAAGGCAAGAATCCTTTCCTCCTCGACTCCAAAGCACCGAAGTGGGAAGACTTCCAGAACTTCCTCGCTGGTGAAGTCCGCTTCCAAGCACTCAAAAAGCAGTTCCCCGACAAGGCCGCTGAACTGTTCCAGGCCTGTGAGGACAACGCCAAGCGTCGCTACCAGAGCTACGTCCGCATGAGCAAAATGGATTGGAACATGGAGGAATAATCCGTAACCATCTTTTGACGACAACACCCTACGCACCATCAGATGCGTGGGGTGTTTTGTTTGAAACTTGGCCAAAAAGGGAACTTCAATACCCTATACAAACGATGAATAATAAGGCAGAAACCCCAACCGTTCGACAGAATAAAGCGTTTTTTCATTGACTTCCTTACGTTTTGTCGCCAAAATTGACTATATTCGCGGCCTAAACAACAATCCTCTTCTCATGAAAATCCCTCTTCGCAGTGCAGCGTGTACCGAAGGCCGCCGAATGGCTGGTGCCCGCGCCCTTTGGGTGGCCAACGGCATGAAGCGCGAGCAGTTCGGACGTCCCATCATTGCCATCGTCAATTCGTTCTCACAGTTCGTTCCCGGGCACACCCATCTCCACGAAGCCGGTCAGATTGTGAAGGCAGAGATTGAACAAATGGGCTGCTATGCGGCAGAATTCAACACCATTGCCATCGACGACGGTATCGCCATGGGGCACGACGGAATGCTCTATTCCCTCCCCTCGCGCGACATCATTGCCGACTCGGTGGAATATGTGGTCAATGCCCACAAAGCGGACGCAATGATCTGCATCTCCAACTGCGACAAGATCACCCCTGGCATGCTGATGGCCGCGATGCGCCTCAACATCCCCGCCGTCTTTGTGAGCGGCGGTCCGATGGAAGCAGGCGTGGTGAATGGCGAAAAAGCGGACCTCATCACCGCTATGGTAAAAGGGGCCGATCCCTCCGTGAGCGATGCCGAGATCGCCGAGATCGAACAGAAGGCTTGTCCGGGATGCGGTTCGTGCTCAGGCATGTTCACTGCCAATTCGATGAACTCCCTCACCGAAGCCATCGGTCTCGCCCTTCCGGGGAACGGCACCACACTGGCCACCCATCGCGAGCGCATCGCTCTGATGCAGCGTGCAGCACGCCAGATCGTACATAACGCATTTGCTTATTATGAAGAAGGCAACACCAGCGTTCTGCCTCGCAGTATTGCCACCCGCCCCGCTTTCCTCAACGCGATGAAGCTCGACATCGCGATGGGCGGATCCACCAACACCATCCTGCACCTCCTCGCCATCGCTCAGGAAGGCGAGGTAGACTTCACGATGGACGACATCAATACGCTGAGCCGCCAAGTACCCTGCATCTGCAAACTCGCGCCAAACACACCGAAGTTCAGCATCCAGGACTGCGGCCGCGCCGGCGGTATTCTCGGCATCCTCAATGAACTGGCCAAGGCCAACCTCCTCGACCTCAGCTGCGGACGTGTCGACGGTATGACCCTCGGTGCCGCCCTCACACGCTACGACATCACAGGGGCGACCATCGCTCCCGAGGCACAGCAACTCTACTCCGCCGCACCCTGCGGCATCTTCTGCAATACCCTCGGCGCGCACGACAGCCGCTGGAACACCCTAGATACCGACCGCTACGAAGGTTGTATCCGCTCCGTGGAGCACGCCTACACCAAGGATGGCGGTCTGGCCGTACTCTTCGGCAACATCGCCCAACATGGCTGCGTGGTCAAGACAGCGGGGGTGTCCGAAAGCATCTGGCACTTCGAAGGCCCCGCCCGGGTGTTTGACTCGCAAGAAGCAGCCTGCAACGGTATCCTCAATGGCACGGTGCAGAAGGGCGATGTCGTGGTCATCACCCACGAAGGTCCCAAAGGTGGTCCGGGCATGCAGGAAATGCTCTATCCCACTTCTTACATAAAGAGTATGCATATGGGTGAAGCCTGCGCTCTGATCACCGATGGCCGCTTCTCGGGCGGCACCTCTGGACTCTCCATCGGCCACATCTCCCCCGAAGCTGCCGCAGGCGGCAATATCGGAAAACTGGTGGATGGTGACCTCATCGTGATCGATATCCCCTCGCGCAGCATCAACGTACGCCTCACTGATGAAGAACTGGCGGCACGTCCGCAACGCCCCGTCCAGCGTCAGCGCACGGTGAGCAAAGCCCTCCGCGCCTATGCCCGGAGCGTGTCATCGGCCGACAAAGGCGGCGTACGCATCATCGACTGACTCGCTGTGTCCTGACCCAACACCCTCCTACCGTCCCATTCATCCTCCTTCCCCATCTTCTTCCCTTCCCCCATCTATGACCGGAGCACAAATTCTCATGCAGTCCCTCATTGACGAGGGCGTAGACACCCTCTTCGGCTACCCCGGCGGTGCTATCATGCCTGTCTACGATGCTCTCTACGATTATACCGACCGCCTACACCACATCCTCGTGCGCCACGAACAGGCCGCCACCCACGCCGCCGAAGGTTATGCCCGCGTGAGCGGACGGGTGGGCGTCTGCATGGTAACGAGTGGCCCTGGTGCCACCAACACCATCACCGGCATTGCCGATGCAATGATGGACTCCACCCCCATCGTAGTCATCATGGGGCAAGTGGGTGCCCAACTTCTCGGCAGCGATGCCTTCCAGGAGTGCGATGTGGTGGACGTGACGATGCCCATCTCGAAGTGGAGCTATCAGATCCGTTCTGCCCACGATGTGGCGTGGGCGGTGAGCCGTGCCTTCTACATTGCACGCTCCGGTCGTCCAGGGCCCGTAGTTCTCGATTTCACAAAGAGCGCACAGCTGGAACAAGCGGACTATATCCCTGCCCGCATCGACTTCATTCGCAGCTATGTTCCCATACCCAAAACAGTGCCGGGGAGTGTCGAGGCCGCGGCCGAACTGATCAATGCCGCAAAACGCCCCCTCGTCCTCATCGGACAAGGTGTGGAACTGGGCAATGCCACTGCCGAAGCACGAGCATTTGTTGAAAAGGCAGGTCTGCCCTTCGGGGTAACGCTCCACGGCCTCTCCGCTCTCCCTTCGGATCACCCTTTACGCGTTGGAATGCTCGGCATGCACGGCAGTATCGGTGCCAACAAGCAGACCCAACAGGCCGACCTTATCATCGCCGTGGGCATGCGCTTCGACGACCGCATCACCGGAAAGCTCGAGACCTATGCCCGTCAGGCCAAAATCATCCACTTTGAGATCGACCCCTCGGAGGTGAACAAGAATGTCCACGTTGACGTGGCCGTTTTGGGCGACTGCAAGACCACCCTCCCCGCCGTGACGGAACAACTCCTCCCATGCCGGCACGATGCTTGGCTCGATACCTTCCGCGTCTGGGACGATAAAGAGCAGACCACCATCATCGAGCCTCAGATCCACCCCACCGAAGGTGCACTCCGCATGGGCGAAGTGGTGCGCCGCGTCTCCGAACTCACTGGCCACTGCGCCGTGATGTGCACCGATGTAGGTCAGAATCAGATGATGGGAGCACGCTACTTCAAATTCTCCCAGCCTCGCTCTCTCGCCACCTCCGGCGGCATGGGTACGATGGGTTATGGCCTTCCCGCGGCCATAGGAGCCACCTTCGGCGCACCCGACCGCACAATCTGCCTGTTCATGGGCGATGGAGGCTTCCAGATGGTCATTCAAGAGCTGGGCACCATCATGGAATATAAGGCTCCGGTCAAAATGATCCTCCTTGACAACGAATACTTGGGCAACGTTCGACAATGGCAAGAACTTTTCTTCCAGCACCGCTATTCGTTTACTCCGATGACCAATCCGAACTTCTGCCAGATCGCCTCAGCCTACAACATCCCTTCGCGCCTCGTTACCGACCGCGATGATCTGGATGCCGCCATCCGCGAGATGCTCGACACAGAAGGTGCATTCCTCCTTCATGTCGCCGTCCTTCCTGAAGACAATATCTGGCCCATGGTCTATCTGGGGCACGACATTGACGATGTCGTCATCTGCCAGAAGGGCAACGAGATCACCAAAGCCTAAGTAGTTATGACGCAATCCTATCCCATCCCCGAGGGACACACGCTCTACACCCTCATCATCTTCTCTGAAAACTTGGCCGGTGTGCTCAACGCCGTCACCAACACCTTCACCCGCCGACAACTCAACATCGAAAGTCTCAACGTGAGTGCATCCGGTGTAGAAGGCATTCACCGCTATACCCTCACCTGCTATTCTGATGAGGCTACCATCGGCACCGTCGTCCGTCAGCTCGAAAAGAAGATCGACATCATCCAAGCCCATTACTTCACAGCCAAAGAAGTGTATGTCATGGAGCAGGCCCTATATAAAATCTCCACCGCACGACTGCTCGAAAACCGCGAGATCTCCAAAGCTATCCGCACCTATGACGGCAAGATGGTGGAGGTCAATCCCACCTACACCATCGTCTCGAAGGAAGGGATGCCCGAGGAGGTTACCGCGCTCTACGAGCGCATCAAGGCAGCGGGCTGCCTGCTACAGTTCGTCCGCTCAGGGGTAGTGGCCGTGACCAAGAGCCACCGCGAAGAACTCTCCGAATTTCTCGACCTCCGTGAGGTGCAGCGCATGGCTCAGGCACAAGAAGACTGACTCCTACCAGAGCAGGACATCCTGCTCCCAGAAATCGCTCCAACATGATTGAGAAGAAATTAGGATACCCCTTCGTGGTCGAACCCTTCCAAGAGGACTACACCGGCCATCTCTCGTGGAGCACGCTGGGCAATCATATCCTCCGTGCCTCTACGCTCCATGCCGAAGCACACGGTTTCGGCTATACCTATATGCAGCAGCACCGCCGTGGGTGGGTACTGGCACGCCTCATTCTCGAAATGGACGAGCTGCCCTGCACAGGCGACCGCTACATCGTCAGCACTTGGGTGAGCCGCATCTTTAACCAGTTCACCGACCGTCTTTATGCCATCACCAGTCCCGAAGGCCGCATCTATGGACACGGCACTTCTACTTGGGCCCTCATCGACTACGACACCCGTCTGCCCGTCAGTCTCGAACAGCTCCCCGAGGGTGGATTCTCTCATGCCCTGCTCGATGAACCGGTACCTGTAGCACGCCCCGGCCGCGGACGATCGGTGGGCACGATCCCCGTCTTGAAGCACACCGCCGTCTACAGCGACCTCGACATCAATGGGCATGTCAACTCCGTGCGTTACATCGATATGGCCCTCGACACCTTCCCCAAAGTCTGGCACGATGCCCACCGTGTGGCACGCATCGAGATGAACTACGGACTCGAAGCCTATTGCGGCGATCGCCTCCACATCTTCTGCGATGATCTCGGCGACCTCCGTTTCGCCCTCCGTATCGTTCGCCCCGCCGATGAAGCACGCTCCGAAGCCGTCATCGCGCGCTGCATCCTCCAATTCGCCTGATCATTATCATAATCTCCCAACAATACTATCCTTTATGGCAAAACTTAATTTTGGCGGCGTCCTCGAAGAAGTAGTGACGCGCGAAGAGTTTCCCCTCGAAAAAGCCCGCGACATCCTCAAAGACGAAGTGATCGCTGTCATCGGCTACGGTGTGCAAGGTCCTGGACAAGCCCAGAACCTCCGCGACAATGGGTTCAACGTCATCGTTGGCCAACGCGAAGGCAAGACCTACGACAAGGCTGTGAGCGATGGGTGGGTACCCGGTGAAAGTCTCTTCTCTATCGAAGAAGCTGCAGAACGCGGCACGATCATCATGTGTCTGCTCAGTGATGCTGCCGTACTCAGCGTATGGCCTCGCCTTAAGCCCTACCTCACCGCCGGAAAGACCCTATACTTTTCCCACGGCTTCGCCATCACGTGGAATGACCGCACGGGTGTCGTGCCTCCCAAAGACATCGACGTTGTGCTCGTAGCCCCAAAGGGCAGCGGCACCTCCCTCCGCACAATGTTCCTCGAAGGCCGTGGCCTCAACTCCTCCTACGCCGTATGGCAAGACGCTTCCGGCCACGCCCTCGACAAGACCCTCGCTCTGGGCATCGGCATCGGATCGGGCTATATGTTCGAGACCACAGTAGAGCGTGAAGCCACCTCCGACCTCACTGGTGAGCGCGGTTCACTGATGGGAGCCATCCAAGGTTTGCTTCTCGCCCAGTATGAGGTGCTCCGCGAAAATGGACATACACCCTCCGAAGCCTTCAACGAAACGGTCGAAGAACTCACCCAAAGCCTCATGCCCCTCTTCGCCAAAAACGGCATGGACTGGATGTATGCCAACTGCTCCACTACCGCCCAGCGCGGTGCGCTCGACTGGATGGGTCCTTTCCACGATGCCATCAAGCCTGTGGTTCAGCAACTCTATGCCAGCGTGAAAAGCGGCAATGAGGCACAAATCTCTATCGATGCCAACTCCAAGCCAGACTACCGCATCGGCCTTGAAGAAGAGCTCCGCGCCCTCCGCGAAAGTGAGATGTGGCAAACGGCTGTAACCGTCCGCAGTCTCCGCCCGGAAAACAACTGATCTACAACCTCTAAAAAAACAGACAATGCCCAGACCTATGAAGGTCTGGGCATTGTCTGTTTCAAGAGCGGGCTGCACAGGACGCGGAGCGGTGGGCTGTAGGTGGGCATTGCGCGCTGTGGGACTACTCCGCTACGAGCGTTTGGAGCGTGGCGAAAGTTTGGTTGTCGTCGCTTGTGGCGAGCACGTACTTCTTGCCTTTCACCAAGGCTGGCGACGAGTAGACGATGCTCGTCTTAGCAAAGATAGGCGTCTCGAAACGAGCCACTTCTTGACCATCCTCGGTGGTGAGGCGCACGTAGGCTTTCACGCCAGCACCGCGCGAGAAGTGGACGGCAGCTTGTTTGGAAGTGGTGGCGTTGGGACGTTCCGTCTTCTTGGCCACGCCGAGGAGCGTGCCGCCATTGAGCTGGAAGGAGTTGCCATTCACGTCGAAGGCCGACTCCTCGTGAGGCCCGAAAGCCCACACTTTTCCGCCATTGACGAAGAGGCCGCCGCTTTGGCAAGCATCGTCGGTGAAGCTGGTGGCGAAGAGTTCGCCGTCGTCGACCCTCACATTGTCTTGGGCGATGAGCGCATCGTCGAAAGTAGAGAGGGCTGCTTCTCCGCCTTTCATCACGTATTCATGGCCAGCCACGCAGCCGATGGCGTTGTTGCCGATCGCCTTGACCAAGATGCGGCCACCTTCGAGGTGGAGCGTGTGGGCAGCTACAGCAGCGGAGAATTGTTTCTGGGGATAGAGCGAGGCGAAGAAGTTGTCGTCGCCAGCGGTGCCGTCGCCCGTGAGGATGGCGCGGACGCTGCCGCCAGCGATGCGTACGTTCTTGGCCGAAACAATACCCTTGCTGTCTGCGCCCGAAGCGAAGAGGTTGATCGCACCGCCGAGGATGTCGATGTCGTCGGTGCTGCTGAGCAGCGTGGCGCGGTCGGTGGCCGAAGCGAGCCGCAGTGTGCCTTGGCCGCTGACGAGGGCTTTGGCGGCAAAGGAGATGCCCGAAAGCTCGTTGCGCGTGTTGGGCGTCGTGGTGAGCTGCACGGGTGCCGTGATTTCGCTGCGGATGGCGGTGGTGGAAGGGGTGAGGCGTACCCTGTCGAGCGTGATGCGAGCGGGGTGAGCACCGCGCAAGACGACGCTCGCCTTGGTCGATTGTCCCGTGAGGAGGTAGTGCATACCTTCGTGGGGCGAAGAGATGGTGGTCACGCCGTTTTTCTGCACAACATCAATACCTTCGGTGTTGCCCAGCACACGTGCACCCTTGGAGGGGTCGAGCTGGATTTGGATGGTGCGATCGATGGCGAAATCAGCAGCGGCTACTTTTGCCGCAGGCTCATCTAGACCAGGCCATTGGCTCTGCGTGTCGAAGTCGAAGCGTGCGCTATGGCTCTTGGGCACGAAGCCGACGGCAGGATTGAAGCCTTGGGGCTGCGTGTAGACCTTGGCAATGTCGCTAAGCGGGTAGGAGGTGCTACCCTGTTTGCGAACGATGGTCATTCCCGCGTCGTCGTAGGTGATGCGTTCGATGTCGGCAATGGGTTCGACACTGATTTTGGCAGGAACAATGCCCTTGTTGCCTTCCTTATCCACTTCCTGCGTGTGGCCTACGATGTAGAGAGCAGGCGCGGATATTGGCGTGGGTGGGGTGTAGGGATCGGGGTTCCAGCTGGCCACCACTTTGTCGAAGACCTCATAGTTGCGGGTGAGGAAGTCCATCATAAAGGTGATTTCCTCATACACGTCGTCGGCCATCTTCTTGTTACCCTTGTCGCTGAACTGATTTTTCTTCTCGCGTTCCCACGCTCCCGACGAGACAAAGAGCTGGGCGTAAGTGTTCATGCGATGACGAATGCTGTCGAGCGATAGTGTGTGTGTCTTGAGATACTGCCAGCGGTTGTTGAAGCGTGTGGCGAAGCCCTTGGGCTGACGATGGGTGATGCGGTGGATGAGCCAGTTTTCTCCGCCGAGCTTTTCACCAAAAGCCATCCATTTGGAGTCTTTGTCGAGTGGGTCTCCGCCAGCGTCGCGTCCGATGGTGGCATCAAGATCCCAAGGCGTGATAAGCAGACGTTTGTCGTCCTTAGTGGCATTGCGCAGCGAGAGATAGTAGTTCTTCTGCAAATTGTCCATCCCTTGGAAGGCCTGCGTGAGGATGATATAGTCGATGAGATTGTCGTAGTAGAGCACTTGCTCAAAATTGGCGAAGAAGTTTTCGTCGCTGCTGTTCTTGCCCACCACGTCGATTAAGCGAGCGATGGGCGAGAAGTCGGCTTGGTCGGGGCGGTCGTCGGGAAACTGCTGCACCCACTGTTCCTCCCACAGCAAGCGGTTGGGACGTGGGTCTTGGGTGTGAGCGGTGAGTGTGGTGGCTTGGGTATTGAACTCGGCCTTCCACAGCATTCCGCGTAGCACTTCGGATGTGCTGTCGGTGGCTTCTGCGGTCTTTTTGAGGTTGAGTTTCTTGCGATCGATCTTGTCGGTGAGGCAGTAGAGTCCGTGGTAGCCGAGCTTGGCCGTCTTGTCGTTGAGCATAAACACTTCGACATATTCGCCATGCGTGCCGTTAGCCTGATGGTCGTTGTCCTTGGCGTAGGGGAGGTCGGACATCGCATTCCACAGGTCGGTGATGAGGCGGTTGCGCATACGAGAGCGGTCGTTGAACATTGCGTCGATAATCCAGTCGCCGTCGTTGCGGTAGCCCAGTAGGCGGGTGTCGCGCTCATTGCCTTGCTCATCGGTGAGCTCAAGAGCGAAAGGCTTCTTGGGTTTGCCCGCAGCAGTGGCACCGCGTACGCGCATTTTCATCGGCGAGGCGAAGAGCGCCTGCCCGTTGGTGCGGAAACGGGCGTCAATCACGGTGAGATGAGTGGGATACTTCTTGTAGTTCTGATCAGGATCAAGTTTTCCCTCTGCTTGTCGATAGTTGTAAACCCCAATTCGGGATAAGGATTCTCCTTTTCTTTCCTAAAATATTCTCTCCTAAAGACACAAAAGAGGATTATTCTTCGTATATTTGTAATTGAAAAACAGACAAATATCAAAAGAATAATCCTCATGAAACTTGTCAG
>JBHAFF010000029.1:0-15218 GCA_041855985.1 Alloprevotella sp.
ACGAGTAGCACCAAGCAGCTGACTTTGTTCTAAAGATGCACTGCGTGAAACAATTGGTATTCGGCCTATGAAGTAG
Organism: Alloprevotella sp.; assembly: GCA_041855985.1. Taxonomy (GTDB): domain Bacteria; phylum Bacteroidota; class Bacteroidia; order Bacteroidales; family Bacteroidaceae; genus Alloprevotella. Next base: position 77 of record JBHAFF010000029.1, read on the forward strand.
GTCGAAAGGGGGAGTGTGCCTTATTGAGTTGCCGCTAAAAGCAAAGCTTAAACCGAATTGGGGTTTTTAGAAGCTCATAAACGCGGGAGTGCTCCCGTTTTGTTTTGTAGCTTATCGTGCGGCCTGTCTTCGGGTTCGTACGTTCGTCATTTCGTTTTATATACTCTGTTACAAAATCGTGAAACTCGCTACCTGTTGAGGCCGCACGCTTTCCCGTGTACACATCTAAGAAATCACGCACGCCGTACCTATCTACTTTCTGCCCTTTCGTAAGTTGTTCCACGGCAAAGCCCGATATTGCAGATTGCAACTCATCTAAGCGCGCGTTTATCTCCACACGGTGCGGAACTTCGACCATAGCCCGCGCCCGCATCCGTTCCGCGTTCCAGTGCCGCGGCAACACTTTTAGCCCAGTGTTATACACTAGTTTTTCACTCCTCCCGAATCTTATAACGATATACACATATTGCGGGGTCGTGGCGTTCGGTTTTCTAAATTTGAATGTTACATTTATCATCACACACTTTTTGCCTGCAAAGATAGGCGTTTTTCGTAAAGTGTTCCGCAAAGTGTTCCGCTATTTTCTTGCTATTCTTTATTTTTGATATTTGAAACAGTAACATTTAGAGGAATACCATACTGATATACAGAGTATTAAGAGTAAGAAGCAATAAAACAAAGAACGCCCGAATTTAGGGGGTTCGCGTCCTGTCGCCCCGACCAATGGAATAATATAACGCCACAGAAAAAGCCGTGTCAGAACATCTGTTTTGACACGGCTTCTTTTTCGTTCCTTGATGTCCTTCTTGTACTTCGTGGGTTGATCACTTACGTCAGCCGGATCGGGGCGAAAGTCCAGTTGTCAAGGCATGACGGTGATGGACATGGGGTGAGGTGCATGTACAATACCGCGGAGTCGTGCGTACGGCTCCGCGGTGTTGTACTCATGACTCCGCGGAGTTGTTGCAATGACTCCGCGGTATCTAAAAAGGGTCTGCATCAGAGGAAGCGTTCTGCCGGCAGATGAACGCAACTGTCGAGTAGGGCGGCGAAGAGGGTGTCTTGGCGCAGGAGTGGCTCGTGGCCAACAATGATGGTCTGCTGGCGTGCTCGGGTGAGGGCGACATTGAGCTTGCGGTCAATGCAGGTGCCGGAAGTATCGATGAAACGCGCATTGCAGAGAAATTTGAACTGTTGGGCGCGGCTGATGGTGAAGCCGTAGATAATGACCTCACGCTCGGAACCTTGAAAGCGTTCCACAGTGTCGATTGTGAAATCGGTGGCATCGAGCTTTTGAGTGTCGGCCTCAGGATTGTGCAGCATGGCCAGAGCGCGGCGTATGAGGGCGATCTGGTGGCGATAGGGCACGATGATACCGATGTCGGCAGCACGAAGAGGAGTGAGGTGAGCCGGCCGATGCACCCCGAGTAGGTGGTGGCAGATGCGGGCGATGATCGTGGCTTCGGCGATGCTGGTCTTCGGACTGGTGAGCGCATCGTCATCAAGTGGGCTGGGCACGAAGAGCATGCGTGCGGCATCGGCGGGTGTCTGTTGGTGGGATAGGGGAATCGCGGTAAGCTGTCCGCCGTAGAAGTGGGTATTGGCAAAGGCTGCGACATCGGGGTGCATACGCCCTTGGCGGGTGAAATGGTGGACGCACGTCTCGGGAGCGCAGCGTATGAGCCGTTCGAAGAGGGAGCTGCGGCAGTCGGTGAGTCCGATGGCGTGCAGCTCGGTGGCCGTGACGCGACTCTCGTGTTCGCTCTGCTGGACGATGGCGGGAAGCTGCTTGTGGTCGCCGATGAAGACGAATCGGTGAATGCTGGGGGCTTTTTCCTCGGTGGTAGCCATGAGGAGTGGGAGGAGGTGTGGTTCGAGAAGTTGCGAGGCTTCATCGACGATGGCGAGGGTGAAGGCGTATTTTCGCAGCAGGCCCTGTTGGGTGGACAGTGTGGCCACGGTACCGACAAAGATGCGCGTTGTGCTGAGGAGGGTCTCGGCTTCTTGAATGTTCATCTCGCTGTGCATTCGCTGTGTCAGGAGGTGGGAGGTGTAGGGTTCTGCGCAATTGAGTGCGTTGCCCACGCGGACGAAGTCGAGCTTTGACTTGACGAGTTTGCTGCAGATTTCATCGACAGCACGGTTGGTAAAGGCGCAAAGCAGTATGCGGTGGTCGGGGTGTGCGCACTCTTCGCGAAGGATGCTCATCAGTCCCATCGAGGTCTTTCCCGTGCCCGGAGGTCCAACGAGGAGGAAGTAATCACGTGCGGCATTGGCCTTGGCCACGAGGTGATTGAGTTCATCATCGCCGTGGTCAAGCTGTCGAGGATAGCAGTCGGACACCTCGGGAGCATGCCCGTTGACCAACCAAGCGCGGCGTGTTGAGGGGCCGGAGAGGAAGGCGTAGAGACCACGGAAGAGACTGGCGGAGGAGGATTCCATGTAGTCCGGCTCGACAGCCCAACAGCACGGTTGGTCGATGCGAAAGGCCTTTGGGTTGGTCTGTGGGGCGCGCAGCCGGAGGGTAATTCCGGTGGGTGTGAGGCTCTGGATGGTGGCGCGGAACACAAAGTCGCGTCGCAGATCGGGGATAGTGTCGGGAGCGTAGGGGTAGAGTACCACGATGTCGCCCACGCGGAAGTTGGGCGTGGTCGCATCGTCATGGGAGGCTTGGGTGGAGGAGGCGAGAAAGAGGTGGAGTTCGGAGATGCCCTCCTTTCCAGCATGCTCGATGCACTCGGGTGAGAGGAAGAGAGGGGCGAGAATGTTGCCCGTCTGCTGCTTTTCTTCGAGGGTGGAGAGCCAGGAGGAGGCAAATCCGCTCCCTTCTTTGCGTCCGTTGCCCAGTTTGGCGAGCCGCTGTTCGAGGAGGAGGAAGCGGGTGAAGCGGGTGAAATAGTGCCATTCCGTGGGATTGGCTGAGCGGAGGGCACGTTGGAACTCATCGTATTCGAGCCGGGAATAGTTGTCCCACAGCTTTTCTGCTTTGCGGTTGTGTACTTGTTCGGGATCGAAGGCGCGAAAGTAATCTTCTACGCCGTGTTGGGCGAATCGGGTGTCGCGGGCAGCCATCTCGTTGCGAAGGCGAAGTGCCTGGTGGAGGAGGTTTGGTGCATTTTCCGTGCGGATCAATCCTTCCCGCCCTGGAAATTTGGAGTAGAGGAGGTGGGCGTTGAGCGCGGAGTAGGGGCAGTGGAACGCATAGTGCAGCACAGCCATATACAGGAGCATCTGGACGTAGTGTGCTTCTACGGCACCGCGGCTGACGAAGTCCTTCTTGCCGCTCTTCTGCTCCACTACGACATGTTTACGCTGGGCGATCATGTCCATACGCCCTTGGACACCGAGGAGTTCGCAGAAGAAGGAGGGTTCGAGGAGGACATCGGAGGGGTCTGTGAGGTGCAGCTCTCGGGCGAACTGTTGATCCACCATATTGTAGAGGTTGCGCTGCTGCTGCATGGCCTGGGTGTGGAAGTCGTTGCGCTTCTTTTGATCCTTGAAGTCGGAACAGGCAATGAATTGTAGCACATTATGGATGAAGAAGCGGGAGATACTCGTCTTATAGTCCATGGGCTGCTGATGGATGGCTTCGTCGAGCAACTGCGAGGCGAGGTTTCCGAGGAGTATAGGTGCGCTGTCGGCTAGGGGGAAGAAACGATTCAACCAAGGGATTTCGGACGAAACGCCATAGGCCTGAAAACATTTGGCAATGGCGGTGACGTCGATCAGATAGTCCGGCTCGATCACTACGAGCTCGGCTTGGATACCCCCTTCTATAGGACTGACGTGCACTAAATTGAGTTGTGTGCCTGGTTCAACTAATGTGGCGAGGTAGCGAAAGTCACGCCCGATCCGCTCTGGACAGGGGCAGAGGATGAGGTGCTGTGGCGGGTCGGTGGGCGCGAGTTCGGAGACTACGGCCAGATGATCGTCGGCCACGTCCACCACGACCACGCGCATCACCTCGTGGCTGATGGTGTGTGGCGTGTGGAACACATCTCTCTGCTGGGGCAGCTCTTTGCGTAGGCTTGTAGGCATCGGCATCTGGTGGATGCGCTCTGTCAAGAGGGCTATTCTCAGCAGGTCGTAAGGGAGATGGGTGTGCAGCTCCTCGGAAGAGTGGGTGTCGAGGTGCTTCATCCGCACGCGGAAGTCGTTGAGCTGCTCATAGTCCGCTGTGGGGAGTTGTGCTTGCTGTGCGAAATAGTGAAGGCGCGAGAAGGGACCCGAGAAGCTGACTTCTGCGGTTTCTGTAGCTTCCATTAGGAGTTCGATGAAGAGGCGGTAGGCTGTCTGGCAGTTGGCGCGGAGCCGTGTTTCGGAGGCGTTGCGGCTGGTGTGCAGAAGGGAGCGGAGGTCGCTGTAATAAGCAGTGGCAAGCGTAGACTTTTCCATGGCGATGGGGGCAGATGGGCTTTGTGGCAAAACATCGGTCGCCTCAGCTTTGCCACAAAGGGTGCAAGGCTGAGGCGACAGTGGGTGTGAGCAATGGAGATCAACGTAGTGGCAGGAGGTCAGAATGGCCACCAAGATTTCTTCTTGACCTTGATGGCACCTTCTGAAATGAGGTGCTCTTCAAGTGTCTTTCGGTTTTTGATCAGTGCATAGATGGTGCCCCAGTCGGGCAGACCACCTACGTTGCGGTCATCAATGAAGAGGTCAGCTTTGATCTTTCGGGAGAATCCGCTACCGCTGCCGTCCTCTTCTTCAAAGTCGCGGTTGACAGCATAGAACGTTACGCCACGCTCCGTGCAGTAGTCCACGGCTTCTTGGAGCAAACGGCCTTCCCGCACACTCCAAAGGATGAGGCGATGGCCGTCGGCCACCAGTTGGCGGAGTGTGGGGATGGCGAAGGGGATCTCTTTTCCGATGGCGGGGTAGCGGTGCTCCACGATGGTGCCATCGAAGTCTACGGCGATTACCATAAGCAGGACAGTGTTATACATCGCCTCACACGATGACACCTCCGGATTGGAGGATGTCACGCGTGGTGCGTTGGGGAGGTTTTTGAAAGGAAAGGATGAGGGCGGGAAGGTGGCAGGAGGCTTGGCGGATCTCCTTCTCGCGCCATTCGGGGCCAAAGAAGTCGGCAAAGGGACTGGCCACGGCTTCCATCACGCTGAATCGGGCGTTGAGGCGGAGGCGGTCGAAGCGCATTTTACCTATTTCGTCACGTCCCACGAGAAAGCGTGCCCAGACAGTGGAGTAGTAGATGCCCCGGTCGAGACGTACCTGTGTCTGTGTGCGTTCCCGCTGTGGAAGGAGGCGGTGGTGGCCACCGTGGATACGGAGTTGGTCGGGAGTTGTTTCGACCGATTTAAAGGGGAGTTTTGCATAGAGCACCACACTCACCACGCAGCTGTCGCCCGCATAGACCACTTCGGGATCGGGCTGGATGCGGGCAAAGAAGTCGATTTCGTCGGATGCCGGCCGTGCATATGTCCCCAAGGGTAGGAGTGTGGTGAGCAAGAGAAACAGGAAGTGGAGTCGGGATTTCATGGTGGTACGACTAATCGTGCGTTTTCTGACAGGCGTGTTTTACCACGGCAGAACTCAAAGCTTGTGTCTTTTGCCAGGATCTGATCGTCTGGCTTTAACGAACAAGTTCGAGCAGTGCTTGACACTCTTTCATCCATTCGGTCGAGGCGGCATCAGAGGGCATGCGCCAGTCGCCACGCGGTGAGAGGGCACAGCTACCGACCTTTGGACCATCGGGTAGACAGCTCCGTTTGAATTGCTGTGTGAAGAAACGGCGGAAGAAGGTGTTGAGCCATTGGGCAATTGTGGCGTCTGAGTATTGAGGACGTCCGTTTCGTCCATCGAAAGCTCGTTGCGCCATGCGGAATATTTTGGTCGGACGAAAGCCAAAGCGCAATACATAGTAGAGGAAGAAGTCGTGGAGTTCGTAGGGGCCAACGAGGTCTTCTGTTACTTGCGTGATGTTGTCCTCTTGGTCAGCGGGAAGCAGTTCGGGGCTGATGGGAGTGTCGATGATGTCGAGCAGGGTGTCGCGGCTTCCGGCTTCGGCCACGTGCTCAGCCACCCAGCGTACGAGGTGCTGGACGAGTGTTTTGGGCACTGAACTATTGACGGCATACATCGACATGTGGTCGCCGTTATACGTAGCCCAGCCAAGGGCGAGTTCGGAAAGGTCACCTGTGCCCACCACGAAACCGCCGACCTGATTGGCCACGTCCATAAGGATCTGAGTCCGTTCGCGGGCTTGGGCATTTTCGTAGGTTACATCGTGCTGCTGTGCATCGTGACCGATATCCGCGAAATGTTGGAGCACCGAAGGTCCTATGGGAATCTCACGGACGGTGACCCCGAGACTTTGCATCAGATCTTGGGCATTGCGGTAGGTGCGGTTGGTCGTGCCGAAGCCTGGCATCGTCACTCCAACGATGCCCTTGCGGTCAAGCCCTAAGCGGTCGAAGGCATTGACGCAGACGAGGAGGGCGAGGGTGGAGTCTAGGCCACCGCTGATACCTACCACCACGTGGCGAGCACCAGTGTGGTGTAAACGAGTGGCGAGACCCTGGCTTTGGATGCAGAGGATTTCTTCGCAGCGAGCATCCAGTTCTTCGCCTTCCGGCACGAAAGGATGTGGGAGAATGGGGCGTTGGAGTGCGCAATCCTCGCGGCCGTAAGCGTACGTCTCTAAATCCACCTGTCGATAAGGAGCAGACGAACTTATATGTTCGATGCTCTGGCTATACGATGAGTTGCTGCGGCGTTCGGCGCGGATGAGGTCAAGATCCACATCGGCGGTGATGAAACGCGACTGCAGCATGTAGCGTTCGGCCTCGGAAAGGATGTGCCCGTTCTCGGCGATGATGGCTTTTCCGCCGAATACTACATCCTGCGTGCTCTCTCCAAAACCGCAGCCGGCGTAGATGTAGGCAGCGTTGAGGCGTGCACTCTGTCCGGCTACGAGCTGGCGGATGTAGGTGTGTTTGCCGATGATGTCGTTCGATGCGCTGAGGTTGAAGATGAGGTGTGCTCCTTCGAGCGCCAGACGGACACTCGGAGGAGTGGGTGCCCAGAGATCTTCACAGAGCTCGATGCCGAACTTGACATCGTTGAGCGTGAAGAGAAGGTCTGTCCCCATAGGGACTTTCTGTCCATAGAAGGCCACTGTGTAATTGGTGGGGAGGGCGGTCGAGGGGGTAAACCATCGGCGTTCGTAGAACTCCTTGTAGTTGGGCAGGAAGGTCTTGGGCACGAAGCCCAGCACTTTGCCGTTCTGAATGACTGCGGCACAGTTGAAGAGCATGCCGCGATGGTAGAGGGGGAAACCTAGGATGCAGGCGATGTGTACGGTACGGGTAAATTCCATGACATGCACCACCGCCTTTTCGGATTCCTCCAAAAGGAGCTGCTGATCGAAGAGATCTTGGCAGGTGTAGCCCGTCAGCGAGAGTTCGGGGAAGCAGATGATTTCACAACCCTGGCTGTCGGCCAAGGTCATCTGTGTTTCCATTTCCTTTACGTTGTGGGCGATGTCCGCCACCTTCACGGTGGGGATGGCCGCTGCCACCTTCAAAAAACCGTCTGTCATGCTGTTGTGTTTGCGAGAATTGGGAAGTCTGGATTTATTGGGGCAGTGCGCGCCGTTTCATGGGCATGATGGCTTCGATCTTAACCAGTTTTCGGCCTTGCACCTTGCGGACGGTATTGCCTTCGATCGCTTCATAGAGGAAGCGTCCCTGACCCTGGTGGGTAAGGCGGATGGTCTGTGAGTCTGACCCGATGTCGTTGGTGAAGCGCAGCTGCGCTGTGTGGCCTTCGATCTTGTGTTCAATGAGCAGCCATGTGCCGTAGATCCGACCGTCCATATAGCCATAGACGGGGCCGAGGAACTCCATGTCGGGAGCCAGTAAGCTCTCTTCGTAGAGGTTGAGGTGGAGGTTCAAGCCTATCGTTTCGTTGTAGAAGACCCCCTTGAAGAGGCTGTCGGTGGCTCCACTTTCGGTAGTGATGAGTATGGGACGATCGGTTTCGATGGTCGTCTGCGCAGAGAGGTGCAAGGCGATGAGACTTACCAGAAGGAGAAGAAGACGTTTCATAAGCTAAAGAGGCAGGAAGAGGTTTTATTCTTCTTCAAGGTCGGGAGCACCCTCACGCAGGATGAGCGTGGTGGCTCCGATGGTGATGATGCTGCCGTCTGTGATATTGACACGTTCTTTGATGCCGATCAGCTCATTCATCACGAAGGTGCCTGTGCCTGAAGGGCCATCGCGGAGGACGAACTGGGGCTTTCCACCCTTACTGATGCGGACGTGGAGGATGCTGTGGGTGGTGTCAACACTTGGGTCGACCGTCTTGAAAGCCGCATTAGCGTTCGTGCCTTTTACATGTCGTCCGATGCGGTTCTCTCCCTCATAGAGTGGAATCTCCTGACGGAGATGAAAGGCATTTTCGATTACGACCAAATAGCCGGCGGGCTTCTTTTCTGCCGCGGGCTCTTCCTGATGATCTGCATCGGCTGGTGGTGTCTGACGAACGCCCACGCGGATCTTGAATTGCTTGCGGCAGTCTGGGCATTCGAACACAAGGGTTCGGCCAGGCGTATAGAGAGATTCGTCAAAGAGGATCGGGGTGTCGCACTTGGGGCAACGGATACGTTTCATAAAGCGGAGGAAGAGGCGTTGAAGCTTATTGACGCCCATCGCCTCCTTATGAGAGGCGATGGGGGGACAGCCAAAGGAAGGGAGAGCGGCTTAGGGTGCAGGTGTGGGGATTTCGTCTTGGAGCACCCAAGCTTGCGCAAAGATCTTGTGTGTATTGCGCTGTTGCCGGAGTGCTTCCATGGCGTGCTCTTTGGTGGGATATCGGCCGAAAAGGACGCGGGTCATGCGGTTGGTACGGTGTACGAATGCGTGGTTTAAGCCCTCTGTATGGAGCGTTTTGACCAGATTTTCTGCGCCGCTGTACGGCACTTGGCTGGCCAAGACAATGGTATAGACCATGATCTTGGATATAGGTGCAGGGGCTTGGGACAGAGCCTTGGGGCGTCCGGGTTTCAGGTCGTTTATCTTGGGGCTTATCGGAGTCGCCTTGGAATGTATGTTGTGAACCGGTGCTGATACTGTGGGATGAGTGGTGTCGGCTGGTGGTGCAAGTAATTGTGCCACGTGGTCGAGCACCTGTGCTTCCTGCGGACCGGTGCAGGCCGACTGCCGGTGGGGGGCGATCCAGGTGAAGCAGCAGACCAGAATGGCGCAAGCCACCGCGGCATAGTGAGCTGCCCGTTTAGGGATGCGCAGTTCGTAGTAGCTGCGGGCTGTTTGAGGGGCTGTCGGAGATGCGGCCACAGTTTCTGTGGGCTGCTCCTCCGGGAGGAGGGGCACGTAGAGCGCGTCCAGACCGTAGTGGTGCGGTGCGACGATGCCGCCGTCAATGGGTGTGAAGTCGTAATGCCCGTCGAGTGAGAGACTTAATGTCCCGATGCCATCGAAGATAGCCGCACCTTGTTTCTGCAACTGACAACGCAGCTCGCTCACCGCTGCCTCGATGAGATGGAGGGCATCGGCATAGGAGGCCTGTTCAGCCGCCATGTAGGACGTGGCGAGCAGGCCATCGTTGGTTTGGAGCAAGGGATTGAAGGCTACAGTGCGGTAGGGGGGAAGAAACAGGTTCTCCTCCTTTACATATACCGCTGGGCTGTCTTGAGCCACAAATCCTCCGAAATGGGGGATGACCACGCAGTTGTGATCCACGAGTAGACTGACGATATGGCGACTGAGTTCTGACATCACGCTGCAAAGTTAGGGCTAAAAGATGTAAGCGCAAAGGCTTCCCCGTACAAAACGCATGATTTTTTAGTCGCTGCGACACCAAGTGTTCAGCGCAGATAGATGAGTTCGCCGGTTTCGGCGGCGTAATCGGGCGACTTGTAGTTCCATTTGTAGAGACGTTCTGTGCGAATGCCGTAACGCTGTGCAATGCTGTACATCGATTCGCCGGGCATCACTTTGTGGAAAGTCTTGCGCAGCGGCTTGACTACATGTTTCTTCTTCTTGGCCAGATAGACAATGTCGCCAGCATTGAGCCGGTAGGTTTCATCCACTTCATTGTATCGACGGAGGCGTGAGGCTTTCAGGTCTAAGTCGTCGGCGATGCGCTCGAACGTGTCGCCTTGGCGTGCCACGACATAAACAAGGTCGTTGCAGAGATACAGGGTGCGTCCAGAGGCAAAGGCGCGGTCTTCTTGTCGGTTGTGCGACTTCTGGGGACGGTCATACTGGGTCAGGTTGTACCGCTCGATGAGGTTGATGAGGATATGCCCGTAGCGCGGATTGGTGGCATAGCCTGCGCTTTTCAGCCCGTGTGCCCAACCCTGATAGTCGTTGGGAGCAAGCTGGAAGAGGGAAGAGTAACGGCCACGGGCGGAGAGGAAGAGGGAATGGTCTTCAAAACTCTCTGCCACGGAGCGGTATTTACGGAAGCGTTCGTTGGGGGCGTCGTCCGTGCGAAGCACGTAAGGGCCTGTCCATGTGCCACCCACCTTGATGCCGAAGTGGTTGTTGGCTTCGGTGGCGAGGGTGGAGCGTCCGGCGTTGCTCTCCAATAGTCCTTGAGCTAACGTGATGCTTGCCGGGATGCGGTAGCGCCACATCTGTTCCATCGCCATCTTCTTGTAGCGATTGATGTAGGCTTCGTAGGCGTCTTGCTGGGCAAAGGCGCATGCCGTGCCACTCAGCAGAAGGAGGAGTGCGAGGAGGAATCTGGGCATAGTAATCAAGATGAACGTGGGCAAAGGTACGCCTTTTTCCCAAGCCAAGCGAGCAAAAGCCAGAAAAATGCGGTAACTTTGCCGCAGTTTTTGAACAATCTCTGATCCTCGTTCGAAGCTGCAAACATGAAGATGGAGCATTACTAATAAGAAGAATATGATAGATCGCCTCACGATTGACCGCATTATGGCGGCTGCCGACATTGTCGATGTGGTCAGTGATTTCGTCACCCTACGCCGTTCCGGATCCGGCTATAAGGGGCTGTGTCCTTTCCACGAGGAGAAGACACCATCGTTCATGGTGTCGCCGTCGAAGCAGGTGTGCAAATGTTTCAGCTGCGGCGGTGGCGGCAATGTGGTGCATTTCATTATGCAGCACGAGCAGATGACCTATCCCGAAGCATTGAAGTGGTTGGGTCGGAAGTACGGCATAGAGGTACGTGACCGCGAGCAGACTGATGAGGAGAAATTGGCTGCCAGTAAGCGCGAGGCGATGTTCGTGGTCAATGAGTGGGCACGTGACTATTTCACCGACCAGCTTCACAACAATGTCGATGGGCTGGCTATCGGGATGAGCTATTTCCGTCGCCGTGGCCTGCGCGATGACATCATCCGAAGGTTTCAGCTGGGTTATTCGCCCGAACAGCGCGATGCTCTTACGAACGCAGCCTTGGCCAAGGGGTTCGAAAAGGACTATCTTCTGGCTACCGGTCTCTCTTTCGCCACGGAGCAGCGGGGATTGATGGATCGCTACCATGGACGTGTTATTTTTCCTGTCCACAGCGTGTCGGGGCGTGTAGTGGCTTTTGGAGGACGCTATCTTGGTGATAGCAAGGCAAGAGGTGTGGGCAAATATGTCAATTCGCCCGAGTCGGAGATTTATTCCAAGAAGCACGAGCTTTACGGTCTCTATTTGGCAAAACAGGCCATTGTCAAGCACGACCGTTGCTACCTGGTGGAGGGATATCTGGATGTGATCTCGATGTACCAGAGTGGCGTGGAGAATGTGGTGGCATCGAGTGGGACGGCTTTGACGCCGGAGCAGATCCGCCTCATCCACCGTTTCACGAACCACGTAACCATATTGTACGATGGTGATGCCGCAGGCATCCACGCCTCCATTCGAGGCATCGATCTCCTGCTTTCTGAAGGACTGAATGTCAAGGTTCTCCTCCTTCCTGATGGAGAGGATCCTGACAGCTTTGCACAGAAGCATTCGGCCGAAGAATTCCGGCGGTACATCGAAGAGCGGCAGACGGACTTTATCCAGTTTAAAGTAGAGCTGCTGATGAGCGATGCGGCGCACGATCCGATGAAGCGTGCCGAGGCCATCCAGAGCATTGTGCGTAGTATCGCCATGATCCCGAGCGATATTGTCCGAACGGTCTACATCCATGAGCTCTCTGCGCGTTTGGCCATCGAGGAAAGCACTATTGTGGCCGAGGTGTCCAATGCGCTGCGGCAGATCAATGCCGAGCGGCGTAACCCTCAGTCTGCTTCTCTTATGCCGAAATCTCCTGAGGCACCGTCTGATCCGCTCGTGACCGCCCCTTCTGGAGTGCCGTCTTCTGCCGCCCCTGGCGGGCTGGACGAGGACGATGCTTCTGCTCCTGAAGCGTTACGTGCAATGGAATCGGCTTCTGCCCCCCTTACGATCTCCCCTGCTCGCCAAGCTGCATTGAGTGGAACGTCTCCTGCGCGGCGGCAGTTGGCCATCTGTGAACGGCAGATCCTCGAAGTCATCATACGCTATGGCGAATACCCCATTATCCAGCCAGAAGAGCCCGTAGAGCAACGTGTGGGGCGCACACCGCTGCCCCTGCCTGCGAAGGAGGAAGAGCCGAGTCCGATCGTTGCTCCCTATATCGCTGCTGAACTTTCGGCGGAAGGTGTGGAGCTTGCTTCGCCTTTGGCTCGCGCCATCTTGACTGAGGCCGCAGAGCTGGCGGGACAACCAGAGTGGCGTGCCAGCCACTACTTCACGCTGCACAGCAATCCTGCCATTGGCGAACTGGCCATGCAGTTGGTGGACGAACGCCATGTCCTCTCCACCTCGCAACAGAAGATCTACATACCCGAGGAGCGGCGGTTGCTCGAGATCGTGCCGCGTGTGATCAATGATTATAAATATGCCCTTATCGCAGTGGAGAAGGAAGACCTTCTCCATCGATTGCGGGCCTCGGAAGTTCAGGATGATCCTGACGCTCAGTTTGCCCTGATGGCGCGTCTGGTCGAGCTGAACCGTATGGAGCAGCATTTCGCCAAGGTACTGGGCGACCGCGTGTTGACCCGCTGATGTGAAGAAGATCAGTGCACGCGCCCAAGAAGTTCAGCGGCTGTGCCACTACGCTAAGTTCTGGCACGGCCGCTCATTTCTCTCCGTATCACCGGGATAGCGCACACGCTGGACTGAAAAGTGGACGTTGCACTGTGGCTTGTATGATTTCCCTGATAAACAGGGATGGACAGCCGTCATCCTGCATATCGGCGGCCGCCTTCAAGCCTTCAAGGCAGTAGGGGATATGAGTGCGCAAATGAGTAGCGATGTAGCAGAAACCGTTGCCAATGTAAAAGTTCATGGGGGATCATGTGTCGATTCTGCCAATAAATCCTTATCTTTGCGGCATCCGTAAAATTCTCAAACCCTCTTCAATAATGAGCAAGCATCAGAAAAGATACTTTCTGGGCGAGGACGACATCCCTCGCTATTGGTACAACATCCAGGCCGATATGGTCAATAAGCCCCAACCTTTTATTCATCCTGTGACGCGCGAACCTTTGCAGGCCGAAGATCTCTATCCTCTTTTCGCCCGCGAACTGTGTCATCAGGAAGTCAACCAGACCGACCGCTGGATCGAAATCCCCGAAGAGGTGCGAGAGATGTATAAGTACTACCGTAGCACGCCCCTTGTGCGTGCTTATGGATTGGAAAAAGCCCTCGGTACGCCTGCACACATTTATTTTAAGAATGAAAGTGTCAGTCCCGTTGGGTCGCACAAACTCAACTCTGCCCTTGCACAAGCCTATTATTGCAAACAGGAGGGTGTAACGAACATCACCACGGAAACGGGTGCAGGACAGTGGGGTACAGCCCTGGCTTACGCCGCCCGCGTGTTTGGAATCGAGTCGGCTGTCTATCAGGTTAAGGTGAGTTATGAGCAAAAGCCTTACCGCGGCAGCATCATGCGTACCTTCGGTGCGCAGGTTACGCCTTCACCCTCTATGTCCACACGTGCCGGAAAGGATATCCTGACTAAGAATCCCAATGATCAGGGTTCGCTCGGCACTGCCATTTCCGAAGCTGTAGAACTGGCACGTGAGACGCCCAACTGCAAATACACACTAGGATCTGTGCTCAACCAAGTGTCGCTCCACCAAACCGTCATTGGTTTGGAAGCAGAACTGCAGATGGAGATGGCAGGAGAATATCCCGATGTTGTCATTGCTTGCTTCGGAGGTGGCAGTAACTTTGCGGGTATCTCTTTCCCTTTCATGCGCCATAATCTCATAGATGGAAAGACCACGCGCTTTGTGGCTGCTGAGCCTGCTTCATGTCCCAAGTTGACCCGTGGTAAGTTCCAATACGATTTCGGTGATATTGCGGGCTATACTCCGCTCATCCCGATGTACACCCTCGGCCACAATTTCTCCCCCGCGCACATCCATGCCGGCGGCTTGCGTTACCACGGTGCAGGAGCCATCGTGTCGCAACTGCTGAAGGATGGCATGATGGAGGCTGTGGACATTCCTCAACTTGAAACCTTTGAGGCGGGTCTCCTTTTCGCGCGTGCTGAGGGCATTATTCCGGCTCCTGAGTCGTGTCACGCCATCGCTGCTACTATCCGGGAAGCCAAGGAGTGCATTGCTACGGGTGAGGAGCGCGTAATCCTTTTCAACCTTTCGGGGCACGGCCTGATCGATATTGCTTCCTACGATAAATATCTGTCAGGCGATTTGCAGAACTACACCCTGACCGATGAGGACATCCAGAAAAACCTGGACGAGATCAATGCACTGGGATAATCAGATGATCCGATTGTATTGCTATTCCGTAAACTCACTTTCTGAATAACGAATTAAGGCTGGAAACCTCAAAGGGGGGTCCAGCCTTTTTATTACTTTGCGGTTGAAAAAGATACTGTCCTCAAAATGCATGTAAGTCCCAAAGGTCATATCTTGAGAGTCTCCAACAAGTAAGGGGTAGAGTGGCTGTCTAAAATGACAAGACCGCATCAAAATCATAAGATTTTGATGCGGTCTCTCGAAGAGCGGAAAACGAGACTCGAACTCGCGACCCCAACCTTGGCAAGGTTGTGCTCTACCAACTGAGCTATTTCCGCAAAAGAGTGAAGAGGAGGAGACTCGAACTCCCACGTCGCAATTGACACTACCCCCTCAAAGTAG
>JBHAFF010000030.1:0-48778 GCA_041855985.1 Alloprevotella sp.
AGTAGCACCAAGCAGCTGACTTTGTTCTAAAGATGCACTTCGTGAAACAATTTCTCTTCGGCCTATGAAGTAGGTCGAAAGGGGGAGTGTGCCCTATTGACTTGCCAATAAAAAGCCGTGCTTAAACCGAATTGGGGTTATCCGTAATTCCCAATGAGATACTTCACGAAATCAGGGCCGCTGAAATTGATGAAGCCAGTTGCTGCCGTCTGGAGCGTGTGCAACATCGTGGTATCGCCATTTTTTTCTTCTGGCGTGGTACTCGTGGCGGCACCGCGTTTCAATCCTTCATTAATGGAGGATTGGGGAGCGTTACGTGAAAGAGGTTGCTGTGGGTGTGCTCACGCAAGATGATGTTCACCATCTTCCCCACCACCTCAGGGTGCCGGGCGGCCAGATCGTGATCTTCGTGGAGATCGGTGGCCAGATCGTAGAGCAGGCAGTTTCCTTTGTGGACAACAAGCTTCCAGTCCCCCATACGCAGCCCCATCATATCCGTCTCGTGAAACTCCCAGTAGAGGAATTCGTGTTGCTCCTGCCGGTCGTCGCGCCCCATGAGCGTATTGTAGAAAGAGATACCATCGAACACATCGTTGTCGCCCTGCTGATAGGCGGCAGGAAAATCTCCGATACCCGCCACGTCACAGAATGTGGGCAAGAGGTCGTAAAAGGCCAGTTGGTGGTCGTTCACCTGGCCAGCCGGCACACGACCTGGCCAGCGCACGATGAAGGGGATGCGGATACCGCCCTCATAGGTGGAGCGTTTCAACCCTTGGAGCATGCCATCGCGGTTGAAGAAAGAAGGGTCTGCACCACCCTCTTCGTGGGGACCGTTGTCGGAAGTGAAAACAACAATGGTGTTCTGGTCAAGACCTTTTTCTTTCAGTGTGCGGAACACATCACCCACCATCATGTCGAGACGCGTGATCATGGCGGCAAATTGGGCATGAGCCATGTCGGTCGAGTGATAACGCCCCACGCCCGGAAAGCTTTTCTCCTGATGGAAGTGTCCCAGATAGGCTTGAAGGATGTGATCGTCAGGTTGCTGAAGCTCTGCGTGGGGCAGAGTATAGGTAAAGATGCCGAGGAAAGGTTCACCGACCTTACGGTTACCCAGCCAGCGCAGGGCTTCTTGGTGAATGAGGTCGGCGGAATACTGGCTTCGGTGCTGATAGTCTGCGCTGCAAGGCATACCGTATTTGATGTTTTCTTCCAGCGGAATGCGAATGGTCGTCTTGTCACCGCGCGAAGGACTGTAGCGGTTAAGGAAGTTGGGATAGTAACTGTGTGCCTGGTATTGGCACACATAGCCGTAATACTCATCGATGCCGCGCTTGTCGGGCGTTGATGCCGAACTTTCATAGCCGCCGGCCCATTTACCAAACATGCCCGTGGTGTAGCCGTTGCGCTTGAAGATTTCGGGCAGTATCAGGTGGTTCGTGTCGTAAGGCTCTTGGCCTGCCCAACCTTCTGCGTAGTCTGCGTTGTTGCCATAGAGGTTCTGCACGAGATGACCGCCCCAATGCTCACGATTACCACGGACATGGGTGTGTCCTGTATGCTGACCTGTCATCACACAAGCTCGCGAAGGAGCCGACACAGGGCTGCCTGCATAGGCCTGAGTGAAGCGCATCCCTTCACGCGCCATACGGTCGATATTGGGCGTAGCAATGAGTTGTTGGCCATAACAGCCGAGATCGCCGTAGCCCATGTCATCGCACATTATGTAAATGATGTTGGGCTTTTGCCGGGCGGAGGCAGCGAGCACGGCAAGAGCCGATGCACTCAGGAGGGCATATCGTGGGGAAAGAATCCACTTGTTCATGATGGAGGAGTTTCGAGAAGAGGGTGAAAATATCCGCTACCACTGCCTGCGCTTCGACAAATCCTTCTGCAGCGCAAGCATCTTGTCAAGATGAGGGTGCTTTTCAAGAAAGAAGCATACCTTTCTGAAGCAGGAGACAAAGCGATGACAGGTCAAAGGGAGGATCAGACAAAAGGCCTGAGGGGGAGAAGAGCACCCCCAACAACCTCAGCCCGCCTTGCGCTCAAGCGCACGCCGCTCCCAATCCTCGCGCGTGCGCTTCCAGCGGTTGTGCGTCCAGAGCCAGAGGTGGGGATTACGGCGGATGCTCGCTTCCATCGCTGCGGCAAAGGCATCGGTGACGGGATAGGGGTGAGCGGGGGTTGGTTCGGACATGGGGATTTCACGGAGCGTGGCGCGATAATAGCCTCTCCGCGGACGGGTCATCTCGACATAGAAAAAGCGGGCATCGAGCTTTCGGCCAATCTTTTCCGCGCCTGTGAAAAAGGACGTGTCACGGTGGAGGAAAGTGGTCCAATGGTGCATGGCCTCAAACTTGGGCGATTGGTCAGAGATGAACCCCACCATCATCGTGCGTCCGGCACGGTGGAACCCCATCAACACGCGCAGCGTCTCCTTCATAGCAATGCATCGAACACCGAAACGCTCACGTAGGCGGAGAAACAACCCATCGGCCACAACACTATGGAGGGGATGGTAGATCTGTCCCTTCGCCATGGCCGTGGGACGACCAAACCCTAAGGGGAGCGAGGAGACCCATTCCCAATTACCGAAATGTCCAAGATAGAGAAAACAGTTGCGCCCGCCTTCCGCTTCGAGCTGCTCCACAATGTCTGCGATGTTGTCAAAGTGCATGCGTTTCTGCATCTCCGCCGCAGAGATCGAGGCAAGTTTGAGGGTTTCAACAAAATAATCGGCCAACCAGTGATAGAAGGCGCGCTCCACCTCCCGCAGTTCCGCCGCGCTCCGCTCAGGGAAACTCGTCCGAAGATTGCGTTGGACAAGATCGCGCCGATATTTCAACCCATGAAAGAGCAAAGGAAAGAGCACCACGTCTGAAAAGATGTAGTGCACACGCAAAGGCAAGAGGGAGAGGAGGTAGCACAAGGCGTAGACGAGGTGAGTGATGGCCTTCATATTGCAAAGATAAGGATTTCTCCAACAATGGATGGCTCGAAGCAGAAAAATTCCCTCCCCAAATAGACTTTGCACTCCGTGCGTTGCATGTCATATATCGCGAGAGTGCTGTGTTGATATAGCAAATTCGTCAGTTTTCACCCCGCCAAATCCGTCACTTGTCAAGACAGAAGAGTAGATTTCAGTGCTTTCTTTACAACTTCACTTGACATTCACCCCCATCGAGTGTAATAAATGTACGAAAAAACAGCATTCCGCTTGCAAGAGGTGCGGGAAGGTCGTACTTTTGCACTCGAACAAAGAACAGTTCGAAAAGGTAAAAGATTAAGGATAAGGTCAGTGACCGCCGTGAGGCAGGACATCCTGACAATCGAGACCGACGATGGTCGGCTCACAACCCCGCACGTTTTCATCGCCAGGTGCACACCGGACGCAAGTCAGGTTCGTGCCACGGCCCTGAAACGTCGCTGGCGGTTAAACTTTCCCCTTCATCAAAGAACAAAGTATTATGATGATCGAAAAAACAATCAACGAACTGGTATACCGCATTGCGCGCTACCGTTCAATGGGCAACGGCACGATGTGCCAGCAGCTCAACCACCAACTCCGTGCCCTCCGCGCACAAGTTCAGTAACGAACGCTCTTTAACCCCTCGCACTGCTTTGACAGTCGAGACAAGAGCATTCCTCTTGACTATTCATTTTTCATCGATATGAAAGGACGAAGCCACCCGGACGGGAAGCTTCGCCCTTTCGCTCTGTAGAATAAGGTGAGCTACCGAAAACCGTACGTTCGCTTTACGCCCGGATGCTCAGCCACGCCTGCATCGTTCCAGCAGCAGTTTATCCCCTCTGTACACACATATTATTTTCCTCCGCTCCCATTTCCACATAAACAATCCCCCAAAGCGCATACTGCGCTTTGGGGGATTGTTTATGTTTTTGCGGACAAGAGGGAATTACTCCTCACGACGGCGGAGACGGCGTTCGCCACCTTCACGGCGGGGACGGGCAGGACGTTCTTCCCAGCCTTCGGGCTTCTCAGTGAGCACCTTGTGGGAAAGACGGAACTTACCCGTCTTCTCATCGATCTCGAGGAGCTTGACAGAAATCTTGTCACCCTCCTTAATCCCCGCCTCTTCCACCGTTTCGAGACGCTTCCACGAGATTTCGGAGATGTGGAGCAGACCTTCTTTCGAAGGCATGAACTCTACAAAGCAACCGTAAGGCATGATGCTTACCACCTTTGCCTCATAAACTTCACCTGCTTCAGGGATGGCCACGATGGCACGGATCTTGGCCACTGCGGCATCGATGCTGCTCTTGTTCGGGGCGGACACCTGAATCTTTCCGACACCATCGACTTCATCGATCGTAATCGTAGCTCCGGTCTCTTCCTGCATGCCCTGGATAATCTTGCCACCAGGACCAATAACGGCTCCAATGAACTCCTTGGGGATGTCGAATGCCTCGATACGGGGCACATGAGGCTTATAGTCTTCGCGCGGCTTGTCCATGGTCTTCATCATCTCTCCGAGGATGTGCTCACGGCCAGCCTTTGCTTGGGCAAGTGCCTTCTCAAGGATTTCATAGGAGAGGCCGTCGCATTTGATGTCCATCTGCGTTGCGGTGAGGCCCTTCAGCGTACCGGTGGTCTTGAAGTCCATGTCACCGAGGTGATCCTCATCGCCGAGGATATCAGAGAGTACCGCGTACTTGTCTTCACCGGGGTTCTTGATCAGCCCCATGGCAATGCCGGATACAGGGGCTTTGAGGG
The DNA here is from genome assembly GCA_041855985.1 of Alloprevotella sp. Taxonomy (GTDB): domain Bacteria; phylum Bacteroidota; class Bacteroidia; order Bacteroidales; family Bacteroidaceae; genus Alloprevotella. The sequence continues at coordinate 4,739 of JBHAFF010000030.1, forward strand.
GCACACCGGCATCCATAAGAGCAAGGGTTCCGGCGCAGACGGTGGCCATGGAAGACGAACCGTTGGATTCGAGGATATCGCTCACTACACGGACGGTGTAGGGGAAGTTTTCGGGGAGCTGACCCTTCAATCCGCGCCATGCGAGATGGCCGTGGCCGATCTCACGACGGCCAACGCCGCGCTGTGCACGCGCTTCGCCGGTGGAGAAGGGGGGGAAGTTGTAATGGAGGAGGAACTTCATGTAGCTCTTGTCGAGGACATCGTCCACCATTTTCTCATCCATCTTGGTGCCGAGGGTGGCCGTGGAGAGACTTTGGGTCTCGCCACGGGTGAAGATGGCCGAACCGTGGGGGCCGGGAAGCGGATCCACCTCACACCAGATGGGACGGATCTCATCCGTCTTACGGCCATCGAGGCGCACACCCTCATCAAGGATGCAGCGGCGCATGGCATCCTTTTCGACATCGTGGTAATAACGGTCGATGAGAGCGTTCTTTTCTGCAAGTTCGTCTTCGGAGAGTTCGGCGTGGGCAGCGGCATAGGCTTCCTTGAAGTTTTCACGCACGGCCTCAAAGGCTTCAAAACGTGCGTGCTTTTCAAGAGCCTGCTTCGTGATGTCGTAGCAGGACTGGTAGCATTCGGCCTTGACCTGTGCGCGGAGTTCCTCATCGTTTACCTCGTGGCAATATGCGCGCTTTACGTCAGTGCCAAGCTCTTTGGAGAGTTCCACCTGCAGACGGCACATGGGTTTGATGGCTTCGTGCGCCACTTTGAGGGCTTCGAGGAGTGCACTTTCGGGTACTTCATCCATCTCGCCTTCCACCATCATGATGTTTTCCTCGGTAGCAGCCACCATAAGATCCATATCTGCGCTCTTGAGCTGTTCGAAGGTGGGATTCACCACATATTCACCGTTAATACGGGCCACACGCACCTCGGAGATCGGTGCTTCAAAGGGGATGTCGGAGCAAGCCAACGCTGCTGAAGCAGCAAAACCGGCCAAAGCATCGGGCATGTCCACACCGTCGGCAGAGAAGAGGGTGATGTTCACATACACCTCAGCGTGGTAGTCGGAGGGGAATAGCGGGCGAAGTGCGCGATCCACGAGGCGAGACGTGAGGATCTCATAGTCACCTGCACGGCCTTCACGCTTGGTGAAACCGCCAGGGAAGCGTCCTGCTGCAGAATACTTCTCCTTATAGTCACATTGGAGCGGCATGAAGTCGGTGCCGGGGGCAGCGTCTTTGGCACCGCAGACTGTGGCGAGCAGCATCGTGTTGTTCATGCGCAGCATCACTGCGCCGTCGGCCTGCTTCGCGAGCTTACCTGTCTCTATGCTGATGGTACGGCCATCGGGCAGCGAGACAGTCTTGGTAATAACGTTCATCGAAAGTGATATAAAATATGGGTAGATGGATATTTTTTCGGGAAAAACGCGGCATTGCTTCAAAGATGCGCCGACGTTCATAAAAAAGCCTCGGAAACCTTTTGCAGGTTTCCGCGGCAAAAATACTAAATTTTCTCGGGATGCAGGCTTTTTGCACTGATTATTTTGCAAAAAGACGCCGCAAACCTTCACGCACGGAAGGCATTGCGATGGCGGGATAGTCAAGAGCCTCGGGCGCAACCCAGAAGAGTGCCTCAGCATCATCACCAGGACGTACGGCCTCAGGAGTGTCGATCTCGACTTCAAAAAAGGCATCGACAGTCTGCACCTCAAAGCCACCGAAGGGATAGACATTGGGGAGGGTGAAGAGGAAACGGCGGATACGTCCCTCAACGCCCGTCTCTTCCAGAACCTCGCGCAGGCAACCCGCTTCGAGGGTTTCACCAGGATCAACAAATCCTCCCGGGATCCCAATCCCTCCCTTACCCGGATTGCGGCCGCGGCGGGTAAGGAGGATTTCGCCGCGCGCGTTGCGAATGATGGCCACTGTGGCGGCAGAGGCATTACAATAAAAGGTGAAGCCGCAATCGGGACAGCGGCGCGAGCGGGCATCGTTGTCAGCAAACCGCGCACTGCCACACGCAGGACAGTAGCGAAAAGTGTGGAGCAGATGGTATGTATTCATCGGAAAAGCCGCATTTATCGGTAGATCAAAGTAGAGATGCGTTCAGGTGCATAAATGTCCTGTGCCAATTGCCGGAGCTGTTCAGCCGTCACAGCGCGCACACCTTCGAGCACTCGCCCCACATCCCTGTGACAGTCGAAATAGGCAAAGGTCTTGGCCATGGCCAAGGCATGGCCCTCACGTTGGTCAGCGGCAATTCCGATCTGTCCGCAAAGCTGGCGTTGTGCACGGCGGAGTGCCGTTTCGGTGAGTGGCGTTTCGGCAAGGCGTCGAAGCTCGCGACGCACGAGACGCAGACAGCGTGCCACATCATCGACATCGCATCCGAAATAGACGTTCCAATAGCCCGCATCGGGATAGGTATTAAGGTAGGAGTCGATGCTGTAGACCAGCCCACGGCGCTCGCGAACTTCAAGATTCAGACGCGAGTTCATGCCTGGACCTCCCAAGATATTATTGAGCAGCAAGAGGGCATGACGACGAGGGTCGGCACTACCGAAGGTGGGTGCGCCGAGCATGACATGACATTGGTGCGTGCCCTTCTCAACGGTACGCTCCTGCGCCGGAGCATAGGGTGAAGGGACTTCCACCACGGTGGAATCGTGGATTTCCAAAACTTCTTCCGAACGCTCAGGATAAGTCCCTTCGATACATACGGTGTGATGAAGCTGTTCGAGCCGACGGATGAGCCACGCCTCATTCACAGCACCATAACAATAGAACACCGCATTATCGGGACGGTAATGCTGCGCGGCAAACCGCCGCGCATCGGCTGTGGTGTACTGTCGAAGGCGTTCCGCGCGTCCTAAGATGTCTCGTCCGAGGGGGTGTCCGGTGAAAATCATCTGCTCGAACTCGTCGAAGATGAGATCAGTGGGCGTGTCGCGATAGCTTTCGATTTCATCAACGATAACCTCGACCTCTTTGACGATCTCTGCCTGGGGGTAGATGCTGTGAAAGACGATGTCGGTCAAGAGCTCCACAGCGCGCGCCACCTCTTCGCAGAGCACGGTGGCGTGGTACACAGTCTCTTGCTTGTTGGTGAATGCATTGAGCTCGCCACCCACGCACTCCAGATAATTGTTGATCTGCGTGGAACGGCGGTGCTCCGTCCCTTTGAAACTCATATGTTCGATGAAATGTGCCATTCCATACTCATCGTCAGCCTCGTGGCGCGTACCGGCAAGGATGAGATAGCCACAATAAAGCACGCGGGAATCAGAGGGTTCGACAATCAAGCGCAGACCGTTGGAAAATCGGTAGAGGGACATAGGGAAAAGGGGCTATGAGCGACGAAAATAACGCCCCACGAAGGGAAGGGCAGAAAGGGGAAAATCAAATCGAACCACGATGGCGAGGAAGACACCGAGACAGAGCGTGTTGAACCCAAGCTGCGCAGTCGATGAGTCGATGAAACCACGAAAAGCAGTCATCGCAGCATAAAGTGCTGCCGTGAGGAGGATGTAGCCCAACATCGGGCGCAGAGCGTAGGGAATGGGGTAATATCGCTGTCCCACCAGATAACTGAGGAGTGCCGCCGTGCCGTAGCCTGCCACACCAGCCCACGCACAGGCCATATAGCCATATTGAGGCACGAACACCACATTGACCATAAGAAGCACCAGACAGCCCGCGCCCGAGAACCAAGCTCCCCAGATGGTGCGATCGGTGAGTTTGTACCAGAACGAGAGGTTGAAGTAAACCCCCATCAGGATTTCGGCCACCATGACGATGGGTACGGTGGAAAGTCCCGCCCAATAGTCGCGCCCGATGATGTAACGCAGCACATCCAGATAGGCCATCACGACGAGAAAAGCGAAGAGGGTGAAGATGACGAAGTAACGCATCGTCAGGGCATAGGTGCGTCGATTATCAGGCGAATCGCCCGTCTGCGCGGCAGCAAAGACAAAGGGTTCGTAGGCATAGCGGAACGCCTGCGTGATAAGGGCCATGATCATGGCAATCTTCACCGCCGCACCGTAGATTCCCAGTTGAATCTTTCCCTCTGCCCCAGGCACAAGCCGAGGGAAGAGGATCTTATCGGCCGTCTGATTGAGAATACCAGCTATGCCAAGCACGAGGATAGGCCAAGCATAGGAGAGCATCCGTTTCAAGAGCGCGCAGTCCAGACGCCAGCGCACCCCTGTGAGTTCCGGCCAAAAACCGAACGTCACCACAGCAGTGCAGATAAGATTGATGATGAACACATAGTCCACCTTCACCACAAAACCTTCTACCGTGGCGGGGAGGACAAGAAAGAAGAGGAGGTTGAGCGCAATATTGAGCGCGATGAATCCGAGTTTAAGTGCCGCAAATTTGTAGGGTCGCTTCTGATAGCGGAGATAACAGAAGGGGATGGCTTGGAAAGCATCTATTGCCACCACGGTGGCCATCATGCCAAGAAACTCAGGATGCTCCGCATAGCCTAGCCCTGCTGCCAGCCCGTCCAGGCCAAGCCACACGGCAAAGACGAAGGTCAAGCCCACACTCCCCACGGCAATAAGGGCAGTAGTATAGACTCGTGTCGGGTCGGTCTCGTCTGTGCGGTTGAGGAAACGAAACAATGTCGTCTCCATGCCGAACGTGAGCATCACAAAGAGCAGGGCAACATAGGAGTAAATTTCGGTAACAATACCGTAGCCTCCACTCGATGCCGCGATCTTGGCGGTGTAGAGCGGCACGAGGAGATAGTTAAGAAATCGCCCGACGATGGAGCTAAGCCCATAGATGGCGGTGTCTTTGGCCAGAGATTTCAAGGAAGCCATGTCCGAAGTTTCAGTAATGACAGAGGATGAAAAACAAAAAAATGCGCCAATTGGAAGCGTTGAGAACGCAGCCAATCAGCGCGAAATGTTGGGTCACCGGGATTCGAACCCAGAATGACAGAACCAAAACCTGTAGTGTTACCATTACACCATGACCCAATTGCGCTGCAAAGTTACAGCTTTCGAACGAATTGACCAAGCCTTTCTGAAAGAAAGTGGGGGATGATGCAAAAAAAGTGTGCTTTGGAAGAAAGTCGACAGGCTCTTCCGTGTGCAGCTCGCTACATCTCGGTGCGGTCGCTTCATGCTTCGAGATGCTGTCCGGCTGAAACTCCGCGCGCGTTAAGGCAAACTCTACGAAAGAACGGCGGTGCAGCATCAGTGTGTAGGACCGGGAGCGATGACGGTCGTGCCTCCCTCTTGCCACCTGAAGCGGTGTGTCAAGATATCTCTCCGAGACAGAGAACGTCCCCGCAGGGGCGTTCCGCCTCAATGACAGGGCTATTCGAGGACGCGTGCCTTGCGGATGCGGACATCGATCAAGGGGCGATCGTACTCATCAGTCTTGGTACGCTGAATGCGGTCAATGATGTCAAGCCCCTCTACGACCTCACCAAATACTGTGTATTGCCCATCGAGGTGAGGCGCGCCGCCACGTTCGACGTAATCATCGGCCATCTCGGGAGTGATCACGCCGTGGCGTCCCACGGCCTCGTCCACGCGCTCACGGACAGGCGCAAGCTGGGAAGGGAAGAAGCGTTTACCCCATACCACATAAAACTGCGTGGAACTGCTGCGCCGCTCAGGGTTGTCTTCGTCCGGTTCGCGCGCTGCGGCCAAAGCCCCACGGTAGTGATAGCGGAGCGGAAGGGCGGTTTCGAGTGGCAGGGTGTAGGGCAGTCCACCTTCGCCGAGAAGCTGTCCGGGAGTGGCGGTCTTGGAGTCAGGATCTCCAGCCTGCACCATGAAGTTGCGGATCACACGGTGGAAGAGCAGTCCATCGTAAAACCCCTCACGTACCAACCGCTCAAAGTTGGCGGCATGGGTCGGTGTCTCACGGAAGAGAGCGACAATGAATGTTCCCTCTGTCGTGTCAAAAGCGATGCGCACGCGTGTGTCGATGGTATCGGCAGCAACACGGCATCCATCGTTCTTCGCGGCATGGCTGCAGAAGGGCAAGCAGACCATAAGGAAGACGAACAGGAGTCTGCGTGGGTGAAGCAAGGAAGTGTGCATGGCGATGGGTCAATCTTTGGTAAAAGCAGCCTCTACTTCCTTGCTGATCTCAGCGGAGACGGAGCGCAGGGGCGTCTTGTCTTTGCGGCGAGCATAGCGGCTCACTGAGATAATCATGCCGAAGTAGGCGCCGGTGATGAAGTTGGACGTTCCACCCTTCGAGACCATGGGGAGGGTCTGCCCGGTAACGGGGCCTATCCCTACGGCCACCATCATGTTCAACATGGCCTGCCACACCAGCAACAGACCCAAACCGAGGACGAGGAATGCGGGATAATTATGCGCGCAGCGGCTCGCGATGCGACTGCACCGCACCACCAGCCAGATGTAGAGCAGCACCACTATGATGCAGCCCATGATGCCCAATTCCTCACCGATGATGGCATAGATAAAGTCGGAGTAGGCTGCAGAGAGGTAGTCGCGCTGCACCGATCCTCCCGGCGCTGCACCGATACCATGTGCCCGCGCCAGGGCGATGCGGGCATTGACCACCTGGCGATTCTTGTCCGTGATTTTGAACTCGCGCGGATCGGCAGGAAGTTCCATACCGGCATCGGTGAGACGCATACGCCAAGTGTAGACACGCTGCGTGAACTTCGAATCATAGAACGAGTCGTTGGGATCGTTGGGCAAGGCCATTAGCGTGGCGTAACCCAAAGCTATCGTGGCCAGCAGGGCAAGGGTGAGGCTTCCCATCTGTCGCCAAGGAATGCGTCCCACCCACATCATGCTGTAAATCACAAGAAACAGGAGGGCAGCCGTCGAAAAATTCTGGGTAATGATGAGTGCGCACGGGATTGCCGTCAGAAAGAGTATCCACCAAAAGGTCGTGCTCTTCGTGCCTTCGTCTGTCTGTGTCGAACCCAGGAACAAGGCTGCGGTCATCACCATCACTCCCTTCGCAAATTCGGAAGGCTGGAAGCTGAAACCGGCGATCGTCACCCAGCGTGCTCCTTCATTGAGTTCCGTACCGGCCACCAAAGCCCAGACAAGGAGGATGAGCATGACGATATAGCCAATCACAGGAAACAGCTTGAAATACCGACAGGGGATGTTGTGAACGATCCACGCCACGAGAGCAGCGAGGCCAAGGTACACGCATTGGTTGAGAAGCGGCCGCACCCAACTCTTCTCTTTGTTGGCGAGGTAGGTACCTGCGCTGAACACCTCAACAAGCGAGATGGCACAGAGTATAAAAAAGATGGCCCAGACCGCGATGTCGCCATGGAAGATGCGTGCTTTCATGCTGAGGAAAAGAGTATTGTCGTGAGGAAAGATCGGATGAGAAGGTGTAAACGTAGCGATGCTGTTCCGTCGGAAAATTCATGCCCGACGGCACCGGCTGCGACAATCTCGACAGAATGGAACTTTATTCGCCAAGAGCTTGGGCAGCGGCCTTGAACTGGCAGCCACGGTCGGCCATATTCTGGAACAGGTCAAACGAGGCACAGCAGGGTGACAGGAGCACGACATCGCCCTGCTCAGCCAGGCGGGCGCAGGCGGCCACGCAGTCCGTCATGGAAGAAGTATCGGCCACGGCAATGCCTGCTTCCGCTGCCAGAGCATCGAAAGCGGCATGGAGCGGTGCGTTGTTCGCGCCGAGATAGACCAAGGCGCGGCACTTCTTGCGCACTAAGGGATAAAGTGTGGTGTAGTCGTTACCTTTGTCCGTACCGCCAACGATGAGGACAACGGGCCGGGTCTGTGCTTCGAGCGCAACGACACAGGCATCAACATTGGTGGCCTTCGAGTCGTTGATGTACTCCACACCGCGGAAGGTTCCCACGCATTCGAGGCGATGCTCCACACCCGAGAAGGTGCGCAACCCTTCCTTCACCATCTCGGCGGGAACGCCGGCAGCGAGAGCTGCCATCGCAGCAGCGAGACAGTTACGCAGGTTGTGCCGCCCCGAGAGGGAGAGGTCAGCGAGGGGGAAATCGAACGTCTCAGGGGCATCGAGGTGGAGCATGGCACCAGGGGCAAAGCCGAAACTGTCATCCCCCGCACGCCCCAGACCGTAGCCCAAAGAGCCCGTTTCCGCCAAATCGGAGAAGGGGAAGAGCTGACGAGCGCCATCGAGGTGCTCCAATTGTCCGGGTACATGGACATCGTCCTTCCAGTAAATCAGGCAGTCGGACGCCCGCTGGTTGCGCGCGATACGCATCTTTGAAGCCACATACCGTTCCATCTTGTAATCATAGCGATCAAGGTGGTCGGGCGTGATATTGAGGAGCACGGCGATGTCGGCGCGGAAGTCGTACATCGTATCGAGCTGAAAGGAGGAGAGTTCGAGCACAAACCAGTCGGGCATTCCCCCCTCTTTATGTTCTGCCTCTGCCACTTGAAGGGCAAAGGAGTCGCCGATGTTGCCTGCCAGCCCCACGCGGAATCCGGCCCTTTTAAGGATGTGGTAAATGAGGCTCGTAGTGGTAGTCTTTCCGTTGGAGCCGGTGATGCAGAGCATCCGCGCGTGGGTGTAGCGAGCGGCAAACTCGATGTCGGCCATCACAAGGATGCCGCGCTCGCGCAGAGCCACAACGATAGGAGCCGTCTCAGGGATTCCAGGACTTTTTACCACCTCATCAGCATCGAGGATGCGCGCCGCTGTATGCCCGCCTTCCTCCCATGCCAATCCGTGTTCATCGAGGAGGGTTTTGTAACACGGCTTGATCTGCCCCGCATCAGAGACAAAGACTTCATAACCTTTCTGCTGCGCGAGGACGGCAGCACCGACACCGCTTTCGGCGGCACCAAGAATGACGAGTTTCATGGGCTACTTATCTAATTTTGAGCGTGATGATGGTAAATGCCGCAAGGAGGATGGTGGTAATCCAGAAGCGCACAGTGATCTTCGATTCGTGGAAGGGGTGGCGCGGCCAGCGGCGGATGAGATAGGTGGAGGTAGGGTCAAGCTGGCTGTCGAGCCGTCGGAATGCATCGTGGATGGGTGTGCTCTTGAACACCCGGACACGCCGTCCGCGCCGTTTGAAGAACTTGAAGGTCTGGGTCTGGACGATCACACTCAGACTCTCAAAGAAGAACACGCCGCAGAGGACAGGCAGGAGCAATTCTTTGTGGATGATGATGGCAATGACACCAATCACGCCGCCCACGGCCAGCGAGCCTGTGTCGCCCATAAACACTTGGGCAGGATAAGCGTTATACCAAAGGAAGCCGATGAGCGCGCCTACCATGGCACAAATGAACACAACCAATTCCTGAGAGCCTGGGACAAACATGATGTCGAGATAGGAGGCGTATTCGATATGGCTCGACACGTAGGCCAGAATGCCCAAAGCGATACAGATGAACGCGCTGTTGCCGGCGGCCATACCGTCCATACCATCGTTCAGGTTCGCACCGTTGGACACGGCGGTCGTGACGAAGATTACCATCAGGACGAACACGCCCCAACCAATGGCTTGGCGGTGCTCTCCGCAGAAGCCCACAAGGTCGGCATAGTCGAGGTTGTTGTTCTTGACAAAGGGGATGGTGGTCTTCGTGCTCTTGACCGCCTCGCTCTTGTGCACAATCTCAATGCGATCGCCCACGCGTTCACGCTCAATGTTCTCACGAATCACGGCATCAGGGCTGAGATAGAGGGTGAGACCAACCACAAAGCCCATGATGACCTGTCCGAGAATTTTCCAACGCCCCGACAGCCCCTCCTTGTTCTTCTTGAAGATCTTGATGTAATCGTCCAGAAACCCGATCAGCCCGAACCAGATGGTGGTGGCAATCATGAGGAGCATGTAAATATTACGGAGACGCCCGAGCAAGAGGACCGGGACGAGGATGGCCACAATAATGATGATGCCCCCCATAGAGGGCACACCTTTCTTCTCGATGCCAAAGGGGTCGATGCTGATGTCGCGTGCTGTCTCGCCGATATTGCGGCGTTTCATCCACTTGATGAAGTATTCGCCGAACCACATAGAGATGACCAGCCCCAACATCAGGGCGAGGAGGGAACGGAAGGAGATGTAGCTCCACATGCCCGAGCCAGGGATGCCGAACTGTTCGAGGGCGCGGAAGAGATAATAGAGCATGAGTGTGTCTTTTCTGGGGATTATTGAATGCCGAATGCGGCACGCACTTCTTCATGATCGTCGAAGTGGTGTTTCACACCCTGCACGTCCTGATAGGGTTCGTGGCCTTTACCGGCCACGAGGATCACATCGCCAGGCTGCGCCATCATTACTGCGGCACGGATGGCCTCGCGGCGATCTACGATAGCGAGTGTACGTGCGCGCTGCGCATCGTCAAGTCCGGCAAGCATATCGTCGATGATGGCCTGCGGATCCTCGAAGCGAGGATTGTCGCTCGTGATCAACACACGATCCGACCATCGTGCCGCCTCGCGTGCCATGAGGGGACGCTTCCCCTTGTCGCGGTTGCCGCCTGCGCCACACACGGTAAGGATGCGACCGCGCTGACGGATGATCTCGCGGATGGAGGAGAGCACGTTTTCCAGAGCATCGGGGGTGTGGGCATAGTCGATCACCGCACTGAAGCCCTTCGGCGAACGGATGGCCTCGAAGCGGCCGTTAACGGGCTTCAGCCCCGAGAGGACGCGGAGCACCTCTGAAGGCTCCTTGCCCAAACACAGAGCCGCACCGTAAACGCCAAGGAGGTTGCTCACATTAAAGCGGCCTACAAAGGGAACACTCACTTCGCTTCCGTTGATGTCGAGCAGCATTCCCTCAATGCTCTCTTCGACGATCTGCCCACGGAAGTCGGCCATGGTGCGGGTGGAATAGGTGCGGACGGTAGCGGCACAGTTCTGCACCATAACACTGCCATTGCGGTCATCGGCGTTGGTCACGGCAAAGGCCGCAGCAGGAAGTCCGTCAAAGAAGAGCTTCTTGGCATCGCGGTAGTTATCGAACGTGCCATGATAGTCGAGGTGGTCGCGCGTGAGGTTGGTGAAGATACCACCCGCAAAAGTCAGCCCACCAATGCGGTGCTGGTGGATGGCATGAGAGGAGCACTCCATGAAGGCATATTCGCAACCCACCTCTACCATCTCAGCAAGCAGACGGTTGAGGGAGATGGCATCGGGCGTGGTGTGGGTGGCCTCCACAGGGCGGTCATCGATGAAGTTGCACACGGTGGAGAGCAGTCCCGTTCGGTGTCCAAACCCGCGGAAGAGCTGATAGAGCACGGTAGCGATGGTCGTCTTTCCGTTCGTCCCCGTAACGCCAACGAGCCGAAGGTGTTCGGAGGGGCGGCCATAGAAGATGTGGGCCACCTCGCCCACCACGGCTTCAGTATCCGCCACGCGGACGAAGGCAACACCTTCGGGGTTGTCGGCAGGAAGAGGATCGCTCACCAAAATGGCCGTGGCACCGAGTTCAAGAGCCTTGCCTATATAGGCGTGGCCATCGGTCTGCGTGCCCCTGACCGCAATGAAGAGCGTGCCGGGCACGACCTGGCGGGAGTCGATGGTTACATGGGCGATGGGACGTTCCAGGTCGCCACGGGTTTCGAGGAGGGAACGGCTGGCGATGGTGCCGCTGAGGAGATGGGATAACGTCATGATGGTGCAATGGGTGTCAAGCTACATCCTGTCTTGGACATAACCTCAGATTAAGATTTTGGGGAGGCGGCCTTCTGAGTCGTCTTTTTGGGGAGAGTGGCCGATTTGTCGGTTGGAGCCGTCCTCTTTTTGTCCGGAGGTTCGGGATTTTGGGCCGCACTCTTCTTCGACAAGGTCGTAGAGGCGGCGGATTCTCCCACGTTCTTGACGGCCTTGACGGCCTTCTTTTCGGTCGGTGCGGCACTGCTCTTCGGCGCGGCATCTGACTTCGGAGGCGTGGGTGTGGCCTTTGGGGCAGAAGTCTTGGCAGAAGATACGGTCCGCAACGGTGTCGGGGCGGGTGCGGCAACGGGCGTTGCCCCGTCGGAGGACTCAGCAGTGTCCGCCTCGTGCGCTTTATCGTCGGGGTGAGGACTGAGGGTGAGCTGCACCACCGTGCCGCGGCGAAGGTGAGATCCCGCAGCCACACTCTGGTGTACCACGCACCCATAGCCCTTCACACGCACCTTCAGACCGAGACGTTCGAGGCGATAGACGGCATCACGCAGCCCATAGCCCACCACCGAAGGTACCCCGGTGGGTTTAGTCTCAGGAGTGAGGGCCACGTTGCGGCGATCGGCGGTGTTCTGCCCCCAGATAAGACCCTCACGCACAGAGGCACTCTCGGTAAAGGGGATGCGCATCTCATCGAGCACGTAAGAGAGGGCGTTGAGATTGCCCGCCAGCATGTCGGGCAGGGCATCTCGATGCTCGGTGCTGTCGATGGCAGCAGTATAGTTGGAGTTCAGTTCACGCGCCATCACCGATTCGGCGATCTGGCGGAACACCGGGCAGCAGTGCAAGCCTCCATAGGCAGGGGCTGTCTTCTCTATGCAGACGATCATCGAATAGCGCGGCGCATCAGCAGGAAAATAGCCGGCAAAGCTCACCAAGTAGTTGGACGAGAATCCCGTCTTGCTCCATATCTGTGCCGTGCCGGTCTTGCCCGCCACTTTAAAATAACGCGAATAGGCAATCTTACCCGTACCGCTATTCTTTCCCACCACACCTTCGAGGCAAAGCTGGATGTTACGGAGCGTTTCGGGTTTGCACATCTTCTCACGCACCACCACTACGGGAAATTCCTGCACAACCTCCTTGCCCCGCTTGATAGCTGTCACGAAGCGAGGGCGGACGAGCCGTCCTCCGTTGGCCACACCATTATAAAAGGTGAGGGTGGAGATCGGGGGAATCTGCGTTTCGTAGCCGATGCTCATCCACGGTAACGTAGTGCCATACCAACGGTCCGGGTTATCACGACGATGGCGGATACGGGGCACTCTATAGCCTGGGATGGGCAGATGGAGATCTTCCGTAATGCCGATACGCTCCAGTCCGTCCACAAATTGGTCGGGATTGCGCATATAGGCATTATCGATCAGGGTACTGACCCCCACGTTCGATGACTTCTTGATAATCTCCGGAACAGTGAGTACGCCGTCTCCGCCTTTGCGCCAGTTGGAGTCGCGCATCTTCCGTCCGTGCATCTCCTTGACGCCACAGCCCGTGTCGGCAGTACTGTTCATGGTGATCTTACCATCGTCCATCGCCACCATGAAGGACATGGGCTTAAACACCGAGCCCGGCTCCATCATGTTGGTAACGGCGCGAGGATCGACCTCGGCAAATCCGCCACCAGTCAGCCGGCTGAGCGATGAGATGGCCTTGACATCGCCCGTCTGCACCTCCATCAGAATGCACATGCCCGCCGTGGCACCGATGCTTTCGAGCTGACGGCGAAGCACCTTCTCCATCAGATCCTGAAAACCCACATCGAGGGTCGTAACAACATCGCAGCCGTTTTCAGGCAGGGTGTCGATCTGCTGAATGAAGCGCGCCCCCACCTTCTGGCGGTGGTACGCTCCCGGACGTCCGGCGAGCACGGAGTCAAACGAAAGTTCCAGCCCGGACAGGGCGGAGTCGTTGTCGGCACGGAGCGAACCGATGGTGCGGGCTGCAAGTCGGCCATAGGGATTTTTGCGCCGACGAAACTCTTCCACATAAAAACCTCCTTTGTTCTGAGCGAGCCGGAAGAGGGGAAGTTTCTTCAGTTCTGTGTATTGGATGTAGGTTACACGACGTGTATGAAGGGAGATACTGTGGCGTTCCTTGGCACGCCCGTTGAGGATGCGCTTCCGCACAGCCTCGGTGTCCAACTCAGGAATGATTTTTTTCATCCCATCGACAATACTATCTAAGCAGTTCGTCAGGATGCTGTCGCGAAAATGCTGCTCCTTGGCCCGTCGTTTGGGATTAGGCTCCCACGACATGGGATCGAGGTAGATACGGTATTCGGGGAGCGAGGTAGCCAGTACCTGTCCATCGGCAGAAAGGATGTTGCCCCGCGTGGCCGGAAGCTCGAGAATCTTGCTTTCATACACCTTGCTCACTGTCAGCCAATAGTCATGCTGGAAAAACATGATGTACGTTGCTTTGCCCAAAATGGCAAGGCTGATCACCACGAACAAGGCGATAAAGGCGAAGTAGCGCGGCATCACCTTATCGGATCGGAACTTGGGGACATTTTTTTTCATGGTTCAGGCGAGAGTTCATCGTTCTGTCATTCCGACAACAGCGGAGACGATGAGCTGCTGTCGGCGGGAACGTTGAGGGTAAAGGGTCGTTCGGTAGAACTACGGAGGGTGGAGTCTTTCAGTTCGCGCTCGATCTTCGATCCGAGGGTACGCTCACGGAGTTCGCTGCTGCACGTGAGAGCTTTGTAGCGACGGTCAAGCACTTCCTTGGCCAGCATGTCGTTTTCAATGAGCAGCTCACGCATTTTATAGCCCAAGCCAATGTTCACCACCGAGAAGAAGAGAAGGAGGGTGATGAACGCCCAGTTGTGGCGCACGAAGCTCGCCAAGCTTCCGCCATCGAGCAGACCACGGAGCATGGAGAACGAGAAGTTCAGATCATCGTCCGTCAGGAAGGCACGGAGAGAGCTGCGTCTTTCGCCATCTCCCGCCTCACGGCTCGATTCGCTACCCTTCCCGTGGTGGGTCTTTCGGTGTCTTTTTTTCTTTTTCCGCCCTTTCTGAGCATCCGCCTCGCCCGTTTCGGCGATCGCCTCCGCATCCCCAGAGGTCGGCTCTCCTTCGATTTCGGCAGTGGAGGGTGTTTCGACCTGAGGCACAGGCTCTTCCGCGCGGATCTCTTCAGTGATGGGACGAATGTCAAATGGGATATCGTTCTTGTTCATGTCCAGAGGGGGCTGGGAGGGGTTGAAGGGGGCATTCTATTCCGTTCCGTTTACAACAGGCATTTCTCGGCAATGCGGAGCTTTGCCGAGCGGCTTCGGGGATTGGCGGCCTGCTCTTCGGCCGAGGGGATAATGACCTTGTTCGTCACAGGGCGTATGGGGGAGAGGCGGTTGCCGTAGAAATCTTGCTCCACCTTACCGGCAATGTTACCCGCCCGCATGAAGTTTTTCACCATGCGGTCTTCAAGGCTGTGGTACGTGAGCACAACGAGGCGGCCGCCAGGACGCAGCACACGGAGTGCACCTTGGAGGAGGGCTTCAAGAGCCTCCATCTCATGATTCACCTCAATACGGAGGGCTTGGAACACACGCGCCAGCTCCTTCTTCTCGCGGTCACGGGGCATAAGGGGACGAAGGAGATCGAGGAGGTCGGATATCATGGCGAAAGGACGTTCCTGACGTGCCCGCACCACCGCCGATGCAATGCGCCCACCGTTCTTCAACTCACCGTAGAGACGGAAGATGCGTGCCAAATCCTCCTCTGCACACTCGTTGAGAAGCTGCGCTGCGGTCTTGCCGCCGCGTCCGTTCATCCGCATATCCAGCGGAGCATCGAAACGGAAAGAAAAGCCACGCTCTTCGGCATCGAAATGGTGACTCGAAACCCCGAGGTCAGCCAACACGCCATCCACACCCTCGTCCTCGCCATAATAGCGCATCCAGTGGGGAAGATAGCGAAAGTTGCTCCGCACGAAGGTGAGGCGTTCCTCTCCTTCCGGCACGTTGGCCTCGGCATCCGCGTCCTGATCGAAGCTGTAAAGCCGTCCTTCCGTCCCCAGACGGGCAAGGACTTCACGACTGTGCCCACCGCCACCGAATGTGGCATCAACGTACACACCATCGGGCGCAATACGGAGGCCATCCACCGTTTCTTTCAACAGCACGGGGATGTGATAAGCAGGACAGAGAGTGGGCATAAATCAGGTAGTGTAAGAAAACAACAGGTGTGCATTCCGAT
Organism: Alloprevotella sp.; assembly: GCA_041855985.1. Taxonomy (GTDB): domain Bacteria; phylum Bacteroidota; class Bacteroidia; order Bacteroidales; family Bacteroidaceae; genus Alloprevotella. Next base: position 20,607 of record JBHAFF010000030.1, read on the forward strand.
CTACTCCACGGAACGGGCAGACGATCGCAGTGAGCAAAGGTAATAATAAATCCGCAAACATTTTCACCCAGCCGGAAATTTATTTTGTGGGTCTGTGCTCGACCTCCCCTTTTGTCGAGTCCGGCGGACTTCCATCGGGGATGCCGGCCGAGGCTGACACATCCGATGGATGCGCACAGTCAAGCACGAAAATTCCCACGGCGTGTACTGCACATGCCACACCGTGGGAATTGCATGTTTCGGTCAATCGAAGCAAACTTCGGACTTAGCGCACAGCGATGCACTCGATCTCCACACGCGCACCTTTCGGAAGCGTCTTGACGGCCATGGCAGAACGCGCAGGGAAGGGAGCCGTAAAGAAAGAGGCATAGACCTCGTTCATCTCAGCAAAGTCAGTGATGTCGGCCAGAAATACGGAGGTCTTCACCACGTTGTCGAGGGTAAGACCGATCGATTCGAGGATGTTGCGCACATTGGTGAGGGAACGGGCGGTGAGTTCTTTGATGCCGCCCTCAACAAACTCGCCCGTGGCAGGATCGACCGGGAGCTGTCCGCTTACAAACACCGTTCCGTTGATTTCTACGGCCTGCGAATAAGGACCGATCGCCGCAGGGGCGTTGGAAGTGGAGATGGAGGATTTCATGATGAATGAAGTTATAGGTTAAACATTAGAGGTCAGAAGAAGGGGTTTTGGGATCGGGAAAAGGAGCTGGGCCCATTATGAAACAACTCATGGTCACTTACGACACGAACTCCTGTTTCTCCTACGCTCCGAAGAACAGGTAGCAGACTCCGATCGCAGCGATGACACCGGCGAGGTCGGCCAAGAGGCCGGCGGCCACGGCGTGGCGAGTGTGACGTACCCCCACACTACCGAAATAGACCGCGAGGATGTAGAATGTTGTGTCGGTGGAACCTTGGAAAATACACGATAATCGACCCACGAAAGAGTCGGCACCTTGACTCGCCATCGCATCGACCATCAGGCCGCGCGCCCCAGAACCGGAGAGGGGTTTCATCAATGCTGTGGGCAAAGCTCCGACCCATTCGGCATCCAAGCCCGTAAGAGCAACGAGGGTTTTCGCACCATCAATGACCCAATCCATCGCTCCACTCGCGCGAAATACGCCGATGGCCACGAGAATGGCCACGAGGTAGGGGATGATGCGCACGGCTGTGTCAAAACCCGTTTTTGCACCTTCGACAAAGGCTTCATAGACATTGATGCGGCGACGCATGCCGGCGAGGATGAACACCACGATGACAGAAAACAACAGCACATTGGCTGCCGTAGTGCCTACACGGTTCATCATCGCTTCATTGAGTGTGGCAAAGCCCCAGATCAGGGCGGCGACAAAGAGCGATGCCCCTCCGAGGGTAAGAAGAAGGGTACGCTGGAACAAGTTGATGCGCTGGAAGAGGGCAGTAGCTACGATACCTGCAAGTGTCGAACAGAAGGTGGCGAGGAGGATCGGGATGAACACATCGGTGGGATGAGCCGCACCCTGCTGCGCACGATACACCATGATCGACACGGGGATGAGGGTCAAACCACTGGTGTTGAGCACAAGAAACATGATCATCGCGTTGGAGGCCGTGTCCTTCCGCGGATTTAGGCTTTGGAGCCCTTCCATCGCTTTGAGACCGAGCGGGGTGGCCGCATTGTCGAGGCCGAGCATATTGGCCGCAATGTTCATGAAGATGTTGCCCACCACAGGGTGACCTTCCGGCACTTCGGGGAAGAGGCGTTTGAAGAGCGGCCCGAGGGCGCGCGCCAGCACCTCGACCACCCCGCCCTGTTCACCAATCCGCATCACCCCCATCCAGAGAGAGAGGACACCGGTAAGCCCGAGAGAGATCTCGAAGCCGGTCTTGGCGGTATCGAAGGTGGCGGAAATAATGTCGGGAAAGACGTTGAAATCGGCGAAAAACACCAGACGAACCGTTGCCACAACGAAGGCAATGAGGAAAAAAGCGATCCAGATGTAATTGAGAACCATGGGAAGGAAACGGGAGGGATAAGGGACTAATTCGTGCTACTGCGCAGCATGAAACGGCCGTCATCAAGCACTATACGCCCTTCGTCGAGCCATTGACGCACAAGACGCCGAGCTTCGGGGAGGTCAGGGCCGGCAAGGTGGAAGTCGGCCGCCGTGTGGGGTTTTCCATCGGACAGGCAGTCGAGAAGTCGAGCTTCGAGATCGGCAGGCGAGGGAGAGAGGGGATGGTCGGCACAAACATCGCAGTGACCACAGTCGCAGGCAGCGTGGTCGTCAAAATATTCCAACAGGAGGCGGCTCCGGCAACGGTCGGTGGTGGTGCAATAGTCGAGCATCGCATTGATGCGGTGGGCATAGCGTTCGAGGCGCAGTTCGTAGACCTCGGGCGGAAGGGGGAGGCGCGCGCTGTCGATGCGCCGCATCAGAAAATTAAGGTGCGCCACCGACTTGCGCGGCACATAGTCCAGCAGCCGCAAGCGGCTGAGGTGCATCAATGCCTCGTAGACCTCGCCCTCGCTCAGAGCGGTGACATACGCCAACTGTGCTTCCTCGATAAACACATATTCCGAGAAAAGGCCGGAATAGGCGCGGAGCAGAGCGGTGAGCACCACGTCCTCCACATCGCTCGCACGACGGTAATCATACAGTTCCTCGCGGCGGCAGATGAACATGAGCCGCGAGCGGGTCTCCTCCTCGCCGGCATATTCGAGCACCCCGGCACGTTGGAGGATGGTGAAGGAGTTGACTACGGTGAGGGGAAAATGGTGAAAGTTGCGGCAGAAACGGTCGAGGTCGAATTCCCGCACCGCGCCCTCACCATCACCAACGGCCAGTTGGTAGTAGCTCCCCACATCGTCATAGATCTGACGGATCTTCTCTTTCTCGGGAAAGGTCTGTGCAATGCGCTGGGAAAGAAGGCGGTGGTCACGTCCGTTGAAGAGGAGCACGGCGCGCGCCGTCTGGCCATCGCGGCCGGCACGGCCGGCCTCTTGGAAATAAGCCTCGATGGAATCAGGCAGATCGAGATGAACCACGAGGCGCACATCGGGCTTGTCGATGCCCATGCCGAAGGCGTTGGTAGAGACCATCACGCGCACTTCGTCCGACTGCCATGCCTGTTGACGTGCATCTTTGTCGGCGGCGGGAAGACCGGCATGGTAGTAAAGGGCAGAGATACCTGCCTGAGTAAGGGCGAGGGCGGTGTCGCGCGTGCCGCTCCGCGAGCGGGTGTAGACGATTGCAGAACCGGGATAGCGGTGCAGGAGGGCAATGAGCGCGGTGAGCTTGTCGTCGCTCTCTTGGACAAAATAGTGGAGGTTCGTCCGCTCGAAACTCATGCGAAACACCCGCTGCTCTCGAAATGCGAGCTGCTCTTGGATGTCCTCAAGCACCTGGGCCGTGGCCGTGGCGGTGAGGGCGAGAACGGGCACATCGGGCAGGAGTTCGCGCAGAGTTCGGAGGTTGAGGTAGGCCGGACGGAAGTCGTAACCCCACTGTGAGATACAATGCGCCTCGTCTACAGCGATGAAACTCACCGTCATGTATTGAAGTTTGAAGCGAAAAGTGTCACTGTGCAGACGCTCGGGCGAGAGGTAGAGGAACTTGTAGCCGCCGAGCACCACGTTGTCCAATTCGCGCACCATCTCTTCGCGCGAGAGTCCGGAGTGAATGGCGGTGGCAAGGATGCCACGCGCACGAAGGTGGATCACCTGATCCTTCATCAAGGCGATGAGGGGCGTAATGACGAGGCACGTGCCTTCCATCATCAATGCCGGCACTTGGAAAGTCACGCTCTTACCTCCTCCGGTGGGCATGAGCCCCACGGTGTCTTGGCGCGCGAGGATGCTGTCGATGATGTCGCGCTGTATGCCGCGAAAGTCGGGATATCCCCAATGGCGGCGCAGCACCTCGCGCGGATCGGTGGGGTGCAGGGCTTCGCCCTCTGCGGCCGACAGAGCGGCAGCAGACGACGGGACGGCATCATCGCCGAAGGTGGGTGTGGCGAGGGGAGTGTCGGGGACGAAGTCCGTGGGAAAGTCCGGAGGCGTCCCCCACAGCTCCTGCAACGCCCGGTCGCCGGTGGGGATCGTGGACGAGGACATACGCCGATGGAGTTAAAAACCGCCGATAGAGTTACTGATGATTACGGCCAGTACCACCGAGGTAATGGCGGCATAGAGCCAGTCGCGTTCGGCCAGGAAGTCCACGAGTGAGAGGACAACGCGAAGGACGGGTGTGAGGATGAGGGCAAGGACACCGAGCTGGATCCAGCTCCGGGCGTTCCACGAGGAGAGTCCGCCGAGGATGCCGGAAAGAGTGGTATAGTCGGTGGCTTTATACGCCTCATCGTAGGAAAAACTGGAGTAGTCCGGCATCGGCTCTTGGCCGTGGGCATGGAGGTAGATGACTCCGCCGATCAGGGCGAGGACGCTGGCGACGGTAACCCCCCAGCGGAGGGTATTGCCAATGGCCTGCTGTATGTCGATTTTGGGCATGGGATTGAAAGTTGGAACGTTAGGGCTTAAGCCTTAGACCTGAATGCCTCTGATCACCATCTATCGGCGTCAATGTTCGAATCCTCCCGTGAAGCCCATATAGATCATGTTGAGGGCAACGGCGAGGATGGCGAAGGCAAAGATTTTGCGCAGCAGGGAAACATCGAGGTGTTTGAGGAGTTTTGCCCCTGTGAGCGCGCCGAGGAGCACACCGATCAGCACCGGGAAGGCCAGACCGGGGACAATATTGCCGCGCTGGATGTAGACCACAGCCGAAGCGCATGCCGTAACTCCCATCATGAAGTTGGAGGTTGTCGTGCTCACCTTGAAAGGGACTTTCATAATGCCGTCCATAGCGATCACCTTGAGCACCCCTGAACCAATGCCGAGGATTCCGGAGAGGATGCCCGCAAAGACCATCATCACAAAACCGCCGCCCACATGGGTGAGTTCATAATACTGTTTCGTGCCATCTTTCTGAGGATAAGTTCCGAAGAGTTTGAGCCGGCGCGCCAGATCACTCCCCTGAACCAAGGCATGGGGCGCATGTTTGCGCTGCTGCATGGCGGCAGTAAGGAGGAGCACTCCGCCGTAGATGACGGCAATGACCGAGTTGTTGAGCCAAATGGCCACCAAAGCACCCGCCACCGCTCCAAGAGTTGTGGCGATTTCGAGCACCATGCCGAGGCGGATATTGGTGATGCCCTCTTTCACATAGGCCGATCCGGAACCGCTCGATGTGGCGATCGACGAGACCAAAGCCGCACCCACAGCATAGTGGAAATCGACTCCAAAACAAAGTGTGAGCAGGGGAATGACCACTACCCCACCCCCAAGTCCTGTGAGGGAGCCGAGGAGGCCGGCACAATATGCCCCCAACAGGAGGACGAGCGTAAAGGTAAGTACTGTCATATCGTGATTGTGTCCATAATTCGTGCCGGCAAAGTTACGATTTTCGGGAGGGGTGGGCAAGACGATGGACGTAAACCCCACAAAGGATGAGGGATTTTCACGTGAATTGCCGCAGGAGACGTGAAAATCCCACCGCGCGTGTTTCCGCCGGTGGAGAATGTTTGTATCCACTCGCAGGAGCATTCCTCACAGACGTGGAGCGTGCTTTGTCCGCATCTTCACGTTAAGTCTTATCGCTCGCATCAGAGCTTTGCCCCTGCTGCACACCCCTGTCCCACCTCTTAAAACGCTTCAATCATCCAATGCCCCTCCCGAAATTTTGACCAGCCCCATAGCCTCGCATGGCTTTTTTGACACCATTTGACACCTCGCAAAGTGTTGATTTTCAACCCATACCCAACACCTGAAAAAGTCCGCGAAATCAGGGAAAAGACTCCGCGGAGTCGTGGTGTTGACACCGCGGAGTCTTTTCAACACCTCCGCGGTGTCAAAACCACGACTCCGAGGAGGTAAAATCGGACAGTCCTGCTCACCCGATTGCTCCAACCCATCCGTCCTTGTGCAAGCCGCCACTGTTGTCGGAGGGGCTAACGACACCGCTGTCCGCTCCCATCCTCATGAGAGCTCCCCCACCCTCACGCACGGTGAGGATGGGGGAGCTTCATGGAAACGTGAAACGGGGCGATCAGGCCACCTTCTCAAGCTTCTTCATCTGCGAGAAAATGAAGATGAAGGAGAGTACGCAGAGGGCCACGAGCGTGCCCCAGACTACGGTGAGGGGGACTTTGCACCATAGGAGGGCGGGGATGACGGTGAGGAAGTTACCGATGGCGGTGGCCACGAACCATCCGCCCATCATCATGCCCTTATACTGGGGAGGAGCCACCTTCGAGACGAAAGAGATGCCCATCGGCGAAAGGAGGAGTTCGGCAAAGGTGAGAACGAGGTAGGTAATGATGAGCCAATAGGGCGAAACGCGCAAACCTTCCTTCTCTATCTTGGCTTCGATCACGTCCTTCTTAGCAGTGGCATCGGCATCGATGGCAGCGTTTTCTTTTTCGGCAGCCAGGGTGATAGCCTCCTTATCGGCGGTCGGGTTTTCACGAAGGGCGATTGTCGTTTGCAATTCCACGACTTCTTTCTTCATCTTGGCGGTCTGCTCTATCTCAAATTTCTGGGCTACATCCTTTTCAAGTGGCTCGATACCGGTAGATCCGAAGATCATCACGGCAAAACCGACGGCAGCCACGAGCATGCCATAGGCGATCTTGCGGGGTGCGGAAGGCTCTTTGCCCGTCTTGGCCAGCCAGCCGAAGAGGGCGATGCTCACGGGCGTGAGGGCCACGACATAGCAGGGGTTGAACTGCTGGAAGATGGGAGCCTCGACTTTGGTGACTTCAGGGATATTGGTGCCCATATAGATCAGTCCGGCAGCACAGAGGAGGACGATGAGGGTGGCGATGCCCTTGCCTCTGGCCGTTGTGCTCTGGAACACCCCGAAACAGCCGTAGACGGCAATGATGAGGAGGACAAGGTTGCGCACATCGAAGGCCATGGAGGCGATACCCGTAGAAGAGTGGGCGGTAAACTCCTTGGCGAAATAGGTGAGCGTAAGGCCGTTCTGGTGGAAGGCCATCCAGAAGAAGATCACCACGGCAAAGACCAGGCAGAGGGCGATGATGCGGTCCTTCGTCTCTTGGGCTGAGAGCTGCTGCACCGGTTCCTCTTGTGTCCGGGTAGCGGCAGCCTTTTTCGTACCGCCCTCAACATGCCGGAAGGTGGAGCGGAAGGTGAAATAGATGGCCATGCTCACCACGAGCGAAAGACAAGCCACGGCAAAGGCGAAGTGGTAACTGTCGGCCTTAGAATATTGGAGCGTGCCCTGCGCATAGTCCATGATCTTGACCGCTGCCGTTGGTGCGAAGAGGGCACCGATGTTGATGGCCATATAGAAGATGGAGAAAGCACCATCGCGCTTCGAGGCGAGCTGGGGAGAATTGTAGAGGTCGCCCACCATGACTTGGAGGTTGCCTTTGAAAAGTCCCGTTCCTGCGCAAATGAGTGCAAGGGCACCGACCATAGCGGCGATGGCAGCGGTGCCGCTACCCATCGGGATGGCCAGAAGGACATAACCGAGGAACATGATGCTGATGCCGATAGTAACCATACGGCCATAGCCGAACTTGTCGGCCAGGATACCGCCCACGAAGGGAAGGAAGTAGACGAACATCAGGAAGGTGGAGTAGACGGTGCCGGCGGCATCGGGTGCCCAGCCGAAATTCTCTTGCAGGAAGAGCACGAATACGGCCAACATGGTGTAGTAGCCGAAGCGTTCGCCGGTGTTGGCGAGCGCGAGGGCGAATAGCCCTTTGGGTTGTCCTTCGAACATAAAAATGGTAAGGGGGTTAAGAATTAGGAATTGGAATGGTTATTGGTCTGAGAGAATGGGGGTGGGTATGCCTTCAAGCTCAGCTTTGAGGAAGGGTGCAGTGCATCCCTTGCCCAAGGCAACGACCTCCTCCGGCGTTCCGGCCGCCACTAATTGGCCGCCACCGCGCCCGCCGTCGGGTCCCATGTCGATGAGGTAGTCCGCCGTCTTGATCACATCAAGGTTATGCTCGATGACGATTACCGTGTTCCCGCGCTCCACCAGGCGTTCGAGCACGGAGAGGAGAACGCGGATGTCTTCGAAATGAAGGCCGGTGGTGGGTTCGTCGAGGATGTAGATGGTCTGCCCGGTATCGCGTTTGGAAAGCTCGGTGGCAAGTTTGACGCGCTGACTCTCACCGCCACTGAGCGTGGTGCACGACTGCCCGAGCTTCAGATAACCGAGCCCTACATCCTGCAGAACCTTGACCTTTTGGAGGATGTTGGGGACATTTTCGAAAAACTCCACCGCTTGATTGATCGTCATATCGAGGACATCGCTGATGCTCTTGCCTTTAAAACGCACCTCGAGTGTCTCGCGGTTGTAACGTTTGCCGCGGCAGGTTTCACAGGGGACATAGACATCGGGGAGGAAGTTCATCTCGATGGTCTTGTATCCATTGCCTTTGCAGGTTTCGCACCGCCCGCCCTTGACGTTGAAGGAGAAGCGTCCGGGCTTGTAGGCCCGCATCTTGGCTTCAGGGAGATTGACGAAGAGGGTGCGAATGTCGGCGAAGACGCCGGTGAAGGTGGCGGGATTGGAGCGCGGAGTACGCCCGATGGGGCTCTGATCAACGGCCACGACCTTGTCCACCAGCTCCAAACCCTCGATGCGGTCATAGGGAAGCGGTTCGCGGAGGGAGCGGTAGATGTGTTGCGAGAGGATGGGCAGGAGCGTGTCGTTGATGAGGGTGGACTTTCCGGATCCCGAAACTCCGGTCACGCAGATGAACATACCGAGCGGAAAATCCACATTGACCCCCCGCAGGTTGTTGCCGCGCGCGCCGAAGAGGCGGAGGGTTTTGCCATTGCCCTTGCGTCGTCCGTCAGGGACACGGATCTGCTGTGCGCCGGTGAGGTAGTCGGCGGTGAGGGTGCGGGCACGAAGCATCTGGGCGGGCGTACCCTGGAAGACGACTTCACCGCCTCGACGGCCGGCCTTCGGGCCGATATCCACCACATAGTCAGCAGCGAGCATCATGTCCTTGTCGTGCTCGACAACGACAACGGTATTGCCCGTATCGCGGAGCCGGCGAAGGGAGCGGATGAGCCGGACATTATCGCGCTGGTGGAGGCCGATGGAGGGTTCGTCGAGAATGTAGAGCACATTGACGAGCTGCGATCCGATTTGCGTGGCAAGACGGATACGCTGACTCTCACCGCCGGAGAGTGTCATTGTGGCGCGGTCGAGGGAGAGATAGTCCAGCCCGACGTCGAGCAGGAAACGAAGGCGGGTGCGGATCTCTTTAAGGATCTCGGCGGCGATGGCACGCTGTTTGCCTTCGAGCTGAAGTTCAGTGTCGGCAAGCCATTCCGATAGCCGAGCGATGTCCATACGCGAAAGCTCGGCGATGTTCTTCCCACCGAAGCGATAGGACAGGGCTTCGCGGTTCAGACGGTCGCCATGGCAGGTGGGACAGGTAGCGGTGGTAGAGAATTGCTCCGCCCACTTCTGCGCCGCGGCCGACATCTCAGCATCGGCCATCTGTTGGATGTATTTCACCAGGCCACCGAACTCGACATAATAGTCATCGGAGGTCTTGGCAATGGCGGCGGGAATGCGCAGACGGTCGGCCACACCGTTGAAGATTTCGTCCATGGCCTCTTCGGGGATTTCGGCCACGGGGGTGTTTAGATCGGCACCGTATTGGAGCAAGATGGCTTCCAGCTCCCAGAAGATGAGGGCATTCTTGTATTTCCCCAAAGGTTCGAGTGCACCCTCTCGAATGCTCAGCCCGGGCTGAGGGCACACTTTCTCACGGTCAATCACGCTGACATAGCCTAGGCCTTTGCATTTGGGACACGCCCCTTGGGCGGAATTGAACGAGAAGGAGTGAGGGGCAGGTTCGCGGTAGGCCAGACCGGTGACGGGACACATGAGCCGTTTGGAATAGAAACGCACCTCTTCGCTCTCGGCATCGAGGATGAGCATCAACCCATCGCCCTGACGGAGGGACTGACGCACACTCTTTTTCAACCGCTCGGCATCTTTGTCCTGCACACGGAGCTTATCGACCACCAGTTCGATGTCGTGGTTCTTATAACGATCCACACGCATGCCGGGTTCTATCGGACGGAGCACACCATCGACCCGCACATGGATAAAGCCCTTCTTGCGCACGCCCTCAAACAACTCCTTATAGTGCCCCTTGCGCTGCTTAACGAGAGGTGCGAGGAGATAGATCTTACGCCCGGAATAGGCAGAGAGGATGAGGTCGAGGATCTGCTCTTCGGTGTACTTCACCATCCGTTCACCACTGACATAGGAATAGGCATCGCCGGCACGGGCGTAGAGAAGCCGGAGAAAGTCATAGATCTCCGTCACCGTCCCCACGGTGGAACGCGGATTCTTGTTCGTTGTCTTCTGTTCGATACTGATAACGGGCGAAAGTCCCGAGATCTTATCGACATCGGGACGTTCGAGGTTGTCGAGGAAATTGCGGGCGTAGGCGGAGAAGGTTTCGATGTAACGCCGCTGACCTTCTGCATAGAGGGTATCGAAAGCAAGGGAAGACTTTCCGCTTCCGCTGAGTCCCGTCACAACAGTAAGGGCATGGCGCGGAAGAGATACATCGATGTTTTTGAGGTTGTGCACACGCGCACCGAGGATCTCGATGGTGCCGTGCGGGTCGGAGTGCGCTCCGGCAGCAACGGATTTGGAAGTATCGGACATGGTGGCGGCAGGATTAGGGCGTAGTGCCGGAGTTTTCGAGAAATTGTCGAAGCAGGTTGATCGTCTTCTTCACATTGTAACGGACGCCGTCTGCTCCGACCGCAGTAATGCGTAGGTAGTATGCTCCATCGGGAGCATCGGTTCCGGCCATCCGGCCGTCCCATCCGTCGGCAGGATCCCGCCACTCGGCGATCTTGCGTCCCCAGCGGTTCACCACCACAGCATGGAAATCTACCAGACTCTGATAACCCTCCTTCACGCGAAACACATCGTTCACGCCATCGCCGTTGGGGGTAAAGGCGTTGGGCACTTCGAGCTTGCTCTCGGATATGGTGATGGAAAAGGGTGTTTCTTGGATATAGTCCACCGTCTCCACGCCACGGCGGAAGGTAATGAGGAGCCGCACAGTGAACGTGCCACTTTCAATAAAGCTATAGGCCGTGGTCGCATCGTAACGGGTCAGAAAGGGGGTGGTGCTCCCTTCGCGGAGAAATTGCCACTCATAGCGTGGTTCGTACGTGCCCACTTGCTCGGCGTGCGCATCGAAGCGGACATTGAGGGGGGCACCCCCGCTATACGCCGTCTCTTCCGTTTCGCTGCCATCGGCGGCAACAATGGTCATCGTGGGAGCAGCCGTGGGGACACTGGCCTGCCCCCACAGTAAAGTCGAGAACAGGCTCAGAAGAAAAGCACAGAAACAGCGGGAGACAATTAGGTGCATACAGGGCAATAGGCTGGGAGTTCAAGCTGCAAATATACCAATTCGCCCTCGAAATACAAAAAATATCCCCCTTTTTCTTTGCCCTTCGAAGAGTTTCGCGTATTTTTGCAGCACGAAGTTACACCTCACTCTGAGGTATCGACTTTTGCGCTTGTGGCGAAATTGGTAGACGCGCCAGACTTAGGATCTGGTGTCGAGAGACGTGTAGGTTCGAGTCCTATCAGGCGCACCAGATATATATGAACGTTCTCGATCAGCCAGATGAGCGGAGCAGAACCTGCCCGCGCCATGCCATGATCAGAAAACGTCTGTTGAAAAACGAACGGCCGTGCCGCTCTTCTGAGGAAGAGTGGCACGGCCGTTTCTTGTGTCGGCTGTGGCCTCGGAGAGGCAAAGAGACACATTCGGTGCAATGGAACCAAAAAGCCCCCTCGATCTTGCGGTCGAGGGGGCTCATTAATGTCAGGGAAAGAAGGGAGGATTATTGAACAACCTGCTTCTTGCCATTGATGATGTAGACACCTGCGGGGAGGTTCTTCGTGCTGTGGAGGCGAACACCGGAAATGGTGTAGATGCCCTGAGTTGCTGCCTTACCCGTGAGGACAACACCACCGATTGTGGTGATCTTGCCATCGGCTGCGATGGTGAGTGCACCAGTCTTGTCGGTAGCAGGCATCGCGGTGAAGTAACCCGTAGCCGCAGCAACCTTTTCACCCTTCTCGGAACGAAGCACCTTCGAACGTTCGGGGTTGAACTTACCACTGGCCAGAGGAATTTCTACCGTTTCGAAAGTGGGCACAAGGCCATTAACGGCTTCGGCTTCCTTCGTGGCGTAAACGAGGTTGGCAACAGCCTTCTGAACAGGCTCGAAGATGGCCGTAGCTTCTTCGTCAGCAGGAACATAAACATAGGCCTGACCTGCTACGAGTTCGGCGGGAGCGGCTTCGAGCTGGATGTTGTTCTCAGCATCCTGACCGATTACGGTGTAGAAGTTGCCATCGTTCTTCACGGCGATGGGGAAGGTGATGATCTGGAGCTTGCCCTTACCCTTGGCTTCAAGCTTGTAGCTCAGGAAGTCGAGCGAAGGCTGAGCAGGAACGAAGCGGAAAGCAGAGTTGTCGTTGCCCGAAGCGGTGTTCCACGTCACGAGGAGGTAGTCGCCGCCAGGCTGAGCGTTGGCATAGATATGTTCGCCGTTAGCATCTTCCTTGTCGAGGACGAGGTTGAAGCTGCCTGCAAACTTGGCATAGCGCAGAGCGAACACGTAGGGTTCTTCACGCTGTGTCATCACATTCTGACCCTTGAGGGGAGCGAGGTAAAGACCCGTGAAGAGGTTCTTGTAGGTGTAGCCACCGTCTACCTTGTCCACCTGCCAGTAAGCTGCAAGGTTCTGTTCGAAGCCGGGCACATCTTCCCAAACACCGTTGGACTGCTGACGGCCACCCATACGTACATGTTCCTTACGCGAGGTATTGTACGCCATGATCTTGCGACCCACGTTGGTATTGTTGCTGGAAGAGCTGAGAATCTGGTAGATGCCGGACTGGGGAACGCTGAGCTTGGCGTTGAAGGCATCGAGGGCAGCATTGAGCTTGCTGAGGAGATTGTCAATCTGAGCGGAGGTGGGCTGCTGAGTGGCCACGATGGAGTTCAGCTCGCTTTCCACTTCGTTGATCACGGCCGTGAGGGGCTCTACGGAACCTTCGGCATAGTAACCGAGATCGTTGCCGATGGCAGCTGCCGTTGCCAGAGCTTTGGCATCAGCGATCGCAGTACGAACGCGGGTGGGATCGGGATAAACCTTCAAGAAGGCATCGTAAGCAGCCTGAAGCTTGTCGATCTGAGCCTGTGTGGCCTTTTCAGCTTTAAGTTCAGCCTGAGCCGCTGCGATTTCTGCTCTCAGCGCATTGAGCTGTTCCTCGGGAACAGAAGCGATGAGCGATGTGCTGGGATCGTAACCACCTTCGTACACGCGGAACTCAGCTCCGTGGAAGTAGCGGTTGCCTGCCGTATTGCCACCACTGTTGATGACAGCCATACGGATGTGCTTGTACTTGGTGTTGTTGATGAACTTCAAATAAGCCGTACCCACACCCTTGGCGATCGTCTTCACGGGATCGGAGTCGGTAACAGTGAGATCATACACATACTTGAAGTCCGATACGCCGAGGCTATCCCAAGCGGTCTTCCAGTCGTCGAAGTTCTTGGTAGCTTCACCCGTCTCCTCGTTCGGCACTTCAGCGAAAGTGCGTTCGAGGGCAGAAGGATCGTTCGTTCCCCAGAAGGAAACCTTGATGGGAGCACCGACGGCTTGGAGGTTGGTACCGTTGTTACGCTTTCCCCACTTCACGAGGATCTGGTCGATCTCGCGGCTGAGGGTCATCTGGAGGTAGTGGTCACCCTTCCATGCATTGGCGTCACCGTGCCAAGAAGTGTGGAAGTAGGTGCCGGAGTTGTTGTCGAGGAGTACACTCAGACCATGGTCGGGATCCTGACCTTCTTCGATGTCGGCCATGGGGCTGGCGAGCTGGTCGGCAGAGGTCACGAGACCATCGGGATCACCGAACGCACCCGTTGTGGTGGAGGCGATCTTCTGGTTGTTTTCAAAGCCGGCGTAGGAATAACCTGCGTCGATGCCGCTCTGAGCCTGGGTAACAAGAGCGGAAAGCTTGTTGTTCAGCTTGGGCTGTGCGAGGTTTGCCAACACGGTCTTCACCTCCTCTTCTGTAAGGCTGCGCACCTGCCAGCAAGAACCGGCAACACGCCAGTCCCAAGCCACGACGTTGTTCACGTCACGGGAGCAGTGAATACCCGAGTAGTCGGCATCCGAAGGAGCACCCGTTTCCGTTGACTTGGTAAGTGCGGGAGAGTAGAAAGAGAAATAGCCAGGGAAGTTGGCACTAGCCTTGATGGTGTAGGACACTTCGGGCTTATCGGTCATCACGATGGGCGAATAACGCGCGGGGTCCTTACCGATGTACTTCTCAGTCTCTACGTTCTGGAAGTAGAAGAGTTCGTTGCCGTCGTTGTCCTTCTGGCCGGCCTTGGTAACACGCCAGATGAACTTGGCCGTCTCATAGGTGTAGCCTTTCTCTTCGATCTCGGCGAGGGAGAACTTCACCGGGTCGTCCTTCTTGTACGACCAGCGAAGGTTCTTGTCCGTAGCGTTCACGGCAGAACCGTCATAGATGGCACCATCGTCATAAGTTCCCTCTTCTGTCGGACCATAGGGATAAGGACGTCCTCCGGGGAAGAGGCCATTCGTGTTCGAGCGGAGAGAGTAAACGATGTAGTAGCCAGGTTCGAGGGGCTTACCGGAGGTAATGAAGCTGTTGTAAAGTTGCTTGAACTGGTCTGCCAGAGTTTCGATGGCCTCGTCACTCAGCGAAACGGAACCTGCGCGAACAGCTTCGATTTGTGCCCAAACATCCGTGAGCTGCTTGTGGATTTCGGGAGAGTACTCACCACCGCCTTCACCGACCTGGTAGTTGGCAATCTTTTCGGTGAGTGCTATACCCTCGCCAAGCACTTCCGTGACAACGGCTTCGAGCGCGTCCTTGGCAGGCATCGCATCGGTGGGATAGAGAACCCATGCATTGCGCGCATAGTTCACCATCTTGTCGGCCACGCCAGTATGGGTATTGTCGGCATAGCTCACAAAGAAGTTGTAACCGCTGTACGGGTCGGAAGCATCGCTGCGCTCAGCATCGCCGATGACGATGGCGTGGTCGGCAGCCTGACCGTTGAACGACATATTGGAGAAGTCGTACATCGTGGGATCCTCAAGATCGCGTGCTTCACGCTGGTAAGCAGCAAAGCCCGTCAACTCACGCGTCTCGGTGGCCTCGTTCTCCGTACCGGGATTTACCACCTCTTCATACGAGTAAGCCTTGGCACCGTCGAAATACTGTGCGTCTTGAACGACAACTTCCCATGCACGATCCGTAGAGGCAGTGTAGAAGGCAGTATTGCCAGGTTTTGAGAGATATTCTCCCTCATAATTCTTCAAATAGTAGACCTGCAAGCCCTTGGAGTTCGTCTTACCTTCTACCACTTCAAAAGCATAGAGGTTGGCGTCCTTCAAGTTCAGGGATTCTGTGAAGACGTTGCCAGCGAGAAACCAGTTGGTACCCTCCTGCATGGAGGCACCTGTCTGGAAGGCATAGAACTTGCCTGCCACGATGTCGCCGGCATTGACGACAGCACCCGAATCATAGGTCCAATAGCGTGCCGAAGCACTGGTCACACCAGCTGCAAAAAGTGCCGCCGCCGTGAGCAGATTGTAAACCTTTTTCATCGATGAAAGTAATTAGAGTTAAACAATGAGTAGTAAGATGTGCTTGAAATCAAAGGCAAAGATAGAGAAAAAAACACAGACATGGCAAAAATGTGGGGACAAAATTGCTCAGACCATACTTTTTAGAGCTCCAGATACCAGAATCGAGGTCAAGACATTCAGATTTCTGAATTTACGGACGAAGGAGGCAGAGGCTGACAAGGGTATTCACGCCGTTCCAGTGTCATAATACGGATCCCTTTCCGGCACCCCTCCTCCTCTCTCCACAAATTCACTTCCGCCAGTAACTGTGGAGCTCGAGGTCGAAAATGAGCATGGATCCGGCAGGGATTTTTTCTCTTTGAGCACTGCCGTAACCCATGTCTGCAGGTATGAAGACACGCCAGCGGTCGCCGATGTGCATTTGTTGCAGGGCAGTCGTCATGCCCTCCACCATGTTGCTCACCGCAAACTTCTTGGTACGTGCAAACTCCGGACGGAAGGCCTCGGTAAGTTCGGACGAGAGGCCAGACCGGTCGAAGACATAGCCTGCGGGAGTTTCCGTAGTGGGCATGAGGCGGCCGACATAGACGATGCGCACCGAGTCTGTATAGAGAGGCGTACCGCTCCCTGTACCGGTCTGGAGCACACGGACGATGATGCTGTCGCGCCAAGAGGTCTTCGCGCCATCCACGTTGGTATAGCTCCGGAAAGCGCGCCAAGAGGTGTGCTTCGACCAGTCCGCCCCATGGGCAGCACGTGCCTGTGCGATGGCCGTTCGTGCCAAGCGCAGCGTGTCGGTGAAAGCCGCTTCATTGCGCTCCGACCACTGAGCATATTCGTCCACGCTATCATCGCGCTCAGAGCACGAGGCAAGGAAAGCAGTAAGGGCAAGGAGGATAAGGAAGAGGCGGTTCATGCTTTGAACTGTTTGAGCAGCGCGGTGATCGACACCTTGTCTTCGATGAGGGCGCGAAGTGAACTGATGGGCACACGCTCTTGGCGCATGGTGTCGCGCTCGCGGATCGTCACGCAGCCATCGGTGAGAGAATCGTGGTCCACGGTGATACAGAAAGGCGTTCCGATGGCATCGTGCCGACGGTAACGCTTGCCGATACTATCCTTTTCCTCATAGGCACACTTGAAGTGGAAACGGAGGTCGTTCATGATCTCGCGAGCCTTTTCGGGAAGTCCGTCCTTCTTGACGAGAGGAAAAACGGCAAGCTTCACGGGAGCGAGGGCGGCGGGCAGACGGAGCACGGTGCGCGTTTCGCCGCCTTCGAGGAGCTCTTCCTCATAGCTATGACACATCACCGAGAGGAACATACGATCCACACCGATCGATGTCTCGATGACGTAAGGGGTATAGCTTTCGTTGGTTTCGGGATCGAAATATTCGATTTTCTTGCCCGAGTATTTGGCATGCTGAGAGAGGTCAAAATCGGTACGGGAGTGGATACCTTCGACCTCTTTAAAACCGAAAGGCATGCGGAACTCCACATCACTGGCCGCATTGGCATAGTGGGCAAGCTTCTCATGATCGTGGAAGCGATAGTTTTCCGCGCCGAAACCAAGAGCCTGATGCCACGCCATACGAGCGTTTTTCCAGTGGTCAAACCATTGAAGCTCCGTGCCGGGCTTGACAAAGAATTGCATTTCCATCTGCTCGAACTCGCGCATGCGGAAGATGAACTGCCGCGCTACAATCTCGTTGCGAAAGGCTTTGCCGATCTGTGCAATGCCAAAGGGAATCTTCATACGTCCCGTCTTCTGGACGTTAAGATAATTGACAAAGATCCCCTGAGCCGTTTCCGGACGGAGATAGATCGTGCTTGCGCCATCGGCGGTAGACCCCATCTCGGTCTTGAACATCAGGTTAAACTGACGCACGTCTGTCCAATTGCGCGTACCGCTGATGGGGCAAACGATTTCTTCATCGAGGATGATCTGCTTAAGCTCTTCGAGATTACTGTCGTTCATTGCAGCAGCAAAACGCTCATGGAGGGCATCGCGCTTGGCGAGGATCTCCAATACGCGGCCGTTTGTTGCACGGAACTGCACCTCGTCAAAGCCTTCCTTGAAGCGTTTACGTCCCTTAGCCACCTCTTTTTCTACCTTCTCTTCGTACTTCGCAATCTGATCTTCGATGAGCACATCAGCGCGATAACGCTTCTTCGAGTCGCGGTTGTCGATGAGGGGATCGTTGAAGGCATCGACGTGGCCTGATGCTTTCCAGATGGTGGGGTGCATAAAAATGGCGGAATCAATACCCACGATGTTGTCGTGGAGCAGCGTCATGAATTGCCACCAATACTGCTTGATGTTGTTCTTCAGCTCGACACCGAGCTGTCCGTAGTCGTAGACAGCACCGAGGCCATCGTAGATTTCACTGGAAGGGAACACAAAACCATATTCCTTACAGTGGGAAACGATTTTCTTAAAAACGTCTTCTTGTGCCATGTAGATATTGTAGTGATTTATTTCAGAGGATGGAGCGGTGCACAGAGCACCACGGAACGGAACGCCTGTAAAAGGCCACTCTTCCCTGCAAAAATAGTGCTTTTTTTTGAGATAAGTAGGTGCTCAGAATTAATTGACATTAGATTTGCCCCTATTTCCGTCAATATACCAACACAAAGAAGGCAGCCCGGTGGAGCCCTCCTCCTGAAACCGCGACACACCGGAGGGTGGCGAAGCCACTTTCCGGTGTGTTCGGGTGTCTGTGCAAGTGCACCTTGCTACGGACTCGGGGACGTCCCACTGGACGAGGGGTAATGAGAGAGACTGAAACCAGGGGGTGTTCAGCGGAGGGTGTTTTAATAGGGAGCAAAGTTGTCGTACTTTTTCTCAGGGTTCGGCGATAATCGCTCGCCGAGAGCGTATGTTAGAGGTCGGGAGTTCGGAAGGTTTACTTCTCCAATACGGTATGTGCGGAGTCAGTCGTTACGGCCATCTTCATTCCTTCTTGCACTTGGCGGTAGGGTGTTTCGGGCTGCGGCATCTCGACCTGCTCAGCGTGGGCGGCTTCGTCTCCACCAGTGATGATGGTGGTGTGCGTAGTACGTACGATGGATTCGCGCGCGCCTCCCACAAGCACCACAACGATGGCCACAGCGGCCGCGGCACGCCAGAGAGGACGTATTCGCTCGCCGAAAGTCATCCGCTTCACCTTGACGCGCAGTTCCGGGGCATCCCCCATCGCTTCAAGGCGGTCGAGCACGCGCCGGTCGAAGTCGTGGCCGAGCGGGGCTTCCCGCCGTGCAGAGGCTTCGTAGGCGAAGAGCGGCGCGTATCGCAGCAGATGCCGAGGCACATCGCTCTGCCCAAAAAAGGCGCGAAGGATATCTTCTTCTGCCGCGGAGGTCTCGGCTGCGAAGTATCGCTCAATGAGTTGTTCAATGTATTGGTAATTCATGAGAGAGAGCGTTGAGATAGGAGACGGATAAGGCAGCTTCAGATGCGATCTTGCAGACCTTCGAGCTGCAGCCTGAGGGATTGCCGTGCCCGGTGCAGGGTCACCTTCACATCGGCCTCGCTGATGTCCATGATTTCCGCCACCTGTTGGTAAGAATGACCATCGATGTCGCGGAGTTGAAGGGCAGTACGCTGCTTTTCGGGCAGGAGGTTGAAGTAATGCTGCACCCAAGCAAGGCGTTCGTCCTGTTCGAGGCGTTCATCGGGGAGAGGGGCATAGTCTGTGGCTTCTATACGCTCCTGGTCGATGGACAGGTGCTGCGCCACTTTTTTTTCCGCACGATCGAGCGCAAGGTTGCGACAGACGGTGAGGCAATAGGTTTCCAGATTTTGCACATCCATAAGGGAAGCGCGTCGCTCCCAGGTTCGGACGAGGGTGTCTTCCACCACATCTTCGGCCTCGAGATAATCGAGGGTGATGCGCTGCGCCACCCGGAAAAGCTTGTTCTTCAAGGGCAGCAAGTCGTGTTGGAAGTCTATTTCTTTCATGCCTCTATGGGTAAGACGGGTAGCAGGGCAAAAAGTTACAGCTCCACGACCATTTTTTGCGAGAAAGATGAGATTTAACTTTTGACCACAAGAAAAACGGAGGAAAATAACAAAAGCCGGATGACATAAGAACAGGAGCCATAATAACATAGGCAGTCTATCTATATGTTTTAGACTGCCTATGTTATTCTACAGTTTGGTAGATCTATAAGCGGCCACGAGGGTTGATGCTCCTATCCCACCTCGACTATCCGTCCTTCCGGAGGAAGGGTCAGAAGAGGGTCGTGGCTGGCGATAACGATGGCCCGGTGGGCGTGCTCAGCATGGAGGGTGACGTAGAGTTCGCGCTTGGCCTCTGCATCGAGGTGCGTATCGGGTTCGTCAAGAATAAGGAGGTCGGGGTGACTCACCAATGCCCGCGCCAGAAGGGTGCGCTGCCACTGTCCACCGCTCAGGCTGTCAATGGGGCGGCGAGCCAGGCTGTCGAGGCCGAGGCGTCCGAGAAGACGATGCGTCTCCATCCGCTCAGCCGCACCATAACGTTGCCACCAGCGGAGGCGGGATTGCAGGCCGGAGCGCACCGTCTCTTCAACGGTGATGGGAAAGCGACGGTCGATGCTGCGGTACTGCGGCAGATAACCCACCGTCAGCCCTGCCGCGCGTTCCACCTGCCCCTCCAAGGGTGTGAGCAGACCGGCAAGAACCTTGAGCAGCGTGGTCTTTCCTCCGCCGTTCTTCCCCCGCAGGACGATGAAATCCCGAGGATGGATGTGGAGCGAGAAGTTGCGGAGGATGGCATTCCGTTCGTAAGCCACCGTGATGTTATGGAGAGAGAGCATGCGGATCAGTAAGCAGTGGACAGGGATTAGTGGAAGGAACAAGGCATGGAGTGTGGAAAGGAATTAGCCATTAGCGGAAACACTGCGGATCGTGCAACGTGCGGTTAATGTTCGGCCGCGGCCAATGCCTCGGCTATGCGCAGCATCTCGCCTTCCCAATCATGGGAAAGCGGCGCAATGCGCACCACGCGGCCACCGACGGCCTCAGCCACGCGCCGAGCGGCGCGACCGGCATGTTCTTCCTGAATGAAGACGACCTTCACCCCTTCCGTACGAGCGAGATGGATGAGTTGCTGCATCCGTTCAGCGGACGGCTCCTTGCCGTCCTGTTCCACAGCAAGCTGACGCAAGCCGTAGTCGCGGGCAAAATAAGCCAGTGCGGGATGATAGATGAGGAAAGTGCGGTGACGAAGTCCTGTGAGGCGTTGCCGGATCCGGGCATCGAGGCTGTCGATGCGCGTGAGGAGGCTGTCGCAGCGATGGCGAAACTCATCGGCACGCGCGGTATCGAGCGTACAGAGCGCATCGCGCACGCGGAGAGCAATGGCGCGCGCCGAGGAGGTAGAAGTCCATACGTGGAGGTCAATCCCGTCGCTGTGGTCATGATCCTCACCCGAGCCATGATCATGGTCGTGCTCCATGGCGAGAAGAGGAATGCTGTCCGACACGTTGACGATGTAGAGTTCAGGATTGTTGTCAGTGAGACGGCGGAGACGGGTCTTCTCGAATCCCAAGGTACCGATACTGAAATACGCACGGCTGTCACTCACTTCAACCACTTGCTGGGGGGTAAGTTCGTAGGTCTCCGGACTTGCACCCGCAGGCACGAGGGTGGCAACCTCGAAGGCATCACCGCCGATGCCCTCCACAAAATAACGGAGTGGGGAGATGCTCACCGTGAGACGCGGAGCGGACGAAAGCGTATCGGCACAGGAGGTGCAGAGCACGAGCGAGAGAATACACAGTGGCAGGAGGCCACCATGGAAGGTTCGGAGCAAAGGAGAGAGAGAATACATGGAGGGTTCAGAAGATAAGGAGCGAGGCTCCCGTCATCGCGGCAATGATGACGGCGTAGCGAATGAGTTTGCCCACAAAGACGGTGAGCATGGTGAGGGGGAAGGAGGTACGAAGAAATCCGAGAGCAACGGTGATGAGTTCGCCCACCACGGGCAGCCATGCCAACAACCCGGCCCAAAAGCCGAAGCGGCGCACCCACCTACGCCCACGCTCCAGTTCTTCGGGTTTCATCCTTAACCAGCGTTCGATGCGTTCTTCACTCCCCAATGCGCCGATGCCGTAGTTCAAGGCAGACCCCAGCGTGTTGCCCAGCGTGGCAACCAGCAAGAGTTGGAGCGGCGACAGCCCGGCGGCCACCAAGGCTGCCAAAACGACTTCGGAGGCGAGAGGAAAGATGCTCCCGGCCAGAAAGGCAGAGAGAAACATCCCCAACAGTCCATGGGCAATGAGGAAGGAGGTGATGGCTTCGAACATGAGGGACAAGACGTTGTTCTTCACAAGATTTCGCCCACCAGCCCCCAGAGCCGGAAATGGTTGGCCACACCGAGGGCGAGGAAGAGGACGATCCAAACCATGAACCAGACATTCATCCATCGTCCCCGTGCCAAGGCGAAATAGTGAGCAGTGAAGGGTGTGGCGTGCAGAAGGAGGATGGGAAGGAGCATGGCGTGATCCTGCGGCCGAAGCACGAACAGGAACACGAGCGGCAAGCACTGCACGAAAAGGAAGTAATAATATTGACGCGTGCGGATCTTGTCGTTATAGGACGTGCGCACGAAGTGGGTGATGGCAATCAGGGCAATCAGGGCAGGCATCCCCACCCCCATCCATACGGACAAGGGAAGGTTCGAAAAGTCGAGCGGCCATGTGGGTGAGAAGCAACTGCTCCACCGCCACCACTGGTGGGCAAGGCCTTGCCCTGCCAACGCTAAAATCGGCACCGCCAGCCAGTAAGGGAGCAGCAACCCTAGCAGACTCGCCACGAAGTTACGCCCGGAAAGGACACGAAGCTGCACATGCATCGAAGCCCACAGCGTGGGAAGGAAGAAGAGCAGAGGCGGATAGACCAAGCTGCCCAGTCCGAGGCTCAGGAAGGCATGGAACACGATGCCCTGCGGACGGTACACTCCATAGGTTCGGAAGAGCAGGAAATAGGAAACCAAGAGGGTGGCCACGCCGACCAGCTCCCAAGAGAGGGGGTGAAGTGCGGGATAAACCGCCATCAGGGTGAGGAAGGTTACGCTGTTCATTCGCGAACGAATGCGCAGGAGCTGATACTGGTTATTCCATTCCACCACAATGGCGGTCATCACGGCCACAGCCACCAGTCCCGCCCACAGGCGGAGATTACCCACATCGGG
This sequence comes from Alloprevotella sp., assembly GCA_041855985.1. Lineage (GTDB taxonomy): Bacteria > Bacteroidota > Bacteroidia > Bacteroidales > Bacteroidaceae > Alloprevotella. Next base: position 43,511 of record JBHAFF010000030.1, read on the forward strand.
GAACACCCACACCAAGGCGGTGAGGGTGGCAACAATGGGGAGCGAGGCAAAGCTTTGACTCACCCGATGACGAAACTGGCGGTCGTGCATGATGTGCTTACTTCAGATTGAGGTCAAATCCGATGTCTGAGCGGAAGTATTTGTCGCGGAAGTCGATCTGGCGCGCGCCAGCCATTGATTTGGCCAATGCTTCGGCATGGGTAGCACCATAGGAGCTGACGGCGATGACACGCCCACCCGAGGTAACGACTTCACCATCACGAAGGGCCGTACCGGCGTGGAACACCACGCTGCCTTCCACCTCCGTTCCGGTGATGGGGTAGCCTTTACCATAAGCACCGGGATAGCCTCCACTCACGCACATCACGCAGACAGCAGGACGAGGATCGAAGGTGAGGGTACGACGATCGAGGTCGCCCACCGACACACCTTCGAGCAAATCCACCAGATCGCTTCCGATGCGCAGCATTACACTCTCCGTCTCCGGATCGCCCATCCGGCAGTTGTATTCGATAACCTTCGGGCCATCCTCACAGTTGATCAGCCCGAAGAAGATGAAGCCCTTATAGACGATGCCCTCGGCTTTGAGGCCCTCGATCGTGGGGCGGATAATCTCACGCTCCACCCGTGCCATCCATTCCGGCGTGGCAAAGGGAACAGGACTGACAGAGCCCATACCGCCAGTATTCAAACCCGTATCACCCTCACCGATACGCTTGTAGTCCTTCGCCTCCGGGAGAATTTTGTAATGTTCACCATCCGTCAGAACGAAGACGGAGCATTCCAAACCGGAGAGAAACTCCTCAATCACCACGCGGCTCGATGCATTACCGAACTGCCCGGCGAGCATCTCGCGCAGTGCGCGCTGAGCTTCTTCAAGCGTAGGCAGGATCACCACACCCTTGCCCGCACAAAGTCCATCAGCCTTCAGCACATAGGGTGCACGTAGGGTGGCGAGGAAGGCACAACCCTCCTCCACCTGCGTACCATCGAACGTCCGGTAAGCAGCCGTGGGAATGTCGTGACGCCCCATAAAGGCTTTGGCAAAATCCTTCGAGCCTTCGAGCACCGCACCCGCCTTTGATGGGCCGATCACAGGAATATGGCACACCTCGGGCTGTGCAAGGAAATAATCATAGATCCCCTTTACCAAGGGGTCTTCCGGACCTACGACTACCATATCTACCTGGTGGGCAGCCACAAAGCGGGCAATAGCGGGAAAATCATCGATGGAGAGATCGATGTTTTCACCCACAGTGCGCGTTCCGGCATTACCGGGTGCGATGAAGAGGTGGTCAACTTTGGGGCTTTGGGCGATTTTCCACGCCAAGGCGTGCTCGCGGCCGCCAGATCCGAGGAGGAGGATGTTCATAAGGTTGGAGTTAAGCTATGAGGTTTGTTCGTCTAATCGATAGGGTGCCGCTTATTGTTGCCGAGCGGATTTCATGCCGTCTTTGAGGATGCGGCGATAGAGTTCGGGCTGGTCGAGCACTTTAAGGGCAGCTTGAAGGTCTGGATCATTACGCAGGCCGTAAGCAATAACGCCGCGCGTGCCGTAACGATGGCCCATGATAGAGGTCTCCACCACCTCGCGCACATCCTTCTTCCAAAGTTCCAAGTCTTCGGTCAGGCTGTGAGAGAGTTTGGCTTCGAGGGCGGAAAACTCGGCCTGCGTCTGCGTGCTGTACCCCTCGAACTCTGCCAACTGGCGGAGCTGGCGGAGGTATTGGCGCGTCTGGCTGTCGTAGGTAAAACCGCTCTGTGCCATGAATTTCTGGAAGTCGGCAAACTCGGCATCGGTGAGTGCGAAAGTTGCAGGATCGGCCAGCTGTGGATGGGCGTTACAATAGCGCACCGCATAGTCGAAGAGTGCCTCCGAGGTCGAAAGTTCGGAGATGAGATTGGGGAGGGAGTCAAGTTGCACCGGCACATCGGGCGTGATGCCGCCGCCATCCTTCACAGGACGTCCTGCCGCGGTATGGAAGGTTCGGCTGAGCGAGTCGGGGAGGTGGCGGGGCTGTCCGTCGGAACCGCGGTGCTTGAAGTCATAGGCCTGCACACAACGTCCCGAAGGGATATAATACTTGGATGTCGTGAGCTTGAGGATCGCACCATAGGGGAGAGGACGCGGTGCCTGCACAAGCCCCTTGCCATAAGTACGACGCCCCACGATCACAGCACGGTCATAATCTTGGAGTGCACCCGAAGTGATTTCGGCCGATGAAGCAGTGCCATAGTTCACCAGCACGGCGAGTGGCATTTCCACATCCCATGGATCGTCCGAGGTCTTGACACGAGAATTGAGTGAAGGATCCTTCGCTTTGGTTTCGAGAACGAGACGGTTCTTCGGCACGAAGAGATTCACCACCTTCACCGCTTCACCCATCAGCCCGCCACCATTGTCGCGGAGGTCGAGGACGAGGCGTTGTGCACCTTCGGCCTTCAAGGCCTCAACGGCACGATGCAGATCGCGTGCGGTGTTCTCAGTGTACCCCGAGAGATACACATAGCCTGTATGGCCATCCGGCAGGAGGGTGTGGAAGGGTACCGAGGGCTGATGGATATTGGCACGGGTAATGCGGAAGGTGAGGGGACGCTTTTCACCGGGACGGCGCACTGTGAGCACAACCGTTGTGCCAGGTGCACCACGCAGGCGGCGGCTGATGCTGTCGCTGTACACCCGCGGCGATTGGTTGCCACAGACTCCGACATCACGCCCCTCAATCTTCAGAAGGACATCGCCCGAATGGATGCCTGCTTTATGGGCAGGCATACCCTCATAGGGGGTGTCGAAGGCACAGCGATCCGAGCTTTTGTGGAAGCGGATCGGCGACCCGATGCCCGCATAGTTGCCCGTAGTGAGGGTGCGGAGCTCGTCGGTGCGCTCCTCTTTATAGTACTCTGTATAGGGGTCGAGGCGATCGAGCATGTAGAGGATGGCATCGCCCACCGTCTGCTCGGCGTGGAGGGTGTCGACATAATAAAGATCGAGCTCGCGATATAAGCTATTGAAAATATCCAACGCTTTGGCCGTCTCGAAATTGTGGTTCTCCTGTGCGCGGATCACCGGAGGGAGGGCAAACAGCAAGAAGAACAAGGAAGGAATCAGGATGCGCATGAGGAAAACATGTCGAGAGAAAACGGAAAAGAGGTCAGAGTCGGGCTGCTTCGGCGCGCAGAGTGTCCCAAACACTTTCTGGGAGGCGTGTGCCCACCACACGGATCACCTCGGCCGCACAGCAGGCTCCGAGATGGAGACACTGGCCTAGTGGACGGTCGAGGGCATAGGCATAGAGGAAACCTCCGGCAAAGAAGTCGCCCGCACCGGTCGTGTCCACCACCCGATCAACGGTGCAGGCCGCCACCCGGGCATATGTATCACCCGACCGCGCACAGGCACCACGTGCACCGAGCTTCACTACGGCGAGGGGACACTGCCGTGCCAAAGCGTCAAGAGCTTGGTCGGCCGGGAGTCCCGTCATGGCTTCTGCCTCCTCTTCATTGGCAAAAACAATGTCTGTTTTCGTTAGGAGATGGGTGAAAAAGTCGTGATCCTCACGGACAATGTTCCAAGAGGCAAGATCCAAACACACCTTCGCGCCCGCACGGCGTGCCATGTCCACTGCGGCTTCGATGAGTTGGTGATTCTGCACCAAGTAGCCTTCGATGAAGAAAGCATAACAGCCGACGAACCACTCCTCCCGGAGGTCTTCGGCAGTCATCGAGGCTGCCGCACCCAAATGCGTGGCAAAAGTACGCTGACCATCGGGGGTAATAAACGTGGTGGCCACACCTGTGGGAAGGTGGGGGTGATGCAAGGGAATGGGGTGCACGCCCTGCTCTTCGCGGGCTTCCAGATAAAATGCGGCCTCAGCATCGTGTCCCGTCTTGCCGATAAAGCGGGCCACACCGCCTAACTGCGCCAGGGCGAGGAGGGCATTGCCCGCCGAACCGCCCGTACTGCGCAGGATATGCGCCGACTCCGCATCACTTGCACCAAACGTTCGATGAAGCAGCACCTGCAACTCTCCATACGTCTTCTCATCGATCAACGTCATTCCTCCTTCATGGAGATGTAAATCATTGATTATTCGGTTATTGTCGATACGCACCAAGCAATCGACGAGGGCATTTCCAATGCCTAAAATCTGCCTCATGAATTTTTTTTCTGACTTTTTCCTGCAAAGATAGTGCTTTATCCAAAATAAAGTGCTACTTTTGCACCGCAAACGAACGATAGAGGTTCACTTTTCAGCAACACCTCTACGTTGGAATTGCTCCTGCTTCAGTAGCTCAGTTGGTTAGAGCACCTGACTGTTAATCAGGGGGTCGTTGGTTCAAGCCCATCCTGAAGCGCACACCGCCCGTCCTTGGCGGTATTCACAAAAGGACATCTGCTTCAGTAGCTCAGTTGGTTAGAGCACCTGACTGTTAATCAGGGGGTCGTTGGTTCAAGCCCATCCTGAAGCGCACACCGCCCGCAAGGTTTCCACTTTGCGGGCGGATATTTTTTGTGGCGATCCCACAGCAATCTCTTTTATCACCTCTATCAGGGGCATTACTGTGCGTCAGAACCGATCAAGAAAAGCGCAGATTCCTTTTCTCATCATACAAGTAACATCATTGCCCTTTCGATACTCTGACCTTGAGCCACCTTTAATATATGCTGAATGTTGCTTACCGAGTAAGCAATCCCTTTCATCATAGGTTCTGGGGAAGGAAATCGTGGTCGGCAAGCATTTTAGTGATGGAACTCCGTATGCCTCGGTTGGCGAAAGACAGCACGTACTTCCGCGCTTGCTCACTTTCGGGCATCAGAAGATGTGCATCGACCATTGCTGCAATCTTTCTTGAAACGGTAGTGCTTGATGTGGAGGAGAAAAGATGAACTATATCGCTACGTTTAACGACTTGAGCGCGCGTTACAACACGAAGTACTCGTGCCTCTTCTTCCGTCAATTTGCCCAAAGTTGCGGCATCGTTTATGGCAGGAAGGAGTATTTTGGACTGCAAAAACTCATAATCGCACAATTGGTCTACTTTCTTTATCTCTTTAAGAAGACCCGAGAGGACGTATTCACACCAAGCTTCCAACCCCTCTTGCGTGTATTCATCTGCGCGAGACAGATACCTTAATTCCGCAACACTATAATTTAACTTTATTTATAAGTTCCTGAGCAACAAAAAGTTGCCCAGGATTTTGCCATGTCAGAATTTTCACTTATCTTAGTGTTGCAAAAAGAAAACAAGCAAAACTCTAATATGACA
>JBHAFF010000031.1:0-23366 GCA_041855985.1 Alloprevotella sp.
CTGACAAGTTTCATGAGGATTATTCTTTTGATATTTGTCTGTTTTTCAATTACAAATATACGAAGAATAATCCTCTTTTGTGTCTTTAGGAGAGAATATTTTAGGAAAGAAAAGGAGAATCCTTATCCCGAATTGGGGTTTGGAATTTAATTACAACGCCTTTGTAATCGGATTACAACGCCTTTGTAATTTGATTACAGTGCGGTGGAAGTTCAGTTCCAAGGTATAGAGTTCGGAATTTTTCGGCTTGGTGTCGTGGAAGATGGGGCAAGAGAAAGGCAGCGTCCGGGGAAACAGACGCTGCCAAAAGGGGGGGAGCCATACCGTGTGGGGGCCGGCATCGCCGGACGGGTGGAAGGGAGTGGGAGGTCAGGCATAGGAATGCTTGCCGCCTAGGAGAAAATTGACACCGAAATAGGTGATGAGGACGCTCAGGAAGGCGAGGAGGAGGAATAGATGGAAGACGCGGGGACGTCGGAAAATGGGGAGCGACTGTCCGTGGAGGGCGAAGGCGTAAATGATCATGGTGATGAGTGCCCACACTTCCTTAGGATCCCAGCCCCAATAACGTCCCCAGGACACATTGGCCCAGATGGCTCCGATGAAGATACCTGCCGTGAGGAGGAACACTGCGGGGAGCAGCAGGAGGCGATTGAGCACGGTGATCTGTTCGGCTGTCGCCATTCGGCCATCCTCGGGAGCAAGTTCTGTCAGCCCGCGGTCCGTGTCGAGGTGTCCCGTCCCTCGGAGAAGCCAGAGGGCATAAGCGGCATTGAGGGCCATGAGGGCAAAGAGTGCGTAGGAGATCATGACCACCGTCACGTGGAGGCTCAACAGAGGGGAGGCGAGGATGGGCATGAGGGGGGTGATCTGGGGGTTCATGTCCGAAAGGTGCGCCACGAGGAGGGCAAATCCTGCGATGAGGAAGCCGAAGGGTAGGGCAAAGGCAAACCGGCGCATGAGGAGGAGGGCCACGAGGAGGACGGCGAGGGCGAGGAAGAGCATCGTCTCAAACCCATTGCTCAGGGGCACGAATCCCCCGATGACCCAGCGTGTGGCAAAGACCGCAGCCAAGATGAGGGTCGCAATGCCGAGGAGGGTGCGCAGGGCGAGGGTGATGCGGTGCACGATGCGGTGGTGGCGCGCCGTGTGCCTGACCATGAGGACGAAGGCTGCAATGCCGAGGGTGAGCAGTGCCATAAACAGCCATTTGACCGGCGCGAGACGGTTGTAGAGGAGTTCGAGGGTGATGCGCCACTCGGGGAGCAGTGTGCCTTCTGGTGCCGGGCGGAGGAGTGTGCCTTTATGGAGCATGAAGATGAGGGCTACCTTCTCATCGAGTTCGCGGACAGCCTGTGCTGATGCGGCATCGTTGGAGCCGACCTGTTGCATGAGGGTTTGGAGGCGATAGTGATGACCGTCGTGGAGCTGGTCGAGGCGGGCAAACTTTCCGTCGAGGCCGAGCCGGGTGCGGAGTCCACTGCTCTTGACGAGGATCATGGGGACACGCTGCCACGCTTCGGGATAATAGAGCCAGGAGAGGAGCACCTGTTCGGGCGTGAGGTGGAGGAAGTGGGTGCTCCCTGTGAGTTTTTTGCAGAAATCCACGGCCAGGGTGTTGAGGGGGCAGACGCGGCCACCGTAGACCACGAGACGGCGGGCCAGAAGGTCGGCTTTGGCACGGGGTATGGCAGGGAGGCGTTCTGTGGTCTTGCCGAGGGCGCAGGAGTGCCCGGGCATGGCGGATGAGGCTTCGGCCTTGAAGGTTGGGCGTTCGTCCGAAGGAGGCGTCCCGATGCTCCGGCCTGAAGCACTGTCGGCCATGGGGGTGGAAAACTCAGGCCGGGCGGAGATGGGGAGTGTGGTGCCGGAGAGGCAGACCACCGCAATAGCAGCGGCACGCCGCAGCAGGGCGGGATGGTTTAAAAGGCGGCGGAAGGTGCCGGTGGGGCGGAGGAGTTCGGCCGTCATGGCAAGGATGAGGAGAGCATAGCCCACATAGGTGAGTGGGGTGCCGTAGGGGTCGTAATTGACGGTGAGGATGCTGCCACGCCGGTCGGTGTCGTAGGAGGATTGGTAGAGGCGATAGCCTTCATGATGGGCAATGCGGTTCATCGAGACCACGATGGGTTGCCCGGCGAGGGTGAGGTGGCTTTCATAGTCGCGTGGCGTGTCGGTGCCGGGATAGTGGAGTGTTCGGAAGGTGTCCAGACGAACTTCAAACGGCAGATGCGCCACCGTCTGATTCGTTGTGAGAAAGCTGCGTGTGGGCTGTCCTTGACGCAGATGGAGCGTGCCCTCGATAGAGGTGAGGGCGGTGCAGAGTGCGCCGGCGAGGATGAGGAGGAAGGCAGCGTGTAGGACAAGGGTGGCGGGACGGCGCCACATGCGCCGCTTTATGAGGAGCCACGCGCCACCCACCGCCACAGCACCCCAGAGGAGGCGGAAGGCGGTGGAGCCGTAGATCCGGCGGAAGGCGGTGGGTGTGCCCCAATGGTGTTCGACAAAAGTGGCGGCGACCAGAACGGCCACCACCACGATGAGGAGGAAGAAAGGCAAGCGCGCCCAGAAGCGGGTGCACCGGCCGCGGTCAGAAGGGACGGAATTGTTCATGCTGCTGCGGGGCAAGGGCGATACACTCCATCTCGATGAGCCATTCGGGGCGGCACACGGGGGCGAGGGTGATCACCGTGGGGATGTGGGGGAAACGCTCGGTGAAGAGGCGGGAGACCGTGGTGTAGTCGGCCATGTCACGGAGATAGACGATGATCTGCGCCACATGTTCCGCCATGTTCATGTCGGCCTCGGCCAAGAGTGCCTCTACATTCTCCCACATGCGCTCGGTCTGGCGGACGATATCGCCCACATGAACCACCGCCCCTTGATGGTCGATGGAGGCCGTCCCGCTGATGTAAGCTTGGGCGCGGTCGCCGAAACGGAGGAGGGTGCCGCGCTCGAACGTTACGCCGTATTCGATGGTGGCGTTGAGGTGGGTCAGGGCGCGGAGATATTGCTGCTGCGCCGGTTCAAAACCGGTGAGGGCGTAGGTGCCGAGCTGGATGAGGGCACGGGTGTCGGCGGGGAGGCCACCGATGCCGGTGGAGGAGATGTAGTGGGTCTGGGGAGTGAGCCCTTGGGAGAGGAAATTGTCGAGGCGTGCGCGCACCATGCCGGCATACTGGGTATCGACATCGCGGACGAAAAACCAGGTGCGGATGCAGTGGTCGGCGAGGGTGGCGTTGAAGTTTTCGAGGAGTTCTTCATAGCGCACGAGCAGACTCTCAGTCTGCCATGCCGAGTCGCCTTTGTGTTCGTGCAGATCCATGAGCCAGAGATGGCGGTAGCCGTTGTGCTCGGAGACGATGACACCATTGTCGTTGCGCACGGTGGTGCCGCGCTGGAAGTAGAGCCATACGGCCAGTTTCGAACCGTCGAGGGGCGGCTGCTGGATGATGGAGACGGCGCAATGGCTTTCCTTGCGCATGAGGGGGGCTTGATTGGCCGAGTCGCTAAGGAAATAGCGTTTGAACACGAGGGCCGTGTCGTGGAGGAGTGGCAGGTCATGGAGGAGCTGTTCGGCGGTATAGATGCGATCCAGTTGCCCGCCAAACCGCTCATCGCGGGGTTCGACATGGAGCATGGCGTGGATTTCGGCCACGCCTCCCTCGGGAGCAAAGACCGAGAGCTGGGCATTGACACCCAGTTCCGGCCAGGAGTGTGTGGAATATTGTAGCATTGTTCTGTCTGTTCGGGGAGGTTGTCGGGGCAGTTCTGAGACGCTTTCCTCAGAGCTGCGCACGTGTGGGCACTGTCATCGCTGCGCACCGGTGTTGATCCATGCGCGGATGAGGTCGATATAACCCTTGTCCTGCTCGTTGTTGAGGATGTTGGGGTGGTCCTTGTAGCGGGTGAGGCTGCCGTTGCCTGGGGTGAGCACGCGCACGAGCCAGCTGCCTTCGGCATCACCGGGGAGGACACGTGTTTGTGTGGGATCGACTTTGGCGGCATGACCCACGAGGTGGTCATAGGCATAGTCGGCAAGGAGGCTCATGCCCGCCGCTGCGCGTTCGGGGGTGCCGTGGCAACGCGTACACTCGCCCCGCTCCTCAAACACTTCGCGGCGGATGGCGGAAAACATGCCGACATCCAGCTGTCCGACATCGAGGCGGATAGGAGTGTCGGTGTCGCGGCGCATAGCTTCGGTAACTTCAATGCGTTCGAAGGTAAGGACGCGTTCACGCAGGCGGTCGGTAACACAGAGTTCGATGGTGGCGGCATCGGGACTGATGTTGGCCAATTCGAGCCGTACCTTCCCGTCTCCGTCCGTCTGCACGTGTTTCTGCACGAGCGAATATACGTTGTCCTTGGCATAGGCGGCTAGGGCGATGTCGTAGGTCTCGGGCCATTGTTGCATGCCGGTGAGCGTGCCTTCGAGCACGGCGGTGAGACCGGTGTGCTCAAGCTCGGGTTCGCGCTCCACGATGTCGCCCGAATCGCAGGACGCAAGAGCGGTGAGGATGAGGATGGCCGCACATACTATATTTATAGGCTTCATCGATAGAGCGTCTTAGAAGGAGTATTGGAGCTGTACGCGTGCGGAATGGGTGGCAATGCCGAGGTCGTCGTTGTCGCGGTCGAGCTGGGTTTCGTGTCCCCAACGGCCGGAATACTGATACATGGCTGAGAGCTTCAGACCAGTTCCCGGGAAGAAGTAGTTGATGCCCACAGCGGGAGAGTTGAGTGTACCGTCGCGACCGCTGCCGTTGCGGTCCATAAAGTCATAGCGTGCGGCAAGCTGGAGCTGCGGATTAACGAAATAACCCACTTGGGCATAGGCTCCGAAGTAGTTGAACGACTCGTGGATCTTCATCCGCTGGGTAAATCCGACGTGCATCAGATAGGCTTCTGCACCGACATACCAACGACCATGGAGGAGTGCATACTCGAAGCCGTAGCGGGCATCGTTCGTGCTTTCCGCCTCGCTCTCAACGTTGAGATTGGCCGAGAGGCCGATGAGCATCTTGCGCTCCGAGAGGTAGTTGGGGTTGCCTTGCGTGGCGGGCATCACGCCCCATGGCATATAGGTGAGGCGTCCGGCATAGAGAAGGGAGGGTATGTGCCAATCGTCGGAGAAGGTTTTGGTGGCGGCATTTGTCCCGCTGCCCGTTCCGTTGAAGAGTCCAAGCTGATAGCCCAGTTTTCCGCGGCCTTTGCCGAGGAGGCCGTGGGCCTCGACGCCGAGGTCAAAGCCGGTGCCGATGTTGGGCGTAACGGCATTGAGGGAGTGGGGCATGATCACCGGCGCGGTGAGGGAGGTGGGCAGCTGGGGCATAAGGGTTTCCCCCAGCGTGGTGAGATAAGCGTGGGAGAAGGGTGTCTTGAACTTTCCGGCGCGGAGGGCAAAGCCGGGCGATACTTTCACGTCAAACCAAGCTTGTTGGAGGATGTTTGCCCCCGAGGCTGCGGCATTGATGGAGAGGTTGTAGGCCACGCGATCGTATGCTTTGCCCGTAAATCCGAGCACGGCATAGGGCATGGAGAAGCCCGAGTTGGCTACGTTGTCTTGGTTATAGGCTTTGTCGAGACCTTCATCATCGTACCAATGGAATGTTCCTGCGGTCTGGACCATCAGGTAGGGCTTGAATTCAAAGCTGCCATTGCTGCTGCGCACGGTGAGGGCTCGGTCGTCGTCAATGCGTACGACCCCATTGTCCGTGGCTTCGTGCTGGGCAAAGGTGGGAAGCGTAGATGCCGCAATCAGGGCGGCGAGGATATGGTGTCTCATGAGGAGAAGGGAGATGAAAGAGGTTGGGAGATAGACTTTCAACGCTGGATGGAGAGCGGTCGGACACTGCATGGCGAGGGCGAGCGTCTCAATCCTTGCGGAATGTGCCGTCGGACGGATCTGTCCTGATCGATGGGTCTAAAGCGATTCGAGGAATTTAATGAGGGCATCGCGATCTTTACGGGGCATCTTCATGAATAGGCGTTTGGAGGCTTCGGCCTCTCCGCCGTGCCAGAGGATGGCTTCTTTGAAATTGCGTGCGCGGCCATCGTGGAGAAAATAGGTGTGGCCGTTGACCGTCTGCTGCAAGCCAATTCCCCAGAGTGGCGTGGTGCGCCACTCGTTGCCCTGCGCTAGACCGCTGACATAATGGTCGTTCAGCCCGACCCCCATCACCTCACTCCCCATGTCGTGGAGCAGATAGTCGGAATAAGGGTGGATGGTCTGATTGCCCAGCCAAGGGAGTTCTGTGCCGGCGAGGAGTGTTGCTCCGCGCGGTCGGGTGCGGAGGGTCGTCACGTGGCAGAGGTGGCATTTGGCTTGGTGGAACATCTGTTCGCCACGTTTCACCTCGGGGTCATCGACATTGCGCCGTGCCGGGACGGCAAGGGCATGGAGATAGAGATCCACACTCTCCATATCGGCGGTGGAGATGTCGAGGCGGTCGTAGCGCAGTCCCATCATGGAGCCTTCGTCCATCTGCGACTGTCCCTCGGCGATCTTCTCCGGATAGCGACTGTTGGTTGCCCCCATATCGGAGGAAAAGCCGAGTTCGACGGTAAGGTCGGCATGTTGCGCCTTGTTGCCTGAGAGGCCGAGGCGGAGTTTGCCGCGCTCATAAATATAGTTGGCGCGTCCCGAGATGCCATATTCGGGATAGTTGCTCTGACGGGCGAGGGCCTCGATCTGCTGTTCGTCCAGGGCCATCATCTGGCCGAGACCGACATGGCGTAGGGGTACGCGGACGGTGCAGAAAAGCTCTTCGGGGCGAATGGGCGTGCCGTCAGGACCAGGTTTGTACCAGTCGGTGATGGTGTAAGTGGGAGCTGCCAATTCGTAAGGCTCGCCATCGGGGAATGTGCCGCGCTCATACCGCCAATCTACGCGGAGTTTGCCCTCCGCTGTAACGCCGTAAATACTCTGGTCGTGGAGCACGCGTCCGTAATTCTGGAAGAAGGCTCCGTTGCGGCGTGTGATGTAGACCAGCATGGCAGAAAAACCGTATTGTCCCGAACCGTAAGTGCCATCGGGGCGTAGGTTCCAGACCGAGGGCGTGGTGCGGCCAGCATTGCGGTGGCAGCTTCCGCAGGCATAGCCGGCATAAACGGGGCCGAGCCCCGATCCCGAAGTGAGGGCGTCATCGTAGAGGGCATCGCCATCACGGAAACGCTGTGCCAGCTTGCCTGAAACCCAGTCGGCCTCGGAATCGTAGGCTAAGGAGGAGGTGAGGAAGGTGGTGGAGTTGCCTGCCGAACGGGCAAAGCCTTGGGGAACTTCCTGTTCGATCACTTCCAAGCCTTCGCCCGCCTCCTCGCAGGCCGTGAGGGCGAGGAGGGCGATCAGAGATAATGTGCTTAAATGCTTCATCTGGTGCGTTCATGCACGTTCGCCTCTGCGCCGAGAGCGCAGAGGCAGGACGTTAATGATTCTGCTGCTTTCCCATTACAGAGAACGCAGAGATGGGGAATTTATTTCACGGTACGGGGTTGTCCGTCTTTAAAGAGTAGGAATTCAAGGGTGTGGAAACCTCGGAGGGTCTGTGCGGCTTCGATCTTCGCATCGCCTTCTTGGTATTCGCCGTTCCAATTGAGGGCGGAGAAGTTGCCCGAGCGGAGGATGTTCACGATGCCCACTTGGTCGAGGGGCCAGGAGTCCATGTTGGGATCGAGGCCGAGGTCTGCGACGGGTCCGAAGAGGAAGGCTTCGCTCATCTCCCAAGGTTCGCGCGCTTGGATCCAGCTTTCGGCAGCAGCCTTAAAGGCGGCATTGGAGGGATTGGTTCGGAGGGCATCGACCTTGTCTTTCAGCGTGCGGGTGGCGGTGGCAAGCTTTGCGTAGGTGGGGAGTACCACAGCATCTACATACTGAGCCACTACTTGGTGATAGACGGCCTCATCGGCTGTCGTGTTTTGTTCGGCAAGGAAGGGGCGCACCTTCTTGGTCAACAGGTCGTTCAGATCCGCGCACGCTTGTTGTGCGGCCTTGGTCTCTTCACTGCTGATGTTGTTGCGGAAGGGTTGCGGAATGGCTTGAATGGCGCGGGCTGCCTTGTCGATGGCCGCGGTGGTCTCTGCGACAAGGGCGATGTCACCCTTCGTGGCGATGAAGCCGAGGATGGAGGGATTGGCGGCCATGTCGCGCGAGATGGTGCCTGTGGTGTTGCCGTAGAAGGCGTTGCGCACGGAATAGATGTTGTTCGTATAGTCATCGCGGGAGTGCCAAGAGTACCATGACTCAACGGAGTACAGTGCTTCTTGGCGCTTGCCTTGCAGCCAGAGCTTGAGCGGGTCGCCGATCTTGGCCTCGCCCACCTCGTTGGCGATATTGGTACAACCGTCTACGATTTGCAGCACAGCGTCCTTGGCGGTCTTGTACGACCCCGAATTGTGGTTCTTCAGCGTGGTGGCATAGGCTTCACCACTGCGGAAACTCTTGACCCAAGCTTCGTGGAGCATTTGGGCATCCTTGTCCAAAAGGTCGGCCACATAGGAGGAATAGTTGCCCCAGGCATTGGCGTTCTCCGTAGAATAGTCTAGATTGATGGCTTCCTGACGCTCCTTTTCGGCATCGTTGTCGTTGTTGCAGGCCACGAAGATGGGCACAGTGGCGCACAGCAAGGCTGCAATGAGAAAAAACTTTTTCATAGAAAGGGGATGTTATGATGAAGTGGATGAGTGTTCGGGTTTGAGGAGTGGGGGCTCAATGGCGGAAGAACCACCCGGTGAAGGCCACGCCAAGGGCAAACTCTCCCTCTGAGTTGTAGCGCCCGCGGCCGATGGAACGGGTGGTGTAGTCGGCCTTGATCACCACGCCATTGCCCACGCGATAGTTTAACCCCATGATCCACATGGATGTGCGCAGGCGGTCGTCGGCCAAGTTGGGGGAAAGGACTTTGTCCTGAGCATTGTAGTATTCGTAGCGCACAAAGGGGAGGATTTCGGGCATGGCCTTTCGGCCCGTAATGCCACGGAGATTCAGTCCTACCTCACCTCCATAACTTACCCCACGCTCGGCCACGGGGGTCAGGCGGGAGTAGGGGCTCTTGCTGGACTGCCGGCCATTGTAGCTGCTTAGTGCGCGGGAGTTGCCGAGATGTCCCGTGATGATGTTGGCACGTGCCGTGACGAAGCGGTCTGCGTATTGGGCATCGGCACTGAAAATGCGAAGGGAGGCGCGTCCCATATCACCGTAAGAGGAGGGCTTGTCAGAGTTGGTCGAGGTGTCGTGGCAATAGTACACGCTTGCGCCCACGCGAAGTCCCGGGACGCCCGTCCAGTCCAAGCGTGCCACATAGGCCGGACTGTTGAAATTGTCTTCCTCGAAATAACCTTGCTTGCCCGAAGCGATCCATGTGTTTCGGTCAAAGCCGTTGGCATTCAGCCCGGCCACGACCATGGCCTGATAGTTGAAGGTGGTGAGGCCACGGCCGAAAGTGCCGTAAGCGGCGAGACCCGTCTCGTGCCATGTGGAAGGAAGTATGGTGGTTTCACCCTCGGGACGCACGGTGCCGAAGAAGAGGTGTGGCTCGTGGTGGGCATTGGTCAGTCCGACGGGCACCACCATATGTCCGGCACGGAGGTTGAAGGCGGGATGGATGAGGCGGTCGATGTAGAACTGCTCAATCACTACTTCGCCCCCTTTCTCGATCTCAGTCTCGTATTCGCCGTTTTCAGTGTTTTCCAGCTCAACGGCTTGACCCGTTCCGCCGGATTCGAACTCGATCTCCGCTCCGAGTTTCCATCGTGTGGAGAATTTATAGTCCAGTGCCAGCACAAAACGGGGTATGGAGATCGTGGCGCGATGCTCTCGAGCACTGCCGTTTGCTCCACCGTAAAAGCGGTTGATGCCATAGTCCTTGAAGGCGGCTACACTCTCACCATAACCGCCGAGGCGGAACTGTCGGTAGCTGTCGGTGGCTTCCTCGGCACGAGACGGATGGTGAATGCACTCCTCGTCACGGTCTCTGGAAAGGGTGTCAGCATGCGCTGTGGCACCGGTTAAGCCGTCTATATTGTTGTGGCGGCGGTGCTTATGCTTAAGCTTGTGCGCCTGCGGCTTGTGGTCATCGCTTTGCCCTGGACGGTTGGCAGCGGCATCGCTTTCGGACGGAACGCCCTGTATGATTTCGTCCTTGATGGGACACTGTGCTCCGGCACTCAAACCGAGGCCGCCCAGCAAAAGGGCGAGGGTGATTTTGGGACGCATAAATGTTGTCGTTTATTTTCGGGTGCAAAGTTACTGCGTTAAATTCACCCCTGCAATCACTACTTTTGGGTAAAAATCAGTTCTCTCTGGGCAAAAAGTCGCGTTGTCTCCCAGTTTTTCCCTTTTAAATACCCACTCCTTGTGATTGGCAGGCTGAAAGAAATGTTGTAACTTTGCGGTGATAAACACCGGGAAGTTGTGGAAATGCCCGCTTGAAATACCTCATTCGAAGGTGTCTTTCCGGTAATTTTACTGAGCCTATGTCCATTCTGCCCGATAGCTATTCCGAAACCGACAAAATCTGTGACGTCATCGCCGCACAGCCCTCGCTGCTCCAAATGATTTGCCGCTTTGGCATCCAGCTTGGAGTGGGGGACAAGACCGTGCGTGAAGTGTGCGAAGCTGCAAAGGTCGACACCACAACTTTTCTTGCCGTTGCCAATGTGATGAAGCAGGGACGCGCCGTGGCAGCCTTCTATATCGAGAAGATCGATATGGATACGATGATGCGCCACCTTCGATCGGCACACGAGTTTTTCCTCGACTTCCAGCTCTTGCACATCCGTCGCAAACTCCTTGAAGCAATCGACACCTCACGGCAGAATGAGGTGGCCTATCTCATCCTTAAATTCTATGATGAATATATTGGGGAGGTACGCAAACACATGGAGTATGAGAACCGCCGCATCTTCGCCCATGTGGAGCGGTTGCTGGCTGGCGAGGAGGTGAAGGACTTTCATATCGCCAACTATTCTAAGAGCCACGAGGGGATGGACAAGAAGCTTCAAGAGCTGAAGAACATCATCATCAAATATTACACCCCCACCGAAGGTACCTCATCGGATCTGCTCTGTAACGTCCTTTTCAGCATCTACAACTGCGAGGCCGACCTGCGCGCGCATTGCGACATGGAAGATGCTCTCTTCTTTCCCGCCATCGAAGTGCTCGAACGGCGGGTGGCACTCCATGCACAGCAGGGAGGGAAGAAAGAAGATATCAACGAGGGGCTTTCTGAGCGCGAACTTGAAATCCTCCGTTGTATCGTCCGTGGGATGACCAATAAAGAGGTGGCAAACCAACTCTACATCTCCATCAACACGGTGCTCACCCACCGCAAAAACATCTCCCGGAAACTCGACATTCACTCCGTAAGCGGTCTGACTATTTATGCCATCGTCAATGGTATCGTCAATATCGACGATATTCACCTGCAATGACTCCTCTAAGGCTGAGTGGCCTCTGCATGTTTGTCCTGCTTGTTCCACCTTGATCCTCAACTCTATCTCTTACTTGCCCTGATACCCTTATTTCTTCTTATGAAAACACTCTTCTTCTCCGCCCTGATGCTCTTTGCATTACATGCTCAGGCCGATACCATTGGTGCCACAGACCTTGACTTGGTAGGAATGTGGCAACAGGTGATGATCGACAGGGATTCGAAATTCCACTTTATTCCCAATTACAAGCAGTTCACCTCCGATGGACGTTTCGTTACTTACTATGGTGCGAAGCCGGACAACACGCCCACGGTGCTCTCTAACGTGGGGACATATGCCGTGGTCAATGATACCACCATCCGTGAGCACATCATCCGATCCGTCAGCAACCCCATTGGTGAAGGTGCGGACAACGATCTCACCTTTAAGTTCCGAACGATCAACGGCTACCACTACCTCTACGTAACTTATACCCTCCTTGGTATGCCTCATCCTGGCGAGGAGCTGTGGGTGAAGCTCGAAATGCCGAAGTAGGCAGACAGAAATCCTGGGTAACTTCTCCTTCGGAGGAATACGTCCCAAATCTGCGACAGATAGTTGTAAGCTCCATTGCTCTTAGGCTTGAGGTTTTGCCACCACAAAAGCTAAGGACTTTGGGTAGTGTTCCGTAAAATGTGTCTGAGGCGAGTTCACTCAAGCCTGTATACCTCAGATGACGATGCAAAGTTATTGATTTTTTCTCATTGGTTTATCTTTTGGCGGAAAAATAGCATTTTGGTGTAGCATCCGTACAAGTATACGGGTTCTTTTGATGAGCAACCCACCAGCAGCATGGCTGCGCCCACACTAGAGACAGTTGGACTACTGGATCCGCTTCGTCTGAGGCGGTTCCACTGTATCCAAGAAGTCGTTCCGCTAAGAAAACCTTTGCCGTCAGTCGGGGAAAAGGTCCCTGTCGGCGGTGATGTTGGGTAAAACCCTGTCGAAGGCCTTGTGGTCCATGGCTACGCTGCCCATGAGCGTCAGCACGGACTCCTCGTTTGGCATGGCGGTTCTCATACGTGTCACCCTGCGGAAGTCCCGATTGAGCCGTTCAATCCGGTTGGTGGTGTATATCATTGCCTGTATCTCTGGAGCGTAGTTGGGATATGTCATGTAAGCCTTGTAGTCTACATTGTCGCGCAGAAGCCTTATAGCCCGGTAGTCTTTGCCCTGGCGATCACACATGTCCTGCCACTTTGCCCATGCAATCTCTATGGTGTAGTCTCGCTGTCCCGTCCAGAAGATATCGCGCAGGTCGGCTGCGAGAGCAGTCTTGTCGCCATGACGCACTGTGGCAAACATATTGCGTTTGAGGTGGGTTACGTATCGCTGCAAGGGTGTTCCGGGGAACTTCTCACCCAAGACCGTGTCAAGACCCTTGATGCCGTCGGCAACCATCAGGCCAACTCGCTGAAGTCCTCTTGTCTTAAGCGTATCGAAAATCTCTCCCCATCCGGTGGCACTCTCTACCGGCATATTGCCGATATGGATGACTTCGCGTGTGCCTTCTTCGGTCACGGCAGCGCAACATGGAAAGCCTCGCTTGACACCGACCGCTTGCGGTGTACCTTGATGTGCACGCAGTCCAAGAAGACCGCTGGATAGCACTCCTTCAGACCTCGCTCCAGCCAATCGCTGACCTGTGTGCGAACGCACTCAACCATGCGGCTCACGCTTGACTTCGAGTAGTGCTCGCCGTATATCTGCTCGAACACATCGCCCACTTGCTCCTGCGTAAGTCCCTTTGTATAAAGAACTCCGGCCAAACGATCGCATTCCTCCTCTTGGTCGCGCAGAATGGCCGGTATCTGCGGATGGAAGTTGCCGTAAGGGTCGCGAGGGATACGGAGCTCAAGCTTTTTACCTTGGCCGTAACTCTTTCTGGGGCGATAGCCCTTGCCCTTGTTGCCGGGATTGGAAGAGAGAAACTCGCTGCGCTCAGCAACCATCATACTCTCGAGCATAATCTCCATTAGGTCGTGAAGACCATTTTTCTTCAAAGCATGCTTGAGCATTTGCTCGGAAATTTGTTCCTTTGCAAGGAATATATCTGTATCTTTTTAGATTTGGTCATTCGAAAGTATAAGCTTTGTCGGACTGGTCAAAATTTGGCCAGTCCTTTTTGGGTGTTATCTATCTAGACACACTAAAAGAAACAGTATCGTTTTACCAGACAGCAAAGCTTCTTTTCTCTCCTCACCCCCCAAAAAAAATGCGCAGAAGTTCCAAAGAGGAACTTCTGCGAGAAGTATAAGTGGAGTAGGGCAACGAAGGTGCAGTAACTATAAAGATGGGAATTATTTGCCGCGGTAAGGGGTACAAGGGTATGCGGAAGCCAAGTTCCAAGGTACGTTCAATCTCGGGTACAAGTGATGAAGAAGGACTTATCGTAAGCACTTATCGTCCGATTCAGGCCAAGAAAACAGATGGTTTCTTTGCTGGGCTCCACAAAATTCACGAACTTTGCATGAGCACGTCATTATCAGCCAAAAAATGTGGGTTCAGACTGTTTTTCCCATGGCTTCTTGTGTGCTTGCGTTTTACAGGTTTATAGCAGAATAACAATGAAATTAGCAGAAGCGTTAAGCATACGGGCGGACTTACAACGCAAGGTCAGCCAATTAAAGATCCGACTCAAAGACTGTTCCAAGGTGCAGGAGGGGGATACTCCGGCTGAACAGGTATCAGACTTGTTTCAGGAATTGGATGATTGTCTGATGGAGTTGGAAGAAATGGTGTTCCGCATCAACCTGACCAATATGCAAACCGTCTATGAAGGTGAAACGATCACTCGGATGATTGCGCGAAAAGACCAGCTGACACAAAGGGTGTCTATCAATCGTGATTTGCTGAATCATGTGATGGAGACCGGTCGCTATGGACGAAACGAAATCAAGTATGTGCGCATAGTAGATGTTGCTGCTTTGCGCAAAGAAACTGACGCTATCGCCAAACGATTGCGTGAACTGGACTTGAGGCTTCAGGAGTTGAACTGGACCATAGATTTGCTGTAAATCATCAAACGAAAAAGAGGTGTAATCCTTTTTCTTTATTGCAAGTGGCGGCACACCTGTTCTGTTCGGAAACGAATGAGAATGAAAACGACATGTGATTCTGCTCGGGTCGAGCATTTGTCTTAGGAGGCACGACCAGCAGGTTGTAGAAGCGCATGGTGTATTTTTCCTTATGAGGGAAACGTATTTTGCATTACCAGTGTTGACTTGCAAGAGAAAATGTGATGAGGGCGGGCTGTGGGACTCTTAACATAAATCAAACATCCATTTCAAAGACATCATCCTATCAACAGACCGGTTTGTTCTTCGTCCATTAACGCAGTGCGCCTATCTCGCCTTGATCGAAAAAGTGCAAGACGAGAGGAGGAGGTATGCCTAAGATGGTACCTCCTCGGATGAATGACAAGAATGTGATTGAATTCTTGAAAATACAATCGCCGATGCAAGCTTTCACGCTGCATCGGCGATCGTGTTTGCGAAGAGGTCTCAGTGTGTTCTTTAGCCATTCTTGCTGGATCAGTTCTAAGTAGAAGCCTTAAAGTTGAAAATAGGACGAATGATGGAGTCAATAGTCACTGTGTCTCCAATATTTCGAATGATTTCTTCTGCCGGCTTGTACACCATCGGGGATTCATCTCGGGTAAAATCATTGACACTTTCGGAATATATTCCTGCCGTAGACTCCTGAAACTCCTCCATAGTGATTTGTTCATAGGCTTGGGTACGGCTCAGAATACGCCCGGCACCGTGGGGTGCGGAACAGTTCCAATCGGAATTGCCCTTACCGGTGCATATCAGCGAACCATCACGCATATTCAGCGGAATGATACATCTCTCACCTTTTTCGGCCGAAATCGCGCCCTTGCGTATCATATTGTCATCGCTGATGTAATTGTGCACGGACTCAAACTCATCTTCGACTTCAGTCCCTGGAAAGAAATTCAAGAGTAACAGAGAGATCAACTTGCGGTTGAGAGCGGCCCATTGCTGGCACAACCGCATATCGTGGAGGTATTGCTCCCTTGCCTCGCCTTCAACATAGCACAGTGCTTCCGGTAGTGAAGACTTTTTCTGCTGACGCTCAAGGTGCATTTTCTTGATAACTTCTTGAAGCTCGCTGCGTCGTCCGGCCTTCTTATACTCTTCAATGGTGCGCTTGAGGCTCTGCTCAAAATCATCGGCACCATCAGTGAGATGCTGAATCGCCTTAGTCTGATAAAGGTCGGCAACCTGCTTTCCGAGGTTACGTGAACCGGTATGTATGACGAGATAGACATTCTCCTGCTCATCTTTGTCCAGCTCGATGAAATGGTTTCCACCTCCCAAACTACCGATGGACTTATAGAGACGACCAGATTCCTTCAGTTCACGATAACAATGCAACTGCAGAATAAGCTCTTTGGCTTTCCGATGGATTTCCAATTCATCTCCGCTAAGAGGTTTGAAACCGAAACGCTCTTCCCTTACAATCTTCCCTGAAGGAACGTTGCCCCAGATGTGCTCATGGAAAGCGTGGAAATCAATATCTGAGAGTTTACCTAATTTCAGAACTCTCATGCCACAGCCGATATCCACTCCTACGATATTGGGAATAACCTTGTCTCCAAGGTTTCCAGTAAAACCAATAACGCAACTGGCTCCGGCATGAACATCGGCATGATTCGTATTTTCTTGTCAGCAAACATTGATAGAAAGCAGTTCCTTAATCTGCTCAACGGCTCCATCCTTCTTTTCTTTAAGATACATGTTTGCTAAATCCTGTACCCAGCTCTTACAGTATTCTTTGCATCCGCCACATTAATGTCGTCTCAGTAGCGAATGACAATCTCGGATTTATTTCCCTATGGTATAACAACTTCGGAATCTTTCGCTAAGGAGATATACCGTTTCGGCTTCTTCCCTTTCTTGAACTCCACAGGATAAAAATTTACGAAGAAGTGGATGGTAGCTGCTAAGAAGTTCTCTGCGAGTTGTCGTATAAGAACAGTACAGGCTGTAACTCAGTACTTTTTATTGAGTTACAGCCTGTCATTATAAGTTTACCCTATAATTTCTGTTTTACAGTGTATCTTCCACTGCTGCCTGCGCCGCTGCAAGGCGAGCGATGGGCACGCGGAAGGGCGAGCAGCTCACGTAGTTGAGGCCAATCTTGTGGCAGAACTTCACGGAGGAGGGTTCACCACCGTGCTCACCGCAGATGCCGCATTTAAGCTCGGGGCGAACGGAACGTCCCTTGTCTACGGCCATCTGGACGAGCTGGCCGACACCGTTCTGGTCGAGCACCTGGAAAGGATCGACCTTAAGGATCTTCTTTTCGAGGTAGACGGGCAGGAAGGAGGCTATGTCATCGCGCGAATAGCCGAAGGTCATCTGTGTGAGGTCGTTTGTGCCGAACGAGAAGTACTCGGCACGCGTGGCGATACGGTTGGCCGTGAGGGCAGCACGAGGAATTTCGATCATCGTACCCACCTTGAAGGGAACTTCCAGGCCTTCTTCGGCGAAGAGCTGGGCGGCAGTTTCGCGGATCACCTTCTCCTGAGCTTCAAACTCGTAGAGGATACCGGTGAGGGGCACCATGATTTCGGGCTGGGGGTCGAGACCTTCACGCTTCAGTTCAACGCAGGCTCCGAGGATGGCGCGCGTCTGCATGGCCGTGATCTCGGGGTAGGTGTTGCCTAGACGGCAGCCGCGGTGGCCGAGCATGGGGTTGGCCTCAACGAGGCTATTAACGCGTTGGCGGATGTATTCCACTGTTACACCCATGGCCTTGGCCATCTCTTCTTGACCTGCGTTATCGTGGGGCACGAACTCGTGGAGGGGAGGATCGAGAAGGCGGACATTGACGGGGAGGCCGTCCATGGCGCGGAAGATGCCGAGGAAGTCGGCCTTCTGGTAGGGCAGGATCTTTTCGAGAGCTTTCTCACGACCTTCCACTGTTTCGCTGAGAATCATCTCACGCATGGCCACAATCTTCTCTGCTTCGAAGAACATGTGTTCGGTGCGGCAGAGGCCGATACCCGATGCTCCGAAGTCTTTGGCCACCTTGGCGTCCTGAGGGGTGTCGGCATTGGTGCGGACGTTGAGGCGGGTGTACTTGGCACAGAGATTCATGA
The DNA here is from genome assembly GCA_041855985.1 of Alloprevotella sp. Classification (GTDB taxonomy): domain Bacteria; phylum Bacteroidota; class Bacteroidia; order Bacteroidales; family Bacteroidaceae; genus Alloprevotella. Next base: position 17,597 of record JBHAFF010000031.1, read on the forward strand.
GCTCGGCGAAATCGCCACTGAGCTCGGCAGCTTCTGTCAGGATCTCGCCGGCGTAGACGCAACCCGTCGTTCCGTTAAGGGAGATGAAGTCGCCCTCGCGGAGCACTGTGCCATCGATGGTGAGGGTACGTGCCTTATAGTCCACCTGGATGGCACCTGCACCGGAGACACAGCACTTACCCATACCGCGTGCCACAACAGCAGCGTGGGAGGTCATACCGCCGCGGGCGGTGAGGATACCTTGGGCGGCTACCATACCGGCAAGGTCTTCGGGGGTGGTCTCGATGCGAACCATGATCACCTTCTTGCCATCGGCATGCCACTTCTCGGCATCGTCAGCGTGGAACACAATCTGTCCGCTGGCTGCACCGGGGGAGGCGGGAAGACCGCGGGTGATCTCCTTGGCAGAAGCCAGTGCCTTCTTGTTGAAGACGGGGTGGAGAAGTTCATCGAGCTTGTTGGGCTCGCAACGCTTGATGGCCGTCTTCTCATCGATCATGCCTTCGTGGAGGAGATCCATGGCGATCTTTACCATGGCCGTACCCGTGCGCTTTCCGTTACGGGTTTGGAGGAACCACAGCTTACCTTCCTGCACGGTGAACTCCATATCCTGCATGTCGTGGTAGTGCTGTTCGAGCTTGTTCTGGAGGCTGTCGAGCTCGGCGTAGATTTCGGGCATGGCCTCTTCCATCGAAGGATACTTGGCAGCACGCTCTTCTTCGCTGATGCCCGCGCGCTCTGCCCAACGCTGGGAGCCGATCTTCGTGATCTGTTGGGGGGTACGGATACCGGCCACAACGTCTTCACCCTGTGCATTGACGAGGTATTCGCCGTTGAAGAGGTTCTCACCGTTGCCTGCATCGCGGCTGAAGCATACACCGGTGGCTGAGGTGTCGCCCATGTTGCCGAACACCATGGCTTGGACATTGACGGCGGTGCCCCATTCATCGGGGATGCTCTCCATCTTGCGGTAGAGGATGGCACGCTCGTTCATCCAAGAGCGGAACACAGCGCAGATGGCTCCCCAGAGCTGCTGCTTGGGATCGGTGGGGAAATCATGGCCGGTCTGCTTCTTGATGGCTTCTTTAAAGCGAGTTACGAGGCCTTGGAGGTCTTCGACGGTAAGCTCCTGGTCGAGTTTTACACCGCGGGCCTCTTTGACTTCTTCGATGATGGCTTCGAATGGATCGATTTCTTCCTTGTTCTCAGGCTTCATACCGAGCACCACATCACCGTACATCTGAACAAAGCGGCGGTAGGAATCGTATACGAAGTGCGGATTGCTCGTTTTGGCCACTAAGCCGGCAGCGACTTCATCGTTGAGGCCGAGGTTGAGGATGGTGTCCATCATGCCGGGCATCGAAGCACGTGCCCCCGAGCGCACGGAGACGAGGAGAGGATTGGTGGGGTCGCCGAATTTGCAGTTCATGGCGGCCTCGGTCTTGGCGATGGCAGCGTCGACAGCTTCGGACAGTTCGGCGATGATGCCTTCCTGACCTATGCGGTAGTAGTCGTTGCAGGTGTCGGTAGTGATGGTAAAGCCCGGGGGAACGGGCACACCGATCTTGTTCATTTCTGCGAGGTTGGCACCTTTGCCGCCGAGCAGCTCGCGCATCGTGGCATCACCTTCGGCCTGGCCGTTGCCGAAGGTATAAACTCTTTTTACTGGTTCCATATTGTTTGGTGAGATTGAATGTTAATAGAGAGGAGCAAAAGCCGAACCTTTGGGAAGGGCGACCGATACTTACTGCAAATATATGAGAAGTTTATAGGATAACAAAGTGCTTTCTCTGTTTTTTGTAATGCTTACTTTGAAAAAACTCCTCATGGGTATTCTGCCTTGTCTGCTTTTCGATTGCGAAGATACAAAAAAACACGCAAAATCGAGTGTTTTTCTTTTTGTTTTTTGGAGAAAAGTGATGCCTGTGCTTAGATGCACTGATTCAGCATTTATAGAGCGGTGTTTTCGGGCTAATGAAAGACTATAATACCGTTCGAAGATTGATTGTGCGGCTGGCACAATGTTTTCAGGTCTTCGTTCTGGGTGTTTCAGGGGAAATTGCTATATTTGCAATTCCTAATCTCCTGACTTTAATACAAATTTTTATTGGTATGTATACCGTAGATCAACTCAATGAGCAGCTCATCGAGCTGTCCTTTTCCGAAGATATTGGTGATGGCGACCACACCACCCTGTGTTGCATCCCCGAAGATGCGATGGGCGCGAGCCGCCTGCTTATTAAAGAAGCGGGGGTGCTGGCGGGTGTCCGCGTGGCGCGCGAGGTGTTTCGGAAGTTTGACCCCACGCTCGAGATGGAAACCTTTCTCGAAGATGGTGCGCACGTGCAGCCCGGCGATGTGGCCTTTGTGGTGCGCGGAAAGGTGCAGAGCCTCTTGCAGACGGAGCGGCTTATGCTCAATATCATGCAGCGCATGAGTGGTATCGCCACGATGACGGCACGCTATGTGGCGCGCCTCGAAGGCACGAACACGCGGGTGCTCGACACGCGCAAGACCACACCTGGCATGCGCATGCTCGAAAAGGAGGCGGTGAAGATCGGTGGCGGTGTGAACCATCGCATAGGTCTTTTTGACATGATCCTCCTCAAAGACAACCACATCGACTTCTGCGGAGGGATTGCTAAGACCTTGGACCGCTGCACCGCCTATCAACGTGAGAAAGGTTTGCACCTGAAAGTGGAAATCGAGTGCCGCACCTTTGACGACATCCAAGCCGTGATGGCACACGGTGGAGCCGACCGCATCATGCTCGATAACTTCAATGTGGCCGACACGCACCGCGCAGTGGAACTCATTGGCGGACGGTTCGAGACGGAGTCCTCGGGCGGCATCACTTACGACACGCTGCGCGATTATGCCGAATGTGGGGTTGATTACATCTCCGTTGGTGCACTCACCCACTCGGTGAAGGGCTTGGATATGAGTTTTAAGGCTGTGGAGGCATAACAATCAAAGCTTCAAAAACGACAACGAATTAAACAAAGCATGAAACGCTACATTCTTCTTCTTGTGGCCTTTGTTGCACTGGCTGCTAACGCCTGCACCAATTTTTTGGTAGGTAAGAAAGCTTCCAAAAATGGAGAAACCTTTATCTCATACAGTGCTGACAGCTATGGCATGTATGGCCGTTTGCTGCATTATCCCGCTGGGAAACATGCACCGGGAACGATGCGTCGCATCATCGATGGCGACACTCACCACTATCTGGGCGATATTCCTGAAGCACCGGAAACCTATAACGTGATGGGCAACATCAACGAGTATCAGGTGGCTATAACGGAGACCACGTTCGGAGGGCGCAAAGAGCTTGCGCCGAAGTCGCCAGAAGGTGGTATTGACTACGTGTCACTGATGGCGCTTGGGCTTCAACGCGCCAAGACCGCGCGCGAGGCCATCCGCGTAATGACCGACCTTGTGGCGAAGCATGGCTATGCCTCTGAGGGTGAGAGCTTTTCCATTGCTGATCCCAATGAGGTGTGGGTAATGGAGATGATCGGTAAGGGCGATGCTGCTAAAGGCGCAGTATGGGTGGCCGTCCGCATTCCCGATGACTGCATCTCTGCGCATGCTAACCAGAGCCGCATCCACAAATTCGATCTGAAGGACAAACAGAATGTGCTCTACTCGAAAGATGTGATCAAGTTTGCCCGGTCGAAGGGCTACTTCACGGGCAAAGATGCAGATTTTTCTTTCTCAGCAGCTTATTCCCCTGCCGACTTTGGCAGTCAGCGTTGGTGTGATGCCCGCGCGTGGAGCTTCTTCAATCGCCATGTTGATGGGATGGAGCGTTATCTTCCCTTTGTGGATGGCAAGCACATTGGGACGAGTGAGGTGATGCCTCTTTACTTCAAACCCCGCAGTCCGCTGGATTTGCAGGATGTCATCGAAGGTATGCGCGACCACTATGAGGGTACGCCGCTCGAATTTCATTCCACCACGGCGGGCGGCGTGTACGCAGCCCCCTATCAGCCCTCGCCTTTGACGTGGGAACACGAGGGAAAGAAGTATTTCAACGAGCGTCCGATCTCCACTCAGCAGGCTAGCTATGTTGTTGTGGCGCAGCTTCGCAGCTGGTTGCCTCGTGAAGTGGGCGGCGTGCTCTGGTTTGGCAATGACGATCCGAACATGGTGCCCTTCACCCCCGTCTACGGATCGGCCACGGAAGTCCCCACGTGCTATGCCGACACCACAGCCAATGACCACAAGTTCTCGTGGAGCTCGGCCTTCTGGGTGCAGAACTGGGTGTCGAACATGGTCTATCCGCGATACAGCCAGCTCTATCCCACGCTGAAAGAATGGCGCGACCAGGTGCAAAAGTTCTACCTCGAAACCCAGCCCACCGTAGAACAGCTGGCTGTGGAGCGGCTGTCCAAGGATCGTGCGGCGGGCGTGGCTTATCTGACCGACCAGACCAAATTCTTTGCTGGTCACATGATGAGCGTCTGGCATCAGCTGGGAGAATACCTCATCATGAAGCACAACGATCAAGTCATCAAGAAGGAAACTCCAGAGGGTGCATGGGAGTTGACCCCCGATGGAATCTGTGTGCCCACTGAACGCCCCGGCTACCCTGAAGCTTACCGTGACTTCCTCATTCGCAACACGGGCACCCGTTTCTTGATGCCTGAAAAGAACTAAACGCCTTCCGCTACTTGGCAGTTCACCTGCTGTGCAGCCGCTGAAACAACATCCCGCCTCACCGCAGAATCTCCTCCGAAGGAGCTTTCTGTGATGAGGCGGGATGAAAGGCTTTATGCGCGGAACTTGGGAGCGTGGTCATCCCTTCTTTTCATTCCTGCTGCATGCATTGTCTTTTTTGAACAAAAAGGGGGATTTCGTTTGTCCGTTCAAAAACTTCTTTCTATATTTGTACCTGAAAAGAGTGCGCTGTGCGTGTGTTTCGTTCTGGTGCTCGATGGCTGTTTTACAGCTGTTTGTAGACTACTGTGCGTTATGCAGCCGTCATGGGGATGCCTTTCTTCTGCTCCCGCCTGCCTCGTTGGTATGCTGTGTGCGCTCTCTTTCTTTTGGAAACTCGCTTCTCCTTATTCCTTTCCTTGTCGTAATGAATAGGATATCCCATCTGAGTACTGTCTTTTGAAGATGTAACATGCTCAAAATAAGTGACTTAAAATGGGGGGCTATTCTTGTATCGTCCCGCATCTTTCATGACAAGTTGTCTGCTCCTCATCGTAATCTAGGGTGCTCAGATAGAAGAGTTCCATAGATCGGCTGGTGGTAACGCCGTGCAGGAGTTTGTTATTGAAAGGGGGGTACACAGATTTTGAATGTGTAGATATGAAAGCCCCTGAGGAACTAAAAATTGCTGTGGCCGGTGCCGGTTATGTCGGGCTTTCGATGGCCACACTCTTGGCACAGCATCATAAAGTAACCGTAGTGGATGTTGTCCCTGAAAAGGTGGATCGCATCAACCAAAAAAAGTCGCCGATTCAGGATGAATACATCGAACGGTATCTGGCCGAAAAGCCCCTGAACCTTACCGCAACTTTAGATGCTCGTGCGGCCTACGGAGGTGCAGATTTTGTGGTGATTGCTGCTCCCACCAACTACGACTCCGAGCGAAATTTTTTCGACACCCACCACATTGAGCCTAAAATCCGCAACTATCATCCAATACACGATTAAGGGTAGATTTATGAGTCGTTAGTAGTAGCTTTCAGTAAAAAGCAACAGCACAACATCAATATGTAGCCAACATCCCCTTACCCCACGATGCGACTTGAGGTAA
>JBHAFF010000032.1:0-15866 GCA_041855985.1 Alloprevotella sp.
ACGAGTAGCACCAAGCAGCTGACTTTGTTCTAAAGATGCACTGCGTGAAACAATTGGTATTCGGCCTATGAAGTAGGTCGAAAGGGGGAGTGTGCCTTATTGAGTTGCCGCTAAAAGCAAAGCTTAAACCGAATTGGGGTTGGCAGGCATCTCTCCCACACACCATAGAAGGCGCGACAGAATTTGCCCAACACACCCTGGCAATGCTTTGGTTTGAGAGTTTAAGCTCATCCCCCTGAAAAATTCCTACCACACAGAGAGCGAAAATTAGAGTACTTCCCAAAGCTCCTTCAGCAGGCTCCACATCAAAGGCTCAGCAATCGAAATCTTGCTCAAACCAACAATATCCTCCTGCAAAACACGATAAGCCTCATCTCATTTTCCATCTACCATCCACTCAACCATCAGTGCAGGCCTCACCCACCAGCAATTTCATAAGCTTGGGCCTTTAACATCAACGTGTAAAAACACCACATTACCTTGGACTACCAAAACACAAAATGCGCCAACTTACGTACTTCTGTGCGTAAATTGGCGCATCTTATTTACAACTCCCTGATTTCAGGGAAGATTGCGGAAGGAGGGGGATTCGAACCCCCGGTACGGTAACCCGTACGTCAGTTTAGCAAACTGGTGGTTTCAGCCACTCACCCATCCTTCCTTTGTATGGGCGTGAGCCTCAGTAAGAGAGGCTTGTTTGTCAAACGCGATGCAAAAGTACGCATTTCATTTGGAATGTGCAAGGGAATGAACGGAAATCTCGCTCGGAGGCGTAAAAAAAATATTATTATGGGGAGAATGGCTCCAAAAAGGAAGGGCATATGGCATCAAAATCGTAACTTTGCGTAAGCATCACATGCCGAACAGTGTATCACTGTGCACACCTATTGCACGTGCTCCTCCTTTTTATTCACCTTACACCACCATGTCCGCTCTCTCTCTCCCAGTTTCCCACCCCCAGTCCTCCCCTACTCCTCCCTCTGCAACGGAGGGGAACATGCCTGTTGCCTCCGGAGCAAGAGGTCCGGGGTCGGCACTCGGTCTCCGGTGTCCCCCTCTCCCTGTGGTACGTATCGGCCTGATCGGATTGGGCTACCGCGGTCTCAACACCCTCCGGCGTTATGCTTTTGTCGAGGGAGCGGAGCTCCATGCGGTAGCAGACCACAGTGCGGAAGCAGTGAAGCAGGCCAATGCGCTCCTCTGCGAGAGTGGGAGGCCAGCTGCCGAGGGATACTCTGGAACAACAGCTTGGGAGGAACTCTGTGGGCACCCTGACCTTGATCTCATCTATATATGCACGGACTGGGCAAGCCATGCGCGCATTGCCATCGCAGCCATGGAAGCAGGTAAACATGTAGCAGTAGAGGTTCCAGCAGCCACCACCGTAGAGGAATGCTTCGCTCTTGTGCGCACCGCCGAACGAACCCAGCGGCACTGCTTTATGACGGAAAACTGCTGCTACGACTGGTTCTCACAAGCCACACTCCACCTCCGCGATACTGGATTCTTCGGCACAATCACCCACTGCGAGGGAGCGTATATTCATGACTGGCGCAACCTCTTCACCCACGGTGCAGAAGGCGAACGTACTTGGTATCGAGACAGTTGCACCCACGGCGGCAATCCCTATCCGACCCATGGTATCGGCCCCATCGCCCAACTCCTCGAATTTCACCGCAAAGACCGTATGCTGCGCCTCGTCTCCATGACGGGACAAGCGGACGGACACGACAGTCTGCTTGGCCATGCCAACCACACGCTCATCACCACCGAACGCGGAGTCACGATCCTCCTCCAATTCGACGGCACAACCCCACGCCCCTACTCCCGCCTACAAGGCATCTGTGGAACGAAAGGTTTTGCCCAAAAGTATCCCGAGCTACATGTGCAGACAGACCACCTCACCCTCCGAGGCACAGAAGCCGAGGCGTTCCTCCTCCCACATCGTGGCGGTGCAGCCATGGACTATTGGGAAGACGGAAGACGTAAAGGCGTGCCCAACGAGATGAACTATGCAATGGACATGCGCCTCATCCATGCTCTACGCCACGGCGAGGCATTGGATATCGATGTCTACGACGCAGCCGAATGGTCCTGCCTTGCAGAACTGACGCGTCGCTCAGCAGAGCAAGGTGGAATACCCATCGATGTTCCTGATTTCCTTCGATAGCCTCACACGTTCGCATGCCCTTTGAAAGGTATTCAAATGCAGGTGATCTACCCGAACCTTCCAAACCTCTTGCCCTATGAACACTCCCCGACTCGTATTCCTCGACAGCGGTGCCCTCAATCCCGGCGATCTGGACTGGCAACCGCTCGAACGCTTAGGCCAACTCACCGTCTATGACCGCACACCCACTGCCGAGGTGGCCGAACGCATCGGTTCGGCCGAGGTAGTGTTGGTCAACAAGAAGCGGATGACGGACGAGCTCTTCGCCCGCCTACCTCATCTCCGTCTCATCCTCGTGGCTGCCACAGGCTATGATGTAGTAGATGTGGCCGCTGCCGCACGCCACAACATCACGGTGTGCAATGTTCCTGCTTACAGCACTCTCGCTGTGGCGCAGCATACTCTTGCCCTCATGCTCGAATGCACCAATCGCGTGGGGCACTATGCTCAGCTCAACCGCGAGGGATATTGGGCACAGAGCCGCAACTTCTGCCTTTGGGATGCCGCGGTGGTGGAACTCGCGGGAAAGCGGGTCTCCATTGTAGGGTTCGGCAATATCGGTCGGAAAGTGGCCGAACTCCTTCGCGTGTTAGAGGCCGAAGTGTGCGTGGTTACGTCCCGCCCGCAGGATCAATTGCCTGAGGGTGTGCGCCGTGTGAACTTGGAAGAAGCCTTTTCCACATCTGACTTCATCTCCCTCCACTGCCCGCTCACTCCCGACAATCGTGGATTTGTCGATGACCGCCTGCTCCGCCTCGCACGCCCCGAGCTGATTCTCATCAACACCGCGCGGGGTGGCCTCATCGATGACGAGGCGGTAGCCACGGCACTCCGCGAAAATCGGTTGGCCATGTACGCCTGCGATGTCCTGAGTGTCGAACCGCCTTCCGCTGACCACCCCATCCTCCTGGCTCCGAACACCCTCGTCACCCCCCACATCGCCTGGGCAGCACGCACCGCCCGACAACGCATCATCAACATCATGGCCGACAACCTCCGTGCCTTCCTCAACGGCACACCACAGAATGTCGTCAGTCCACGATAGACACCACACGAACGGCCAAATCTAAGGTTGAACTGTAATTTTGACCAGATCGACAATAACCCACTCAGCTCCAAAGAGCGACCCTTACCCTTATCCGCATCGGGGTCAGTTCGTTAGACGGTCTACAAGAACATCCGCAAATCATCGAGAGGAATTGCAGTTCCCGAAACCAGAGGCTCAAAAGAAGCTCCTCAACCTCACTCCCCACCTCATCTTCTCTGATGCAGTGGGGAGTTTTTCCTCTCATCCCTTATTGACCCTTATCAAGGCTTTCGAGAAACTTATATTATTGCCATCCGTAGGCATATATTGCAGAGAAAGCTTGCATTCCACAGGCGAAAAGGCTAATTTCGCAATGTCAACGAGAGGACTCTATCCCACTGGACTCCAATTCTCTTTGACGGCAAGCCTGCCACACCTCATTCACGCAATCCTTACATCTCTCCAAAACCTTTAATTATGAAACGTCTCGTTCTCTCCCTCCTCGTGTTGGCTGGCAGCTGCTGCGCTACACTGGCAGCTCCCCTCGACACCCTCTCCACCACACCCCCCGTCCCGAAGACTGCACCCCAGAAAAAGAAAGCCTTTGTCAAGGTGGAACAAGCACCCCAGTATGTCAATGGCGATCAGATGCTTTTACAGGAAATATCTCGCATCATCCGTTACCCCGAGGCCTGCATAAAGGAAAACATCTCTGGCACAGTTTGTCTTCAGTTCACCGTCAACCGTAAAGGAAAAATCCAAGGTGTGAAGGTGGTGAAAAGCCTCCATCCTGCTGCCGATGCAGAAGCGGTGCGTGTCGTCCAGAGTCTCAAAGGTAAGTGGAGACCTGCGCGCAAAAAAGGAAAGGCGGTGGATGCCAACTTCATTCTTCCCATCCGTTTCGCCATCCGATAATCACAGTATCATCCCATGCGCCATCCCACGCGCCATCTCCACCTCATCATCGTGCTCAGCATCCTCGTGATGCTGAGCCTTTTGGGCATTTGGTTGACGAAGAGTTTTTTCCGCACCTGCGAGGAGGCCGAAATTCGAGTGGTACAGACACTCGAGATGGCCGATCTCCAAGAGCTTTTCTTCCGCACCCAACGGTATCAACAAGGTACGAGCCTCTATTTCTTCCTTCCCCAACGGTTTCCGAGCACCGATTTGGGAGACTCCGAGCTACGCCAACGGCACATCACGCTCGACATGCAGCGCACCCTCCACCAGAGCATCGACTCCTGGCTTCCGCTTAATGCCGCCACTACCGACAGCCTGCTCCGCGTTGCCCTCCAAGCTCAGGACATCCTCGTAGACTATGAACTGACACTCTATGATGCCTTTGAACGCGACACCCTATTTTCTCGACAATATGTCGCTCCCTGCCGTTGGCCTTGGAGCACCTCGCTCCCTGCTCTGTCGCAACATGCCGACACGCTCAGACTCGATGAGGAGGGGCTGCAGTACTACATTCTCCGCCACCACTCCGTGCTCCCCCTGGTGGCCCATCAGTTCCTCCCCACTCTGCTCCTCTGGCTCGGCGGTGTAGCAATGATCGTCTTGCTTCTCTACCAGCTGCATCAGCATCAGCAGTCAGAACAGGAGATGACAGACTTTGCACGCAACCTCACCCACGAGCTCAAGACTCCCATCGCCGTTGCGCTTGCGGCGCACGAAGCGTTGCTCGACTTCGGCGCAGAGCACGATGCGGCGCAACGCACTGGCCTGCTCCACACCTCGCGCCGCCAACTTACGCGCCTGGCACAACTCGTGGAGCAGGCTCTGGCTATCCACCGCGGCAACAGACAGCACGTGGTACTCCATCCTCAGCCCATCAATCTTCCTTCCTTGCTCCGATCGCTCCAAGCCGAGCATGAACTGAAGGCCGAAAAGCCACTTCACCTCGTCTGGCGCATCGTCCCTGACAACCTTTCCCTGACCACCGATGCCACACATCTCTACAATATATTGAGTAATTTGGTGGACAATGCCGTGAAGTATTCCCCTCAGCAGGCCGAAGTGGAGATCGAGGTGCGCCGCGCTGAAGAACCATCCTCAGCCGTGGTACTGAGTGTGCGCGACCACGGCATGGGTATCCCTCGGAAATACCGCCGCCGTGTGTGGCAACGCTTCTTCCGCATCCCCCAAGGTGATCGTCAAGAGGTGCGGGGCAATGGCCTTGGTCTCTTCTATGTTCGCACGATGGTGGAGCACATGGGTGGCCATATCAGTCTTGACAGCATTCCCGGCAGCGGAACCACCTTTACCCTCACCCTTCCCCAATTTCCCCCTTCATCATGAAAGCCACCATCTTGCTGGCCGAGGACGAACGCGACCTCGCCGTCATCCTGCGCGACACCCTCGCCCTCCTCTCCTACCGCGTCGTCATTGCCGCCGACGGGCAAGAGGCGTTGGAATGTTACCGCACCCAACGCCCCGATCGCATCGTAGCCGATGTCATGATGCCACGCATGGACGGCTTTACCCTCGTACGTACCATCCGTGCTACTGACAAGCACACGCCTGTCATCTTCCTCACCGCCCGCACCGAGACGGACGATGTGGTGAGCGGTTTCAAGATGGGGGCAAACGACTATCTGCGCAAACCCTTTTCAATACGCGAACTCGTGGTACGCATCGAGGCTCTGCTCGACCGAACTCCCGAGACCATTTCCTCCGCTGCGGACATAACAGCCGCTGCATCCGGAACCAACACTCCCACTCCATCCTCCACACTCACTTGCGGACGCTTCACCCTGCACCCTTTCGCCCAGCGATTAGTGTGTGACGACAACACAGACATCGCCCTCACCCATCGTGAGAGCGAAATCTTGGCGCGGCTCTTTGCCCATCCCGGTGAAGTGGTCGAGACGCGTGCCCTCCTCCTTAGTCTCTGGGGAAGCGACACGCCCCACAATGTCCGCAGCCTGCACGTGTTCATCTCCAAACTCCGCACCTACCTCGCTGGCGACCCCCATCTCCGCATCCTCAACGTTCACGGCATAGGCTATCGGCTCATCCTAGACTGAGGGTATCATGCACATCTCCCCATCCTGTCCTTGCCGACAAGATGGGGAGATTATTTGTCAAATAAAGAAGGTAGGCTCAGCGGCGACCACTGATTATCTGTATGCCGCCCTGATTGCGCACACCACCCTGAGCATTTCCAGAGCGTCCTTCAGACGACCGCTGCTGCGGCATCGCGGGGACAGAAGGCGTGGTACGGTACGATTGCACTTCACTGCCGCGGCGTCCGCGCGAAGGTGCAGTAGCGTCAAAGGAACCGCTTCGGCTACCTTGGAAAACACCGCCACGACTGCCGCTGTTCCCCACCATAGAGTTACGGTCAGGACGTTGTACTTCGGTGCGCGAGGATTGGCTGCGGTAAGGGTCGGGATGCGTCTGTTCAAAGCGGTAACCGGCCGACCCGTTACGGCGGGACGGAACAAATTCCTGATAGGGCTGCGCGCGATAATTGTGCGATTCGAAACGATAGTCAGGATTGGTTCGCGGAGCTACCGGCGCATAATAGTCCTTATAATTCCGGCGGTTGTCATAGCGATGGCCATTGTAATAGTTGTAGCCGTAGCTTCCACTCGGAGTAAAACTTCCGCGCATGCCTCCCTTGCGTCCCGAGAAGACCATACCGCTATAGGGCGAAGAGGCACTGACAGCCCGCATGCGCCAATCTACACCACGATAGTGAGCATAGGTGCTAGGATGGCCATAGTAGAAAAAGTCGCGCTGACGGTAGCGGTCATAAAGAGCAAAGACGAAACTACTGCTCCGCCACGAGAGGGGACGGAAAAAATAGTCGGCCGTGCGATAAAGGGCATACTGCCAGTCAAAGAGAATGTAGCGGAGGTCACTGTCGCGAAACGACCAATAGTTGCCGTAAAGGTCATGACGCCCACCTACTGACATCAGATAGTCGAGATTCACCTCATAGCAGCGGTCGTACTGCTCGGGGGTGAGGTTCAATTCATAGGCCATCTTATCGGTCAGGAAGTAGGCATATTCGCGTGCTTCACGATAGCTCATGGCATGGATCGAAACGGAAGCCGCGAGAAGAAGCAAGAAGGAAAGGACAAATCGTTTCATGATGTCAGCGTTTTTAGGAGAGATGTTCTGTAAGGGAATAGGAAAAGATGCATCCGCCCCGCCCCGAGGAGCGGACGTTGCTGCCGTGGGAGGGACAACGCAAATGTCGGAAAGAAAAACCATCCTGCCGCCCTCTACCTCAGATTTCTCTGCGAAATTAACGTTACTTCCACACTCCAAGAACGAAACTTACTGTATCCACAAGTTTATCTCAGTTCTACTGGTCCCGTTGGCACACGACGGCGCAACACATGAAGCTGCGGTTTGTCCACAAAATCCAGCATATCAATGGCAGATTGTACCGTTCTTCGTGCCGTCTCTGGACAATTGTTTTCCTCACTCAGATGGCAAAGCCAGATATTTTGCGTTGTGGGACCAAGATGCTGCCGCAGGACTTCGGCGGTGAGGGCATTGTCCATGTGTCCATTACCGCCACTGATGCGCTGCCGTAGGAAGAGGGGGTATGGGCCATTGTCCAACATCGAGCGGTCATAGTTCGCTTCCACCACGAGATGTCGGGCACGTTGCACATATTCAACCATCGTGGGAGTGAAGTGTCCCGCGTCAGTGATGAGGCAGAATGTGGGATTTCCATCCCCCTCGGGAGAGGTGAAAAGTTCGCTCTGACTCTCAGGCATGCGGAGTTCGATGAAATAGCCCTGATTGTCGCGTGCATCGTGAGGCACAGCAAAGGGAGTAATGCGGAAATTACCCACTTCAAATGCCACGCCCGGCGCGCAAAGTTGGCGTTGCCCTTCGGGCACTTTCACCGTCATGAACCGATTGGCCATCATCCCTTCATGCACCAGGGTGGAGGCATAGACAGGGATGTGAAACTCCCGGGCGAAGGGTCCCACAGCCTTGATGTGGTCGGTATGATCATGCGTAACAAGGACGGCGGCAATCTTGGGGATAGTCAGTCCATAGTCACGGAGATGTTTTTTGAAGGCACGGATGCCGATGCCTAAATCGATAAGCACTGCCACCCCCTCCGACTCGAGGTAGTAGCAATTGCCCGAACTTCCACTGCCGAAACAGATAAATTTCATATGGAGAGGGAAGGGAAAATGATACGTTAGAAAAGAAAAGGAAGAGAGGAGACTGAGCAGCCAGAGCAGTCTGAAGGAACAAGCAAATGCCGCACACAATTCATGGGCAACTCGTGGCCAACCCGCGGAAATTCACATTCAACTGCCCTCGAAGACCTGAAAGTTCTCATGAAAAATTCCGCGAATGAGCCATAAAGTTTCCACAAATAGGCATACGATATGATTGTGAAGCAGAAAAGCTTACACTTCCAGTGCTGCGCAAAATGACCTTCTACCGTTGAAAAGCGACCGAGCAAAAACGTGGGTCGACCCAGAAAGGCCTCAAAACAGCCGAAACGCACTTTTCTATGCGCTTTCTTGAACCCAACGATTTTACGCTCAAAATATTCCAAGAACGGAACAAGCGTGCATTGTTTGTCCATAAGCAACTTTGAAGCACTTAAAACGGCAACCCCACGGCGAAATGTAGGGCAAAGTCGCGGCCAAAACGGGGATGAAAGAGGGGGTAATGGTCGCGACCGGAGGCAACGGCAGGATTCACCGCCTTCATGCCACCGTCCACGCGGAGGATGAAGTAATTGAGGTTCAGGCGGAGCCCCACACCGTAAGCCACGGCAAGCTGCCGGAGAAACGCATCGAAGCGAAACTTTCCACCTGCTTGTGCGCTGTAGCTCCTTGTGTTCCACACATTGCCGGCATCAATGAAGGCTGCTCCCTCGAACTTCCAGAAGAGCCGAGAGCGATATTCCATCGACCCTTCAAGCTTGAGGTTGCCTGTCTGATTGATGAAGTCGATGTTGCCATCCTTCCCTTCATACGCTCCGGGGCCGAGCGTACGCACACTCCATCCACGGACGGAATTGGCACCACCCGAAAAATATCGCTTCTCATAAGGGATGATCGTTGAGTTGCCATAGGGAATCGCCAGTCCTGCTACTGCGTGGAAAGCCAGGCTGCTACGCTCGTTGATGCGCACACTCCTCGAAAAGTCGACATCCAGCTTTAGATACTGCGAGAAGGGGATGCTGAGGATTGCATACGCCCCCTCTGCATTGCGGCGTAATCCCGTGACACGTGCCAAGCCATAAAGCACATTGCCTGCACTCTCCACCGCCGCGCGCACCTGATAGCCATTCGTCTGGTAGAGACTGCCCGTGGAGCGTCCGCGTAGGGAGTTGTAGGTGAAGCTGTAGGACGTCTTGACAATGAAGAGATTTTCGTAGGAAGCACGGAGCACAGCATAGCGTGGATCATCACCTTCGAGATATCCACTGCGGAAAGTCGAGGAGATCCAGGGCATGAACACATAGTTCACCGAGAGAAGGTCGAGATGGTGACGCCAACCCGGGCGGGCATGTGCGTTCCAGTCGAGGCTCCATGCCGCAGTGAGGAGGCGGCGATGGAACTCAGGGCGATTCTGAGAGTTGTAGAGCAGTGAGAAGTCTGTTGTCCCCTTCAACCTTCGGATCCGCTCCTCTCCCATCGGGGCGAGAAGGGTGGGAAACCGTAGGGTGAGTTCCGTGCCGTATTCGATATAGTCCTGGTTGGTGTAGCCTTCCAGCTGGTGGATGGACTCATAGGCTCCGCGGAGCTTGAAAGAGAGCTGCTCGGCTCCGCGGAACAGATTGCGATGCACATAGCCCAATGTGGCCGCTCCACCGAGATCGCCCGCCGTATTGGTGCCTTCGATGTCAAAGGTCAGGCCGTGCGGCTTGTTCAGCCGGACGAAAACATCAGCGTTGATCCGGTTATCGCCGGGTTGGGGCGAGGAGTAACGGATGGACGATGAACCCACCGCCCCGAGGGCATTGAGATTCTCGTAGGTGTAGCGCGTGGCGCGATCGTTGAACAGGCTGTCGGGCTGCACAAAGATGTTGCGTGCATAGACCCTGCGATTCACCCGCTGTCGACCCCAAGTCAGAAAGGTGAGACGACGATAGTGGGAGGAGTCGGCCGATACACCTTCGGCAAAGTCTTCATGCACCCGCACGCGGGCAATGCGGAAAGGGGTGTAGGCCAACCGGCGATCCACGCGGGGGGGGAGCCGGAAGTGGAAGGTAAGATGCACTGCCCGCGAGTGTGCCAAGGTGTCGGCAGTATAGGCAATGAACTCGTTGTTGATGTTCGGGTATCCGCGGTTTTGCAGTAGGCGCACGATGCGCGTACGCTCAGCATCAAGCTGAGTCAGGTCGAGGGGCATCCCGCGGTAAAGGAGGGAGCGTGCCGAGTCGGCGGCTACGAGGCGGGCGATGGTGTCGTTGTCGAATGTGCGGCGAAAGTCGTGGACGTAATACCGCCGTCCGGGATTCATCTGATAGGTCAACGTCAGTCGACGACCGCGCACCACGGTGTCCGTCTCCACCGTGGCCCACAAATAGCCCTTCGATTGGAGAGCCGTGGTGAGGGAGGCTCTAGAATAGCGCATCAGGCTGTCGCTGTAAACCACGGGGGCTTCACCGATGCGGTGCATGAAGCGGTTGAAAAGATTACGCTCGTTCGTACCGGAGAGGGTATAAATGCCCAATGGCACCTTCACTGTGCTAAGCCAGCGGAGATTGGCTTCCTGACGGATGTGGCCGCGGTAGTCTTCGGGACGCACCTGAGCATCCGTGCTACGCAAGTGCACAGCGTGGAGGAGATATTGTCCATCGGGAACAAAGCGCGTGGGAGCACAGGCAGCGAGCAACATAAGCACCAGACTGCCCAAAAGAAAACGAAACGTGAAATTCAAAATGATGATTTTTTACGCACACCATCGAGCGATGGTGAGTTAGTCTGCAAAGTTAGGATATTTCTCAGGATTTGTTTGTAGTTTTGCAGGGAAAAAGGAGGTTTTCCCCTCAGCCGTCCCCCGGGAGTTACTCTCCAACGGGGCAAAAACCGGCAATCCCAAGAATTATGCTCTCGAAAAATAAGCTCAAATTCCTCCGCCAGCTCGCGCTCAAGAAGCATCGCGATGCCGAAGGTCTCTTTCTGGCCGAAGGCCCTAAGGTGGTGGGTGACCTACTTCCTCACTTCGCATGCCTGTTGTTGTGTGCCACGACCGACTATTTGGCGGCGCATCCCCACCTTTCAGCCAACGAGGTGATAGAGATCACGGAGCGTGAACTCCAACAGGCCTCGCAACTCAAAACCCCACGTCAAGTGCTGGCGGTGTTCCGCCAACCTGCACCGCTACCCGAGGCAGAACATCCCATCATTCTACGTCAAAGGTTGTGCCTCGCCTTAGATGGGGTGCAGGATCCCGGCAACGTAGGAACCATCCTCCGCATTGCCGACTGGATGGGCATCGACCATGTGTTCTGCTCACCCGACACCGCCGATGCTTTCGCCCCGAAGACGGTGCAGGCCACGATGGGGGCACTGGCACGGGTGGCAGTGCATACCACCGACCTCCCCACCCTGATCGATCATGCAGGCGCAGAGATCCCGGTCTTTGCCACGACCCTCGATGGTGATGACCTCTATGCCGACCCGCTCTCCACAACGGGGCTCATCGTGATGGGGAATGAGGGCAATGGAGTATCGGCCGAAGTGCTGCGCCGTGTGAACCGCCGCCTCTATATCCCCAACTTTCCTTCTGGACGCGCCACGAGCGAGAGCCTCAATGTGGCCATCGCCACCGCCCTAACCTGTGGAGAGTTCCGCCGCCGGCAGCGTTGAGGCTTTCGCCCATTGCCGGATTTCTGATGTTTCTGCCTATGCCCATCCTCTCTTTCATCATACCTCTACTCGTCCTGACCCTTTCCACCCTCCTGCTTGTCCTGCTGCGCTGCATGGACAGTCGCCCCCTCCTCCGTCTTGCGGCCAAGGAAGGGGCAGCACAGCTCCCTCCCACAGTAATCAACGGGCGGTCGCGCACCCTTGCCCCCAACGACAGCAGCTCCCCACTCCGTGCCTCGGTCGTGGTGGTGAGCGAAGACGATGGCTGGTGGCTCGAACGACGGCTGCCCTACCTCCTCCGCCAACGCTTCGAGGGGTTTGAGGTCATTGTGGCTGATGCCTCGACCGATGCCGAGGACGACACCGCCCTTGTGGTACGCCGCCTACAAGGCGAGCATCCCCACCTCCGCTATCTCTCCATTCCCACATCCCACCGCAACATTGCTCCTCGGCGTCTTGCCCTCACCCTCGCCCTCCGTGCCGCCCGCGCGCCATGGATGGTGGTCATCACGCCCAACGGCGAACCCACAAGCGAAAATTGGCTTGCCCACTTGGCGCGCCATTTCGATGCCGACACCGACCTCGTGATAGGCTATGCCAACTATGACGACAGCCTTGGCAGTCCCGGACGTCGCGCAGTGGTGGAGCGGGCAGAGCGTTTTGTCCAATGGACGGCAGCATGGGCACAAGGCCACGTTTTGGGCTGCGATGATGATCATGTGGCCCTCCGCCGCGCGTGGGTACTAGAACATGGAGCTTTTGCCGACAGCGGGCGAATGGGTCATGGCGCGTGCACCTTGCTCGCCGGTGCCCGTGCCGAGGCAGCACGCACTGCGGTATGCCTTCATCCCGATGCGCTGGTGCGCATCGCCCTTCCCGATGGCGAACTCCTCCGGCAGGAGCGTCGCCGACAGCGACAACTCTTCACCCACTACACCCGTCGATACCATAGGATCCTCGTCCGTGTGCGCATGGCCGTAGCCGCCTACTATGCCGTACTCCTCGCCGCCATAGCCTTTGTCACCGTGCGCCTTGTCCATTTTTTCGGCGGCCACTACCCCACCCTCCGCACACTCGGACTCGACCTTCCCGTCCGCATTCCCACCTACCATTGGAGCGATCTCGCGTTCGATCTCCCCGCAGCCATCCTCTGTTGCACCGCCCTCACAGTACTCGTCTGCTCTTTCCGCCAGTGCCTTACCGCCCTCCAAGAGCGAAACTTCGGCCTCTACCCCCTCCTCTTCTTTCTCCGCGCGTGGAGGAGGTGAGCCTCCCCCCTAAATTGGCCAGATACGCTGACATTCTTCCACGCCAGCTCCACCTCATTTCCACACCATCTCACTCCGCTCCAACCACTCCGTGGAGTCGTCAAAAAGAGTCCGCGGAATCGTGTGCACGACACCGCGGACAAAAAAACTAAACACCGCGGTGTCATTGACATGACACCGCGGTGTTTTTGCAAGGTTCCGACAGGACATTCAGGCTTGTTCACAGAGAGAGGTTGCAGATGCCGCACGAGCGGAGAAAAGTCCTCGCAAAGGAACGAAAAAGCAGTCGGAAAGGGCGCATTATACCTTGAAGAAGAGATCGCGAAGGTTAGACAGACTATCCGGATCAACATAGCTCTCGATGTGACGTTTGCGCTTGTCTTCGAGGATTTCGTCCACGGCAATGAGGATACTCGTCTCCTCAACATTACCGAACTCATCGTTGATGGCAGTACCGAATACGCGCATCGTGGGCGAAAGATTCATGTAGGCATTTACCAGAGGTGGAATGTTCAGTCCACGCTCACGCACAGCACGATTGAGGATGCGATAGTCAGCCCGGAAATCCTGCTCGGTGAAGAGGGCATCGAGTGCCTCACGCGGCATTTCAAGTTCCACGGGATGCACAGGAGTAACTAACCCGTCGCGGTCGCCGAAATGGCGGTGGAGAAAGTGGAGGATCATGTCGCGCGCCACACGGTCAAACGAGGGATACATCGTCATCTTGCCGAAAAAGTATTTCAACCCCGGAATGATCACGGTGAGTGCACCCAATCCGTCCCAAAGGTTGTCAAGGGCGTAAAGGCTCTTAGAGAGGTTGCGCGTACTCTGATATTCGAGTGTGACGAACGACCGCCCCAGCTCCACCGTCTGCGGCAGGAAGTTGTCGATGAAATTGTCAGAGAAGTGGAACATGTGCCCCGTAGCCAGATAAGGCTGTCCATCGGGTTGGAAGGTGATGTCGGCAGGTGGAAGAAAGCGATAGCCTCCTAAGATCTCTTCGGCATCGGGATTCCAGACGATAAGTTGGTAGTAAGGATGCTCACAAGTGTCGAACTCATCGAGATCCAATGCCAACCCAGTGCCCCCACCGGCGGCGCGAAATGCGATTTCGCGCAAACGGCCAATTTCACGCATCACGTTGGGGGCGTTATGGTGCGTGATGATATAGATTTCGTTCCCCGCCTTGTTGGTCTGACGGAGTTTGTGTTCGGGAGTAAGTTCGGCTTTGAGGAGTGCTCTCGAAATCGGGGCGATGATTTCTTCCATAGAGTTGGGGGAATCTCCACGAGGGAAACGTTCTTTATTCGTGGGAAAAAGGAGAGACAGGATTGCCCTCGCTGTTTTGAGGAAGTTGGTAGACGCGTTCACGTACCCACGCGGCCCATTGGGTAGGTGTGCGCTCAGCAGTAAAGGTTTGCCAAGGGATGGGCTTTCCGATGTGGAGGGTGAAGGTTTTCCCTTGGTTTTTGTAGAGTTCATCGACGAGGTAAAGCATCGCTATATTGAACTTTATCCCCAGCCATTGCTGAATCTGCGCCAAGCGGTAGAAAAATGGGCTGTTCGAACCGCTGAAATGGATGGGCACGACATCGCGTTGTGTCTCGACGCTCTTGGTGACAAAAGTTTTCTTCCATGGCACATCCTGCACACGCCCCGCAATGCGGCGCGAACACAGTCCTGCGGGGAAGAGGATGAGATGATGCTCACTCTGAAAAGCATGTTCCACCATCCGTGGGAAATCGCGTCCCTGCCGCCCCGTCTTGTTGATAGGAATGAAAAGGGGAGCCAGACCCGTGAGATTCATCAGGAGATCGTTAGCCAGAAATCGGATGCGTTCATTATAATGCCGCCCGAGAATCGAGCCGAGAACGATGCCGTCCGGGCCGCCCAATGGATGGTTGGAGACGAAAGTGAAGCGGCGTCCGGCATCTTCTGGCAGGTTCTCGCGTCCTTTCACACGAATGTCAAGCTGCAAATAGCGCATGCAGTCCTCCATCCAACGCACCCCTACCGTGTCGCCCTCTGAGGCGATGAATGCGTTGAGCCAGTCCTGATGCACGATGTGCTTGAGATAGCTGACCAGAAATCGTGGCACATAGCATGCCTTGCTGCCCATCTTGCTGTGCAGCACACGGTCGATGTCGATGAGTTGAGGAGTGCTCATGTTGATTGTGGGAAGGCCATGGAAAGTAAGAGCCTGTCTCATGCAAATTTAACGATAAATCGGCAGATAGAAGGTGAAGACATCAGCATTTTTTATCCATTGTGGAGTAATAACCGCTTTACTCCTGTATTTTTGCGCACACTCGGAGTGAGTGTGCAGCATTGGAAACTTCCCCCACTCACCTTACAGATAAACACAAAAAATGAGGCAAGCATCTTTCGAAACTTGCCTCAAAATAGAGTTGCGGAGACTCGACTCGAACGAGCGACCTCCAGGTTATGAGCCTGGCGAGCTACCAACTGCTCCACTCCGCGATCATCAACCTAATGTAACAACTTGCGTTGTCCCTTGATTGCGATGCAAAGGTACGCACTTTTTTTTCACCATACAAGAGAAAGACGAGGAAAATGCCGAAAAAGTG
>JBHAFF010000033.1:0-19445 GCA_041855985.1 Alloprevotella sp.
AGTAGCACCAAGCAGCTGACTTTGTTCTAAAGATGCACTTCGTGAAACAATTTCTCTTCGGCCTATGAAGTAGGTCGAAAGGGGGAGTGTGCCCTATTGACTTGCCAATAAAAAGCCGTGCTTAAACCGAATTGGGGTAAATATGCTCGACGAGGTCGGGCGGAATGATTTCGCCCTGCTCCGTAATCATCGCCACTGCCCAATGGTCGATGATTTCGGCGGTTTCGACCGAGAGCAGCTCGACCGAAAGATACCCCTCTTTTCCTACAAGCTCTGCCAAGGGGGTGATGCGCTTGCCCGAATGGCTATAATCCAAGACGAGCGTGTCGTTGGGGGTGGCTTCTAATTGCTTGGCCGCTGCGATGACGTGTTGCGCCAGAGGGTGGTTGGCGCGATAGAGCTCTCCGCCTTGTTGCTGCGCCTCGCTTCTTTTGTCCTCGGCCGAAGTGTCGAGCATATAGTAGGTGCCCGCGTGCGATATGCCACTGATAGGCTCTTGCAAGACGAAACTATAAGCTGTGGGAGAGAACGTCGCTTTTTTGCGCAAGACATACTGAGTGAGCATCCATAGGCGCTCTTCATAGCGGTGGAGCAGTCGGCGGCTGTGGAGCTGGCTGTCGCGCAAGCGTGCCCGCACCTCGTCGTCGAAGTTTTCCAAGAGCATCGTTCGGGTCTGCTGCATCCGTTCGTCGATTTCGGGGCTTAGCTCGGCTTTGAGCTGGTCGAAAGCCGTCTGTATTTCCTCTTCACTTCGGCAGGTCTGGTAGATGTGGGCAATGCGCAGCTCGAAGTCGGTGCCCGAACTAATGCTGCCCAGCACCTCGTCGCTCGCGCCGAAGACACCATCGAAGAGGCGGAACTTCTCGTCCAAGAGTTCGTAGACACGGCGATCGGCGGCATTGCTCTTGTTGAGGAAGTTGATGACCACCACGTCGTGTCGCTGTCCATAACGATGGCAACGGCCGATGCGCTGCTCGATGCGCTGAGGATTCCACGGGAGGTCGTAATTGACCACCAAGGAGCAAAACTGCAGGTTGATGCCCTCGGCGGCAGCTTCGGTGGCAATCATGATTGTGGCGCGGCGGCGAAACTCATCGACCAAGGCTGCGCGCATATCGGCCTCCTTGACTCCTGTCACCAGTCCGGTATCTTTGTTTGCCGCTCTCCAACGGCGAAGGATGTTTGCACTTCGGGGGTCATTGTTTGTTCCGCTAAAGGTCATGACCTGCCCTTCGTATCCTCTCTCGCTGAGCAGACGGTAGAGAAACTCTTGTGTGCGACGGCTTTCGGTGAAGATGAGCGCTTTGCGGTTTGCCCCCAGCTGGGAGAGCTTTGAGAAGCCACGCTTCAAGGCGAGGAGCAGCTGTTCGGCTTTGCTATTGCTGGTGATGCGCTCGGCCAAATCCAGACAGCGTTGCAGCCACGCTCGCTCTTCGCCCAACAATGCTAACTCCGTAGACGTGAGTGTTTCCTCGCCCTTTTTCCAATGCTCCTCGATGTCGGGCATCTCTTCCATCATCGCCTCCCAGTTCTCATAGTCGCCCAAATCGGAAGAGTTGGTTTCGGCAGCCACCTGCGCGTCTATGCGCTGGATGATGGTCTGAAGCGTGCCCCCAATGGCATAGGACGAAGAAGCGAGGAGCTTGCGCAGAACGAGGGTCGTCAGCACACGCTGGCTGCTGCGGATGGAGACGAGGCGATCTCGTTGCAGGAACTCAGTGACAAGGTTGTAGAGTTCTGCCTCTTCGTCACTGGGAAAGAACTCGTGAAGCATCGGTATGCGAGAAGTATATCTGATATACTCCAACACTTGGCGACGCAAGGTGCGATGACAAAGAGGTGCCAGCCGTTTCTTGAGTTGCGCGAAGTCGCTCTCGGTGAGAAGGCCATTGTAGCGAGACTTAAAGCTCTTCAAATCGCCAAAGGCATATTCGTCGACAAAGCTCGCCAAACCATAGAGTTCGAGCAAACTGTTTTGGAGCGGAGTGGCGGTAAGCAGGATTTTCTTTTTGCCAGCCAGTGCGCTCCTCAAAACATTGCCCGTCTGATTGTCGGGACGATAGACATTGCGCAACCGATGCGCCTCGTCCAAGACCACGAGATCCAAGTGCGCCAACCGCAAATAGCGCTCCTGACGGCGCGCAAAATCATAAGAGCAAACCACGATGCGCTCCGCTTCAAAGGGATTGCCCCTCTCGTGATTGTCCAAATACTGGCTCATCACTTTCTTGTCTAAGATGAAAGCAGGGAGATAGAACTTATCCTCCAGTTCTTCCACCCATTGCTTGCGCAGGTTGGCAGGAGCGATGATGAGCAGCCGCCGATGGCGCTCTGCCCATTTCTGCGAAAGGATGATACCTGCTTCTATCGTCTTTCCAAGACCGACTTCATCAGCAAGGATTGCTCCCCCAGAGAGTGGAGAACGAAAAGCAAATAAAGCACTTTCGACTTGGTGCGGATTCAAATCGACACGGGCGTCTTGTAAAGTCTGAGTGAATGAATCAAGGTCAGAACTTGCTCTCCTGCGAACAAGGTCTGTGGCTATGTATTTAGCCTGTGGCCAAGATATTTTGGGTTGTTTCATCTTCAATGCAATTTCAAGAGTATGCTATTTTGACTCTTTGGTTGACACGATCAACTCTCAAACGTCGATTTCAAGAATTCTTGCGATTTCTACAAGGCTTTCCAAAGAGGGTTGCACCTTATCAGAACGCCATTTAGATATTTTCGGATTTCCCCAATTGCTCAGCCAGCCATTTGCTGGTGCGTTGCTTCTCTACAAGCACAACCTTGATTCTATTTATTATCGTCATACGGTGATTTACTTGCATATATATTAAATACTCTACAAAGATACTCGTTTGTCGTTGAATTAAAGAAGAAATTGAGAGAAATCTTTGATCCGCCATGCTTTTTCCCGACATTTCCCAACTTATCCCGCCTTATCCTCAACCTCTATTTTGTCCATTATATATTTATTAAACCCCAATTCAGTTTAAGCCCGGCTTTTTAGCGGCAACTCAATAGCGCCCCTCTCTTAGACTTGCTTCTTAGGCCGAATACAAATAGTTTCTCGCAATGTATTTAGAACAAAGTCAGCAGCCTGATGCTGCCCGTTTCTTCCCACTCAAACTACAGTTTGAGCAAGAAATGGCCTTTTCACCCAGTTCCAACTCATATTCTTTGCAGAAATCATCCGCAACACAATCAAGTTCCGGAGTTTCCTTGGACGTGGGGAAGAACTTTGCCGACAAGTTTCATGAGGATTATTCTTTTGTTATTTGTCTGGTTATCAATTACAAATACACGAAAAGCAATCCTCTTTTGTGGCTTTGGGAGAGCATATCTTGGAAAGAAAGGGAGAATGCTTATCCCGAATTGGGGTCATAAGGTGTCTATGGTGGAAACATCTACACCACAAAATAACCCCTGTTGCAGTCTCATCCACCTCGAAATAACCGAACGGCAATAAAACCGTACAAGTGCGGCATGATTGCTGCCCCTCCCCTGTTCAACATCAAAATGGGGGAAGATCCGAAGAATATATACAAAAAAACGGAATTGAGGTACCATCCTCCCCGATGAAAGTCCGTACTTTTGCACCAACATTTCACAGAAAGCACCGCAGCACCGCGTTCTTTCACCCCCAAGGGGGGAACGATCTGCCGCGGTAAATCCCCCACACCAGAACAAGATGATCCTTGAAACTATCCAATCGCCTGCGGACGTGAAAGCGTTGTCCGCCGAATGTCTTCCAAAACTGGCTCAAGAAATACGCCACACCCTCCTGCAAAAGCTCTCCGAGCACGGTGGGCACATTGGCCCCAACCTTGGCATGGTGGAAATGACCATTGCCCTCCACCGCGTATTTCAATCGCCCGAAGACAAACTCATTTTTGACGTCAGCCACCAGTCCTACACGCACAAGATGCTCACGGGACGCGCAAAAGCATTCCTCCACGCCGAACACTACGATGACGTCTCGGGCTATACCGAACCCTCCGAGTCACCTCACGACCACTTCATCATCGGCCACACCTCTACATCCGTAAGTCTGGCGTGCGGTATGGCCAAGGGTCGCGATCTCTGCGGTGGTCAGGAAAACGTGATTGCCATCATTGGCGATGGCAGCCTCTCGGGCGGCGAAGCCCTTGAAGGATTGAACAATGCCGCTGAAGTGGGCACGAATCTCATCATCATCGTCAATGACAACGAGATGTCCATCGCCGAGAACCACGGCGGTATGTACGAAAATCTCCGCGAGCTCCGCGAGACGAACGGCCAATCGGCCAACAACCTCTTCCGCGCCATGGGGTTAGACTACCGATATGTGGCAGAGGGCAATGACCTTGCTGCACTCGAAGCCACCTTTGCCGAGGTGCGCAATATTGGCCACCCCATCGTGCTCCACGTCCACACTGTGAAAGGTAAAGGTTATTCCTTTGCCGAGGCCGAAAAAGAGCGTTTCCACTGGGGTTTCCCCTTCGATTTAGGAACAGGCGTCACAAAGCCCGAATACAATTTCGGAGAAAGCTATGGAAGCATCTCGGCAAGACTGCTCCTCGACGAAATGAAGGCCGACCCCACAGTCGTTGCGCTCACCGCGGGCACGCCCACAGTGATGGGTTTCACCCTTGAAAAGCGCAAGGAGGCCGGCCGCCAGTTCTTCGATTGTGGCATCGCCGAAGAGACGGCAGTAGCTATGGCCTCGGGCATCGCCAAACGAGGCGGAAAGCCCGTGTTCGGTGTCTTTTCCACTTTCATCCAACGCACCTACGACCAACTCGCACAAGATGTGTGCATCAACGGATCGTCTGCCACCTTCTTGGTCTACGGTGGCACCATCTGCGGCATGAACGATGTTACGCACCTCTGCTTCTTCGACATCCCCCTCATTGCCAACATTCCCGGCATGACCTATCTCTCTCCTGCCACAAAGGAAGAGTTTACGGCCATGACCCATTGGGCCATCCACCAGACAGAGGGTCCTGTGGCCATCCGCGTGCCAAGTGCCGTTGTGTGCACAGGGGAGGAAATTGCCCCCCACTTCTCTCTCACGCCCAAGAGCGTAGTGGCACACCGTGGCTGCCAAGTGGCACTGCTCGGCTTGGGCAACTTCTTCCACCTCGCCGACCAAGTGGCCAAGCTCCTACACACTCAGCACGGCATCGACGCTACAGTGGTCAATCCCCGCTACGCCTCAGGAGTAGATACAGAACTACTTGATGAACTTCGCGCCGACCACTCCCTCATCGTTGCCCTCGAAGACGGTTGCCTCGCCGGAGGATGGGCAGAAAAGGTGGCTGCCCACTATGCCATGGACAGCACCAAAGTGCTCTTGCGCGGTGCCACCCGAGAATTCCAAGATCGCTTTGATTACAATGCCCTCCTCGCTGAATACCGCCTCCTGCCCCAGCAAATTGCCGACGACATCGTGGCAGCACTCTAAAATTCGATAGACTCTTACCACCGCGCCCGGAGAGCCTTGTGCTTTCCGGGCGCGGTGGTGTACATTCAGCTGCACATGCGGAGCGAGAAGGAGACCGAGTTGTAGAAAAACAGCGTTTTCCTACGACTTCACCCTCTGTCTGTTGTAAATATTTCCCCAGAAAATCCGGTAGTTCGACAAGCAACCACCACAGCATGAGGGCTTGGCCATACATTTAGCTTGGGTTTACACAACATTTGCCACCTACACCCCATGAAGTCTTGGCAATATTGAGAGAAATGTTTACCTTTGCAGCGAATAGTGGATACGTCTGACGGCGCATCCCTTATGGTGATAGTGTATATGCGCGGTTCGAAATCATGCTCCTTCCCCACACAAGGCAGTAGAGCATTCCGCAAACGGTGAAGACACGCTCCTCAACAACTTATGTTCATGCACAAATTCCTTTTATTGCTCGCCCTTCTCGCCCTTTCCACCACACCCGGTCTTTATGCACAAGTGGCGACAACCACCCCCTCGCCCTCTCAAGATCAACGTACACAGCCGGCGCAAAACGTGGAAACCGTCTATATCTTCGGTGTGGCGCAATCGCTGGCCGACACGATCCTCTATGTCAGCGACATCACCGAACTGACAGGGTTCACGCTGGGAAAGAACGACTTCCTGCTGTTCCGCGACCAGTATGCCCAACAATTCCGCACTTTTGTGGAACAGCAATCGGGGCAGCCGCACGTTACGGCAGCAGTGTCCTTTGCCAAATCGCCGAAAAAAGCACAAAAACAGCTGCAACACCTGCTCAAGAAGCAGAGCAAGCGTCGGAATGTGTATCGTCCGCTCACCATTCAACGGGTGAGTAAACGGGAGTTTGTGTTCCAACTTGCGAAAATCACCCCCTAATCTTTGGCCTTGCTTCCCTCCGATATGAAACTGTATTTTAATGTCGCAAGTCTGAACTACTGTGTGGAGTTCACCGATGATGCCGCTCCCTACAAACAGTTGCTCCCCACGAGTGCTCCCTTCCATCAGGCAGAAGCCCCCGAAACCTTGGCCTTCCACCTCGTGGTAGGCGATGGCTTAGTGTCTAACGACACGGAAAACTTGGAAGAGGTAGGACACTTCGACAATGGGGATATCTGGCATCATGTATGGCGCAGGCCCGAAGGCGGATACCGCATCCTCATTGAGAATATCGATGGGCACATCGCATGCCACTACGACAGCAACGCCGACTTCTCCGAAGGGCGAATCTCTCTCTTCGGCGAAACACAAGCTCAGGCTTTTGGCTTAGATAATGCTACAATGATCGCCTTCGCCTTTGCGGGTGCCTACCACCGCGCACTCCTCATCCATGCTTCTGTACCGATGAAAGATGGGTGCGCCTACATGTTCCAAGGAAAGAGCGGAACGGGCAAAAGCACCCACTGCAAACTCTGGCTCAAACACATAGAAGGCACAGAACTGCTCAACGATGACAATCCCGTCATCCGTATAGAGGACGGCGAGGTTTACACCTACGGTTCACCATGGAGCGGCAAGACCCACTGCTACAAGCAGCAACGTGTCCGCTCAGGCGCATTCTTGCGCCTCCATCAGGCTCCGCACAACCAGATCCGCCTTCTGTCCAAGGTCGAAGCCTTTGCATCACTCCTGTCCTCTTGTTCCACAATGGTTTGGGACGCACCGTCGTATGATGCCATTTGCCAAACTGTGGGCGATGTAGTAGCACATGTGCCAAGCTATGATTTGGAATGCCTGCCTGATGAATCCGCAGCACAACTGAGCTTCACCACGATGACGGCACGATCCCAGGACGTATGAACCACGATGCCTCATCCCCTATGATGCGAACAGTGGAAGTGTCCAATGCCACCCTACTTCCTCAGATCCGCGAGCTCCTTCAACAGGGTCATACCGCACGTTTTCATGTGCGCGGATGGAGCATGCGCATCTTCGTAGAGCACGACCGCGACGAGGTGCTCTTGGCTGCAATTCGCCCCGAAGAGGTGCGGGTGCGCGATGTCATCTTGGCAGAAATCAGTCCTGGACGCTTCGTGCTCCACCGCGTGCTCCGTATCGATGCCACAGGGCTGACACTCCAAGGTGACGGAAATGTGGGCACAACCGAACACTGCCGTCCACAAGATGTGGTGGGCATTGCACGCGGATTTTACCGCAAAGGGCGTAACACGCCTGATCTCACCAATGGATGGAAATGGCGTACCTACTCCCACATCTGGTTGGCACTTACCCCTATCCGCCGCTACCTTCTTGCCGCTTACCGACGGCTGTGGCTCAAAGTGCTGCCACCGATATAAACGTGCGCAACACGTCCGCAGTCTTACTTCTCGATCTCACTCATACGCTCCCAATATGAAATTCGACCCCTCCTTTGAACTTCGCAATGTGTGCGGAGAAAATATCCTGATTGCCACGGGGCTGAAAAACATCAATTTCAGCAATCTGATCAATCTCAACGAAACCGCTGTAGACATCTACAAAGCATTCAACGGCCGCGACTTCGAGCTCTCTGAGATCGCCGACTTCATCGAAGAGCACTATGACGGTGCTTCGCGCGAACAGATTGAAGATGATCTCCATAAACTCTTCGAGCAGTTGCTCGCCGATGGCGTAGTCCTGGCTTGACAGAGCGTGTCTCACATCAACGCTGACTGCGCATAAACTCCCCTCTCTTCGCATTATTTCATCACTCACCATGGCTGAAACAAAATATATCTTCGTAACGGGCGGTGTTGCTTCCTCCTTAGGAAAAGGCATCATCGCCAGCTCCATTGGCAAACTCCTCCAAGCACGTGGTTTCAACATCACGATCCAGAAGTTTGACCCCTACATCAACATCGACCCAGGTACGCTCAACCCTTATGAGCATGGAGAATGCTACGTTACGGACGACGGACAGGAGACGGATCTTGACCTCGGGCACTACGAACGCTTCACGGGAATTAAAACAACGAAGTACAACAACTTCACGACGGGGCGTATCTATCAGAGCGTCATCGAGAAGGAACGCCGCGGCGATTACCTCGGCAAAACCATACAGGTCATTCCCCACATCACCGATGAGATCAAACGCGACATGCTCTATCTGGGCAAGAAAGGTGGCTACGACTTCGTCATCACCGAAATTGGCGGCACAATTGGAGACATCGAGAGTCTGCCCTTTGTTGAAGCCATTCGCCAACTCAAATGGGAACTGGGTCGCAATGCCGTGTGCGTGCACCTGACCTATGTGCCCTACCTTGCTGCTGCAGGAGAACTGAAAACAAAGCCCACTCAGCACTCCGTCAAAGAGCTGCAGAGCGAAGGTATCCAACCCGATATCCTTGTGCTCCGCACCGAACGCGAGCTTTCGGCCGGGCTGTGCAAGAAGGTGGCCAATTTTTGTAACGTCAGCCCCAATGCCGTGTTCCAAAGTCCTGACATGCCTTCCATCTACCAGGTTCCCGTAGGGATGCAGGATCAGGGCATCGACCGTGTCATCCTCGAAAAGCTCGGTATGCCCGTAGGTGAAAAGCCAGGCCTCGGCCCTTGGCGTTCATTCCTTGACCGTCGCGCCAAAGCGACCGAAGAGCTCCATATCGGCCTCGTAGGTAAATACGACCTTCAGGATGCCTACAAGTCCATCATTGAGGCGTTACAGCAGGCAGGTGTCTACAATGACCGCAAAGTGCGCTGTCACTTCATCAACGCAGAACACATCCACCGCGACAACGTATCTGAAATGCTCGAAGGCATGGCGGGATACATCATCTGCCCAGGCTTCGGTGAACGCGGTACGGAGGGTAAAATCATGGCCACTCAGTACTGCCGCGAACACAACCTCCCGACTTTCGGAATCTGTCTCGGCATGCAGATGATGGTAGTAGAGTTCGGACGCAACGTCTTGGGTTATGCCGATGCCAACTCGGCCGAGTTGAACAGCAAAACACCCCACAATGTCATCGACATCATGGAGGAGCAGAAGAACATCACCAACATGGGCGGTACAATGCGCCTCGGCGGTTACGAATGCGAACTCCGCAAGGGGACGAAAATACATGAGATCTATGGTGCCACCACCATCCGCGAACGCCACCGCCACCGCTATGAGTTCAACAACGACTATGTGGCGGAATATGAAGCCAATGGCATGCAGTGTGTAGGTACAAACCCCGAGAGTGGACTGATTGAGATTGTAGAAATCCCCGAACTGACTTGGTTCATCGGTACACAATTCCATCCCGAATACTCCTCCACGGTACTCAAGCCACACCCCCTCTTCCTTGATTTCATCAAAACCACCATCGAGGCTCAAAACGCCTAAATAAAATTCTGCGCTCGGCGAGGGTATCGTTTCGCTGAGCGCAATTTTGGCCGTACTCGCCCATACAGTAGGGATGTTCACACCCTTCTGACCAAGAAGGAACGGCACTTTTATTCCTTACCCACTCAATGGACAAAAACAACATCACAGGCTTAGTGCTGATGGCAGTGGTGCTCTTCGGCTTCACCTATTGGTCATCACAACAAGCCCCTCAGCCCACGCCCTCTGCACCTTCGGATACAACGGCTGTGCAGGCCGCCGCGCATCCAACAGTGCAGGCCACCCAACAGCAGGATTCCACCTCGACATTCTTTGCCGCCAAAACAGCCGGCACGCAAGAAGCCATCGTCCTCACCAACAAGCACCTCGAAGTGGTCATCAACCCTAAAGGGGGACAGATTGCCCGTGCCAACCTGACCAACTTCCGCAGCTATGCCGACTATAAGGCCCAACGTCAAGCTCCCCTCGCCCTCTACAACGAGCAGGATGCCGCGATGAACTTTGAGTTCGAGACCAAAACGGCCAACATTTCGACAGGAGATTACTACTTCGTGGCAGAAAATCGTACCGACAGCTCGGTGACGATGGTTTTGACAGACCCATCGGGAGCACGCATCGCCTTCGACTACCGCCTCTCCGATGATTATATGGTCTACATGGATGTACGCACCGAAGGTATGCAGCAACACTTTTCGCCCAAGACGAAAACCTTCCTCATTAATTGGAAGGATCGCGTCCGCCAGCTTGAGAAGGGCTACTACTTCGAAAACATGTATTCCACGCTCACCTACAAGCTCACCGACAACGATGCTGAGCAGCTCAGCCAACAAGGTGATGATACAGCACAATCCGAAGGCAGCGTGGACTGGATAGCCTTCAAAAACCAATACTTCAGCAGCTGCTTCATTGCCAAGGAACCACTAACTTCGAGCAATTTCACCAGCACACAGCTTGAAGAAGGTTCGGGCTATCTTAAGTCCTATGCAGCACGTGCCGAGGCGGCTTTCGACCCCACAGGCCAGAAAGCTTCGAGCTTCCAGTGGTATTTCGGCCCCAACAACTTCCGTCTCCTCCAATCAATGGAGCGACACAAGCTCTCCGACCGCAACATTGACCTTCAAGAGCTGGTTTATCTCGGATGGCCTATCGTACGCTGGATCAATCGCTTCTTCACAATCTATGTGTTCGACTTTCTCACAGCAGCGCACCTGCCTATGTGGCTCGTACTCGTGCTCATCACCCTTCTTCTCCGCGTCATTGTCTATGCACCTACGCGCAAGAGTTTCCTCAGTTCGGCCAAGTCGCGTGCACTTCGTCCAAAGGTTGAAGCCCTCAATGCAAAATACCCCAACAAGGAAGACGCGCTGAAAAAACAGCAAGAGGTGATGTCCCTCTATTCAAAGTATGGAGCAAGCCCAATGGGCGGTTGCCTCCCCATGCTCATTCAGATGCCCATCTGGATCGCGATGTTCAACTTCGTGCCCAATGCCATCGAGATGCGCCAGCAGAGTTTCCTCTGGGCCGATGATCTCTCGGCCTACGACAGCGTCATTTCTTGGAGCACCAACATTTGGGGTTTGGGCAATCACCTCTCCCTGTTCTGCGTCCTCTTCTGCCTCTCCAATGTAGGCTATACCTGGATGACCATGCGCCAGCAGCGTGATCAGATGGCCGCCATGGGACCGGAACAAGCTGCACAAATGAAGATGATGAACTGGATGATGTACGCCATGCCTGTGATGTTCTTCTTCATGTTCAACAAGTACAGCTCTGGCCTCAACTTCTACTACTTCATCTCCCTCGCAACTTCCGCCCTCACCATGTGGTACCTCCGCCGCACTACCGATGATGCGAAACTCATGGCCAAGATGGAAGCTTACTATGAGAAGAACAAGAACAATCCCTCCAAACAACCTTCCGGTATGGCTGCGAAATTTCAATCGTTGATGGAACAACAGCAAAAACTCTTGGAAGAACAGCGCAAGACCAACGGTCGCAGCTGACGAAGGATGTTCTTCACATCGCCTTCAAAGGCGTGGTCTTCTCGATGAAAATTCAAGCGAGGTATTTATAGCCCCTAAACCTCAAACCGAAACCTATGAGGGAGACGCACATGCGGGGTGCGTCTCCCTCTGTTTTCAGGGGATTATCCCTTTTTCCTTACCCATGACCTTCAAAATTCTCCTCACCACCACGGCACTTTCACTCACCATGAATGCCCTATCCTCCTCTGCTGCCAAGCCCGACTTCATCGGCCGGCAGACACCTACCCTCCACAACGACCGCATGACGCCTGAAGCCCTCTGGGCCATGGGACGCATCGGCACCGTACAGCCCAATGCAACAGGCACGATGGCCGTGTACAGTGTGTCGTACTACAGTGTAAAGGACAACAAGTCGCACTCCGTGCTCTACACCCTCGATCTCAAAACCCGCACTTCTCGTTGCCTTACCACTTCATCAAAGAGTGAGACAGGAGGTGTCTGGATCCGCCGCAACGGACAGGAGCGCATTGCCTTCCTCTCAACAGAAAGCGGAAGCAGCCAACTCTGGACTATGAATGCCGATGGCACCGATCGCCGTCAAGAGACTTTTGACGAGCGTGACATCATCGATTTTCTCTTTGCCCCTGATGCACAACAGGTGATTTTGGTGAAAGAAGTGCCGCAACGCACCTCCATTCAGGCGAACGATGCCGACCTTCCTCTCTCTTCGGGCATTGTGATCAACGAGGTAATGTACAAGCACTGGGATCAGTTCGTCACAACCGCTCCCCACCCCTTTGTAGCTCGGTTTGATGGAATGAAGTTCGATGCCGGTACTGACCTGCTCAACGGCGAACCCTTCGAATCGCCCATGATGCCCTTCGGTGGCAACGAGCAACTGGCTTGGTCGCCCGACGGGCAACAGGTGGCCTATACCTGCCGCAAGAAGATCGGCCGCGACTATGCCACCTCCACTGACAGCGACATCTTCCTCGTAGATCTCCGCACCCAAACAACCACCAATCTCTGCAAACCCGAAGGTTGGGTCGCCCCCACCGAAACGGATTACACCCGCAGCCTCAAAGACCAACCCATCAATCATCAGGCCATCGATGCCAATGTGGGCTATGACCAAAATCCGCAGTTCTCGCCCGACGGACGCCGTGTGGCCTGGCTCAGTATGGAGCGTGATGGCTATGAGAGTGACCGTGCGCGCCTCTGCATCTACGACTTCACCACACATCAGAAGACGTATGTAACAGAGTCTTTCAAAAGCAGTGTTGACGCCTTCACTTGGGCTCCCGACAACCGAACGCTCTATTTCTCAGGCGTTTGGCACGGCAAGACCAACCTCTATGCCACCAATCTGAAAGGCCAAGTTCGGCAGATCACTGATGAACAGGCCGACTACGCCTTGATTGGTGTCCTGCCTTCGGGCAAACAGCTGCTCGCGAAGCGTCATTCTATGGCCGCAGCCGATGAGATCTTCCTCATCGACATCAAGCGTGGCACAACGTCCCAACTCACAGAAGAGAACAAGTGGTTCTACGACCATCTCACCTTTGGTGAAGTCAAAGAGCGATGGACCAAGACTGCCGATGGCAAGAATATGCTGAGCTGGGTCATCTATCCTCCCCACTTCGACCCCACAAAGAAATATCCTACCCTACTTTTCTGTGAAGGCGGTCCTCAAAGTCCCGTTTCGCAGTTTTGGAGCTATCGCTGGAACTTCCAGATGATGGCAGCCAACGACTACATCATCATTGCCCCCAACCGCCGCGGGCTTCCAGGCTTCGGCATGGAGTGGTTAGAATCCATCAGTGGCGACTATTCCGGACAGTGTATGCAAGACTATCTCTGCGCCATCGATGATCTCGCCCAAGAACCTTATGTGGATCGCGACCGTCTCGGTGCCGTTGGTGCATCGTTCGGCGGTTACAGTGTCTACTGGCTCGCAGGCCATCATGACAAACGGTTCAAAGCATTCATTGCCCACGATGGGATATTCAACACCCAGCAGCAATACGTGGAGACCGAAGAAATGTGGTTTGCCAACTGGGATCTCGGATCAGCCCCATGGATCAAGGCAGCAGACGGCCAGATGCAGAAAGCTTATCGCGAATCGCCACACCTCTACGTCGATCGTTGGGACACTCCCATCCTCTGCATCAGCGGTCAGCGCGACTTCCGCATCGAACACACGCAGGCACAAAGTGCCTTCAATGCAGCGCGTCTTCGCGGAGTGCCCGCCCAGATGCTTCTCTTCCCCGAAGAGAATCATTGGGTGCTACGTCCACAAAATGGTATCCTCTGGCAACGCACCTTCTTCCGCTGGCTCGACAAGTGGCTGAAGCCCTGAGACAAAGCTCCCTCTTCACATCGAACTCTCTAAATCCTTATTTATGTCAGAAATCAAAAAACTCAACGACAGTGCCGCCATGCGATGGGGAGCACTCTTCATCGTGGCTTTCACCATGATGGCCGCCTATTACGTCAATGACGTGATGGCACCGCTCAAAACGATGCTTCAAGATCAACTCCACTGGACGAGCGACCAGTACGGCACCTACACGGGAGCATACAGCTTCCTGAATGTATTCTGTCTCATGCTCCTCTGGGGCGGGCTTATTCTCGACAAGATAGGTGTGCGCCTCACCGGTATCGCCGCAACCCTCCTCATGGTCGGAGGAACAGCCGCCGAATGGTATGCCTTCAACACGCTCGGCACAGTGGGTGGCACCATTGCCGGCATGCGCACGGACGTATTCGTGGCCTCTGCCGGCTATGCCGTATTCGGCGTCGGTGCAGAAGTTGCCGGCATCACAGTCACGAAGGTCATCGCCCGCTGGTTTGCCGGTAAAGAGATGGCTTTAGCCATGGGTGTTCAGGTGGCACTCGCTCGTATCGGTTCGCAGGCAGCCTATGCCGTTGCACTCCCTCTTGCCAAAAACGCAGGGCTTACCACACCCTTGCTCATTGGCCTAGTAGTGCTCGTTGGCGGTTTCCTCTCGTTTCTGGCCTTCACCTTTCTCGACAAGAAGCTCGACCGCCAGATGAAGTCGGACACTTCGGTGGCCGATGACGAGAAGTTCTCACTGGCCGATGTCGGTGCTGTGATCAAAAATCCGGGGTTCTGGCTCATCGCCCTTCTCTGCGTGCTGTTCTACAGTTGTGTCTTCCCCTTCCAGAAGTACGCCACCGAACTCATGATCAGCAAATACGGTGTCAGTGAAGACCTTGCCGGAACATTTGCCGGTCTGCCCGCTCTCGGTGCCCTCTTCCTCACCCCCGTGTTTGGCGGCATGATTGATCGCCGTGGCAAGGCAGCCTCCATCATGATGCTCGGTGCAGCAATGCTCATCGCCGTCCACGCCACTTACTCCATCCCCTCCCTCCACTCCTCCGCCATAGCGATTGCCCTAATGGTCATCTTGGGCATCGCCTTCTCCCTCGTACCCTCTGCCATGTGGCCTTCTGTGGCCAAAATATTCCCCGCCCGACAGCTGGGCACGGCCTACGCCCTCATCTTCCTCGTCCAGAACGTTGGACTTTGGGGCGTCCCGACCCTCATCGGTGCGGTGCTCGAAGGATACTGCAAACTCCCCTCAGGCGGTTATGACTACACCCTCCCTATGCTCATCTTCACGGGGTTGGCCTGCCTCGCCCTCATCGTAGCCTGCCTCCTCCGCGCTGCGGATCGTAAATTCGGCTACCACCTCGAAGAACCCAACATCAAGGGATGACAAAGCGCATCTCTCCTTGCCTGCTTTCATCCGCGCCCCAAAGCCTAAGGCTTATGGGGCGCATTTTTTCTCCACACAACACCTACCTCGCTGCCCGCTCACGAAAACCAGCCCCAACTCCACGGTAATGTCGCATTTTTTTCGTAACTTTGCCTCGAAATCTATTGTACCCACGCCAAAGGCAGCACTTTGAATGTGGTTTTACGGTACGCCATAACGCAGCCGAGTTTTAGTTTGTCATTCATGAAAGCAAAGAAAATACTCTTTATTACCCAAGAGATTGCCCCCTACGTCCCAGATTCGCAGATGTCTCTCATCGGCCGACAGGTGCCGCAGACTATCCAAGAGCAAGGTTTCGAAATCCGTTCCTTCATGCCCCGCTGGGGCAACATCAACGAACGCCGCAACCAGCTCCACGAGGTCATCCGTCTCTCGGGTATGAATATTGTCATCGATGAGACAGACCATACTCTGGTACTCAAGGTGGCTTCGCTGCAAGCGGCCAAAATGCAGGTGTACTTCATCGACAACGATGACTACTTTCACAAACGCCTGATGCTGACCGGCGAGGACGGAACAGAATATGCCGACAATATCGAGCGCGCAGTATTCTATGCCCGCGGCGTACTCGAGACCGTAAAGAAACTCCGCTGGGTACCGGATGTGATCCACTGCCACGGCTGGATCTCTGCCGCAGTACCGCTCTATATCAAGACGGCTTTCCGCGACGACGCCCCCTTCGCCCAGACCAAGGTCATCTTTTCGGCCTATGACGAGATGCCACAGGTTGCCCCTCCCCAAAACGCAGTAGAATGTCTGCAATTCCGTGACGCCACTGCCGATCTGATCCGCGCCACCGGCATTGACTTTACCCAGCCCGATGCAGTAGGTCAGCTTGCCCTCCATTTTTCCGATGGATTTGTGCCTGTCGGCCAGCACGATGCGCTCAATGCCTATGCCGCCGAACGCAACCTCCCCATGCTGCACCCCTCAACAGATACGCTCACCACCGATGAGTATGCGCAGTTCTATCAGTACATTTTTGGTGACAACGAGGCTTAACCCTCACTGCCGCCCACTCCTTGCGAACACGACAACCTTCCTCCATATGACGCACGCCCACTTCCTCTGGTTGGCCGCAACGCTCTCCCTCTCCGCACTCTTCACGGCCTGCGACGATGAGGCCACGACCATCGGCGGCTCAGTCATGCCACGCCAAGACAACGTCTCAACCGACCAATTCACCTTTCCCGTCACCACACATTCTGTGCGAACGGGAGCGGTAGTGGCCAATGCCAACCGCTGCTATCTCGGCAGCATTGTTGATCCGGGGACAGGAGCAGTAACCACGAGTGGCTATCTCGCACAGTTCCACATCCAAGAAGACTACCGTCTACCCGAACGGAAACTTCTGCTCACTGATGCACAAGGACAGCTGCTCGTAGATTCCTGCGTGCTGCGCATCCAACACGACCGCTACTTCGGTGACTCTCTCACCACGATGAAGGTACATATCCAGGAACTGGACACTGCACGTGCAATGGACGAGACCACCGTCTACTACTCCGACTTCGACCCGTCGCAATTTCTCAGCACCAACACCGCCCAGCAGAAGACCGTCACCTACTCTGCACTCGACCAGACCAAGTCGGCCACTGTGCTGAACAACCGTAGCATCTACCGAAGCATCTCACTCCAACTCTCCAACGCATTTGGCGTGTCAATCCTCAACAAGTATTACGCGCAACCCGCCTACTTCAAGAACTCCTATGAGTTTGCCCGCCACGTCTGTGCCGGTTTCGCAGTGAGCCATGCCGGTGGTTTGGGCGTGATGATCAATCCTGAGCTGACCACCCTCGACATCTACTTCCGCCAGCATACCACCAACGCAGCAGGCAAAGACACGCTCG
The DNA here is from genome assembly GCA_041855985.1 of Alloprevotella sp. GTDB lineage: Bacteria > Bacteroidota > Bacteroidia > Bacteroidales > Bacteroidaceae > Alloprevotella. Next base: position 17,409 of record JBHAFF010000033.1, read on the forward strand.
TGGGTAATATCTTACGCATTGGCTCAACGGAAGAGGTCATCCAGAACACCCACATCGACCAGGAACTCCCCGAACATCTGCTCGACAGCAATCTAGATTATACCTATCTCAAATCTCCCGCAGGTATCCACACCGAGGCCACGCTCCCCATTGCCGACATCGTTGGAGGAACCCACCAGAACGACACCATCAACGGCGCACGCCTCACCCTCCGCACCCTCAACGAAGAAAAGAGCCGCACCTTCAATCTCCCCATACCGACCCATATCCTGATGCTCCCAGCGAGCAAAGTCGAGGATTTCTTTGCCTCGGGCGCACTTCCCGATAATGTCACAAGCTATCTGACCACCTACAACACCAGCGGCTACTATCAGTTTGACAACATCGCCCCCCTCGTCTCTGTCCTGCGTCAAACGCGCAACGCCGGTGCCGGAATTTCACCCCAAGACACCGAGGTGCAACGCCAAGCCAAGTGGCAACAGTGGGAACAGCAGAACCCCAATTGGAATAAAGTGGCGATTCTCCCCGTTTCGGCAGAATACTCCACACAGACCTCCATTTATGGCACCACGAGCAAAACGCTCCAAAGCGTGCGCCATCAGTTCGGCTTGTCAAGCGTCCGCATAGAGGGTGGGAAGTCTCCCCTTACCCTATCCGTTATCTACAGCCGTTTCCAGCAATAATTTATTACTTCCCCAAAGACGTGCCACCAGTGCACGTCTTTTTCATACTCTATCCTTCCCCATGCGTGCCCTCCTCTTTGCTGCCGGCTTAGGCAGCCGCCTCCGTCCGCTCACCGATACAATGCCCAAGGCGCTCGTCCCCGTTCTGGGACAGCCCCTGCTCTACCATGTCCTCCAACGACTGGAATGTGCCGGAACCACCGAAGTGGTGGTCAATGTCCACCATTTCGGTGAACAAATTATCAACTACCTAGAACATCATCACTGGGCCATGGACATCCGCATCTCCGATGAGCGCGAACACCTCCTCGACACAGGTGGCGGACTTCGCCGTGCCTTCTCCATCTTCTCTCCCAGCGATGCCCCGATTCTCCTCCATAATGTGGATATCCTCAGCAATGCCAACCTCCCCGCCCTTGTGGACGAACATCAGAATCACAAGGCCGATGTTACCCTTCTCGTGAGCGAGCGTACCACGCAGCGTTATCTGCTCTTTGACGACAACATGCGCCTCATGGGATGGACCAATCTGACCACGGGCGAAGTAAGAAGTCCCTACCCCAATCTCGACCCCACACGCTATCAACGCTTCGCCTTCTCGGGCATCCACTGTGTAGCTCCAACCCTTTCAGCGTGGATGCAGAACAGCCCTGAATCCTTCCCCATTATGCCCTTCTATCTCAACCTCTGCCACCGCCTCATTATCCGCGGCGTGGTACAGCCGCAGCTACGGCTCTTAGACGTGGGAAAACCAGATTCTCTTGCCTCCGCCAACATCTTTATTGCAAACTCATGATTTCGACAACTCCGATTTACAGATCATTCGACAGAGCAGGATAAACACACGAAATCGAAGATCTCTGTTCACTTTTTTGCTCTAACAGTTTGTTACTTCAGAAAAAGTCCGTACCTTTGCATCGCGTTTGAGAGATAACGCCTCTGCAAAGCCGAAAGGCACAGAGATTTTGCGGAAATAGCTCAGTTGGTAGAGCACAACCTTGCCAAGGTTGGGGTCGCGAGTTCGAGTCTCGTTTTCCGCTCCCTTTTGGAAACAGATAACCCTCAGAAGCCCAGGTGGCGGAATGGTAGACGCGCTCGTTTCAGGTGCGAGTGTTTAGCGACGTGCAGGTTCGAGTCCTGTTCTGGGCACCTCACTGATGGTTCATCTCAATTAGCAAACAAGACGCTAACTTGGATCTCTTCCCTCAGACTTCCGAACACAATGTTAGGTCTTTCACCATGGAGAGGTGGCGGAATTGGTAGACGCGCTACTTTGAGGGGGTAGTGTCAATTGCGACGTGGGAGTTCGAGTCTCCTCCTCTTCACTCTTTTGCGGAAATAGCTCAGTTGGTAG
>JBHAFF010000034.1:0-93743 GCA_041855985.1 Alloprevotella sp.
GCAATGCCGTCGGGAACACCGGCCGCCAAGGGCGTATCGCTCCAAGCAAGTGTGCCTTGCGTCCCGATTGCGAGTGCAAAAGTACAACCTTCGCACATAACCTCCAAACAATGCACGGAGAAAATCGCAAAAACTTTTTCCGACACACCATTCTGCAATGCACATTGAACAAAACAATGCGAAAACAAACGAAACCGGCAAACAACAGACCCAAACCGGGACAGACACCCCATGACAACAGCCACCTCCACTGCTGGATCGGTCAAATCCGACGGAGGAGGTGGAAAAATGTGGCTGTGGGGGGGGGTAAGATCAACCCACCTCGCTCCCTGGACAAACAGGACGTTCGGGGGTAATGACGGCGAGTGAGCCATCGGCATCGAGTGCAGAAAGGATCATTCCTTCTGACACGAGGCCATTTTTAAACGTGCGCGGTGGCAAGTTGGCGATGAAACATACCTGACGCCCCACGAGGGTTTCTGGCTCATAGTGTTGAGCGATGCCCGAGACGATGGTACGGTTGTCCAGTCCATCGGCAATCTCAAAGCGGAGGAGCTTCTTCATTTTTGGCACACGTTCACAGGCGGTGATGGTGCCGATGCGAAGGTCCAGTTTTTCAAACTCCTCGAAGTTAATATTCGGTTTGATGGCGTTGGCTCTATGCTGCGCCGCTTCATTGGCCTTTTTGATGTCAGCGAGCCGTTGGAGCTGGGCTTCAATGGCGGCATCCTCGATCTTCTCAAAGAGGAGCTCAGGGGTAGCGAGCTGGGTGCCGGGCTTCAGGAGGTCGAGATGCCCCAGTCGATCCCACTCAACCTCGGGCATAGCGATCATAGAGCGCAGGCGTGCGGAGGAGAAGGGGAGGAAGGGCTCGAAGGCGATGGCGAGGTTGGCCACCAGTTGGAGGGCAATGTGGAGAATGGTCTCCACGCGAACGGGATCGGTCTTGATGACCTTCCAAGGCTCGGCATCGGCTAGGTATTTATTGCCGATACGCGCTAAATTCATCGCTTCCTTCTGCGCATCGCGGAAGCGGAAGGTTTCGAGCAGACGCTCCACCTCCTGCTTCACACCCTGGAACTCGGTGATGGCTGCTTGATCGGCCTCTGTGAGTGTACCGCAAGCGGGCACCACACCATTATAATACTTCTGTGTGAGTTGGAGGGCACGATTGACAAAGTTACCGTAGACGGCCACCAGCTCGTTGTTGTTGCGCGCCTGGAAGTCTGCCCATGTAAAGTTGTTGTCCTTCGTCTCGGGAGCATTGGCCGTGAGGACATAGCGCATCACATCTTGCTTACCGGGGAAGTCTTGGAGATATTCGTGGAGCCACACCGCCCAGTTGCGCGAGGTAGAGATCTTGTCGTCTTCGAGGTTGAGGAACTCGTTGGAGGGGACATTATCGGGAAGAATGTACGAACCTTCGGCCTTGAGCATGGCGGGGAAGACGATGCAGTGGAAGACGATGTTGTCCTTTCCGATGAAATGGACGAGGCGTGTATCAGGTGACTTCCACCATTTCTCCCACGTGTCGGGGAGAAGCTCCTTAGTGTTGGAAATATAGCCAATGGGAGCATCAAACCACACATAGAGCACCTTTCCCTCCGCACCTTCAATGGGCACGGGGATGCCCCAATCGAGGTCGCGGCTGACGGCTCGGGGCTGCAAGCCCATATCGAGCCAACTTTTGCACTGTCCCGACACGTTGGCGCGCCACTCATGGTGGCTTTCGATCCAAGGCGCAAGCCACTGCTGATGCTTGTCGAGCGGGAGATACCAATGCTTAGTGGTGCGGAGCACGGGCTTCGAACCGGAGACTTTCGACTCGGGATTGATGAGTTCGGTGGGCGAGAGATCCTTTCCGCACTTCTCACACTGGTCGCCATAGGCTCCGGGCTGATGACAGTGGGGGCATTCGCCAGTGATGTAACGGTCGGCGAGGAAAGTCTTCGCTTCCTCATCATAATACTGCTCACTCACCTGCTCCACGAACTCTCCCTTGTCATAGAGAGTGCGGAAAAAGTCGGAAGCCGTCTGGCGATGGATGTCGCTGGTGGTGCGGGAGTAGATGTCGAAAGAGATGCCGAAGCCTTCGAAGGAATCTTTGATGAGCTTGTGGTATCGATCTACGACCTCTTGGACAGTGCATCCCTCCTTGCGGGCGCGAATGGTAACAGGTACACCGTGCTCGTCAGAGCCACAGATAAAGAGGACCTCGCGGCGGCGCAGGCGGAGATAGCGCACATAGATGTCGGCCGGAACATAGACGCCGGCTAAGTGGCCAATGTGCACTCCACCGTTGGCATAGGGCAGAGCAGCGGTGACGAGGGTGCGTTGGAAGTGTTGTTCGGACATATATAAAGGAGATGTTATAAGCTATATGCTAGGCCTTGTAGGGATGGAAAGACCCTAGTCTCATCCCGAAATGGCAGTGCCGGTGGTTCGGGGCGCGTCTGCGCTCCGAACCACCGACAAACCGATGGATAGGATTTATTGTTGTTGCCGGAATACCGCGATCCCATCTCGGAGAAAGCGGACGTAGGCATCGATGTCTTCGTCGTAACTCCGGCTCGGACCAATAGGACGGGCAGCGTGGTCAAGAAGGACATAAAAGGGCTGGGCGTTGGCACCAAACTTGGTGCGCTGCAAATAGCTCCAACGGTCGCCCACGGTGCGGAGTGTGGTGGTGCGTCCGTTCTCCTGAACCTCGATGGGTGCAGGGAGTTTTGTCTTGTCATCCACGTAGAGGGAGATGAGGACATAGTCGTTCATGATGAGGTCACGCACCTTGGCATCGTGCCACACCGCCATCTCCATCTTCCGGCAGTTCACACAGCCGAAACCGGTGAAGTCGATGAGCACAGGTTTTCCCGTAGCACGGGCGTGGGCCATACCGGCCTCATAGTCCGTAAACTTCGCCTCCACCTTCACTGGATCGAGATTGAAGTCCTGAGTATTCATGGGAGGTGCGAACGCGCTCACCGCCTTGACCGGAGCTCCCCAGAGGCCGGGCAACATATAGAGGGAAAAGGCCAGAGCAGCAATTCCGAGGAAGTATTCGGGGATACTCGTCGTGCGTTCGGCGGGCTCATCGTGGGGTAGTTTCACCACCTTAAAGAGGTAGAGGGCAAGGAGGGCAAAGAGGGCGATCCAGAGGGCAAGGAACACTTCGCGGTCGAGCAGCCGCCAGCCATAGGCAAGGTCGGCCACAGAGAAGAATTTGAGGGCGAAGGCCAGTTCGAGGAACCCCAGCACCACCTTCACAGTATTCATCCACGAACCACTGCTGCCGCGCGCCTTCTTGATGAGGGTAGGGAAGAGGGCAAAGAGGGTGAAGGGGAGGGCAAGGGCGAGGGCAAAGCCGAGCATGCCGATGGTGGGTGCCAAACTGCTGCCACCTGAAGTAGAGACCTCTACGAGGAGGAAGCCGATGATAGGCCCTGTGCAGGAGAAGCTCACCAGAGCAAGAGTGAACGCCATGAGGAAGATGCTCAACAGTCCCGTTGTGGTCGATGCCTTTGAGTCAACGGCATTGCTCCACCGCGAGGGGAGGGTGATCTCAAATCCTCCGAGGAAGGAAGCTCCGAAGAGGAGAAGCATGGCGCAGAAGATGAGGTTGAACACGGCATTGGTGGAGAGATCGTTGAGGGCCGATGCGCCAAACACCGAAGTGATGATCAGTCCTAAGCCAACGTAGATCACGATGATGGCCAAGCCATAGGTCAACGCATCACGGATGGCCTTTCGGCGGTCACTGCTGCGTTTGAGGAAAAAACTGACGGTGAGGGGTATGATGGGCCAGACGCAGGGGGTAACCAAGGCGAGGAGCCCCCCGAGGAATCCAAGCCCAAACACCACAAAGAGGGCTTTGCTGGCCGTGCTGTGATCACCGCCGAAGGTTTTGAGCTGTTCGGTGACGGGACTCCACCACTGGCGGATGGTGCCACTGTCGACTGCGGCGGCAGGTGGCACTGCGGTCACTGCGGTCGTGGTGTGCGTGGCCGCCAGGGTGTCGGAGGCGGAAGTGGGGGATATGCCAAGGGCTAGGTTTGCCGCGGCTTCCGGTGTGACGGCAGCTCCCGTAGCAGTAGCGGTCGTGGCCGTGAGAGCGGCGGGAAGTGGAGCACCAGTTGCTGCGGGGCCATCTGCACCCTTCACGGTGCAGTCCACAGAGGTGGGAGGCAGACAGTTCTCATCGTTACACGCGCCGTAGCGGAGAAAACCTTTCACCTCATAGTCCTTTGCCGTAAGTTCAATACGTTGGGTAAAGGTGGCTGCGTTTTCGAAATAGGTTACGGGCATGTCAAAGATGGGATCGTGCTTGCGCTGCACGCCAGAGCCTTCTTTTAGCCGTCCTTTGAGGCGCGCACCTTTCAGCACATCGGAACCAAAGGTAGCGGGAGTGGGGCCACCCTCGCCGATGTCGGTACCATAGATGTGCCAACCCTTGTCGGCACGCCCTGTAAAGATGATATCGATCTCTGTGGGGGATACCCGCTTATGGCTCACGGTAAACGAAACCTGTGCCCACGCGGCCACCACAGCAATGAGGAAGAGTATCAGGGTAAGGATGCGTTTCATCTGATCGCTGCGAGAAGTTAGGATTATTCGCCGTAGATTTCTTTGAGCTTGGCTGCCAGTTCTTCGCCGCGCAGTCCTGCTGCCACGATCTTGCCGTCAGGGCCGATGAGCAGGGTGAAGGGAATGCTGTTGACGCCATAGGCTTCGTTAGCAGCACTCTTCCAGCCTTTGAGGTCGGAGATGTGGTGCCAAGGGAGCTTCATGCTCTTGATGGCAGCCGTCCAGTCAGCGGCTGTGTTGTCGAGCGACACGCCGACGATATCAAAGCCTTTGCTGTGGTAACGCTCGTAGAGGGCCTTCACCTCCGGCATTTCGCGGCGGCAGGGACCGCACCACGAAGCCCAGAAGTCCACGAGGACGTAGTTACCCTTGCCCACATAGTCCGAGAGACTGCGCATCACTCCTGAGGGATCGGGCATTTTAAGGTCGATGAAGGGCTGCCCCGCAGCGCGCTTGCGCAGAACCTCAGCTTTCTGCACAAGGGGTTGGAGCAAGGTGGTGCGCAGGGCAGGAGATCCGACATCGACAAGTTCCAAGAGCCGGCTGTCGCTCAGTTCATCACCGAAGAGACCGAGGAAATAAGCGGAATAGATGTAGGTCTTCTCTGCCGTGGCCACACTGTCCACAAAGGCCAACACCCGATCAAGACGCTCCTGATATTGCGCATAAAGCTGTTCCGTGCGGTCAGCATTCTGCTCGGCCTTGGATTTCTTCATTTCCTCGCTGAGGGGATCGGACACGAGTTTGAGGTGATGCATCAATCCATTAAAGCGGCGCAGAGCTGCGGAAAAGACTACATTTTGCGGCGTTCCCGACACATCCATCAGATCGAAGTCGAGGGTCAACGCCCCATCGAGCACCACAGGAAGCATCTTTCCGCCCACTACCACCTCGCCAAAGGGATGTTGCTGAGCATCGCCTGCGAAGAAGAAGGTGCCCTTGGCATCTACCGCCACGGAATCCACCTGACGTGGGGTTTCGAGGTTACGGAAGTAGACGAACTTTTCACCCTTCGGAGCTTTGCCCTTGAGGGAGTATTGCTGTGCGGCAGCGGTGAATGCACTCAGCACGACCGCAAAGAGGAGTAAGATTTTCTTCATGGAGTGGAATGTGAACGAGGTATGTTGTTATTATGCAGGGCAAAAGTAGTGGATTTTGCCGAAACTGACAAACAATTTACGTTCTTTGAGGGCTTACGTGCCCTGAGCTTAATGGTAGAGGAAGTTGAGGGAAACACATCGGACGGATCGGACAGGTTAAGTTTGTCCGATCCGTCCGATCCCATGCCGCCATCAGGGCTGCCCTCCTCCGCAAAAATCCGTCTCTCTGTGGCGACGGGTGGGAGGTGTGACGGCAAAGGCTTCGGGATGAAACCTTGCCCCGAAGCTCAGGTCGAATCCGGCATCGAGCAGCTGGCGCGCAAGGGCGGGGCCTCCGCGGAAGCCATGGATTGTCCACACCGTGGTGGGATGCAGACGGCGGTGGAGGTGAAGGAGGAGGTCAAACGTCCGCACGGCGTGGAGGGTGAGGGGTCGGCGATGCGCCTCGGCCACGCGCACCACAGCCTCAAAAACACGAATCTGCGCCTCCACAGAGGCACCACGCAGTCGGTCCAGTCCACACTCACCCACCTGCACCACCTCACGGTGGCGCAGCAAGGTATGCAGGCCGTCGAGGTGGCGTTCGAGGTTGAAATCCGCATCAGCCGTCCACCACGGATGGATGCCTGCGGCATATTGCCCTTGGGGATGGGGCACAAAGCCTTCGGGGTGGAGCACCACCTCTTGCGGCAGGCAGAGGATGCCACGTCCCGGAGGGAGTTGGAGGTCGTGGGTGTGAAAGTCGAAATCGTGCTCAGGGTCAAAAGGCAGAGGTTGGGCGAAATGCTTCTTTTCCGAAAGGTCGCCACTCCCCTGCCCTGCTCCACACTCAGGGCACGGGATCATAGCCGTGTCCTCCCCAAGGATGGCAACGGAGGATGCGACGGACGGCCAAGTATAGTCCCTTGAAGGGGCCGTGACGGCGGAGGGCTTCGATGGCATACTGCGAGCAGGTGGGGGTGAAGCGGCAGGAGGGAGGGGTCAGGGGTGAGATGAACCGCTGATAGCCGCGGATGGGAAGGATGAGGGCTTGCGCCAGGAGGCGCAGCAACTGCTGGAAGGGGTCAGGGGTCATGGTGTCAGGACTGTGGGTTCGACGGCAGGAGGAGTCACTTTCGGGATATGGCCATCGGCATGCCCGATTGCACCACCATCCGTCGATTCATCGGCCACTGCATGTCCCTCAGAAGCGGGCAAGCGCAGCACCCGTTCTACGATGAGATGAAGGAGGGTGGTCATCCGCCGGTGGACGAAGCGGCTGGACTGTCCGGCATCGGTCAGCCAGATGAAGGCGAGGTGTACTCCCATCCCTTCGGGGAGACCTTCGAGCAAAAGGTGCTTGTTCAGACGATAGGCTTCTCGGATCTGCCGCTTGGCGCGGTTGCGGTCCACAGCACGGCGAAGCTTCCGCTTCGACACGCTCACCAGCACCTTTACGCGTGGCCCGTGCCCACCATGCACCACGGTCTGCACGACCGCACGAAGGGGATAGACCGTTGTGGCGCGGCTCTTGCCCTGAAAGAGAGCATCGATCTCACGCTGCAAGCAGAGATGTTCGGCTTTGGGAAATGTATAACGCATAGAGAAATCATGGGGAAGAGCTGTGGTGCACATCGTGTGGCGACACCCCACCAGCCTCCATCATCAGCAAAGTTAGGGAATAATCGTGGATTATGGGCGATGAACGCCGTAAATTCAGAAGGAAGAAGGAGGAATGAGCCTTTACATCTCCACCGCAGAGAGGCCCTCGGTGCAACATTCTTTCATACACTGCCCGACGGAAAAGGCCGCATCAAAACTCCGGGTTTTGATGCGGCCTTTTCGTCGGGAGTACACTCACCACGAGGGATCAGCGAAACTGCTCCACCCACTTGCGGGCATTGACAAAGGCTTCGAGCCAAGGTGTGCACTCATCGGTGGCACGACGATCGGCAGGATAGTAAGGATTCTGCCACGGGAAGAAAGCGCGCTCCAAGTGAGGCATCATGGCCAGATGGCGTCCATCGGGGCTGGCAATGCCGGCCACGTTGTAAGACGATCCATTGGGATTGGCAGGATAACCCTCATAGGCATATTTCAACACCACATTGTATTGGTCCTCGGCATAGGGGAGGGAGAATTTGCCCTCACCGTGTGCCACCCAGATGCCCAAGCTGCTGCCCGACAGTGAGGCGAAGAGGACGCTCTCGTTGCGCGGCACCTCGACTCCGACAAAGGCACTCTCAAACTTATGACTGTCGTTGTGGAGCATGCGTGCACGCTCTTCATGCCGGGGATTGATAAGGTTGAGTTCCACCATGAGCTGACAACCGTTGCACACCCCGAGCGAGAGGGTGTCGGGACGTGCGTAGAAGCGATCGAGCGCGGCCTTGGCCTTCGGATTATAGAGGAATGCTCCTGCCCAACCCTTGGCAGAGCCCAGAACATCGCTGTTGGAGAAGCCTCCGCAGAAGACGATCATGTTGACCTCGTCGAGCGTTTCGCGACCCGTAACGAGGTCGGTCATCGTAACGTCCTTCACGTCAAAGCCTGCGAGGTAGAGGGCATAGGCCATCTCGCGCTCACCGTTCGTGCCCTTCTCACGGATGATGGCAGCACGAATACCGGAGGGCGTGCGGCGGTCCGGGTCGGCACCGAGGTCGGCCAGACGGCCGGCGAAACCTTCGGGGAAGCGAAGGCGGAGGGGCTGCCGGGCGTAGTTGGCGGCACGCTCATCGGCTTTGCCGTGGAAACTCTGCTGGCGGTCAAGGAGGTGGGAGGTGGAGTACCAAGTCCGGCGGAGGGCATCGATATCGAGTGTGTGGCAGTAGCTGCCCTTCGTGATGACGAGACTACGTGCTGCGGTGGGTGCAGCGATGGCGGTGGCAGTGAGGCCATGCTGTGCCATCAGGGCGAGGAATTCCGGCCGCTGCGCTTCGGCCACCTGCACCACAACGCCGGGATTTTCGGCAAAGAGGATCTTGATCAGATCATCCTCCGCAAAGCCATCGAGTGTGAGGGCAAGGCCGCCCGCAACATTGGCGAAGCACATTTCGAGCAGCGTGGTGACGAGGCCACCTGCGCTGACGTCGTGGCCGGCGAGGAGGAGCCCCTTCGCCACAGCTTCCTGCACAGCGGTGAAGGCCTGACAGAAGTGGTCGGTGCTGGCCACGGTAGGCACATCACTGCCCACGCGGCCGAGGCTCTGGGCGAAGGCCGATCCGCCCAAGCGGAGATCATCGGCCGAGAAGTCGAGGTGGTAGAGTGTGGCGGTGGGATCATTGACCACGACGGGTGATACCACGCGGCGCACATCGCTCACCTCACCTCCTGCGCTCACAATCACCGTGCCGGGGCTGACGATTTTGTCACCACCGGGATACTGCTGGGTCATGGAGAGAGAGTCCTTGCCTGTGGGGACATTGACGCCAATGGCACAGCAGAATCGGCTCAGGGCCTCAACGGCAGTGTAGAGGCGCGCATCCTCGCCCTTCTGCGAGCGGCAGGGCCACATCCAGTTGGCGGAAAGCGACACGCTGCCTAAGCCCTCAGCGAGGGGTGCCCAGACGAGATTGGTGAGACTTTCGGCCACCGCGAGGACGGAGCCACGGGCCGGATCGGCCAATCCGGCCTGCGGGGCATGACCAATGGCGGTGGCGATGCCCGAACGGCCACGATAGTCAAGAGCCACCACACCGCAGTCGGCCAAGGGGAGCTGCAACTCGCCCTGCGTCTGTTGATGTGCCACCTTGCCCGTCACCGAGCGATCCACCTTGTTCGTGAGCCAGTCCTTACAGGCCACAGCTTCGAGGCGGAGCACGCGGTCAAGATATTCGTTGAGGTGTTCAGGTGCATAAGTGGCATTCTCATAGGTGCGCACCACGGTCTCGTCCGTCATTACCGTTTTGGGCGAATGCCCAAACATCTGTGCCACATCAAGATCGAAGGGGCGCACGCCATCGGCCTGCCGGAAGGCAAAGTGGGCATCGCCCGTCGTTTCACCCACCACATAAAGAGGGGCACGCTCACGTTCGGCAATGCGGCGCACCTGTTCGATGTACTCCTCTTCAATGAGGAAGCCCATACGCTCCTGGCTCTCGTTGGCAATGATCTCCTTGGCCGACAGGGTGGGATCGCCGATGGGGAGGGCAGACATATCAATCGTTCCGCCACATTCCTCCACAAGCTCCGAAAGACAGTTCACATGACCCGCCGAACCATGGTCGTGGATGGACACCACAGGGTTGTGCTCCTCCTCGCAGAGGGCACGCACAAGATTGTTGGCGCGCTTCTGCATCTCGGGATTGGCGCGCTGCACGGCGTTCAGCTCGATGCCCGAAGAATAACGCCCCGTGTCAACGGACGACACCGATCCGCCGCCAAGGCCAATACGGTAGTTGTCGCCACCGACCACCACCACCTTGTTGCCAGGCTTGGGTGCACCTTTCAGGGCATCGCGGCGCGTGCCGTAACCCACACCACCCGCGAGCATGATGACCTTGTCGAAGGCATATTTCTCACCGTTCTCTTCGTGCTCGAACGTGAGGACGGAGCCGGTGATGAGGGGCTGTCCAAACTTATTGCCAAAGTCGGACGCACCATTGGAGGCTTTGGTGAGGATCTGTTGCGGAGTCTGGTAAAGCCAAGGACGTTCGGCCATCTGGTTCTCCCAGCTCCGGCCTTTTTCCAATCGGGGATAAGCCGTCATATAGACCGCCGTGCCTGCGATGGGCCAAGAGCCCGTGCCCCCACCCATACGGTCGCGGATCTCACCGCCCGTACCCGTTGATGCACCATTGAAGGGTTCCACCGTGGTGGGGAAGTTGTGGGTCTCAGCTTTGAGGGAGATGACGCTCTCGATGTCGCGGATGATGAAATAGTCGCTCGTGTCATGGACGCGAGGTGCAAACTGCTCCACCACGGGTCCGGCAGAGAAGGCCACATTATCTTTATAGGCCGACACGATGCGATGGGGATGTTCGGCCGTAGTCTTCTTGATCATGGCAAAGAGGGACGAGGGCATCTCCTTGCCATCGATGATAAAGGTACCGCCAAAGATTTTGTGGCGGCAGTGCTCCGAGTTGAGTTGTGCAAATCCAAACACCTCACTGTCGGTGAGGGGTCGCCCCAACTGATGTTCCACCCCATGGAGATAGTCAATCTCTGCGGGCGAGAGCGCAAGCCCCTCCTGCTCATTGTAGGCTTCGAGGTCATCGATGGTGCGGATGGCATCGGGGATGTGGCGGATGGTGAAGATTTCCTGATTCAACCCCTCGTAGAGACGCTGGAGCATGGGGTCATGGTCAGCCGCACCATCGGCCACAGGGAAGAACTCTTCAATGCGGGCGATGCCCGTGAGGTTCATGTTTTGCGTGATTTCCACGGCATTGGTGCTCCATGGAGTGATCATTTCGCGGCGCGGCCCTACGAACCAGCCTTCGAGCTGTTCAACCTCACAGAGGCTGGCATCGCCATAAAGCCAGCAGAGTTCCTGCACTTCTTCGGCAGAGAGGCGATGGTCGACGGCGGTGGCAATGACACTCTGCGTGGGGGTACGGAAAAAGAAAATCATGGGGAATAAGGTTTGGGGAGGTGCTGTTACAATACCTCGCTTGATTTTTCTGACTGGGAACGTTCACGCGCTCAGCAATTTTCGGGCGTGCAACGACATCTTTTCCGCTCCTGTCGGTCGCCTGGCCTGCCAAACTCCCTCCAATCGCAACACAATCTGTGCGCCACTCGCCCCAAAATCAGCATAAGGCAGTCTATCGAACCTCCCTTAGGGATGGGGTGAACCGAGCGACATCGGCGTCCCTCGGCAATGCAGGGGCAAAGTTACAGCTTTTTTTATTCTTGACAGTGCGGAAATATCTAGAAAGTCTACTTAATCTCAACGCTCCTGAGTTCCTCAAAAAGCCAGGATCTCCCATCATTTCCCGAGCCTGGCCTATTCTTTTCTTAAACCACCCCTCTACCACGCCAGCTTTTACACAAATCACGTTAAATCATAAGCCGAAAAAGCCATTTCAACTTTGCAAACTCCGCAACTCCTCGTATTTTTGTTTTCGAAACACGTACACAACGATGCCGCCCCGTGGGTCTCCCGCTCTGCCCTCAGAAAAAAACAACATAACCTCCCCCGAACGGCATCCTGTCATCCCTACCTCGTTCTCCCCTTCTAATCCTACCACTATGAAGAGAACTGCTATGATTGTGCTCAGTATAGCCGCCACGACGGTGAGCTTTGCACAGCACATCTTCACCGGCACGGTTATCGACCAAGCCACTGGCGAACCCCTACTCGGTGCTACCGTCCGCGAAGCGGGCAACACCAAGTCCGGTGCCATGACCAACGACAAAGGCCAGTTTCAGCTCACGCTGAAAAACAAGCGCGCACGCCTCATCGTCACCTACATCGGCTACGAGCGCAAAGAGCTGGAAGTCACAAACGACCAGACGCTGACCATTCCGCTCAACCTCAACGACAACACCCTTGGCGAAGCCGTAGTCACAGGCTATGGCGGTACGACCGTGCGCTCCAAACTGGTGAACTCCATCTCGAAGGTGGACAACAGCACGATCAGCAGCACGATGGTATCAAATGTGGGCCAAGCTCTGAGTGGTGCCATCGCGGGTGTACGGGTGGTGCAGAGTTCGGGCAACCCGAACGCCACACCCTCCATCATCCTCCGTGGCGGTACGGACTACAACGGGTCCGGCACGCCCCTCATCGTGGTGGACGGCATGATCCGCGCCTCGATGAACGATGTGAACCCCAACGACATTGAGAGCCTCGAAGTGATGAAGGACGCAGGCGCAACAGCCATCTACGGTTCACGCGCCAACAACGGTGTGATCCTCATCACCACCAAAAAGGGCAAGAACGGCGAAGGACGCATCAATTTCAGTTCGAAACTCTCGTGGAACTACTTCAACAATCCCTACAACTTTGTTGACGCAGGCGATTACCTCTACTGGATGCGCACGGCCTACAAGCGCGGTGAAGAGCGCGGTTATGTCAACACCGCCTCCCTCTCAGGCACACAACCCTATGGCACGGGCAATGACTACGCTGCCGATGGCAACAAGTCATCGAAGGGATTATGGGGCGTGTACCTCCTCGAAAGCCTCTCTGCCGACACCAAAAAAGAACTCCTCGCCAAGGGTTGGCAGACGATGAAGGATCCCGTTACCGGCAAAGACCTCATCTATGTGAACAACAAGATGGAGGACTACAACCTCAACACCCCCTCCTTCTCCCAAGACTACAACGTGAATTTCAGCGGCGGCAACGACCGCGGCCATTACTACGCAGGCTTGGGCTACAACCGTTCAGAAGGCAATGCACTCGACAACTACAACGAGCGGCTCTCCCTCCTCTTCAACACGGACTACAAGGTAAAACCTTGGCTCACGTCCTTCTCCACGCTCAACTTCTCCACCACAAAATACCAAGACCTGCCCCTCACCTCGTCCAACGAAGCGAACTACTTCTCACGCGTCTTCTCCTATCCTCCCACCTTCCGCCTCACGAACAACGACGGTGAATACATCTTAGGCGTGAACGCGGGAGATGGCAATCAGCAGGTGAACATCAACAACTATTGGCGCGATTACAGCCGTCAGAAGTTGGCCTTCAGCCAGAGCCTCGTCTTCGATCTCACCAAGGGATTGACGTTCAACGTGAAGGGCGACTGGTTCTATGAATACTACACGTACGAGTATTTCTATAAAACCTACCAGACCGGCGTCAACTCCTACAACACGAAGCACAACAGTTTGGCACAACACGAGCGTGAACTCACCTCGACCTACAACGCCATCCTCAACTATCAGACCGACTTTGGCGCCCATCACTTCAACGCCATGGCAGGTTGGGAGTATTGGAGCAAGAAGGGCTTCGAGTTTTACGCTGCGGGCTACAACACGAACAACAACTATTTCCCCGACCTCGAATATACCATCACCGATGAGGGCGCACGCAGCATGGACTCGGAGCATGCCACCCTCGTCACGAAGTCGCTCTTTGCCCGCGTCAATTATGACTATGCGGACAAATATTTGGCCAGCTTCACCATTCGTCGAGATGGCATCTCCAAGCTCGACCGCAAGCAGCGCTGGGGCACCTTCCCGGGGTTGTCCTTGGGCTGGGCGTTCTACAAGGAAGACTTCATGAAGCGATACGACGACTGGCTCTCCTTTGGCAAGCTCCGCACATCGTTCGGCCTGAACGGCAATGTCAACGCCAACTATGTGGGCAACTACACCGTGCAGGGATCTTATGCCAGCACACAATACAATGGCATCTTGGGCTACTATCTCAACAACGTGCCCAACCCCTACCTCACGTGGGAGACCTCACGCACCTTGGAAGTGGGACTCGACCTCGGCTTCTTCAACAACCGCTTGCAGTCAAGCTTCACGGTCTACGACCGCCGAACCTATGACAAGTATGCCAACATCACCATCCCCGCGAGCAGCGGTTACACCTCCGTAACGTCCAACAACGGCACGCTCCAAAACCGCGGCCTCGAAGTGGAACTCAAATACCACATCCTCCGCACCAAAGACTGGAAGGTGTATGGTGCCCTCAACTTGGCCTACAATAAGAATACCGTCATCAAACTCCCCAAAAACAGCTACGACAACAATCGCCAGGACGGTTTCCAGGTCTACACCGGCCAAGGCGACAAGCTCCAATGGGTGGGTGGTTATGCCGAAGGAGAAACTCCGGGCGACCTCTACGTTTATTATGCCGAAGGCTTCTACAACAGCGTGGACGAGATCCCTGCCAACCTCGTGGACAAGACGACCGCGAAATGGCTGTATGGCCCCGAGGCATACAAAGCGGCCGACCCGAAGAAGAGTCTACCCATCAAGCCTGGCGATGTGCGCTGGCGCGATGTGAACAACGACGGTGTGATCGACACCTACGACCGCGTGAAGGTGGGCAACACAAGTCCCAAATGGACGGGCGGCCTTAACCTCTCCGCCTCTTGGCGTGGCCTGACGCTCTCCACCCGCCTGGACTTTGCCCTCGGACACTGGATCTACGACACCAAGACCACTTGGCTCATGGGGTGCATGCAGGGCACGTACAATATGATTGATGCCGTCAAAGACACTTGGACCCCCGAAAACACCAACGCCAAATATCCCATCTACACATGGGCCGACCAGCTCGGGCCAGGCAACTACAACCGCGCATCGTCCATCTTCGCCTACCGCGGTGACTACCTCGCCTTCCGCGACATCTCCTTGGCCTACGCCCTCCCCGAACGCTGGGCACAACGCATCGGACTGCAAAAACTCGAACTCTCCGTGTCGGGACAAAATCTCGGATACCTCTCCGCTGCACCTTATGTGCACACGCCCGAAATGGCAGGGTCGAACAATGGCGGATATCCCCTTCCCCAGATGCTCGTCCTCGGCGTCAACGTAACGCTCTGATCCCTCCTCGACACGAATATGCTCTTTGGGGAGACGGCACTCCCTCTTCCCCCAATCCCATTCCGACATCTCACTATGAAACGCTTATATCTCTGGGTGGGCATGCTCGCAGCGAGCACCACCCTCACCTTCTCAGCCTGCGACTCTTTGGATCAAGCTCCTGAGGACTATTTCGCCGGCGGCAACTTCTGGACCGATGCCTCTCAAGTAGAAGGCGCGGCCGTGGGACTACACAGTTACTTCCGCGGAGCCTATGGTGCCAACTTCGAGATGGGCGAGTTGCGCGGTGGAACACTGGGCGACGGCAACAACGGCTCGGGCACCTCGGTAGACAACGTGTCGCTCAACCATCAAAGCGTCATCAAGCAGCAAGTGCGGCAAAGCCAAGCCATGTTCTCCAACTGGAACGGCATGTATGCCAACATCGTGCGCTGCAATGAGCTGCTTGACCGCGTGGACGGCCTCAACTTCCTTACCGACACCCAGAAGGCCCGCTACAAAGCGCAGGCTTATGGCCTGCGTGCCTACTACTACTTCTTCCTCTACCGCACTTGGGGCGGTGTACCGAAGGTTTTGGACTTAGCCATCACCCAAGGCCAAGTGTCGGCAGAACGCCTCTACCGCGAACGCGCCACCCCCGAAGAAATCATGACGCTCCTCAAAAGCGACATCGATGCCTCCGAGGCAGAGTTTAAAAAGGCCGACGAACAGTTCCGCAATGTCTATACATGGAACGTCTATGCCACCCTTATGCTCAAAGCCAACATTTACGCCTGGGCAGCCCGTGTCAGCACCCCCACCCACCGCGAAGATGGAGCCGGCAGCCACACCGCCACGGGGGCAGCCGACCTCCGTACGGCCCGCGAAGCCCTGCAAACGGTGATCAGCTCAGGGAAATTCCAACTCCTCTCCTCCTTTGCTGACGTGTTCAGCCCCGACAACAAGCGCAACGCGGAGGTCATCATGGCGGTGCCGTACAACACCACCGACAAGATATACACCCCCTATGCCGCACAGACGGTGCCTGCCAACGACAAGATCACCACCCTCTTCGATGCCTCCGGCAAGGCAGTGGTGCTGGACGATGCACGCTATGGCTATCGCGCCCTCTCGGGAGGCATCAGCCGCTACCAGTATAAGGAGTCGTTCTTCCGCACCTTCGATGCTGTCGACACGCGCCGTGACGCCACATTCTGCAATCTCTTCCGCACGGCCAACGGCACGAAGACCGGCACAGACTTCGGCATCATCCTCCGCAAATTTGCCGGACACTACGAAACGGCCGAAAGCACCCACTACTTCGACACCGACGGCATAGTGTATCGCTACGCAGAGACCCTCCTCCTCATGGCCGAAGTGGAAAATGCGCTGGGCAATGACCCCATGCCTTATCTCAACGCCGTGCGCCAACGCGCCTATGGTGCGGCACACACCGACCTCACCCGCGGCTCAGCAGCCGACAATGAGCGCGCCATCCTTGCCGAGCGCGACAAGGAGTTTGTGTTCGAAGGGAAGCGGTGGTTCGACCTTATCCGTATGAAGGATGCTGCGGGCGAGAGCCTCGTGTTCAGTGCCGCGGTGAACTATCCCTTCATCCCGGATGCCTCAGAAGGTGCCGTGCTCGACAAGGGCACAGAAAGCCACAAGATCCTCTGGCCCATCGACACCAACACCCTCACCAACGACCGTAAGCTCCAACAAAATCCCGGATACAGCGCCACAGAATGAGCCGTTCCTACAACACTGCGCCCCCTTGCCGAAAGCAAGGGGGCGCACGCATTTCCCACATCCTGCACCCACTGGATGAAAAGCATGAGCACTTGGCTTTTTTAAACCCGCAGGAAGTGCCATCTCAGAGATAATTCGTACTTTTGCTCATCTGCGATATTGCAAACCGGACCTTTCGAAACTCTCTGAACAAGATGCGATACTCCTTTGCCGCGCTCAGCTGCTTCGCCCTCTTTTTCGTCTCCTCCCTCCTTCCTCCCCACGCTGCTGCCCAGCGCGTGGAACGCCTGCTGACCGAAGGTTGGCGTTTCTGCCGCGGTGATGTCGCCGACGGTGCCCATCCTCAGTGTGCCGACCGCCGGTGGGAGCACGTGTCCGTGCCCCACGACTGGGCCATCACCGGCCCCTTCGACCGCAGCATTGACCTGCAAACGGTGGCCGTTACGCAAAACGGTGAGACCACACCCACAGAAAAGACCGGGCGCACGGGAGGATTGCCCTACATCGGCGTGGGCTGGTACCGCCACACGTTCACCACCACCCCAGGCCGCCGCACCAGCCTCGTCTTCGATGGGGCAATGAGCGAGGCACGGGTGTTTGTCAACGGGCACG
This sequence comes from Alloprevotella sp., assembly GCA_041855985.1. Taxonomy (GTDB): domain Bacteria; phylum Bacteroidota; class Bacteroidia; order Bacteroidales; family Bacteroidaceae; genus Alloprevotella. The sequence goes on from JBHAFF010000034.1 coordinate 17,451, forward strand.
AAGCCATCTTCTGGCCTTTGGGCTACAACTCGTTCCACGTCGATGTGACTGACCTCGTGCATCCCGACGGCCGCGCCAACACCCTGGCCGTACGCCTCGAAAACCGGCCACGCAGCAGCCGCTGGTATCCCGGAGCGGGACTTTACCGCAACGTGCGGATCGTAGAGACCGGTGCCATCCGCATCCCCGTCTGGGGCACGCAACTTACCACCCCCCATGTCGACTCCCTCTATGCCTCCGTGCGGCTGGACACGCAGGTGGAGGGAGCAGAAGGCCAACTCCTCACCCTCGACACCGAACTCCTCGATGCCGCCGGACGCGTTGTGGCCCGCAAGCGCGACCAAGGCTTCATCAGCCACGGACAACCCTTCCGCCAGAACTTCATCGTGGAACGCCCCGACTTGTGGTCGCCCGAGACACCGCATCTCTACACGGCGCGCACACACGTCTTCACGGCCGATACCCTCCGCGACACCTACACCACACGCTTCGGCATCCGCAGCCTGGAATTTGTGGCCGACCGCGGATTTCTCCTCAACGGCCAGCCACGTAAGTTCCGCGGCGTCTGCGACCACCACGACCTCGGCCCCCTCGGAGCCGCCATCAGCGAGAGCGCACTCCGTCATCGCCTCGCCATGCTCAAAGACATGGGCTGTGACGCTGTCCGCACCGCCCACAACATGCCCGCTCCCGAACTCGTGCGCCTCTGCGAAGAGATGGGCCTGATGATGATGCTCGAACCCTTCGATGAGTGGGACATCGCCAAGTGCGACAGCGGCTACCACCGCTTCTTTGACCAGTGGGCGGAGCGCGACTTGGTGAACCTCGTCCGCCAATACCGGAACTCCCCCGCGGTGGTGATGTGGAGCATCGGCAACGAGGTGCCCACGCAGTGCTCGCCCGAAGGCTATAAGGTGGCCACCATGCTCCGCGACATCTGCCACCGCGAGGATCCCACGCGCCCCGTGACCTGCGGGATGGATCAGGTGAGCTGCGTGCTCGACAACGGATTTGCCGCCATCATGGACATCCCGGGCTTCAACTACCGCGCCCACCGCTACACCGAGGCATACGGACGGCTGCCGCAAAACCTCGTGCTCGGTTCGGAGACCACCTCGACCGTGAGCAGCCGCGGGGTCTACAAATTCCCCGTCGAGCGCAAAGCCGATGCCCTCTACACCGACCACCAGTCGTCGGGCTACGACACAGAATATTGCTCCTGGTCCAACACCCCCGATGTAGACTTCGCCCTCGCCGATGACTACCCCTGGACACTGGGACAGTTTGTCTGGACAGGATTCGACTACCTCGGTGAGCCATCGCCCTACGACACCGATGCCTGGCCGAGCCATGCTTCACTCTTCGGCATCATCGATCTCGCCGCCCTTCCCAAAGACCGCTTCTTCCTCTATCGCTCCGTGTGGCAGCGCAACGCCCCCACCCTCCATATCCTGCCCCACTGGACATGGCCGGGACGTGAAGGACAGCCCACACCCGTCTATGTCTACACAGACAGCCCCGAGGCAGAGCTGTTCGTCAATGGTGTGAGCCAAGGACGCCGCCGCAAAGCAGCACGTCCCCAGCCATCGCCGACGAACCCCGATCCCGCCACCCTTCCTGCCGACAGTGTGGCAACACGCTACCGCCTCATGTGGCACGATGTGGTCTATCAGCCGGGCTCCCTCCGCGTGGTGGCCTATGACCCTGCGGGACATCCCGTGTCCGAGCGCACCATCCACACCGCAGGCAAGCCCCATCACCTCGTCCTCACGCGCAGCCTCTATCCTGCCGAGCCTGAACAGCTCCGCCCCGGCGGCAAGGATCTGGCCTATGTCACCGTCTCTGTCGTGGACCGCGAGGGCAACCTCTGCCCCGATGCCGCACCCCTCATCCGCTTCCGCGTGAAGGGAGCGGGGCGTTACCGCGCAGCCGCCAACGGCAATGCCGCCTCCCTCGACCTCTTCCACCTGCCGCAGATGCATGCCTTCTCGGGACAGTGCACCGCCATCGTCACCACCGCCGACCGCCCCGGCACCCTCATCCTCGAAGCCTCTGCCCCCGGCCTGAAATCCGGCAGCATCATGCTGAAGGTAGAAGAATAGCCCATCGGGACAAGCCGAGCAAATCAGACCGAGCAACTTTCCTCCCAAAATCATGAAAAAAGCCCTCCTGCTCCTCCTCACCTCCCTTTCCACCCTGAGCCTTGCGGCCTGTGGCGATGACAATCGCCCGGACACCCCCGAAACAGTCACCGACCCGGTCGAAACGACCTCCTTCGTGCGTGGTGTAGACATATCATGGTATTCCGAAATGGCCGCCATGGGGCATACCTTCCGCAACGCGAAAGGCGAAGCGCGCACCTGCCCCGTGCTGATGCGCGAGCTCGGCATGCAGGCCGCCCGCTTCCGCGTATGGGTCAATCCCGAACACCACGGCACGACCTATAACAACACCGCCGATGTCGTGGCCAAGGCACGCGCCGCCCACGCTGCCGGGCTGGACGTGATGATCGACTTCCATTACAGCGACACATGGGCAGATCCTGCTCACCAAGCCCTTCCCGAAGCTTGGACAGGCCACAGCCTGGAAGAGCTCAAGGCCGATGTGCGCCACCACACCGCCGATGTGCTTACAGCCCTCCGCGCAGCAGGCGTGAAGCCGCGATGGGTGCAGGTGGGCAATGAGACCAACCCCGGCTTTATGGGCGAAATGGGCACCGTCATGAAGCCCCGGCAATATGCCGCCCTCTTCACCGCAGGAGCCGAGGCGGCCAAGAGCATCTTCCCCGAGACGCAAATCGTGGTGCACCTGGCACGCGGCTTTGACTCGGGCACCTTCAAGTGGAACCTCGATGCCCTCCGCAACAACGGGGCAAAGTTCGACCTCATCGGCATGTCCGTCTATCCCGCCGAATACCACTATTTCGAAGGCACGCAAGAGCGGTTCACCACCTTCTGGTCCGAAATTGCGCAGGCCGACGTGACCCTCCGCTCCGAGACCGACGTGCTCGACCACGCCTTTGCCAACATCGATTACCTCGCCGCCCGCTACGGCTGCCCTGTCCTCATCGTCGAGACGGGCATGCCCCTCAACACGCCCATGCGCTCCGCCGCCGTCCTCCGCGATCTGGTGCAGCGCGCCCGAGCCTCCCGACACTGCCACGGCATCTTCTACTGGGAACCCCAGACGGATGGCGCATGGCGCCCCGCCGTCTACGAAACCCTCGGCTGGGCAGCCTACGGCATGGGAGCCTTCACCCCCGAAGGCCAGCCCTCCACGCTCTTCGAAGCGTTTGCGGAATGAAGTCCCCAAACGTCAGACACCAGAGCGCGCGCCTCTGAAGACCGGCCTTCCCGGGGCGAAACGCCGGCGTCCTGCCCCCTCATACAGAGCATTCATCTAAGGTCTAACGCCCAAATTCCAACGTCTTATGTCCATCTTCTCCAAGATCGCCGCTGGCGAAATCCCCTCCTACAAATGCGCCGAGTCGGCCGATTACTATGCCTTCCTCGACATCAACCCCATGGTGCGCGGCCATGTGCTGGTCATTCCCCGCACCGAAGTCGATGATATCTACGACCTGGACGACGCCCGGCTCGCCGGGCTGCACCTCTTCGCCAAGCGCGTGGCCACCGCCCTCCGTAAAGTCGTGCCCTGCCGCAAAGTGGGCGTGGCCGTCATCGGCTTAGAAGTGCCCCACGCCCACATCCACCTCATCCCCCTCAATGCCGAGACCGATATGGACTTCCGCGGCCCCAAACTTCAGCTGCCGGCCGAAGAGATGCAAGCCTTGGCCGACCAGATTTTTGAAACCTTCCGACAGCTGCCCTAAACACGCACTGTCGTCGAAACCTCCACAGCCCGTCCCTCTGCCTTGTCCCTCCTCTTCCAAATGACACCGCGGAGTCCGGAAAAAGACTCCGCGGTGTCATCGTCACCACTCCGCGGTAAAAAAATCAAAACACCGCGGTCTCTTTTGAACGACTCCGCGGTGTTTTTTCACCCCTACAGCCATCCGACTTCCGACACCTCCGGAGCGCACAAAAATTCATTTGACCGTCAATCTGCACCGACCCTTCCAGGTCTCCCCCACTTCCCCCGTTTCAGCAGACAGGTCGCGGTCTCCGGCGAAGCGTGCAGTGGACACTGTGCACCATGCGCCCGCATCTTTTTACGGTTTCCGCTGTGCACCGCCAGAAGTCGGGATAAATGACAGCTCAGGAATAGCAAATCATCGCCCACGACAGGACAAAGTTGAAATAATTCCACCCAACGCTTGTTCATCTCAACTATTATAACCATCTTTGCAGTGTGGGGTGGATTTCGTGCCACTCCCTAAACCCTCTTTCTGACTAACTTCTTAAAATTCTTACCTCATGCAGAAGTATATTTGCGACCCCTGCGGCTATATCTACGACCCCGCTGAAGGTGATCCCGATTCCGGCATCGCTCCCGGCACCGCTTTCGAAGACATCCCCGAAGACTGGGTATGCCCCATCTGCGGCGTGACGAAGGAAGACTTCAGCCCCTACGAAGGTTAAGCCACTCCGGCATCCCTCTTACATAGAAGCCCCGCAAGGTCAGACTGACCTTGCGGGGCTTTTTGTGCACCGGCATCCTCCCCTCCATCGGAATGATCTGAGCCGGCCGGCTGTCCACCCCCAACGGATGGTATTTTCCTGCCTTTTCTTTTGTAATTAGACGGAAAAGATTTACTTTTGCACCAAGAAAGCATATCCCCATAAATAAGGATATGCCATGCGGTGTGCCGATACGGAGACGCAGCCGCCCCAAGCTCGCAAAATCATTCCATTATCAACAATTTAAATTCCCCAATTCAATTATGTGGTTAACAAACTCCTCCATCGGGCGTAAGGTGATCATGTCGGTGACGGGCCTCGCGCTCATCCTCTTCCTCACCTTCCACGGCTGCATGAACGCGGTGGCACTCGTCTCCCGCGAAGGTTATAACTGGATTTGCGAGATGCTGGGTGCCAACTGGTATGCCTTGGTGGCAACCGCCGGTCTGGGCGTACTGGTGATCCTCCACTTCGTCTTTGCCATCATCCTCACCCTTCAGAACCAGAAGGCCCGTGGCACGAGCAAGTATGCCGTGACGGACCGTCCGGAGAAGGTGGAATGGGCATCGCAGAACATGTTCGTGCTCGGCATCATCATCGTGCTCGGCATGGGTCTGCACCTCTACAATTTCTGGGCGAAGATGATGCTCGTTGAACTGCTCCCCCACGCCAGCCATCAAGCAGAGCTCTTGGCCACGGACGGCTATTACTGGATCGAGCAGACCTTTTCCAACTCGGTCTACTCCATCCTTTACCTCGTATGGCTCTGCGCCATCTGGTTCCACCTGAACCACGGCCTGTGGAGTGCCTTCCACACCCTCGGAGCGAGCGGCAAGACGTGGCTTCCCCGCCTCAAGTGCATCAGCCTGGTCTACACCACCGTCATCATGGCCATGTTCTTCGCTGTGGTGCTCAAGTTCTGGATCGGTTCGCTCTGCTGCGCCGGTACCTGCTAATGTCTCACTTTTCCTTACTCTGACCTAAGCATTATGGCAACTCTCAATTCCCGCATCCCCGAAGGTCCCGTGGCCGAAAAGTGGACCAACTACAAAGCGCACCAGAAACTCGTCAATCCCAAGAACAAGCGCAAGCTCGATGTCATCATCGTCGGCACCGGTCTGGCCGGTGCCTCGGCAGCAGCTTCGCTCGGCGAGATGGGCTTCAAGGTGAAAAACTTCTGCATCCAGGATTCTCCCCGTCGCGCCCACTCCATCGCGGCACAGGGCGGTATCAACGCCGCGAAGAACTATCAGAACGACGGCGACTCCGTATACCGTCTCTTCTACGACACGGTCAAGGGTGGTGACTACCGCGCCCGCGAAGCCAACGTCTACCGTCTGGCCGAGGTGAGCAACGACATCATCGACCAGTGCGTGGCTCAGGGCGTCCCCTTCGCCCGCGAATACGGCGGCATGCTGGCCAACCGCTCGTTCGGCGGTGCCCAAGTGAGCCGCACCTTCTACGCCAAGGGACAGACGGGCCAGCAGCTCCTGCTCGGTGCCTACTCCTCCTTGATGTGCCAGGTACACGCCGGCACAGTAGAACTCTACACCCGCTATGAGATGCTCGACGTCGTGCTCATCGACGGACGTGCACGCGGCATCATCGCCCGCAACCTCGTGACGGGCACACTCGAACGCTTTGCCGCCCATGCCGTGGTCATCGGTACCGGCGGTTATGGCAACACTTACTTCCTCTCCACCAACGCCATGGGCTGCAACGCCTCGGCAGCCATCGCCTGCTACCGCAAGGGTGCCCTCTTTGCCAACCCCGCCTACGTGCAGATCCACCCCACCTGCATCCCCGTGCATGGTGACAAGCAATCGAAACTCACCCTCATGTCCGAGTCGCTCCGTAATGACGGCCGCATCTGGGTGCCCAAGAAGCTCGAAGATGCCAAGGCCTGTCAGGAAGGACGCCTGCAAGGTAAGGACATCCCCGAAGAAGACCGCGACTATTACCTCGAACGCCGCTATCCCGCTTTCGGCAACTTGGTGCCCCGCGATGTGGCGTCCCGCGCCGCCAAGGAGCGTTGCGACAAGGGTTATGGTGTGAACAACACCGGTCTGGCCGTGTTCCTCGACTTCTCCCAAGCCATCGAAGTGTTCGGCAAGAAAGAGATCGAGGCCCGCTACGGCAACCTCTTCGACATGTATGAAGAGATCACCGATGAGAGTCCTTATGAAACGCCGATGCAGATCTTCCCCGCCATCCACTACACCATGGGTGGCATCTGGGTGGACTACGAACTGATGACCACCGTCAAGGGTCTCTTCGCCATCGGTGAGTGCAACTTCTCCGACCATGGTGCCAACCGCCTCGGAGCTTCCGCCCTCATGCAAGGTCTGGCCGACGGTTACTTCGTCCTCCCCTACACCATTCAGAACTATCTGGCCGACCAGATCACCGTGCCCCGCTTCTCGACCGACCTCCCCGAGTTTGCCGCTGCCGAGAAATATGTCCAAGGCCGCATCGACAAGCTCTTTGCCATCGGTGGCAAGCGTTCGGTCGACAGCATCCACAAAGAGCTGGGTCACATCATGTGGGAATATGTCGGTATGGGCCGCACCAAGGAAGGCCTTGAAAAGGCACTCGTGCTCCTCAAAGAGCTGCGCCAGACCTTCTTCAAGGAACTCTTCGTGCCCGGCGAAAAGACCGGCGTGAACATTGAGCTCGAAAAGGCACTCCGCCTCGAAGACTTCATCCTCATGGGTGAACTCATGGCCAACGATGCCCTCCACCGCGAGGAATCCTGCGGCGGACACTTCCGCGAGGAGCACCAGACCGAAGAAGGCGAAGCCAAGCGCGATGATGCCAACTTCTTCTATGTAGGCTGCTGGGAATACCAAGGCAGCGACGACAAGGCACCCGTCCTCTCGAAAGAGCCCCTCGAATATGAGATCATCAAGGTGCAGACGCGTAACTACAAGAGCTAATCACCGAAGTACCACATCTAACAAGACACAACAATGGCAAAGAATATCAGCTTCACTGTAAAATACTGGAAGCAAAACGGCCCGAAGGATGCCGGTCACTTCGAGCAGCGCGAGATGAAGAACATTCCCGATGACACGTCGTTCCTCGAAATGCTCGACATCCTCAACGAAGAGCTGATCAACGATGGCAAGGAACCCTTCGTCTTCGACCACGACTGCCGTGAAGGCATCTGCGGCATGTGCTCGCTCTACATCAACGGTACCCCCCACGGCAAGACCGCCACGGGAGCCACCACCTGCCAGCTCTATATGCGCCGTTTCAACGACGGCGATGTCATCACCGTAGAACCTTGGCGCTCCGCGGCATTCCCCGTGATCAAGGACTGCATGGTCGACCGCACCGCCTTCGACAAGATTCAAGCAGCCGGCGGCTATACCACCATCCGCACCGGACAGGCCCAGGATGCCAACGCCATCCTTATCGGAAAGGCCGAGGCCGATGAGGCCATGGACTGCGCCACCTGCATCGGCTGCGGTGCCTGCGTGGCCGCTTGCAAGAACGGATCCGCCATGCTCTTCGTCAGCTCCAAGGTGAGCCAGTTTGCCCTCCTGCCCCAAGGACGCGTGGAAGGTGCAAAGCGCGCCAAGGCCATGGTGGCCAAGATGGACGAACTCGGTTTCGGCAACTGCACCAACACCCGTGCCTGCGAAGCCGTATGCCCCAAGAATGAGAGCATCGCCAACATTGCGCGCCTGAACCGCGAGTTCATCTCCGCCAAGTTCAAAGACTAAGCCCCGCGCACTCCTCCATCAAGAGGCACCAGCCTCTGATGAGGAACTCCCCCTTTTGTGAGGCCGCAACCCAGCATCCGCTGAGGTTGCGGCCTCACAGCGTCCAATCGGGATGTGGCAGATCCGTCAGACGGAATCAAACCATCCATAAGCTTCTCAATGCAACACCGCGAGGCCGTACGTACGGCCTCGCGGTGTTGCATTGCCCCCTTCATGGGGCTTTTGGAGCGAGGATTACTTCACCTCAAGTTGTGCACCGGGCTTGAACTTCACCACCTTCTTGGCTTCAATGGTGATCTTCTCCTTGGTGATGGGATTGAAGCCTTCGCGGGCAGCGCGCTCGCTCACGGAGAATGTGCCGAAACCGAGGAGTGCCACCTTGTCCTCTGCTTTGAGGGCATCGGCAATGGCGTCCATCATGGCGTCAACGGCAGCCTTGGCCTGACCTTGCGTCAGTTCGGCCTTCTTGGCCACTGCGCTGATAAGTTCTGTTTTGTTCATTGTCGTAGAAGGGATATTAGTGTGGGGAAAATCCTCGCCAGCGCACTCGCGGAGCGGTCTTTAAGGCTCAGGCAAGGGAAGATTGTGCTGCAAATATAGAGGAATATGACGGAGCGCACAAACTTTTTTCCACTTTTTTCGTGTGCGATGCCCAAAAACGCGGCTTTTATACTTGTAAGTAGGCCGCATTCCTCCCGACCTCCCCCGAAAACAGAGGAGGAGTGGAGGAGGTCAGCGTACGATGGCGAGTTTACCGACCACGGTCTTCTGCCCTTGGGCATCCGTCGTGTGGAAGAAGTAGACGCCGCTCCCCACGGGCGTGCCATCGTAGCCGCGCGTGTCCCAGCGGAACATGCCGCCGAGGCTACGGCCGTGTGCCACGGTGAGCCCTGCGGTGTTCGTCACCTTGATGTCGGCATCGGCCGAAAGGCCATCGAGGACGACCTCTCCGCGATAGTCGGGACGGACGGGATTGGGATAGATACGGACGTAGGCCTCCAAGAGGTCAGGCTGCGGTTCGGAAGCATCACCGCGATAGGCCATCAGCCCCTCGTCCATGCCCACCATCACGCGGCCCGATGTGGGATGACAGGCCAAACTCCAAATATTGTCGGAGAGGAGGGGTGAGTTCGTGGTGGTGAAGTGGTGGACCGTGGTCAGCCCATCGGCACTCACGAGATAGAGCCCATCGCCCTGCGTGCCGATCCACTTGCGATCGGCTCCGTCCACAGCGATCGCCGTGATGGGGACGCCGGCAAGCAGATAGTCGGCGTAGTTCGTTCCATCGTTGCGCGGCACCTTGATCTGCGTGGCGCGGAAGTCAGCATCGCCCCAACGGTCGGGATCGTCCACGACGAAGAGCCCCTGGTCCGTGCCGAGCCAGAGGCGGCCGGTACGGTCGAGGGCGAACGAGTAGCCCATGATGGGGGTGGAGATGCCGTCCTGGTTGATCAGGCTGGATCGGTAGGTGGCCACATCATCGTCATCGATATCGGGCGTGCGGTTATAGTCGAGGCAGAGGAAGCCTCCGTTGTGGTCGGTAATGGTGCGCCGCGAGGTGATCCAGAGGCGGCCTTTGCTGTCGATAAGGGTCTTTTCGAGCTGAGGAGCCTGACGGATGTCTGCCACATAGATGCCGCGCCACGAACCATCGGGACGGCGCACACGCAAACACGTATCCTGACGATTGTTGAGCACGAAGAGGTTGCCGTCTTGATCAAAGATGGCACCGTCCGTGCGCACATAGTCCTGATAACTGGACGAGGTTGCGGCAAGGACGGAACGGATGCCCGATATGCCATCGCCATCGGTATACTGCCGGAGGATGGTGCTCTTGCCGGTAGCGGACAGCTCGTAGTCATATATCCCCGTGCGTCCCGTAGTAACGACATACCGGTCAGGCTGTCGCGGGTCGCGGGCGATGGAGGTGGCATCGGAGAAGAGATGGCCGATGGCTCCATCGGCAGCACCGGGGGGGGCGAAGAGCGTCCAGTCTTTGCCATCGAAACGCATCGCCGCCTGCTCCACATGGTCAAGGTCGTAGGGATCGAGGCGGCCGGCAGCGAGGAGGAGGTTTTGCTCAAAGTCATACTGCATGAAATAAGCGCGATCCATCCGTGGCCCGAAGCCGCCAATGGTGGCAAGAGGTTGATCGTAGGAGAGTCCGCCGTCTGTGAGGCGGGCGTGGATAAATCCGCCGTTGTCCAACCCCACCCAATAGCTCCCCGCCCCGTCAGGAGCGAAGGAGATGCCGGAGTTCGGCTTCTGCACCACCGTGGCGTCGCGACTGCCATCGGCATAGGCATAAATGATCGTCCAAGAGGGAAATACCGCCGTGCCATCGGGGGTGAGGAAGGCATCGAGGAAACCGAGGGGTACGATCCGTTCGGGCTGGTACGGTCCACCTCCCGTGGCGGGCATGTGCCAGATCCCCATCGTCGCCTCCGTGGTGTAGGGTACGAAGAGATAGAGTGCCCGTCCGGTAGAGAGCAGGCGTGTGGCACCGATATTCTGCTCCGTGCGCCACTGGCTGCGGTCGGAGAGATTGGCCGTCGTAGCGGCAGAGATCGTAGCGCCCGAGGCCAGAGCGGCGAAGATGCGTCCATCGAAGAGGGTCGCATCCTGGCAATCACCGAGGGCATAGTTGCCCTGCACGGTGCGCGCAGCGAGGTCAATCCAGACCACTCCCTCGGAGGTTGCGACAAGGGCATGCTGCCCGGTCACTTCAAGGTGGCGGACGGTGATGCCGGATTCCGAAGCTCGTTTGAGATAGGGCATATGTGTTACCGTCTCATCGGCGAGGTGGAGGAGGTCGAGGCTGTTGTCGGCATAGACGAGGATGAGGCAGCGTTGTGCGGTGGAGAGCCCCATGTGGGTGATGCGGCGTGCCGAAAGGCCGTGACTCACGCGATCAAAGGTGCGGAACTCGCCCGTGCGGGTGTCGTAGGCAGCGAGGTTGCCGGCAAAGAGAGTGTAGAGAGTGTGGCCATCACGCAGACATTGCGTGCCATCGCGGTAGGACAGATGCATCTCCCAGCGGTCGGCAGACGTCTGTGCCGCCACCCGCTGCTGACCGAGGCCAAGCAGGAAAATGAGAAGAAAGAGGATGCGGGACATAGAAGAGGTTAAGGGGTGAGGCGGAGTTGAAGATTGAGTTTGAAATGGAGGTGACCGGAGGGATCTGAAAAAAGAGTTCCATAGTCATGCCGCGTGGTGGATGCGGCTTCCAGATAGGCATGTCGAAACAGATAATCCTCAAACCGCTTGCGGTCATAAAAGTGATAGCAAAGCACTTCCCCCGTAGCCTTCACCACAATGTACCCACCATTCACGTCATAATGCCCATTCCACAATGTACCGGGCATCATACCGAGTGCAACAGAGGCCAATAGATGTTTCAGTTTGTAGGTATAGATTTCTTGGATATTGTCCGCTTTGAGCTGTAAGGGATTGCAATCGGCCATGATTTCTGTCAATCGGTCGATGCGCTTTTCCTTGGTTTGTAGTCTCAATGTTAGAAGGTTGGCAACGAGCATAGGCATACAACAGTCCAGCATCAGGAGATTATTCTGAAAGATAGGACTATCCATTCTGTCAAAGACGAACTTCCCCCCATCCTGCACGATAGTCTCGTAGCGTTTCAGCAACTTAGCGTTGTCATGAATGGCGTTGATGCGTTGGATGTCAGCATCGGTATAGTCAACGCCGATGATAGAATACGTAACATTGGTTGTCTTCGCTGCATTGAGCAATGTGGAATCTCCTCCAAGATGCGACTTGATGCTGAAGCCCATCTCAGCATTGAGTTTCGTGCGATGATCATGGAGCACAATCCGAATGTCTGTCTTATCGGTGTTCGGAGCTTTGAGTTCGTTACACTGGATGCTGTGCATAAAAGCCTCTGTTTCAGGAATGCTAAACACACCTTTGCGCTGAAACAGCGCACCATGTCCTGAAGAAATGGCCTCCAGTAATCGTTCGGATTGGTGTAGAAACTCGTTGGCAGGCAAGCACAATATGCGTCTACCATCGGCATGCTCCACTACTACATTGGGCATGCGCACCTGATAATTGATGGGGCGATCCGTTTCTGTGCGAAGAATGGCAATAATGGGGTAAAACAAACTCGTGATTTCATTCAATTGTTCATCCCCGGCTTTGAGTACCCCCGTACCCAACAATCGCAACAGCACATAAATTTCAGACCACTCTCCTTTGTTTCCTGTAATGGGCATAGCAGACTAAGATAAATGGATACGATGAATGATTTCTTCAGCCGTGGCACGAATAGCAGGTACTGCCACTGAGTTGCCAAGTTGTTTGTAGGCCGATGCGTCAGCAACACCAATGATAAAGTCTTCGGGGAAGCCTTGTAGTCGTGCCCACTCACGTGGGGTCATCTTGCGAATACCCTCTCGATTTACTTCACCCTTAATGCGTGTAACTGGCGTGAAGTCCGTCAATCGATGATCGATGACCAGATTGCGCTCACGTCCCATGCCTCCCACGACAATCGCATTGGCCACTCCATCATCAGCAATCACCTCATAGCCAAAGCCATTTCCCTTAGACGCATGCCGCTCTTTATGGGCTATCAGAGTTTGGAGGTATTGTGTGGAAAGATAGTATTTGGCCGAAACCACCTCTTTTTCTTTCACCGCAGCGAAGGTTTTACTGCTGTCTGTGGGTGAGGGGTAGGTAAATCCTGCGGTGCATTGGTCTTTGCGAAATCCGACAATATAGATGCGCTCGCGGTGTTGCGGAACACCAAAGTGCTGAGCGTTGAGAATTTGAGGTTCCGGAACGTAGTAATCCAAATCCTCACGTAAGATTTTGAGGATGATCTGTAACGTTCGTCCCTTATCGTGAATGAGTAATCCTTTTACATTTTCAAGGAAAAAGGCTTTGGGACGTTTGCGCCGAATGATTTCTGCCACTTCAAAGAATAATGTGCCTCGTGCCTCCTCAAAACCCAAACGCCTTCCAGCCAAAGAAAAAGCTTGGCAAGGAAAACCGGCACACAAGACATCGAAATGGTTGGGGATATAGGATTTCGTAGTCTCCAGAGTAATATCCCCAAAGGGGACTTCCCCATAGTTGAGACAATAGGTCTTCTGAGCCTGCATGTCCCATTCGGAGGAGAATACGCACTTTCCACCCAATTGCTGCATGGCCATGCGAAAACCACCAATCCCAGCAAAGAGATCGATAAACGTAAAACGGGGATGTTCGGGAGACGGAAAGGGGATATTGAAAAATTCGGGGAACAATGAATACTCCACCCTTGGTTCTGCCAGAGTGTTGTTGGTGATTTTCAGAGCATCGAGTTGAGACAAAAGTTCTGTCGCCCCACGTACTGTGGTGTCGGCAATCAATGCATCTCGATTGTGCAAATAGTGAGAAATAATGGCACGTTGCTCATGCGGTGTGATGGGTGTACCATCGGCATGGCAATAAATAGGCATGCTATCTTTTTGCAAAGACATAGATGAGGCTGAGACGAGGGGCTGAGAAGATATATATGCGGCGTTCATGAGAAGTGAGGCTTGGGGAGGGTGAGGGCAATGCTGCGCAACGGCTCTCCTTCATCTGCGCAAAGTTACAAATTGTGGGGGAAAAACGCGCAGTTTCGAAGGCAATAAATAAGGGTGAGGAAGAGGGGGCAGATACAGATACTGCGACAGGTTGTCGCACCGTTTCGTCTGACAGGATGGCTATATGCCCTGGCTTTCCACAAGAGACTCTTGCATGAATGGGTCGGACCGGCTGAAATTTTCTGTAACAGCAAGTTGCCGCATAGAGAAGGAAGCAGGTCGGCCTTTGTGAAAAGCCCCACCAGATGTCTCATTCCGTCACGCATCCGCCCAAACCACTCCCAAAACAATCAACTATACAAGAAAGCAAAAAGAAAATATGCCAATCTGCTTTGTAGGTATAACAAAACATTGTATTTTCGCCAACGAATAACACAAACATTTCGAACGATACTGCTCTTTTCTTCGAACAACACTTCATCTCCCTTTCGCAAACAGCTCTTTCCATCCTGCCCCACCCTCTCATCGCAAAAGTCTGATCCCTGAATGCATCTCTGGGGAAGGACAACGAGTATGCACAGTTTTCCTTAATCCTTGCCTTTATGAATCCGAAATCCAACCCGAGAACGATTTCTCTCGGCCTTGTCTTGGCCGGAATCGTTGCCTGTTCGCCTGCCAGCCTCCTCGCCACGCAGGCCGCACAACTCCGCAACCCCGCCGCCGCAGCCCAGCAGGTGGGCCGGAAGGTCGTGGGCATCGTCCGTGACCAACAGGGCGAACCTCTCATCGGCGCATTGGTGCGCGAAGCCGGAAAGGCGAAGAACGGCACCCTCACCGACCAGAATGGACGCTTCGTCCTCAACAATGTGAAGAGCCAGAACCTCACGGTACAGTATGTGGGCTATGAGGCGCAGACGGTCGACGTGGGCAACGGTACGCTCGACATCACCCTCAAAGAGAGCAACACCACCCTGGCCGAGGCCGTGGTGGTGGGCTACGGGCAGCAGGCCAAGGCCAATCTGACGGGATCGGTGGCTCAGATCAAGAGCGAAGAGCTTCAGAACCGTCCCGTCCAGAATGTGTCGTCGGCACTCCAAGGCCTGATGCCGGGAGTGACAATCACCGCAGGACAGGGTCGCCCCGGACAGGACGGCGCGACCATCCGCGTGCGCGGTGTCGGCACGCTCAACAACGCCGATCCTTACATCCTTGTGGATGGGGTGGAGACAGGGAGCCTCAACGCCATTGACCCCAACGACATCGAAAGTATCTCCGTGCTGAAAGATGCCGCTTCGGCCGCCATCTACGGCTCGAAAGCCTCAAACGGCGTGATCCTCATCACCACCAAGCGCGGCAAGGTGGGCAAGGCTGTCGTAACCTACAACGGCAATGTGGGTTTCCTCAACGCCACGAAGCTCGTGGAGCGTTTGCCTTCGTGGGAGCATGCCAAGATGCTCAACGATGCCCTCACCGCCGCCGGCAAGACAGCACGGTGGAGCGAGGCCGACATTGCCAAGATGCAGGACGGCAGCGACCCCGACAATCTGGCCAACAGTGACTGGTACGATCTGGCCTTCAAGACAGGAGTGCAACACGCCCACAGTTTCAACGTGACGGGTGGCACAGACGCCGTGAAATATATGGCAGCAGCGGGCTACATGAACCAGCAGGGCATCCTCCAGAGCTCCATGCGCGAACGCTTCTCGGCACGCACCAACCTCGACTTCACCTTCTCGCCCAAACTCACCGGACACCTCGGCCTCAACTTCATCAAGGACGACTATGCCGACCCGTCGAGCAACTATACCGGAGGAAGTTCTGACCAGATCATCCGCCAGCTCAACATCATTGCACCCTGGATCCCCGCCCACAAGAGCGACGGCACCTATGGCACCATCGGCGATGGCAACCCCATCGCATGGCTCGAAGCCGACCAGCCCGTGGTACGGAAAAACCAGTTGACCACCGTCAACCTCGGCCTTGACTACCAGATTGTCCAAGGACTTCAGGCCAGTGCCAAACTCTCTCACATCAACTCGGGACAAGATTTCCGGTACTTCGAAAAGTACTTCCAGTATAACCCCAACAAGCAGACCAATCCGAACAACCTCACCCAACGGCAGTACAACTGGACACGCACCAATCTCGACCTGCTGCTCAACTACGACAAGCAGATCGGCATCCATGGCTTTAAACTCCTCGCGGGTTACCATGCTGAGAAGTATGACTTTTCGCGCCTCAACGCCTACCGTCAGAAATTCCCCAACAACGCGCTGACCGATATGGACGCCGGCGATGCCTCCACCTCGACCAACGGCGGCTACACCCGTGAGCTGAACATGATGAGCTGGTTCGGACGCATCAACTATGACCTGCTGGGAAAATACCTCTTCGAGGCCAACCTCCGTGCCGATGCTTCCTCCCGCTTCGCCAAGGGACACCGCTGGGGCTACTTCCCCTCCTTCTCCGGTGCATGGCGCATCTCGGAAGAGGACTTCATGGCCTCCACACGCGAGTGGCTCACCTATCTCAAGCTCCGTGCCTCGTGGGGTCTGCTCGGCAACCAGGATGCGCTTGACGACTACTATCCCGCACTCAACGTCTACAAACTCGATGCCAAACCCGTGCTCGACGGCGTGGCCACACCGGGCTACTATCAAGGCAGCTTCAATGTGAGCACCATCTCTTGGGAAAAGGCACGCACTTGGGGACTGGGCATCGACTTCCAACTCTGGGGCAAGATCTCAGGCTCGGTCGACTACTACAACCGCAAGACCACGGGTATCATCATGAAGGTGCCGGCGCCCTATGAGTTCGCTCTCGGAGACTATTACGACAACGTGGGCGCGATGCGCAACACCGGCCTCGAACTCTCCCTCAGCTACAACAACCGTTGGGGCGACTGGACGCTCGGCGTCCAAGGCAACGTGGCCTACAACCGCAACAAGATCCTCGACTTGGGCGGCGTGCAAACGATGCCCGACCCCAACAACCGCAATATGCGCCGGCAACTCGGCGAGGCACTCGGCTCATACTATGTCTATGAGAGCGACGGCTTCTTCGCCAGCGATGCAGATGCCGAAGCCTGGATGACCAAATACCAAGGCCAGCCTGGCTATCCCTTCGGCACGAAGCAGTTCAAAGGAGGCGACCTCATCTTCCGTGACACCAACGGTGACGGCAAGCTCACCGCCGATGACCGCACCATCCACAACTCCAACAATCCCGCTTGGATCTTCGGGGCGGTAGTCAATGTGGGCTGGCGCAACTTCGACTTCCAAGCCATCTTCTCGGGCTATGCCAAGGCATCGCGCATGGTGAACTATGAAGTCTACGGTGACTTCCGAGGTGACAACTCGCATCCCGCTACCATCTGGCGCGACTCCTGGACGTACAATCCTTCGGATGCCCAGATGCCACGCGTAAACTATGATACGAAGCATCCCAGCCTGTCGAGCGGTGCAGCCAGCGACTTCTGGCTCGCCAACACCGCACACCTCCGCATCAAAAACCTCCAACTGGGCTACACCCTTCCCCAAAGCGTGTCGAAGCCTCTCGGCATGAGCAAGGTGCGGCTATACTATTCCGTAGAAAATCTACTTACCATCGATGCCATGAAGGTGAACATCGACCCCGAAGTCTCCTCCGAGCGCGGGTCGAGCTATCCCCTCATCATGACCAACTCCTTCGGAGTGTCCATCACATTCTAAAGGCAGCACCATCATCGCACCATCTATGTGCACCCTGATGACACACATAGAAACTTCTACGAAAACCCTAACTTGAACTCCTTATGAAACGCATAGCAACCGGTTTCCTCGGACTCCTTACCCTCGCAGCTACCTCTTGCTCCGACTTTTTGGAAACCACCCCACACGATGCCCTCTCGCCCGCCACAACGTGGAAGACCCAGGGTGACGTCGACAAGTTTGTCGTTGGCTGCTACGATGGCTGGGCCAACCTCTGGGATGTCTCCCTCCTCTACATGGACGCCGCCTCCGACATCGGCTACAACAACTTCCCTTGGGAAGGCTGGACAGCCATCGGCAATGGCAGCTGGAGTGCCACCAACACGGGACAGGGCTTCTACGACTATTCCATCATCTCTCGCTGCAACAACGTGATCGACAACATCGATCTGGCCAAGTTCACCAGTGAGGCCGACAAGAACCACCTCCTCGGCGAAGCCCTCGCCCTGCGGGCCTACAGCTACATGATCATGAACTTCTGGTATGGCGGAGTGCCCATCGTGGAGCATATCTACGCCAATGCCGAGGCCGCCAAAGTGCCCCGCAACTCCGAGGCAGAGGTGTGGAAACTGGTCAACGATGACTTGGTAAAGGCCATCTCTCTGCTCAAAGACCGTCCCTCCGCACGCGGACGAATCGGCAAGGGTGGCGCGCTCGCCATCCAGATGCGTGCCTTCCTCTATCAGAACAAGATGAAGGAGGCGGCCGAAGCGGCCGAAGCCATCATGAAGCTGGGACAATATCAGCTCGATCCGGACTATTCGAACGTGTTCAACATCAACAGCACGTCCACCGAAGTCATCCTCGCCCAGAGTTACGATGCCACCCAACGTACCCTCTACACCCTCGGACAATTCTTCAACAACGGTCAGGGCGGATGGTCGTCGGTCGTGCCGACCCAAAAGCTGGTGGAGATCTATGAATGTGAAGATGGTCTCTTACAAAGCGAATCGCCGCTCTACGATGCAACCCACCCCTTCGCCAACCTCGATCCCCGCATGGCCATGACCATCGCCTATCCGGGCTGCGACTACCGCGGCGGCGTGTTCAACACGCTGGACGCTCAGCTCAACGGCACGAAGAACCCGAACTATCCCACCTCGGCCGACAATGCCTCGAAAACGACCATGACTTGGCAGAAATATCTCTCCTCGGTGGATTTCTCCTCCATGTGGAACAGTCCTGCCAACATCGTTGTGTTCCGCTATGCCGAAGTGCTCCTCACCCGCGCCGAAGCCCTCAACGAGACTTCCGGTCCCTCGAACGAGGTTTATGACCTCCTCGACCAGGTACGTGCCCGTGTGAAGATGCCGGCAGTGGACCGCAGCAAGTATGGCACGAAGGAGACGCTCCGCCAGCTCATCCGCCGTGAGCGCACCGTTGAACTCGCCGGTGAGGGTCTGCGCCGCGCTGATCTCGTGCGCTGGACTGACGAAAAGGGACAAATGCTCGCCATGACCGCCCTCAATGGCCCACTCACCCGCATCACCGGAACCGTGGACATGAACGGCACGAACCCCGAAACCCGTGCCACCATCGCCGTGGGCAAGACCGACGTCATCGAGACCCGCGTCTTCAAACCAAGCTTCCGCTACTATCCCATCCCACAGGAAGCTCGTGACCGCAATCCACAGCTCACGCAAAACGACGGCTATTGATCCCTGCCGTGGACGCCAAAGCACATACCTGTGCAGCGTCTATGGTGGACACTACTTTTGACTGCAACAATAATACAACGGAGGTCAACGCCAATCATTGGCGTTGACCTCCTGCTTCTACTTGTATGGAAGAATTACCCCCTCCATCTGCGATAGGCCAGATGAGCAGGGAAAGGAAACTTCTCACTTTCACGCAGTGATGGTTTGCTGTGGAATGATCAATTCTACTGACGAAGCAGACGGAGTGGCGGCTTCTGCGCTCCATAATAACAACAAGCAAGATGGCTTCACTGCATATCACCAGCTTTGGTTCCATCGCGGGCTCCACCCAACTCGAACTTACGCCACCGACAGTGATCTTTGGCCGTCAGAATTCCGGCAAGAACACTTTTATGAGTTACCGAATATGTGGTAAAATGCTCTATCCGCCCCAGAAAAAAGACTTACACTCTTTTCTGACACTACCGGCAGACAGAAAACAGCAGGGAGAATGCACTACGCCCGAAAGGCGGCGCGGAGGCGGGACTTTCGGGCGTAGAAAACAGAGGAAAAAAGGGGGAGAAAGGGTATCTAAGGACCGTTCGGAGAATAGCTCCGGTCCAAAGGAATAGCAGCCGAGGGATTAGCGGGCGTTCTCCGTGCGGATGTACTGTTCGAGGCTTTCGGCGATGGAGCCGGTAACCTTGTGATCCACCCGAAGTCCGGCCTCTTCCATAGCCTTAGCTGTGGCATCGCCGAAGCAGGCCAGACGGATGTTGCCCTGCTGAAAGTCAGGGAAGTTGTTCACGAGGCTCTGCACACCAACAGGGGTGAAGAGGAGGATCATGTCGTAACCCTTATAAGCATCCGGTTCGAAGGCGGTCTGCACGGTGCGGAACATCTCACACTCTGTGTGGTGGAGCTTCTTGGCATCGAGCTCAGCAGCCACTTCAAGAGCCACGCCTTCACCAGTGGGGATGAGGAACTTCTCGCTCTTGTGCTTCGCCATCACAGTGATGAGTTCTGCCCAGCGTCCCGTAGTCCCGAAGAACACCTTACGCTTGCGGTACTGCACGAACTTCTGAATATACAAAATCACCTTCTCCGAGATGCCGAAATACTTCATATCCTCGGGGAGTGCTACACGGAGTTCCTTACAAAGACCGAAGAAGTGCTCAATAGCGTTCTTCGAACTGAACACGACGGCGGTATGGTCGAGGATGTTGATCTTCTGGCTTCGGATCTCACGGGCTTCCATGCTCTCGACTTTTACGAAAGGTTGGAAGGTAAATTCAACGCCTAGGTTCTGCGCAAGGTCTTGGTAGGGAGACTTCTCGGATTCCGGTTTAGGCTGTGAGACGAGAATTTTCTGAATCATCGGTATTGATAGAGGGGAGTAAGGTGTTTAGAGCAGTGTTGCAAGCACTCAGGATATTGCCATCAGCCACTGGAAGGCAGCGTTGAGCAAAGCCCAGAGCAGGGCGAATGGTACCATTTCCAACGCGCAAAAGTACAAAATAATATGCATTTTTCCGAGTGTACCGCTGAAAAAGATGCGATAGGCTTTGTAGAAGATGAGGGTTTTGACAATCCCCATAAGCAAAACAAAGGCGAACAGAGTTTCGCGAAACGGAAGGTCAAAATAGACGAGCAGGAGGGTGAGGGGCAAGAAGAGCGCGCCGGTAACGAGGATGGAGGTGAAAAGATAGTTATCCCACTGGCGATTGCATTCCTGGGGGAAGAAGGTAGTGTTCACCAGCCGGTAAAGAAGGATCTTCACGCCATATCCGAGGCCGATGAGTGTGGTGGCGGTGCCGAGCAGGAGGTAGGGGCTGACCTGGGCAAAGACGTTGGGGAGCTGATGCTGGGTATAGTCGAAGAAGAGTATGCCGAGCATGAAGCTGGTGAGGAGGACGAGGAAGGGTCGTCCGCGGAGGATGGTATCGGCGCGGTCGGTGAAGAGATTGGGGCGGTTGCGGTAGTAGAAGAAGTCACGTACAAGATCTCGGAGAAATCTCCAAGAGGCAGCGGTGATCCACACAGCGAGGAAGAGGCTGATAAGGAGGGCCGAAGTGACGAGATCGTCATTGCGGAAGGCGTAAGGAACAGGGTCGCCGGCAATGCCATCGGGACGGTAGGGTTCAGTCTCGTGCTGCCAGGTGAGTTCGCGAAGCTTGGGATGCCACAAGGCGCGCTGCTGAGCGAGGAAAACACTGTCGAGAGGAAGAGGGAACTCACGATGAAAAGTATCGGGCACAGACACGAACTTGTGCAGCATGGCCGGTTCGCCCCCGAAAAACGCCTGCGCCGCACTGTCGGCCGGCAGAAAGACGAGGGGCTGTACCGCCGCGGATGTGTCGACCGCTGCGGAAGGCGCAACCAAGGGGAGGGAGTGCTGGAGACTGTCGGGCATGACGAAGAGAAGATGGGGAGATTACTCTGCCTGGCCGCCGAGCAGTTCGCAAAGCCGCACCGCCTCTTCGGGGGTGGTGGCCACGTGCCAGAGCTGCGCCATATCGGTGGCGCGAAGCATCCCTTCGGCGGAGCAGTGGGCAAACTGCGTCAGGAGTGGAGCATAGAACTCTTCCGTATTGAGCACAACGACGGGATGGGGGTAAAGTCCCAGCTGTCGCCAAGTGATGATTTCGAGGAGCTCTTCGAGTGTCCCCACTCCGCCGGGACAGGCGATGCAGGCTTGGGAACGCGCGGCCATGGTGGCCTTACGGCTGTGCATGTCGGGGGTGATGACGAGTTCGGACATACCGGTATGGTGCCATCCCCGCTCAATCATGAACTCGGGGATGACACCTACCGTGCGTCCGCCCGCTGCGATGGCAGCATCGATGGCCGCACCCATCAATCCCGAATGTCCCGCACCATTGACGAGGGTGTGTCCCCGTTGTGCCAAGAGAGTGCCGAGCCGGGCGGCTGCGGTGTGGTAAACTTCGGGCAGCCCTGCCGAGGAGGCTGCATAGACGGTAATATGCATGGAAAACTTGGGGCTGGGGAGGGGATTACAGACCGAAGGCGCGACGAATGTCATCGATGCGGTCGAGCTTTTCCCACGTGAAGAGTTCGACGTCCATTGTCTTAGGTTCCTGCCCACGTTCGCGGAACGTCTTCGTCACCACACGGTTCTGACGTCCCATATGGCCGTAACGCGCGGTCTCCTCATACATCGGCTGGCGGAGCTTGAGGCTGCGCTCGATGGCAGCGGGACGGAGGTCGAAGAGCATCTTCACCTTTTCGGCGATCTCACCATCGGAGAGACCAACGTGGCTACGGCCATAGGTGTCGACAAACACACTCACCGGCTGGGCTACACCAATAGCATAGGCCAACTGAACGAGCATCTCGTCTGCCACACCGGCGGCCACCATATTCTTGGCAATGTGGCGTGCGGCATAGGCTGCCGAACGGTCCACCTTCGAAGGATCCTTGCCCGAGAAAGCACCACCACCATGCGCACCCTTGCCGCCGTAGGTGTCAACGATAATCTTCCGCCCCGTGAGCCCCGTGTCGCCATGGGGACCGCCGATGACGAACTTGCCCGTAGGATTGACATGATAGGTGATCTCACCCTTTTCGAAAAGGGCTTTCACCTCAGGCGTATTGATGCGCTGGCGAATAACACGGGGGATGAGAATACGCTTCACATCATCCGTGATCCGGGATACCATCTGACGGTCAGCCTCTTCCTGAGAACCGGCTTCTTCGGCACTGATGAAGTCATCGTGCTGGGTGCTGACCACAATGGTGTCGATGCGCGTGGCACGACCCTGATCATCGTATTCCACCGTAACCTGGCTCTTGGAGTCCGGACGGAGATAAGTCATCACCTCGCCCTCGCGGCGGATATCGGCCAGAACGATCAGAATGTCGTGGGCCA
The DNA here is from genome assembly GCA_041855985.1 of Alloprevotella sp. Lineage (GTDB taxonomy): Bacteria > Bacteroidota > Bacteroidia > Bacteroidales > Bacteroidaceae > Alloprevotella. The sequence continues at coordinate 40,568 of JBHAFF010000034.1, forward strand.
AGGAGAGAGGAAGAGGCATATAGCGGTCGGTCTCGTTGTTGGCATAGCCGAACATCATACCCTGGTCGCCGGCACCCTGCTCTTCGGGGATGGCACGCTCCACACCACGGTTGATGTCCTCGCTCTGGTCGTGGATGGCAGAGAGAATGCCGCAGCTGTCGGCATCAAACTGGTATTCGGCCTTGGTATAACCGATGCGACGGATGGTGCGGCGCACCACATCTTGGAGATCAGCATAGGCTTGGGTCTTGATTTCGCCCGCCACAACAACTTGTCCCGTTGTGACGAGGGTTTCACAAGCCACTTTCGACGTAGGGTCGAAAGCAAGAATTTGATCAAGGACGGCATCGGAGATTTGATCCGCAACTTTATCAGGGTGTCCTTCTGAAACGGACTCAGAGGTGAAGAGGTAAGACATGGTGTGTGGTATAAGTTCTGTGATACTGAATGTGCATTGTGCCACAGCCGGTGGCAAAAAAAGTCTGCTTCCCACAGCCTGGAAGGGTGGAAAGCAGAACGAGGAGGATCGCGACAAAAATACCCTTTGTGCACCTTCGCAGCAGCCCGAAAGCCGATGGCGGCACACGCGCACGCAACTTATATAGAAGTCGTGTGCGGAGGGTTTTAGCATTTTTTCCTGAGGTTGCAAGCAGTCAAATCTGTCCTCGTTTTGATTTCGGCGCAAAGGTACGAAGAAAAAACGATGTGGACAAGGAAGGCTATTCCAATTATTGTCAAATGAGGAGTGGAGGGTCAGACGGTCGGACTAATCAGACAAATCCGCTTCATCCGTCAGATCTGATGGTTCCGATGGTTCTTCGGCAGCCTCCTCTACTTGGAGCGGCAGGGTGTCGGGGGCGATGGTCGCGGCGTCAAAGGGCGTGGTGAGGGCACGGCAGACGCGATCCTGAAAGCTGCGTCCCTCGGCCGCGCGGACAATACCCTGATTGATAATGGCGAACGCCAGGAGGTGTCCATCGGGTGCAAGGGCATAGCCTGCCAGACTGCTCACACCATCAACGGTGCCCGTCTTTGCCCACACATTCTCCCGAGCCGGCGATCGGAGACCACGGCGACGGAGGGTGCCGTCACGCCCCATCACAGGAAGGGTGGTCTGGAAAGGGGAGAAGAGGTTGTCGTGGCGGAAAGCGTGGCGCAGAGTGAGCACAAGGACTTCGGGAGAGAGGCGGTTGTAGAGGGAGAGACCGCTGCCATCGGCAAAACGATAATTCTCGGGATCGAGCCCGAGCCCCCGGACAAAACGCTCCATCTGCTGCCCAGCCTCCTTGGCACCGGCTCCCGACTTACGCGAGAGGGCAGCGATCTGGTAGAACACGCTTTCGGCGAAGAGGTTGTCCGACCGCTTCATCATCGGCACCAGCACTTGGCCAAGACTATGGCTTCGGGTGATGAGCAGTTCGGCACCCGTGGGGACAGCACCCTCACGGATGTCGCCATCGAGGACAATGCCCTCGCTGTCGAGAGCGGTGCGGAGTGCGCTGACAAACTCGTCCTTACCTCCATAAAGGAGGGGTGTAAGTGATACGGCATCGTCGTCCCAACACCATCCTGAACCGAGAAGGTTGGCGTCTTTAAAAGAGAGATCAAGCCGCACATGTCCCGCGATGCGTCGCACACCGGCCCGCCGGAGGAGGCCGGTCATGGCATAAAGGTCATCGTGGGAGAAGAGGGGGTCGAAGCCGCCGCGGACAATGAGGTCGCCCTGCACCACGGTGTCGAGGGGCGCAGTGGTATAAAGCCGCGTGTTGAAGAGATAATCTTCGCCCAAAGCATCGAGAGCGAGGACAGCCGTGAGCACCTTCATCGTTGAGGCGGGGCGCATTACCTGACGATGCCCGCGGGCATAGAGGGGCGCATCGGCAGTGAGGTCGTAGACATAAAGGCCGAGCTGCGAGCGATCGAAGAGCCCGGATGCCGTGAGACGGTCGAGCCGTGCGGTGAGGGTGGGAGCAAATCGGGGATGGAAAGCTGCGGATGCCGTAGTATCGGCCGGTGTTGCGGAAGACAAGGCCACACTGTCGGTCGAAGGCGACGGCTGCACAGACACTGCTGAGCCACACGGGGCAGCACTGCCGAACAGCGGGAGGAGCGGGAGGAAAATCGAAAGGAGGACGGACTTCATTGAGCAGTCTGTGGAGAGGGGAAGGTGATCACCATCTTAATGAAATAGGGGCGGGCACAAAGTCCCGCCCCTATCGTTGGGGAATGTAAGGAAAAGACGGTTTACTTGATGCCGAGCTTTGCCTTCACCTGTGCGGTGATGTCCGTAGAGAGTGCCTCATTGATCGTAACACCCGATACCGTAGCCTTGTCGATGGCATAGACATAGCTTCCCTCTTTGAGGACAGCATTAAGCGCGTTGTACACGGCGTCCTGGATGGGCTTCATCTTCTGCATCTGCGCCTGACGAAAAGCCTGTTCGTTGTCCTGGTAAGCCTGTTGGATGCGCTGCTGGAGCTCGGTGAGTTCCTGCTCACGACGTTGGCGCATGTTTTCAGGAGTCTTCTCGTTGACTTCTGCCTGATATTTCTGCACCTTGGTCTGCAATTCTTTCTGCATGGCTTCGAGATCGCTCTGGTACTGCTTGCCAAGGGCTTCCAACTCCGTCTGCACGGTCTTGGCAGCGGGATAGACTTCAAGGACTTGGTTGGAGTTGAAGTGGGCGAACTTCTGGGCGAAGAGGCTGAGGGGAGCAAGCATCATCACCAGGATGAGGAGTTTTTTGATCATAGATGGGAAACGAGTTGTGATGAGTAATCAGTGAGGGAAAGGGTAGCGCAACAAGATATGGGAACGCGAGCGCGGCAAAGTTACGACAATTAGTTGGAATAGCCTAATTTGGCCAACACTTCATTGCTCACATCGATGGTAGGCGAGGCGAAAATAATGCCGGCTCCTTCGCTCGCGCGGTCGAGGATGAGCTGGAAGCCCTTGGCCTGGGCGATACCCTTCACAGCGTTATACACCTCTTCTTGGATGGGTTCGAGCAGGGCAGTACGCTTCTTGTAGAGTTCGCCCTCGGGAGCGAAATACTTTTTCTTCAGCTCAGCAGCCTCCTTCTCCTTGGCTACAATGGCCTCTTCGCGCCCCTTCTTCTGGGCTTCGCTGAGGAAGACAGCCTCGTTCTGATAGTTGCGATAGAGGGTCTTGGCCTCGTTGTCGAGGGCTTCGACTTCCGCCTGCCACTTCTTCGAAATCTGGTTGAGCTGCTCGTTGGCACGTTCGTAAGCAGGGATATTGGCCATGATGTATTCCATATCGATCAGGGCAAACTTTTGGGCATCGGCTCCTGCGGTGAAGGCGAGAGCGAAGAAGAGGAGGGCAATGATTTTTTTCATGATGATGGATCTTAGGAGTACTTTCTCTGCCCACAAAATTAGGCGTTCGCTCCGAATGGGGAAAACCCCGAAGAGGGAAAGTGGAGCAGAAGGTCAAGTTTTTAACGTAACTTGGCGTTCACAGACGGTGAAATGGTCAGAACGGCGCATTGACCATGGGCGAAACCAGAATTTACTTCCGTCCGAAGTCGGCGGGGATCTCGCCCCACTCGGCAGTATCCCATTTGAGGATGGGGCGGGTGATACGGCGTGCTTTCAGCCATGCCTCGGCACGGGCGATAAGGCGGTGCACCTCGGCAGTGGCGTCGTCGAGCGCGAGCGTGGTCTTGCAGTGCTTACGGCGCACCCAGTTGATGGCATTGACGGAGTCGGAATAGATGGGCATCTTCAGTCCCCGCTGCTCAAGGAGGGCCAGACCGTGAACGATCGCGAGAAACTCCCCGATGTTGTTCGTGCCACGGATCGGCCCGAAGCGGAACACCTCGCGTCCTGAGGGGAGATGCACGCCGCGGTATTCCATCGGCCCGGGGTTGCCTGAGCAGGCGGCATCAACACAGAGGGCTTCGGTCAAGGCGGAAGAGGGCGATGCCGGCACCGAGACCGCCGGGCGGGATGCCTGTCGCGGAGCGTGGGCAGTGGAAGTCTCTGCCGGATCCGCTGAGACGCACCGGGCGATGTGGAGCTCGGGAGGGTCGTTCAGGGCGGAATTGGCCGCTTCGAGTGTGGGAAAGCTCTTGTACTTCGCACCTTCCACACCCTTCACCTGAGCCAGGCAATCCTCCCAACGGGAATAGACACCAGGCACCAGACCACGCCAGACGACATAATACTTGGGAGATTTCTTGGACATCATGTAAAAGTCATAACCCATTGGATCGATTGAACCGGTCAAATCAGCCGGACGTGTCCAACTGATTTGACCAGTCTGGTCGAGGATTTACATTCGTTCGGGCATCTCAATGCCGAGGAGGTTCATGCCGAGACGCACCACCTTAGCCACATTCTGCGAGAGGACGAGCCGGAAATCGCGTACGGCGACAGGAACATCCTCGCGGAGGATGGGGCTGTCATGGTAGAACTGGTTGTAGTTCTTCACCAGCTCATAACAGTAGTTGGCGATGACAGAGGGACTATAATCTTCGCCGGCAGAGCGCACTACTTCGGCAAATTCCGCCAACTGCTGAATGAGGGCCTCTTCCTTGGCTGAAAGTTCCACTTCGGTGGGCAGAGCGGTGGGCAGAGCAATGCCTGCATCCTGCGCTTTTCGGAGGATGGAGCGAATACGGGCGTAGGTATATTGGATGAAGGGGCCGGTGTTGCCGTTAAAATCGATGGACTCCTCGGGATTGAACACCATATTCTTACGCGCATCAACCTTGAGGAGGAAGTATTTGAGTGCACCCAGACCGACGATACGGGCAATCTCCTGTTTCTCTGCCTCTGAGAGGTCGGCGTTCTTCCCGGCTTCATCCATCGTGCGGCGGGCTTGTTCGATCATTCCCTCGATAAGGTCATCGGCATCGACCACCGTACCCTCACGACTCTTCATCTTGCCATTGGGGAGCTCGACCATGCCGTAGGAGAAGTGCACAAGGCTCTTGCCCCATTCGAAACCCAGCTTGTCGAGCAGGAGGGAGAGGACTTGAAAATGGTAGTTTTGCTCGTTGCCCACCACGTAGACCATTTTCGAGATGGGATAGTCTTGGTAGCGGAGTTTGGCGGTACCGATATCTTGGGTCATGTAGACACTCGTCCCATCAGCGCGGAGGAGGAGTTTCTCGTCCAAACCATCGGCAGTAAGGTCTGCCCACACGCTGCCGTCAGGACGACGTTGGAAGATGCCCTTGGCTAGACCCTCCTCCACCTTCTCCTTACCTTCAAGATAGGTGTCGCTCTCGTAATAGATTTTGTCGAACGACACACCAAGAGCCTTGTAGGTGATGTCAAAACCGGCATAGACCCACTCGTTCATCTTTCGCCAGAGGGCACGGACTTCGGGATCTCCCTGTTCCCATTTGACCAGCATTTCGCGGGCTTCGGTTATAAGGGGTGCTTCAGCCTTGGCGCGGGTCTCGGCCTCCTCTTCCGCCATACCTTCGGCACAGAGGCGGGCTTTGAGTTCGGCCACTTCGGCACGGTAGTGCTTGTCGAACGCCACATAGTAGTCGCCAATGAGATGGTCGCCCTTCTTGCCGGACGACTCGGGGGTTTCGCCGGCACCGTATTTTTGCCAAGCGAGCATCGATTTGCAGATATGGATGCCGCGGTCGTTGACGATGTTCGTCTTCACCACGCGATTGCCGTTGGCCTGGGCGATCTGCGCCACAGACCATCCCAGGAGATTATTGCGGACATGTCCGAGGTGGAGGGGCTTGTTGGTGTTGGGCGAGGAGTACTCGATCATCACCAGCGGGCTGTCGTCCGTGGGGGCGATGAGGCCGTAGCGTTCATCGGCATGGATGTCCGCCAAGAGGCGGAGCCACTGCGCCGGGGGGATGATGAGGTTAAGGAAACCCTTGATAATGTTGAAAGTAAGGACGAGGTCCGTGTGCTCCTGCAACCAGATGGCCAAATCTTCACCCGTATCCTCGGGCTTCTTCTTCGAAATGCGGAGGAGGGGGAAGGTGACAAGGGTCAGATGACCTTGGAAGTCGGGACGTGTCTTTTGGAGCGACACCTGCGCCGCAGTGATGTCTGCCCCGTAAAGAGCTTTGACGGCGCGGATGACGGCTTCGGTAAGGTGGGTTTCGATCGAAAACATGGAAGGTTGTTGTGTGATTATGATTTGAGCTGCCGTGTCCTCAGGGTGAGCTTTTCAGGCACACCTGCGACACAGGCTCTTTGTCGAGGAAGCTTCTGCGGTGGTTCAGGAATGTACCTTCCGCCGGCGGAGTGTTATGCTGAGCGGGTTATGGTCAGACACGCCATAGACGGGAATGACGCGCGCGCGCACCACGTCAAAGTGGTCGGAGACGAAGGCGTGGTCGATGCGCACCCAGATGGCATCGCGGTTGAAGGACCGTCCGATGCCATTGCCCGCCGTGCGGAAAGCGTCGCGATAGCCCCAGCCTGCCACACGCCGTGGACAATAGCTGACCGGCGTCTCGTTGAAGTCGCCGCAGATGATGGTGGGACAGGCGGGCTGTCGGGCGAGGAAGTCTTCGAGCGTGTCGATCATTTCTGCCCGGACATCAGAGCTGGCAGCGATCTTCCGCCCCACGCGGCGGAAGAGGCTGAACGTCTCTTCTGCACCGATAGTCTCGACAGCAGGTTGGTGCACGAGTTCGCGGTACTGATCACGGTCCGTCATGTCAAGAGTATTGGAACGGAGGTGGCAATTAACCACGAGGAGCGTGTCGCCGGGAGCCCGGCATACCCAAAAGGCGGCGATCCCATTGCATCCAAAACGGGTGATCGACTCTTGTCGGACAATGGGGAAAGCCGAAGCAATGCCCAGACCGCTGGCGGAGGTGGTGTCGCGCGCGCAGTGACGCAGGCGGGTAGCAGAAAGGTGGTGGCGGAGGGAGTCGACCCAGGCATCGGCAGCCATTCCCTCCTGATAGCAGAGGAGGTCGGCTTCAAGCATCGGAAGACGGCGGAAAAATTCCTGTCGGGGCGGGGCTACCGCACCGCCAAAACCCTGGGTGTTGTAGCTTACGAGGCGGAGGCTGTCGTCCGTGGGGCGCAACTCCGCAGTCCAAGGATTAAGAGGACAGTAACTGCGGATGGTGCCGGCACAGGCCACGAGGCCGAGAAGGGCAATCCAGCTGCGCCGTGGGGCAAAGAGGAGGGTGAGAAAGAGGAGAAACAGCGTGCCGCCCAAAAGGAGGGGAAAACTCAGTCCGACAAGACCAATACCCGGCAACCAGCGTGGCGGAAGATAGACACTCAACGCACAGCCCCACAACAGGAATACCGAGAGCCAAGAGGCTCCGGCAAACAGTTGGGACACGAAGGTGACAGAGCGAGGCATAGGGTGGTACGATGAAAAGTGAAAGTGGGACAGGTGGGACTACCGGCGGTGGCTGTTGTTGAACAGCTCACGTTTTTCCTCTTCGGTGAGGGAAGCATAGCCCGATCGGCGCACCTTGTCAAGGATGGCATCGATGCGCTCCTGCTGTGCGCGCCGTTGGGCATTGTAGGCGTGGTCGGGGTTAGAATAGGAGGACGATGAACCATTGCCACCGCGTGGCTCTTTTCGGGACGGCCGCGATGGGGAGTTACCGAAGAGGGATGTGACGAAACGCTCAGCCGCGGCACCCCATTGCTCAACAGTGCGACGGATGTGCTGAAGCGTGCCGCCGCCACCTTCGGAGACGGTGCGCCCATACGCGCCCCAGCTTTGGGCAGCCTGTTGCTGCCGACGGCAATGACGGAAATAGAGCCAGCCGAAAAGCATACCGCCCAGGTGGGCAAAGTGCGCCACATTGCCGTTGGAAGCAAAAGCACTGTACAGCTCGATGGCGGCATAGACGAGGACGAAATATTTCGCCTTCATCGGGATGGGAGGGATGAGGAGCATCACGCGCTCATCGGGAAAGGTCATACCATAGGCCAGAAGGACACCATAGCAAGCGCCGCTCGCACCGATAGTGACCCACTGATTAAGGAAATCGCCCATCGGGATAACACCGTATTCCGTGCTGACGCCCTGATAGAGATGATAGCCCGTGATGTAATATTCGCCCAGCTGCCAGACTTCTTGGCACAGCCCTGCTCCGATGCCGCAGATGAGGTAGTAGGTCAAGAAGCGACGTGTCCCCATCGTCCGCTCAATGATGCCTCCGAACATCCAGAGCGAGAGCATGTTGAGAAGAACGTGGGTCCACGAACCGTGGAGGAACATATAGGTAACGAGCTGCCAGATCCGAAAATCTTCGGCCTTGTAAAAATGGAGTCCAAAGACTTCGGTGAGAAGGTCGCTGCCGTCGGCACGCTGCATGACCACGATTTGCAGCATGAAGACGATGATGTTGATCAGCAGGAGATTGCGGGTGACGGAGGGTATGCTTTTGAACATGTGTGGAGAGAAAGGGAAAGCCCCCGCGCGATGTCCCGGCAAGAAGGCCGGGACATCGTGGGGGCATCTGAGAAGGGGGCGTAACCTCCACACCTCGCCTTCCGAAGATGGGGGAAGCAAGGTATGGAAGGCGGTGTTGCAGAAGATGCGGAAGGATTGTACGGATCAGAAGCTGAAACGTTCGATCTTCATCGCACCACAATCCTGGATCTGTGCCACAGCAGTTTTGAAGTCGTCGGTAGCTTCGTGGGCAGCGAGGGCCTCAGCATCACGCCAAGTTTCGCAGAACATGAAAACATCGGCGCGTGTGCCGCTCTCAAACACATCGTAGGAGATGCAGCCTTCATGCTGCCGGCTGGCGGCGGTCAGGGCAAGGGCTGCCTGCAAAGCATCGTCATAACGACCTTCGTTGGCTTGGAAAAAACAATTAAGACGGATCATGGGGGAGAAATTAGAAATTTGATGCTGTAAAAGATGAGATGACAAAGATAGACCTGGGCGTTGAAGACAGTCCCTGCATGCAGAACCATCACACGTCTTAGGTCGAAAAGATGTAGACCATCAGGTCTCCAAGCAATGAGGACACCGGGATTAGACTTTTGCGCTCGGACAAATCAGGGTTGGGCAGACAGAATGCCCATCTGCATCCTCCTCATCTACAAATGCCTAGATCCGACACCCCATTGTCTTCTCCTTAGAAATACAGTGTCGCCTGCGCACTGAAAGTATTGGTCTTGTAGGAGGGTGTGGTGGCACCGGCCTGGATGCCGACGGTGGAAAGGATGCCCTCGCCCACCTTGCCCAGACCGATGTTGTAGACGAGTCCGACTTCGAGGGTCTTGCCGAGGAGGACGCCCGCACCGACATTCCACGTGGTGGTCATGTTCTGCTGGTCAAACACGCGGTCCCACTCCGAAGGGGAAGAAGTGGTGGCAAGTGACGATCCTAAGATACTCGCCACATCCCACTTCTTGTCACCCACGTTGTAGGCGAACTGAGGCCCTGTGGCCACATACACGCCGACGGCAGCAATGGGTATGGTGAGCTTGAGGTTGATGGGCACATCGATGGTCTTCGAGGTGTAGGTTGTGGAGAGACCCTTTACGTTTTCGAAGGAGTACTTCCGCTGGTTGTAGACAGCAGCGGCATCAAGGCTGAGGCCGAGCATCAGTCCGAGGTTGATCTTCGGACCGACATACCAGCCCGAACCGTTCTTGCCGCTCAGCGTCTCGCTGAGCGAGGCGCGGTCGAAGCTGACGTGCGTGAGGTTGTATCCCCCCGTTACGCCGATCTCTATGCCGGCACTGGCAGAGAGTGCGGAAAAGGCGAGGAGCATGAGGCTGAGAAACTTTTTCATTGCCAGAGGATTTTGGACGTTAGTATCTAAAAATGTAGCACCACACGCTGCACATAGTAGGTGAGGATGCCGGCGAAATAGCCCGCTGCGGCCACCCAAGTGATGCGTTTCATGTACCAGCCGAAGGAGATCTTTTCCAGTCCCATGGCCACGACACCGGCAGCACTGCCGATGATGAGCATCGAACCGCCCACGCCGGCGCAATAGGCCAAGAGCTGCCAGAAGATGCCATCGCGAGCGAAGTCACCGGCCTGTGCAATGTCGTACATGCCCATGCAGCCGGCCACGAGGGGCACATTGTCCACAATGGCCGAAGCACAACCGATGGCACCCGTAACGAGGAAGTGATTGCCGCCGGAGGCGGTGTTGAGCCACTCGCCGAAAGCGCGGAGCACGCCCGTCTCTTGCAGGGTGGCCACAGCGAGAAGGATGCCGAGGAAGAAGAGGATGGTGGTCATATCGATCTTCCGGAGGATGGCCGTTACGCGCTGCTTCATCGTGCTGTCACGGTGCTTCTTGCGACGATAGAACACTTCTGTCAGCGTCCAGAGTGCTCCGAGCACGAGGAGAATCCCCATGAACGGAGGCAGATGGGTGACGCCATGGAAAATCGGCACGAAGAGCAGGCCGCCCACACCCAGGCAGAAGATGCTATTGCGTTCGATCTTGGTGAACTGGTGGGTGTCGGCCTCTACCATGACCGTTCCGTCAACGGGAGCGGAAAGTTCGCCTTTGAGGGAGAATTGGAGGATGGCAGCAGGAATGATCATCGAGACGAAGCTGGGAAGGAAGATCTCACGGATCACACCGGCCGTGGTGATCGTACCCTTGATCCAGAGCATAATGGTCGTCACATCGCCGATGGGAGAAAACGCACCGCCCGAGTTGGCGGCAATGACGATGAGCGAAGCATAGAGGATACGGTCGTTGTGCTCGCGCACGAGTTTGCGGAGCACCATGATCATCACGATCGTTGTGGTGAGGTTGTCGAGCACGGCAGAGAGGAAGAAGGTCATGAACGCCATCTTCCACATCAGCGCGCGCTTGGAACGGGTGTCGAGGGCATCGCGCACGAAATTGAACCCACCGTTGGTATCAATGATCTCCACCACCGTCATCGCACCGATCAGGAAGAAGAGGGTTTCGGCCACCTCGCCCAAATGCTCGCGCAGGAGGTGAGAAGAGACGAACGAGGCGATGGTCTCGCCCGATTCGCGGAAAGCTTCGGCGTGGAATTGGGGAACGAAGGTTTCGGCGCCCATGGTATAGAGCACCCAGCATACCACGCACATCAGCAGAGCTATGGCTGCTTTGTTGACTTTCAGGCCGTCTTCGAGGGTGATGCAGAGATAACCAAGGATGAAGACGCCGACGATGACCGGTGTGAGCATAAGGAGGTGTTAGAGGTTGAGTGGATGAATGGGAGACAATGAATGAGGTTGCTGGTGCAAAATTCGCGAAAAATTCTCGTCTTTCCAAACATTCGCGCCGCCATTTCACCACACACCGCGGAATTTACCCGATAATGGTGAGAACACCTCGTTTTTTCTTGCTATATTTGCACGCATATTTGTGCCTTCCATCTCGCTGCTGCGCCTCCGCGTGGCAGCTGTTGGGGTGCAATGGCCTTGTAGTTCAACGGATAGAACAAGGGTTTCCTAAACCTTAGATAGGGGTTCGATTCCCCTCGGGGCTACTTCTTTTTAAAGCGTTTTCGTTCTGCCGGACATGCCTTGCCCATCAGGCACCGCTTAGTTGGCTGCCACGGCAAGAAAACGCATGTCCCGACACGGGTCTATAAGTGTCTCCGTTGCTTATAGGCCGTACAGACTATTCCATTTTCCCCTTTATATGCAAGACATCCGCAACATTGCCATCATTGCCCACGTGGACCACGGAAAGACCACCCTTGTGGACAAAATGCTCCTCGCTGGCAACCTTTTCCGCGCCAATCAACAGACGGGCGAACTGATGCTCGACAACAATGACTTGGAACGCGAACGCGGCATCACCATCCTCTCCAAAAACGTGTCCATCAACTACAAGGGCACAAAGATCAACATCATCGACACCCCCGGGCACTCCGATTTCGGAGGAGAGGTGGAGCGCGTGCTCAACATGGCCGATGGTTGTATCCTCCTCGTTGATGCCTTCGAAGGCCCCATGCCCCAAACGCGCTTCGTCCTGCAAAAGGCTCTTCAAATCGGCCTCAAGCCCATCGTTGTGGTCAATAAGGTGGACAAGCCGAACTGCCGCCCCGAAGAAGTGTATGAGATGGTGTTTGACCTCATGTTCGACCTCGGCGGAACAGAAGAACAGCTCAACTTCCCCGTTGTCTACGGTTCGGCAAAAAACAACTGGATGGGCGCAGACTATAGCCGACCCACTGAGGACATCACCTACCTCCTCGACCAGATCCTCGAACACATCCCCGCGCCCACCCGCCTTGAAGGCACGCCCCAGCTCCTCATCACCTCGCTCGACTATTCGAACTATACGGGCCGCATCGCCGTGGGGCGCGTGCACCGGGGCACCCTCCGCGAGGGGATGAACATCACCATCGCCCACCGCGACGGCTCGATGGAGAAGACGAAGATCAAGGAAATCCAGACTTTCGAAGGTATGGGCCGCCAAAAAGCCGCCGAAGTCGAGAGCGGCGACATCTGCGCCGTCATCGGACTCGAAAACTTCGAGATCGGCGACACCATCACCGACTTCGAACATCCGGAGCCCCTCCCCACCATCGCTATCGACGAGCCTACGATGGCCATGCTCTTTGCCATCAACGACTCCCCCTTCTTCGGAAAGGAAGGTAAATTCTGCACCTCCCGCCACATCAATGACCGCCTTCAGCGCGAGCTCCAAAAAGACCTCGCGCTCCGCGTGGAGCAGGGTGAAGACACCGACCGCTGGGTCGTGTCGGGACGCGGCGTGCTGCACCTCTCCGTCCTTGTTGAAACCATGCGCCGCGAGGGCTACGAAATCCAGGTCGGACAGCCCCAAGTGATCTATAAAGAGATCGATGGCGTGCGTTGCGAACCGGTCGAAGAACTCATGATCAATGTCCCCGAAGAGTTTGCATCGAAGATGATCGATATGGTAACCCGCCGCAAGGGCGAGATGACCTCGATGCACAACCACGGCGAACGCGTGGACATCGAGTTCAACATCCCCTCACGTGGCATCATCGGGCTGCGCACCAACGTCCTCACCGCTTCGCAAGGCGAGGCCATTATGGCCCATCGCTTCAAAGAGTACCAGCCCTTCAAGGGCGAGATCGCACGCCGCGCCAACGGGTCGATGATCTCCCTCGAAGGAGGCACTGCATTTGCCTATTCCATCGACCATCTCCAAGACCGCGGAAAGTTCTTCATCTCCCCCCAAGACGAAGTCTATGCCGGACAGATCGTAGGCGAACACATCCACGAGAACGATCTGGTGATCAACGTGACGAAGGCCAAGCAGCTCACCAACATGCGCGCTTCAGGTGCCGACGACAAGGCACGCATCATACCTCCCACTGTCTTCTCCCTCGAAGAGGCCCTCGAATACATCCGCGAGGACGAATATGTGGAGGTGACCCCAAAATCGATGCGCCTGCGCAAGATCATCCTCGACCACACCAGCCGAAAACGCGCCGGCCGCACGGAGTAAAGAAAGGGAGGGACAGACCGCAGCACCATCCCTGCATGCCCAAAGACATGGAGAGCATGACGGAGGAAGAAGGTGCAACATTCATCCAACGACCTGCCAATCCTTTCCAATTTTCGAAGAATTGGAAAGGATTGGCGACTTTTCAGCCCGAAACAGCTCCAAAACATCTGAAAAGACAGACATTTCTTTCCAAACCCTTGGAGTATTGGAGAGGATTGACTACTTTTGCCGCAATCCCCACAACACACCATGGAACTTCAACCGCCTGCACTCACCGAACGAGAGCTGCTGACCAGCCTGCTTGCCACGCCCTCAGACGAAGAGCGTGTGCTGATGGAGCGGCTGATGGAGGAATATGCACCTTGGCACAAGGTGAAGTATATGGCGCGCACCCACCAGACGGATGCTCGGACGCTGTGGACGGCCATCAAAGCGGCACGGCGCATGGGGCGCACCACCCTGTCTCCATGGCCGAAATTCAGCTTTGTCGTGACCTCTTCCATGCAACGCATCTGCCACCATATCGATATGCAGTTCGGCGGCACATGGGGGAACGGCGAGCCGATCTCCCCCGAAGGCTGCACACAATACCTCGTCACCTCCATCATGGAGGAAGCCATCGCTTCCAGCCAGATGGAGGGTGCATCGACCACACGGCGCATAGCGCGAAAGATGTTGACCGAAGGCCGGAAACCCATCGACCGCTCGCAGCGCATGATCTGGAACAATTATGAGGCCATCCGCTATTTCACCACCCACAAAGACGAAGACCTCACCCCCGAACGGCTGCTGTACATCCACCGCCTCATCACCGCCGACACCCTGCCCCACGCCGAAGATGCCGGATGCCTGCGGCAGAGCGACGATGTAGTGGTGGAGAATGCCATCACCCACGAAGTGGTACATACCCCGCCGTCATGGACCGAACTCCCAGACTTCATAGAGACGTTGTGCCACTACTTCAACGAGCGGGAGCCTCTCCCTTTCCTCCACCCCCTGCTGCGGGGCATCGTCCTCCACTTCATGGTGGCCTACATGCACCCCTTTGTTGACGGCAATGGGCGCACAGCCCGTGCCCTGTTCCACTTCTTCATGCTGCGGCAGGGCTATTGGCTCACCCAATACCTCTCCATCTCGCAGGTCATCCTCAACAGCAAGGTGAACTACGAACGCGCCTTCCTGCTCTCCGAGCACGATGATCTGGACATCGGCTACTTTGTGCAATACCATCTGGACGCCCTGATGCAGGCTTTGAAAAACTTCCGAAATTACCTGCACCGGCAGCAGGACGAGGCGAGAAGCGTGGATGCCATCCTCCGCTTGGGCAACCTCAATCCCCGTCAGGCCGACATCATCCACCGCATGCGCAAGCATCCCGACCACGTGCTGACGGTGCGCGAACACCAGACCCTCCACAGCATCACCCCAACCACCTCCAAGAGCGACATCGCTGCCCTCGTGGCGCGCGAATGGCTCAGCGAGATCGCCCTCAACGGCGTGAAGCGCGGCTACATCCGCGGAATGCGTTGGGACGAACTCATGCAGCAGTTGTCACATTGACCCTACGGGGCACACACAACACCCTATTCTCTTCTGAACACCCACCTCCGAGAGCGGCTTCCGCCCTCACCCATCTCCCACACCATGACCACAACCCCCAAAGCCGAATGGATCACGAAGGGCTACATCGATGAACCCGTCCCTGAGGGCATTGACCTCGCACAGGAAATCCGCCGCCTCGCCCAAGCGAAGAATGCCGTCATCCTCGCCCACTACTATGTGGACGGTGCGCTGCAAGACATCGCCGACTTCGTGGGCGACAGCCTCGCCCTCGCCCAACAGGCCGAACGCACCACCGCCGACATCATTGTGATGTGCGGCGTCCACTTCATGGGCGAGACCAACAAAATCCTCTGCCCCGGCAAGAAAGTGCTCATGCCCGATCTCAACGCCCTCTGCTCTCTGGCAGAGAGCTGTCCCTCCGAGGCCTTCGAAGCCTTCGTCAAGGCGCATCCCGACCATAAGGTGGTATCGTATGTCAACACCACCGCTGCCACCAAAGCCTGGACTGACATCGTCGTCACCTCCACCAATGCACGCCAGATCGTTGAGAGCTTCCCGAAAGAGCAGAAACTCATCTTCGGCCCTGACCGTAACCTCGGAGCTTACATCAACTCCGTCACGGGGCGCGACATGCTCCTCTGGGACGGCGCATGCCACGTGCACGAACGCTTCTCCGTCGAACGCCTCATCGCGCTCAAACGCCAGCACCCCGAGGCCAAAGTCTTGGTGCATCCCGAGTGTCAAGGCCCCGTGGTGAAACTTGCCGACAAGGTCGGATCCACCGCCGCCCTACTCAAATATGCTGTCAGTTCCGAGTTCGACACCTTCCTCGTGGCCACCGAGAGTGGCATCCTCCACGAAATGCAGCGTCAGGCACCCCACAAACAATTCATACCCGTTCCGCCCGACGACAGCACCTGCGCCTGCAACGAGTGCAACTTCATGAAACTCATCACCCTCCGCAAGGTCTACAACACCCTCCTCCACGAGTGGCCGGAGATTGAAGTCCCGGCCGAGGTCTGCACTGCCGCACGCCGCCCCATCGAGCGCATGCTCGAAGTCAGCGCACAACTCGGGCTATGACGCAGGACAATACGCGTTTATCATCTTGGATTGCCACGCACATCTTGCATTTGTCCACCCGTTATGTTAAACCTCGATGCACCGCGACAGTTTTCGCCCCAAATCCTTGCCATTTGTCGAGCAAACCACTACCTTTGCATCGTGTTTTTCATAGTATTAGATTTAAGGTTAACAAGGTTGGGATACAGTGGTATCCCATTTTTTTTGCCCTAAACCGAACACTGCCAACTCCATCCTCCCTGCCCGACCACCGCGAAGCCGCACAGGCGGCTTCGCGGTGGTCGGGCAGTAGTCCGATGAGGTGTCGACACCCCGAAAGAACCCTCTTCACGACACCGCGGTGTCGTTGCAATGCCTCCGCGGACTCTTTCGAACGACACCGCGGATCCGTTTGAACGACTCCGCGGTGTTCTTTCAAGGTAGTGTCCGGCACATCCATCCGGGAGTGAGGACTTCCATCCTCTGTCCCCTGTTGATATGAACAACGCGGCCGCATCAACCCTTTGGGCATTGATGCAGCCGCGTCATTCGTATGGCGTGCTTCTTGTTTTGAAACGGCGTTAGCGCACAAAGATTTTACGGCCGTTTTGAAGGAGCAGCCCCTTATCGTTCTTCTTGGCACGCCTGCCATCAAAATGATAGCGGAACTTGTGACCGTTTGGAACTGCCGTCATTGAGACAATACCCGTAGGAGTGGTGCTGCGGGCATAACTGACGGTCAACGTTGAACCGGCATCGGCTCCTCCATTCCAAAAGGCCAGTTTGCCATTGCGGTTATTGACCTTGTGAGCGGGAAACCCCCTTTCGTAAAGACAGGCAAACTGTTTGCCCTCTCCCAGGCTGGGAGAGTCGGCAAACATCCATATATCCGTGTAGCCTTCGGGAAGGTGGTTTACCGGCTGGAGCGTAGGATAGGAGGCATCACCCGTATTGCCCAGCATTGTCGTGGGAGCAGCGAGCACTTTGGTCGCACCCGCTTTGCAATTGTACAGGCGATAGCCGTCTTCTTCGTTGCCGACGAAGCACCAAAGTTGTGCAGGATTGTCGGTGTCGAGAGTTGTGTTGTTGAGGGCTATGGCGTTCGACCCGTTTTCTGCGATCACATGGCCGCCTTGTCCGATAAGCAGAGTGTGCCAAGGCGTATCTTTATCAAACTGTCCGTCCTTGATGGTCGTCGTCGCATAGCGTGTGGGAAGGGGAAGGGGCACATACGTACCTTGTTCGATAAAGAGTCCTTCGATTTCTACGTCTCCGTTCATATATTCGCCGGGAATGGTGAAGGTATGGTCGGTTTCGTCGAAACGGTTGCGGGGGAAGAATGTGCGCTCCCATTGTACATTGCCTTTTACAAGGCTATCGCCCGAAAGATTGTAGCCGTGCTTTACGATGATGCCTGCATACTCAAAGCCGTTTTCAGGGTTCATTTTGACTTTGAAGTCCTCTCCGAAGGGCACTTCCAATCGGATGAGACGGCGGCCATCGGCCGTAGAAACATACCCGTTGCGCTGCGCATCGTTTACCGCTATCGTGGAGGCATGGATATTGAGACGCAGATCCACAAAACCGCCGCCATTTTCGAGCAAGTTGTTGCTTTGACCGGCATTGCCGGCAGGATCTCCATTGTCCCAATCGACCTTGTAACGCAAGCGGTAGAAGCCGGGGGTAAGATCAGCGGGAATGATGAACTTGGGCAGGAGCATCGTGTTGGCATCGCTGATGGTTTGATCGGCACTATTCACGCCATTCAGATAAGAGAAGCTCACCAGTTCGTTGGGGTCAGCGGTCGAAAACTGCCCGTCGTTGTCGGCATCCAGATAAACATACCCGTGCATCCATGTCCCCTGATAGTTGATGGCAGCCGTCACCTCTTCACCGGCTTTGGCCACGAACGAGGGCTTTGCATCGGTATATATGGTACGCGGTTGGGGCACGGTGAAGTTTTGGCGACCCACATCGGTTGTGAGATTCACGCCCGAGATGTAACGGTCGGTGCGCGTGTACTTTTGCTTCTTGTCGAAATTGATGTAATAGTAGTCGCTGATGAGTTGGGGCGTGGGGCTACCGCTGATCGAGATATTATCGACGTAGGCCACGAAGTCTTCTGCCAGGTTGTGCGGACTTTCGCAATCGGGCACGATGACAAGGCTGTAAATGTCGATGCCTCCGTTTCCTTTAAAAGGCACAACGGCCTCGCGCCAAGCCCCTCCTTCGATTTCGGAAGTGGTCATGGCCCAAAACTGTTCGGTCTCGGGACTTTGCCCTGCGCGGTCTTTTCGTTTACCCAGCCCCACGACCATGACACGTCCGCTTTTGGGGCGATTGATCCAAAGATGAATGTATTTTTGCGTCGGGGTAAGCTCAAACGTTTCGGACAAGTCGATGCGCACGCCGAAGGTATTGGAGCCGAAGCGCGAACGCTGAACGGCGAGCACCTTGTCCGAAGTGTTCAGGGCTTGATGGGCGATGGGGTCTATTTCCGTTTTAGTGGGATTGTCGATGACGGCCGCATTGCCATTGAGCACTTTCGTACGAAATGGAGACTGCTCCCACGTATCGTACACACCGAGCGATTTCCATTGCTGCGTTTCAAAGTCAATATTTTGTGCCGTGCACAAGCCTGCGGAAAGGCTTGCACCAAGGAGGAAGTATTTGAGATTCATCGTTTGTGCAATTGAAGATCAGTAGATGGCTACGCTGTGGAGAAGGGGGCAGGCCTTGGCGTCTTCGATGGTGATGCGCAAGGCTTTTGCACGATACCCGTCGAAATAGCTGTCGATGGTCGAACCTTTGAGGGGAATGATGCGCTTGTAGCCAATCGTGGTGGTCTGTTGCGTGGTGGCACGCGCCGTCCAGTTTACACCATCCTCGGAAGTTTCGATTTTGAACTTGCGTACCCGTTGCCCTTTGGCGATGTACTCCATCAGGTCTACGTAGCGAACGGTTTGCGGTGCCGCCCAAGTAAAGGTAATGGCAGCCTGACGCACATCGTCGGGAGCCGCCCAGTAAGTATCTTTGTTGCCGTCATTCATGTTTTGCGCCACGTAACTGCGGTTCGCCCCGGCAAGACGAGTGACGTTCGCTTCGACGTTGGCAGTGCGGGCGAGGTCGTTGCCCAGACGCGTGCGAAGCAAATCGCCCATACCCTTCAAGGCCGCCACAGAGGCGGGAGGGAGAACGCCGGCTTTGTCGGGAGGAATGTTGAGAATGAGTGTGGAGTTGCGCCCTACGGTTTCGAGGTACATTTGAAAAAGGCGTTCGGGCGACAGCGGCCGTTCGCCATCGTGGTAAAACCATCCTCGATCGGTAGCCTTGGCATCGCTTTCGCCGGGCAACCAAAACCACCCATTTTCCGTGCCATACATACCATTTCTTTCCGATGTGTAATCTCGGTTTTCAGGACTCCAGTTCGTTTGTCCCGCCCAGCCTTCTTCGTTACCAATCCAACGGGCTTCGCCGCCCACTCCCCAAAGCACGCAATCGGGACAGACCTTGTGTACCGTGTCGCGCAGGTTGGGCACGTCATAGTAGGTGCTTTGGTCGATATGGCGCGTACCGCCTGCGCCGCCATAGTATCCGTCGCCGCCGTTGGCGCCATCGAACCACATCTCAAATTGGCCGTTGCCATATTCGGCCAGCTCCGCAGCTTGGCGCAGGAACACGTCTTTCACGTAGCGGCCGGTGCCATAAAGAGCGGAATTGCGGTCCCACGGCGAGATGTAGAAGCCATACTTCATATCCAGCTCCTTGGCCGCTTTGGCAAAGGCATCGGGGATGTTGAGCTGTCGGGCAAACTCATTGTTCGAGTTTTGGCAGTGGTGAGAGGTTGTGGCCGTAGGCCAAAGACAGAAGCCATCGTGGTGTTTCACCACCGCAATGCCGCCTCGCATCCCGGCCTCCTTGGCCACTTCGAGCCACTGCTTGGGGTTGGGCATGGCGATCGGGGCAAAAGTGTTCACGTTTTCATTGCCAAATCCCCATTCCTTGCCCGTATAGGTGTTCATGCCGTAGTGGAAGAAAGCATAAAACTCCGTTTCCTGCCATTTCAATTGGCGAGGATGGGGCACGGGGTGTACGGGCACGGGTTCATTGTCCGGGTTCTCCGGAACTTCATGCTTCATCGTGAAGCCGGATTGTGCCCAACTCAAATAAGGGACTGCCGCAAGGAGCAGCGCAAAGAGCATTCGGGAGGTTTTCATGGTTTTAGATAACAGAAGAGAGAAGAGGTAAGGCACTTGACTCATAGAGGAGAGCCGCACAAAAATACGAACAAATCATATAAACACAAGGCCTATCCTACACTTTTCTATCGTAAAACGGTAATTATCCGGCAACTGACGGTTCACCATTCAGCAGCTATCATCCATCATCCTCTATCTCCGCTGCTCACACAATAGAGGCGTCTGCTCCCCGGTGTGACCATCGGGACAAGGGATGCCAAAACCTCCTTGGCGTCTTGGGCAAAAACGTGTCAAGGCACCCCACGATCACCCCACCCCGTTCAACGTGCGCCCGCAGTCGCGCTGCGCATCCCACTCCCTTGGCAGGATGTTTCACCCTCTGCACCCATTTCCCCAATCCTCTTTTTGTGCGTTCCCAAAGATTGTTGTAACTTTGTCGCCAAAACCTATTTTTCCATGTCTGTCCTTCGTCTCTTTCCCCACGGCACCGCAGCCGCTTGGCGGCAAACTGTCTTCGTTGCCCTCGTTATCGCCGCTCCGATCGGACTGCGTGCACAACAAGACGTGGCGATGCAGCAGTATTGGCAGACAGAAACCCTCTGGAATCCTGCCGCCGCAGGACGCACCCCCCGCCTCTCCATCAACACCGCCATCCAGACCCACGCCATGGGCTATGAAGATGCCGGAAGCACGATGTGGGCAGGAGCAGACATGGCTTTCGACCTCGGCACAATCCGGCAGGGCATAGGTGCGAGTTTTCTGAACGATGCCATTGGCCTCTTTGCCCACAAGCGGTTTGCACTGCAATATGCCTACCACCGCCAGAAGACACTGGGCGGCGTCCTCTCCTTCGGCATTCAGGCCGACATGCTCCAAGAGGAGATCGACGGCACGAAGGCCGACTTCAACGACAGCAACGACCCCGCCTTCCCCACTGCGAAGGTAACGGGCTCAGCCTTCGACCTTTCGGCCGGCATCTTCTTCGACCGGCGACCCTTCCGCGCCGGGCTGTCGGTGCAGCACCTCACCGCACCGACCCTCACCTTTGGCGAAACCTACCAGATGGCGGTGCGCCGTCAGTACAACCTTGCTGCGGCTTACGACCTGCGGACACCCTCGCCCCTCGTTCGCCTCACTCCCTCTGCCATGCTCCGCACCGACCTGAGCGATTACCGTGTGGACCTCACCCTCCGTGCAGCCTATACCTACGAGCAGCGCACCCTCTTCGTGGGTGCGAACTTTGCACCGGGGCGCAGCGCCGGACTCTTCGTGGGCGGAACGTTCCGGGGCGTAGACCTCTGCTACGGCTATGAGGCCAACACCTCAGGACTGGGCATCGGAGCCGGGCAACACGAACTTACCATCGCCTATAAGATGGATCTTGACCTCGGCAAAAAAGGGCGCAATCTCCACAAGAGCGTGCGCTGGCTCTGAGGTTTCGGGACGTTTCACCCCGCGCCACCACAATAATCACCCCACGCACACGTTTTCCAAAGAAGGTGCAGTGTGCCGCCCACGTCTCGGGAACACTGCCCGCCCCCATCTTATTTCTACTCCCCCCATGAAGCAACTCCTATCCCTCCTCCTGTCCCTCACGGCTCTTTCTGCCCTCACGGCCTGCTTCGGCGGCGGTGGCGCGGCGATGCGCAGCGGCGGTGAAGTGACGGGACAGCGTTCCGCCATCCCCCTCGAACCGACCCCATACGGCATGATCGAAGTGAAGCGCGGCTATCTCTCCGTTGGTCTGAAAGAAAACGACAGTCTTTGGGGCACCCCCATCCCCACCCGCGACATCTCAGTCGATGGGTTCTGGATGGATCAGACGGAGGTGACAAACTCGATGTACCGGCAGTTTGTGGAATGGGTGCGCGACAGCATCATCCGCGAACGCCTAGCCGATCCCGCCTACGGCGGCGATGAAACTTACAAGATCGAGACCGACCGCTATGGCGATCCCGTGAAGCCCCATCTCAACTGGGCAAAACCCCTCCCTTGGCGTAAACCGAACGAGGATCAAGAGCGCGCACTCAACAGTGTCTACACGACACATCCCATCGATGGTACACGGATGCTCGATGAGCGGCAGCTCAACTTTCGCTATGAGGTGTTCGACTATGAGAAAGCGGCACTGCGCAAATATCGCCTCAACCCTGCGGAGCGTGTGCTCAACACCGATGTTGTGGTCAATCCCGATGAGGTGGTCATGATCTCCAAAGACACGGCCTATATCGACGACAACGGCCGCATCGTCCGCGAGACCATCAACCGTCCGCTCTCCTCCCTCTACGACTTCCTCAATACTTATATTGTGCCCGTCTATCCCGATACGACCGTATGGGTGAACGACTTCCCCAACGCCAACAACGGGACCTATATGAAGAACTACTTCTCCTCGCCGGCCTACAATGACTATCCCGTGGTAGGCGTAACGTGGGAGCAGGCCCAAGCTTTCTGCGCTTGGCGCACGGAGTTCCTGCTCCGCGGCATGGGGCCTGAGGCGCGCTACATCCAGCGTTACCGCCTCCCGACCGAAGTGGAATGGGAATATGCAGCCCGCGGTCGTGAGGGCAACCCCTTCCCCTGGGAGAGCGAAGTCACGAAGAACGACAAGGGTTGCTTCTTCGCCAATTTCAAACCCGACCGCGGCAACTACACTGAGGACGGCAATCTCATCACCTCACGCGTGGGCATCTATGGTGCCAACAGCAATGGCCTCTTTGACATGGCAGGCAATGTGGCGGAATGGACAAACACCGTGTTTACCGAAGCGGGCGTCGCCTCCATGGCCGATGTCAATCCCGAACTGCGCTACGAAGCCGCCAAAGAAGACCCTTACTTCCTCAAACGCAAGAGCGTGCGCGGCGGTTCGTGGAAAGACCCGCTCTCCTTTATCCGCTCCGCTTGGCGCACGTGGGAATACCAGAATCAACCCCGCTCATATGTGGGCTTCCGCTGTGTCCGCAGCAAGGCCGCAACAGTGAGCAGCATCGACACCGGCAAAAAGAAATAACCGCAACATGGCCAGCAAACTCAACATCATCGTCCGTCTCCAGCATTGGATGGACAGCGTGCCCGGACAGACCTTTCTCAACTATGCCTACTCTTGGGGTGCCGCAATCGTCATCCTCGGTGCGCTCTTTAAACTCACCCACCTCCCCGGAGGCAACGTGATGCTCTTCATCGGCATGGGCACGGAGGCAGTGGTATTCTTCCTCGCCGCCTTTGACCGTCCCTTCGACCGCAATGAGATCGGCAAAGAGCTGCCGCACGACTTCGAGACCGACGAAGAGATCGAGCGCGCCGAAGGGCTCGTAGACGAAGAGGAGGATGCGGAAGAAGAGGAGGACCTCACCCCCGACACCGACAGCGCAACCACTCCCAACCTCAACGTACAGCTTCAGCCCGTATCGACAGCACCAACCATCGAAACCGCCACGGCACCGACAGCCACCAACGCTCCCCAAGCCGCCATCGCCGCCCATTACGACACGCCGGAAGGCGCGGCCACAGTGGAACGGGAAGCCCGGCAACTCAGCACCATCATCCGCATGGCCAACGATGAACTCCTCCGTCGCGCACAGGCCGTCCTATCGCCCGAAATGGAAGCCGCCACGCAGGACTACATCGCCAAGCTCCACACCCTCAACGAAACCCTTGCCAAGGTGGACGAACAGAGTGCACACCTCACCCGCGATGCCAAGGAGATGGAAAATCTCAACCGTACACTGATCGGCATCAACAAGGTGTATGACCTCCACTTCGCCTCCATCTCCCGGCAGGTCAATACCATCGAAGACATCAACGAGCAGACGCGTCAGCTCGCCACCAAGATCGAGGAAGTAAACGCCGTCTACACCCGCATGATCCAGACCCTCAGCATCATGGGCAACCCGACGGGCACGGCCTCCGCACCCGCCGCCGATCCGCAACACAATCCCTCATGAAAAAAAGACCCATCTCCCCGCGTCAGAAGATGATCAACCTGATGTACGTGGTGCTGATGGCGATGCTCGCCCTCAATGTCAGCACCGATGTATTAAAAGGTTTTGATCTGGTGGGCGACAGCCTCGACCGCACCACGGGCAATGCGGAGAAGGAAAACCGCGCCCTCTACGATGACTTTGACGCGCGCCTGAGGTCCAACCCTGCGAAGGTACGACCCTGGTACGACCGCGCTCGTCAGGTACGCGCAGCTTCCGACAGCCTTTGTCAGATGGCCGAGCAGCTCAAATGGGCCATCGCCCGCGAGACCGATGGCGCAGAAGGGCATCCCCGCAACCTCCGCAACAAAGAAGATCTGGATGCCGCCGGCGTAATCATGCTCAACCCCGTATCGCGCCGCGGACAGCTCCTCCGGCAGCGCATCGACCGCTACCGCAACTTCATCACCAGCCTCCTCGGCGACCGCCGTGAGCAAGCCCTCATCGCTTCCAACCTTACTACCGAGGTGCCCAAACATCCCGACAACCTCGGGAAAAACTGGGAGGAATACATGTTCGAATCCATGCCCTCCATTGCCGCCATCACCATGCTCAGCAAGCTCCAAAGCGATGTGCGGAAGGCCGAAAACGAGGTGCTCCACACTCTGGCTTCGAACGTCGATGTCAAAGACATCCGCGTCAATCAGCTCAATGCCTACGTACTGCCCGAAGCCACAACACTCTTCCCGGGCGATGAGTTCCGCAGCCACATCTTCATGGCTGCCATCGACACCACGCGCCGCCCAGAGATCTTTGTCAATGGCCGACGCATCGGCGCCGACGGGCGTTACAACTTCCGCGTCGGTGCGCCGGGGGAATACACTTTCGGAGGGTACATCACGATGCCCAATGCATCGGGCGAACTGGTGCGCCGCGAGTTCCGGCAGAAATACCAAGTCATTGCCCCACCCACAGGAGCGACAGTGGCTGCCGACCTGATGAACGTGCTGTATGCCGGATATGACAACCCTCTTTCGGTAAGTGCGTCCGGAGTTTCGGCCAATGACATCAGCCTCAGCATGACCGGCGGAACTCTTACGGACCGCGGTGGAGGAAAGTACGTGGCTCGTCCCGCCAAAGTAGGGCAGGAAGTCCAGTTCACCGTTACAGGTCGCGTGAACGGAAAAGCACAGACCATGGGGGCGTTCGCCTTCAAAGTACGCAAGCTCCCCGACCCCACGGCCTACATCAGCGTAGGCGACGACAGCTTCCGCGGCGGTCGCATCGCCAAAGGGAGCATCATCGGTGCACGGCAGCTCGGCGCAGCCATCGATGATGGCCTGCTCAACATCCCCTTCCGTGTCCTCGGGTTCGAATGCGTCTTCTTCGACCGCTTGGGCAATGTCATCCAGCGTCGTGCCGAAGGGGCAGCCTTCACCGACGACCAGCGCAACATCATCCGATCCCTCTCCCGCGGCCATCGCTTCTATATCAGCAGCGTCCGTGTGGTCGGCCCCGACGGCATCGAGCGCACTCTTCCCTCCGCCCTCGAAGTGATTGTCAATTGACGGACTGACCATTAAGCATTCTGGGGGATCGCCCCTTCCCTTTCCCCAACGACTTCAAACGTTTTCCCATGCGTTTCCTCACCCTCTCCCTCCTCTTCACCCTCCTCGCACTTCCTGCCGTGGCGCAACCCCCAGCCCGCCAGCGTGAAGCCGCCGCGCGCGCCGCCCAAGGCGGACAGACTGCCACCACACGCTCGCAGGCGCAGAACCTCGGTTCGATACGCGAGTTTCCCACCGCCACCGCTATGCCTGAAGATGCGGCTTGGCGGCGCGACATCTACCGCCGCATCGACCTCCGCCGCGAGGCCAACGCCCCTCTCTATTTCCCCGTTGTACCCACCAAAGGCCGGGAGAACCTCTTCGTCTACCTCTTCCACCTCGTCCTCCGTAACCAAATCAAAGCTTACGAATACACGCGCGATGCCAACGAACACTTCGATGACGCACACGTAGTGAAGGGGAAAAAGATTATGGACGACAACCGCATCTTCTACGAGACCGTGGACGGAAAGCTCCGCCTCAACGATGCCGATCTCCCCTCCGAGGACGTCAAGGTCTATTTCCTCAAAGAGAGTGTCTACTACGACCAACACACCGCCACTTTCCGCACCAAGGTTACGGCACTCTGTCCCGTGTTGGTGAGCGGAACCACCGAATTCGGCGAAGCCGAACAGCAGCACATCCCCCTCTTCTGGGTGAACTATGACGAAGCCGCACCCCACCTGGCTAAACTCTCGCTCATGGGCAGCAACTTCAACAATGCCGCAGAAGTTTCGGCCGATGACTTCTTCGCCACCAACCGCTATGAGGGAGAGATCTACAAGACAACAAACCTCCAAGACCGCATCATCGCCCAATATGCCCTCAGCGACTCGGCTCAGGTGAAGGAGCGCGCCCGCATCGAAGAAGAGATCAAAACCTTCGAACGTCAAGTCTGGGGTTCTAACCTCAACACCCCGGCCAATGCCGATGCCGCAGCCATCGCCGACACCACGGCAACCGACAGTGTGGCTGCTACAGCCGCAGCCTCAACATCGCGCACACGCCGCACCACTCGCCGTTCCACCCGTGTAGTCACAAAAACCCAGATCGTCAAGTCTCCCAAGACGAAAGCACCCAAAGCCTCATCGTCCTCCTCCGCCACCTTCTCCGTACGCCGACAACGACGCTGATCACTTCTCTCATTCCCCGCAACACATCAGACTGGAAAGTTTCGAAGGAAAAGGGAAATGGACCAAATCCACTCTTCAACATCTGCTCTCTGCGTGGAGCTGCCGATACGATGGGAAATATCGCCCCTATGCAGGCATTGCCCTCTACGACCTTCCCCAAAAGCTCAAACCGCTCAGCAGCATCTAACCTACCTCTATGAAAGTCATCAACTTTGCCGAGCGCAACTCGGTCATCAACAACTATATAGCAGAACTGCGCGATGTGGAAATACAGAAAAACCGCGCCCACTTCCGCCACAACCTTCGCCGTATCGGGCAGGCCATGGCCTATGAAGTATCGCGCACGTTGGACTACAGCGCGAAATCGGTGCGCACCCCCCTCGGCACCGCCACGGCCAACACCATCGATGACCGCATCGTCATCGGTACCGTGCTCCGTGCCGGCATCGCCCTCCACGAGGGGTTCCTCGATGTGTTCAACGAGGCCGACTCCGCCTTCGTCAGTGCCTACCGCAAGGAAGGGCGCAAAGAGGAGATCGAGGTCTGCGTAGAATACATCGCGTCACCACGCCTCGATGGCTGCACCTTCCTCCTCGTCGATCCGATGCTTGCCACCGGCGGCTCGTTCAACCTCGCCTATCAAGCCTACCGCACCAAGGGAACGCCCGCCAAGCTCCATATCTGTGCCGTGATCGGCTGTCAGGAAGGTGTGGAACGCCTCAAGCAACTCTTCCCCTCTGATGATGTCACGCTCTGGATTGCCACCATCGACCCCGGACTCAACGAGACGGCCTACATCGTACCCGGCCTCGGCGATGCCGGCGACCTCTGCTACGGCGACAAGCTCGCGGAATGATCCTTTCCTCAAAAGGGGCTTGGGGCGCACAGGATGTCTCATTTGAGAGGTTCGCTGCGCCCTACCTTCAATGCCGCCAACAGACAAAGCAGTCCACTCATCTATCCGTCTTCCCCGCTCCATGAACTACGACATCGAGGATCTTTACCGCCGCCATGCAGGTCGTGAGTCCACACACCGCCCCTTGATCGGCATCACGGGCAATTTCGGCGAACGCGGTTGCGAACTCGCCGAGGGCTACTACCGCAGTATTTCCGCTGCGGGCGGTATTCCAATGGCTCTGCCGCCGACAACGGCAATGGACGATCTGCCCGACCTGCTCGAACGTCTCGATGGCATCGTCCTCTCGGGCGGTGCAGACCTCAACCCCCTCTGGGTGGGTGAAGAGCCGACTCCACAGCTCGGAAGCATCAACCCCGTGCGCGATGCCCGCGAACTCCTCCTTGTACGCCTCGCTTCCGACCGTCAGATCCCTCTCCTCGGCATCTGCCGCGGCATGCAGGTGATGGCCGCAGCGATGGGAGGGACGGTGGACCAAGATATTGCCGTGGCCCGCACCACCGATGCCCCGGCACTCGTCAAGCACAGCCAAGACGCACCTCGCCACGAAGCGACCCACAGTGTGCAGCTGGCCGAAGGCTCGTGGCTCACCCAAATCTTCGGTCAAGAACACCTCTATGTCAACTCGTTCCACCACCAGGCGGTGCGCACCTGCGGCCCGATGTTTCGCCCCGCGGCCTGGGCAACAGACGGTGTCGTGGAAGCGATGGAAGCCGCCGATGGCCGCAGCCTATGGGCCGTGCAATGGCATCCGGAATGCATGGAGACCGGAACGATGGCTCCGCTGTTCCGACACTTTGTGGACGAAGCCCGAAACTACCGCCGCGCCCGCACCTTTCACGAACGGCACCTCACCCTCGACAGCCATTGCGACACACCGATGTTCTTTCACCTCGAACTCGACTTCGCACAGCGCGATCCAAGGATTTTGGTGGATCTCCCCAAAATGCGTGAAGGCGGTCTGGACGCCTCGATCATGGTGGCCTATCTGCCGCAGCGCGGGCGTACCGATGCAGAACTCCTCGCCGCCTCCGGACGCGCCGATGCCCTTCTCGACCGCCTCAACACGATGGTAACGGCATGCCCCGGAGCCGCCATGGCCTACACACCGGCACAGATCCGCGCCCACAAGACCTCAGGACTGCGCAGCATCATCCCGGGCATCGAAAATGCCTATGCCTTCGGGAAAGATCTCACCCGGGTGGCTCACTTCCGCCGCCGTGGCGTGGTCTACGCCACCCTCTGCCACAATGGGCACAACGACATCTGCGACTCCGCACGCCCCTCGCCGGCCGACCAACACGCCTTCCCCACAGGCAGCGAACACGAAGGGCTGTCAGCATTCGGACGGACGGTAGTACACGAAATGAACCGCACCGGAATGATGATCGACCTCTCCCACGGGGCAGAAAGCAGTTTCTACGCTGCGATCGATGCCTCCGCCGTGCCCATCGTGTGCAGCCACTCCTCCGCACGCGCACTCTGCGACCATCCGCGCAACCTCACCGACCATCAGCTCCGCACCCTTGCCGCATCGGGAGGGGTGGCGCAGTGCACGTTCTACAAAGGCTTCCTCAACGCCGAGGCCGACCGCGCCAACCTTGACGATGCGGTGGCTCACCTCCTCCACATGATTTCAGTAGCGGGCATTGACCATGTGGGCATCGGTACCGACTTTGACGGCGATGGTGGAGTGCCGGGACTGGCCGACGCCTCACAGCTCCTCCACCTCACCCGCCGCCTACAAGCCGAAGGACTGACCGATGGTGATCTTGCAAAGGTCTGGGGCGGTAACTTTCTCCGTGTGATGCAATCGGCTCAAGATG
This sequence comes from Alloprevotella sp., assembly GCA_041855985.1. Classification (GTDB taxonomy): domain Bacteria; phylum Bacteroidota; class Bacteroidia; order Bacteroidales; family Bacteroidaceae; genus Alloprevotella. Next base: position 70,184 of record JBHAFF010000034.1, read on the forward strand.
CTGCCGCCACGGAGTTCCAGAACTTATTTCTATAACGGATGTAAATACTTGCCTCATTTCCGAACCTCTTAATTGCCGTATGTTTTTCTCCTGCAAAACCCTCCTCTTTCCCCTTCTCGCTGTCGGACTGGCTTTGACCTCGTGCAAGGGGAGCGCACCCACGGCAGAAGCTCCCGCCCTCGACTCAACACGCATCTGCCGTGTGGTCTTCAGCGGCGACTCCGCCCTGGCAAACGTCAAGGCACAATGTGCCTTTGGCCCTCGCGTCCCCAACTCATCGGCCATCGAACGCTGCGGCGATTTCCTCGAAGCAGGCTTCCGCCGCCAAGGTCTTGAAGTGATCAACCAGCGCACCGTGGTGCGCGGATGGGACGGCACGAACCTGCGCTGCCGCAACATCATTGCCACCTACGCCCCTGAGCGCAAGGAGCGCATCATCATCGCGGCACACTATGACTCCCGCCCCTGGGCGGATCACGATGCCGACAGCACCAAACACCGCACCCCCGTGATGGCAGCCGACGATGGAGCATCCGGCCCCGCCGTGATGCTCGAACTGGCGCGCCTGCTCCGCGAGGTGCAGCCCAAAGTAGGGATTGACTTCATCTGCTTCGACACGGAAGACTACGGCGCACCCTACTGGGCACCCGAAGCAGCCCGTGCGGACGAAAACACCTGGTGCCTCGGATCACAATATTGGAGCAGCCATCCTCATCGCGAAGGCTACACCGCACGCTGCGGCATCCTCCTGGACATGGTGGGTGGCCGGGGGAGCAAATTCCACTACGAAGGCTACTCGCTGCAAAACGCCCAAGAGTTCGTCATGCGCATCTGGGAGGCCGCACGCTATGCCGGAGCAGAGGACTACTTCATCCCCGAAGCCGGAGGTTTCGTGACCGATGACCACGTACCCATGAACACGAAAGCCCTCATCCCCACCCTCGACATCATCCCCTACCGCGCAAACGGTACGTTCACCCCCCATTGGCACACGAGCCACGACACGCCCGACAATATCGACCCCGCCACTCTTCGCGCTGTCGGACAGACGGTGCTGCAATTCATCTCCGAAGAACAGCCATAACGCCTCCTGCTTTTATCTTTATGCCATGCGCGCTTCCTACTCCTAACCTCTCACTTCCAAGCTCTAACGTCTCCCTTCATACATCATGAGCAAACTTTTCCTCTTCGGCATCGGCGGCACGGGCAACCGAGTGGTCAAAGCCCTAACCTTTCTTCTGGCCGCCGGGGTAGACCTCGGGGCAGACGAACTAGTGCCCGTCTTCGTGGACACCGACCTCGCAGGCGGCGATCTCACACGCACCAAACAGCTCCTCACCCACTACCGCGCCATCCAGCGGCAGACAGCACACCAGGGGGCAGACCACACCAACCGCTTCTTCACCACCCCCATCGCCCGGACGGACAATGATAACCACCTCCGCCTAGCCAATGTAGAGAACACCACCTTCGAAGACTACATTGGCCTATCTGCCATGCCTCCGGCATCGAAAGCCCTGTTCCACAGCCTCTATGCCGACCGAACCCGCACCGCCACGATGGAAGTGGGCTTCAAGGGCAATCCCAATATGGGGAGTGTGGTGCTCAACCAGTTTGCCTCGAACGAAGACTTCTGCAACCTGTTCAACCATTTCCGCGAGGGGGATCGCATCTTCATCGTCAGCTCCATCTTCGGCGGCACCGGGGCAAGCGGGTTCCCCCTGTTGCTGAAAAACCTGCGCGAGCTGCAGAACGTGGCCGATGGGGTGAACAATGCGGCACTCGTGGCGCGTGCACCCATCGGAGCCGTAACGGTGCTCCCCTACTTCACCGTCAAGGCCAATGATGAGAGTGCCATTGACAGCACCACCTTCACCGCCAAAGCCACCGCAGCCCTCCACTACTACGAGCACAACCTCGAAGGCCTGGATGCCCTCTACTACATCGGCGACGACAAGACCACGATGTATGAAAACTCCGAGGGCGGCAATGCACAGTGCAACGATGCCCACTTCGTCGAACTCGCAGCGGCACTCTCTGTCATCGACTTCGCGCGGAGCGAAGTGACGAACGATGCCCCCGACCGCCGTACCTGCACCTACAAGGAATATGGACTGCCCGAAACCGGCGGCGGACAAACGGCACGCAGCTTCTTCGAACTCTGTGATCGCGACCGCCACCTCATCGCACCTGCCCTCACACGCCTCCTCCTCTTCTTCAACTACCTCAACGACCACGGCGGAAGGCTCGATCGCCTGGCTTGGTACAAAGACCACCAGCTCGGAGAGGTGCTCCAACGCGAATTTGCCACCACACACCTCAAAGCCGTGAGCAATGCCTTCGCCGCCTGGCTCTACGAGATGAAAGGGCAAAACTCCCGGAAGTTCATCCCTTTCCACCTCAACGAGCACCGCGAGCCCCTCAACATCGTAGTGGGACGTGCCCCGAAGAAAGGCACCTTCGGCGGAACGTTCAGCTACAATGATTTCGACCGCGAACTGAATGCGGTGAGCCAGACCCTCCGCACCGCCGACCACCCCGAGCAACGCCTCCTTGAACTCTTCCACCGCACCACCACGCGCCTGCTCGAAAAACGACTGCCGCTGGCCTGACACACCCAAGACGACCACACCCGTCTCTCACATACACTCCTCTCACCCTCCCATATTTCCACACCTTCATCATTATGGGCACTCTCCGCTTCTACCACGACAACAACCGTCCCGAGCTGACCAATGGCTGGGAGACCTGCGAACGCTACAACAGCAGCCAGATCTCCAAGATCAAAGACCCCAACGGTACACCCGCCTCCAAGGACATCACCTCCATCCCCAGCCCCTGGGCACGCCTCGAACTTATCGACACGGCCTTTGGCGAGGTGGTGGCGAGCGGACAGTTGGAAGGGACAAGCATCTACCACCGCATGGTGTCCGACTGCCTCGATGTGGCAGAAATCTTCTTCAACATCGACCGTCTGCGCGACCTCTTCGAGATTGTGGTGTGGCACCGCAGCGAAATCGAGCAGCTCCGCCGATCCGCCGCACACCTTTTCGGAGAGAGCCTCGACCTCTTCCTCAACACCGATGCCGCAGCCTTCAACTTCGACCGCCTCAGCGGCATCTACCTCCTCAAATACAACGGTCCGGACAAGGGTGCACCCCTCCGTATCGTTGGGGGAACCTCGCCCAAAACCCTCTTCTTCACCCCCGGGGGTGATCAGGGCTTCGTCAGTCCACACGTCTGCTTCGGCAACGACCGGCCCTTCGACGGCACTTACGTCCCCCTCCACCGCCGCGATGACCGCAATTTCATCCGCTTCTGGTTTGCCCTCCGAGAGATGTGGAACACTCAGGGGCAAGGAAATTTCGATCTCGACTTCCCTGCCGTGTCGAAATACCTGAATATGGTCTACACCCATCTGGACAACAGCCTCGTGGCCGATATCGACCGCGGAGGGTCGGCCTTTTGGAATGCCCTCCCTACCCTCGATGTGGGTGGCGAAGCTGCGAGCCTTGTGGAAATCCTCGGGTTTCCGCTCCGCAAGACGGCTCCCCTCGATGTCCGCACCGCCAGCGACTTTGTGGTAGCCGGCACACGCCCTGACCTCAATCCCAACGACCAGCTTCCCCTTGTCCTCCCCGACAAGCCGGGCACGCTCTACAGCACCCTCACCTACACCACCGCACCATGGGACGGCACCATCATGCCCCCACGCCACGAGGCGAAGGCTCCCAACCTCCGCACCCTACCGGGCGATGGCACCCTCTACCCCTACCTCTCGATCGATGACTTTCTCGAAGATACCCTCATCGTCAACCAGAGACCTGCCACCGCCGCCTTCCCCCTCTCTCGCATGGCCGAGACAGACAGCCACATCCTCCTTCCCATCAAAGCGGCCTATTTCGAATACTTTACCCCCGACGACCTCGAACGCCACCTCCACGTAGAGCACACCCGCATCGGCACACTCTCGCGCTACACCGTAACACTCGACATCCCCATTCGCGGCCGCGGCACGGTGCGCACGGTGCGTTTCACCCGCGACTACGCACTCACCGGCGACAATGACCGCTATGGCGATGTCCTGCTCACCGAGTTCATCGTCGGTCTCACACCCTTCGCCCAGCTCCCCGAGGGTGCGGCAGACTACCGCGTGTTCGTATGCCCCATTGAGCCGACCGATGCTCCCGTCACCGCCACCTTCCACACCGCCGATGGCCGGGAGGTTGTGCCCTCTGCCCAGCTTGCCCCCAACACCCGTGATGCGGCACGCCATCGCCTCACCGATGAGATGTTCCAGCCACGCTACTACCGCCTCGACCACCCCTTTGACTACCTCAATGTGGCCTGCGGCGAGGTGCACGGCGTGCTCCTCCCCAAATTCCCCGCCACGCAGGACGCCCCGGCCTTCCACTTCGCCATCGACTTCGGCACGACCAACACCCACATCGAAGGAGCAACGCACCGCAATGCCTGTCTTCCGCAGGATCAACTCCTTGCGGCCACGCGCATCGTCTTTGCTCAGCAAAACCTCCCCACCGAACTGCCCGACTTCGAACGCATCCTCCTCAACGACCTCTACCCACAGCCCACGGCCGATGGGCACTTCCGGCATCCCTTCCCTCGCCGCACCGTCCTGGCCCACCGCCGCACGATCGACTGGTCGCCCGCCACTGTGCGCCACCCTCTGCTCGATGGACAGCTTCCCTTCGTCCATGGTGAACGCAACAATCTGGCCTACAACCGCCTCTGTACCAACCTTAAATGGGACCGCACTGCGGAGAATGAGGCGCAGATGCGTCTCTATGTGAGCAACCTGCTCTATCTCCTGCGCAACAAGGTGGCCGAGGCAGGCGGAAATCTGGCCGACACACGCATCACATGGTTCTATCCATCGAGCATGCCCACCAACCGCATCAACCTCCTCCGCCGTGTGTGGGGCGAACTCTACACCCAATATTTCGGCGGTGCGCCCCATCAGGTTACCGCCATTGCCGAAGCACTCGCACCGTTCAGCTATTTCGTCAAAGAGCACGCCGCCTCCCAGGGGCTGTGCACCATCGACATCGGCGGCGGAACGACCGATGTGGTCTATGCCCGCGAAGGCCGCCCCGAACGCTTCACGTCCATGCGCTTCGCCACCGGCAGCCTGTGGGGTGAAGGAGGCAACACCTCCCTCCGCCAGAACGGCTTTGTCCGCGCCTTCGACGCCCTCATCTCCGAACAGCTCGCCACCGAGGGTGATCTTGCCGCCCTCAACCTCAGCGTCCGCGAGAGCGGAAGCTCGGTCGATCTGCTCAACTTCTGGATGACCCTGGCCGAAAGCACCGCGCACCGCGTGGACTTCACCGCCATCCTCGACCGCAACGAGGCGTTCAAGCCAGTGTTCCTCACCTTCTACGCCAGCCTCATCTTCCACGTGGCGCGCTGGGTGAAGCTTTCCGGCCTCGATGTGCCGCGCCACATCGGATTCTCCGGAAACGGTTCGCGCATTGTCAATGCCTTGGCCGATGTGCGTTACAGCCGCGATGCCCTCAACGCCCTCACCCGCGCCATCTTCGACCACGTGTGGGATGAACCGGAAGCTGCGGCACGCCTCGAAGTGATCTTTGAAGATCACCCGAAGGAGATCACCTGCCGCGGCCCGCTCCTCAACCCCGAGCTGTATGAACGCGGCATTGACTTCAATGCCCTAAAATCGGCCGTATGGGGTGGCCGCGACCTCACCGACATCCCTGCCGGTACACGCCGAGCCGACCTCACCCCCACAGTGCGCCGGGCAGTAGAGGCCGAGGTCAGCGACTTCGTCCACATGCTCCGCACGATCGACGACCGCCTCAACTTCCGAGACCTCTTCGGATTGCCGCTCCGCATGACCGACTACCTCGATGTCCTCCTGCGCGATGTCGCGAAATACATCGACGATGGCATCCGGCTCCGCTACGGCACAGCCAACGATCCCGATGAGGAGGAAGTGACCGACACACTCTTCTTCTTCCCCATCACCGCCATCCTCCACGATCTGGCAAACCTGGCGGCCGAAGCCTCAACCCCCATCCGATGAGTAATTTTTCCTCCAAACCGAAATCCCCTGCCGATCTTCCGGCAGCCGAACCCGCTCCCTCTGCCCCTGCTCCGGCGACAGAGGGAGCAGCTGCACCCACCAATCCCCACATCGCCTTGGTGGAAGCGCACAACAGTTTGGCGGACCACTACCGCCGCCTCGTGCAGAGCCACAACCAGCTCATGGAAAGCCACAACCGCCTCCTTGACCGCATGGCACAGCTCGAAGCCCGCACCGCACAACTCGAAGCGCAAATGACGCAATGGGCAAAGGAACATCCCGCCGCCCAAGAAGTGGTGCCACCGGATGACCGGAAGGTGCAAGCTCCTCCCGCCCCTGAACGACCCGCTCCCCTCTATGCCCGAGGACTGGCCGATGGCGTCTTCACGCACGTACGTTCCATGCCGAGCGAACTCTCCACCTACGTGCTGCAGCCCGAGGCCAATGATCCCACACAAGCCACCGTAACCTACCGCCCCGAGCGCACCCTCCTCAGCAGCCACCTTCGCGACCCGCGGGCCGCTTTTTCCCCGGCACGCGGCTTCCGCTGCGAAGATTTCAGCGTCATCGCACCTTCTGAAGTCGAAGTCCTCACCGACGGAACGGCCACCTTCCGCAGTGGACAGTGGATCCTCGACACTCCCATCGCACTCCGCCTCATCGGCATCACACCCATCGACCCTTCCGCAGCACAATGAACTGGTTCTCTCCTCCTCACCTCATCGAGATCATCCTCCTCATAGGCATCGCCTATGCACAATGGATCTTCTTCCGACAGGGACGCGCCCACATCCGCACCCTGAGCCGCATCTTCCACCAGGCACAATATTCCCTCTACACTACCGAGAGCGGACCCACCCTGATCCATAACCCACAGTCAGGGCCCATCTTCCAAGGCATCCTCAGCTCCTTCAACCTCTACCTCTCGCGCAACCGCGGAGCAGCGGCCGACTTCAACCTCCTCAAAGACATCGTGGAGCGCAACTGCCAAGAAGTGGAGGACGAGGCCGAAGCCTTCCTTCCCATACCCATCTATCTGGGACTGGCGGGCACGATGGTGGGCATCATCTGCGGGCTGGCCGGGGTGAGCGACTTCAGCGATGCCGAACTCTTTGCACAGCCCATCATCATGGGCGTGGCAATAGCGATGTTAGTGAGTCTGGCCGGCATCATCGGCACCACATGGCTCTCCTTCCTCCTCAAAAACGCCAGACGCAGACTCCAGCACGACAAAAACGAGTTCTACTCCTGGACGCAGACCAACATCCTGCCCAATATCGTTACCGGATTGGAGAGTGCGATCACACAGCTGCACCAGAACTTAGCAAAGTTCAACGAAGACCTGGCGCGCAACGTCGTACGCATGGAGCAGGCCATGGAAAACATTGCCGAGAGCTACGACCGCCAGGCCGCCGTCTTCGACAGCCTCTCGCGCCTCGACATCGCGGGGATGGCCACGGCCAACCTCCGCGTCATGGAGCGTTTCGACCTCTCCATGGCACAGCTCCACAAATTCGACAACTATTTCACCGAGGTCAACCGTTATCTGGGCAACGTGGCCACCCTCTCCGACAAGCTCGATTACCACCTCGCGCGCACCGAGACTCTGGTGAAGTTCGGCGAATTTTTCGAACGCGAGATCCACGCCATCGATGAGCGCAAACAGGTGCTCAACCAAAACCTGCTGGACATCGATACCCACCTCCGTCAACACCTCGACAACCTCAAAGCCTCGGTCAACACCCTTGACCAAAATTGGAGCGAACACCTCATCACCCAGCGCGAACAGTTCCGCACCGCCCTCAACGACCAGAGTGCACAGTTCGCTCACCAGATCCAGAGCGAACAGCAACAACTCCTCGATACCCTCACCCGAGATGCCCGAGAGGCGGCCGACCTCCGCGCCCTTCCCGACCTGCGGAAAGGGGTGGATGAAATTGCCCGCGCCTTGAGCCTGCTCACCGCGCGCCTCGACACCTTCAATGCACCTGCCACCACAGGAACTGTCAGTACAGGGCGCGATGAGGGAATGACGGGCAAATCGGACAGCGAGATCCTTCATGTACTCCGGCAACAACGCCGCCAACTTGCCCGGATGGCGACACAGCAGACCATCCTCGTCGTGATCCTGGCCTTCCTCTTCTTCGGAGCCGCCATCTGCGCCGCACTCTTCCTCGACCACTTCAACCTCGTGCGCGGAACGCTCCTCCCCATCCAATAACTCCCTCCTCACGATGCAGCAAAAGAAATCCTTCTTCTGGGCCTCCTATGCCGACCTGATGACGAGCCTATTCTTCGTGATGCTCATCCTCTTCGCCATTACCGTATCCGTCCTTAACCACCAGAAGATGGTCTACCGCGTCAAAGCGCAACAGCTCGATCGCATCCAGGAGATCGAGGAGGCCACACGCAATCTGGACCGCAACCTCTTTGCCTACAATGCCCGGTATAAGAAGCACATCCTCACCATCGCCGTCCGTTTTCCCACAGGACAGAGCGACATCAGCACCATCCCGCCCAACACCCGACACCGCCTCCTCGAAGCCGGACACTCCATCCGCCGCACCATCCTTGCTACCCGGAAGAAATATCCCGGCGTCCAATACCTCGTCATCGTAGAAGGCCAAGCCTCACGCGACAAAAGTCCCACGAACTGGGAACTGTCCTACCTCCGCGCCCTCAAACTCGTGGCCTACTGGGCGAAAAATGGCATCGTCCTCTCTGAGTTCTGCGAACCCCTCATCTGCGGCAGCGGAACAAAGGGCACACCCCGCTACACCAACCCCTCCGAAGAATGGAAAAACCAACGCTTCCTCATCCACGTTGTCCCCAAGCCCGGAAGTCTGGAAGAGTGAACCGTCAGAAATCAGCCGGAGACCGTCAATGTTGTCGAGGGTAAAGGACCATACAGAGAGCCGTTGATTGACTCTTGAACCAAGAGGGTCAAAAATCCCTGAGGATGCAGAGCTTTAAGGACGGGATAGAAATAATTCGCCACCCCCTGTCTCCTTTTCATTGAGGAGACAGGGGGTGGCGTGTATGTGGCAAGCAAAGGGGGCTCGGGGCCGACCGGGACACCACGACCGCGAAAGTGGCTTGGGGGCAGCACTTCCGCGGTCGGAGGAGGGCATCAAGCCCGAGCACTGAGGGCGAGGGCGTACATCTTGATGCGCTTGATCATGGCCAACAGGCCGTTGGAGCGTGTGGGCGAGAGGTGGTCGGTGAGGCCAATCTCGCGGATGAAGTAGAAATCGGCATCTCGGATTTCCGAAGCCGCGTGGCCATTCACCACGCGGAGGAGGAGCGTAACGATGCCTTTGACAATCAGGGCGTCGCTCTCAGCGCGGAACGTCAGCGTTCCATCCGCTTGCTCATCACAGACAATCCATACGCGGCTCTGGCAGCCATCGATCAGGTTGCGCTCCGTCTTTTCCTCATCGGGGAGGGTGTCACACTCTTCACCGAGGTCAATGAGGAGCTGGTAGCGATCCATCCAGTCTTCGATTTCCAAAAATTCGGAGATGATTTCGTCTTGTGTTTCGTTGAGGGTCAGCATAAGTAGGTGCTCAAAATTAAACGTATCTATGGCAGGACAGGTATTGCTCCGTGCCCTTTTCCATGAACTTTGTCCCTCTTCTTCGGCATTCCAAGGCATACGCGCTCTTCTGCCGGGGACAAGACCATGACGTGTTACCAGGGGATGAACCGGCTGCTGGTACTGATAAAGCGGAGGAAGAAGCTCCACAGCACGAACCAGAGGGTGCCGAGGAGGGCCTGAGCCACGGCAACACCAAAGAGGTCGCCACCGCCCACGTTGAACTCAGCGGGGATGTCTCCACTCTCGTAGGCGCGCCATGCCCACACCAGCGTGACGATGAGGAGGAACAGGGCGTTGAGACCAAGGGTTGCCCCCCAGCCGCCCCGAGAGGCAAAACGGGGATTGTCCACCACTTTGTAGTAGAGCAGCCCCGAGAGGAGCGGGAGGACGATGGCGCAGAGCCACAGGCTGGGGAAGGCACTCCCTTGTGTGAAGTCGCCCGTGGTGGCGTCATAGCCCCGGAGGAAGTCGTACATGTCGGGGCCGTAGAGCCAACCGAAGAAGGTGTCGTAAAGGGTTTCGAAAATTTCCATGAACTACTTGATGGTGAAGCTGAGGGTTGCGAGGGTTTCGGAGTCGAGGGCATAGGCGGCAGAGACGCCGTCAAAGAGGTGTTGCACACCGAAAGTGCGGCCATCCACGGGACGCGTACCGTCAGATTCGTGGAGCACCGCAATGCCCGGAGGGTTGGTGCGGAGGAGGTCTACCTCCACTTTGCCGCGCGGCACACTGTGGGCGTTGTCCTGCGTCAGGGTGAGGGTGATCAGCACACGCTCGCTGCCGCAGCCTTCGGCAAAACGGACCTCATCGATCTGGAATCCGCGGTGGCGCACACGGTAGGCCGCAGGATCGAGCAGATGCGCCTCCGGCAAGGGGAGGGCGGAGAGGTTGGCTTCGAGGGTGAGGGCAAATCCGGAGCGGTCGCGGCTGGTACCCACCTTCGCCTTGCTGATGGTGTGGTCGGGATCCGAGCGGTCCAGCTCATAACCGCCGAGCTGTGCACGGCGGCGCACACGGTAGTTCACCCTCGGCAGAGGATTGGCCCATGCGGCAGTGAGGGCTTTTTCGCCCAGACCGTTGCCCAGTTGCCCAAAGGGCAGACGCCGCTCGATGACCGCCAGTGCTGCACCCGGGCCAATGAGCCATATATAGAGCGGACGACGCCCGGAGAAACTCCGGGCATGGGCTTTCGGAGGATAGTAAGCCCCTTCAAAAGCAGCGTCAACGCAGTGCATCACGGCCGAGAGCCGCTCGCGGCGCAGAGCCTCGGCAAAACGGTCCTTCACACTCGCCGAGAGCATGGACACACTCAGAGCGGGATTGGCCGAGGTAAACACGCAGTCGGACACAAACACCGTCACCTCGCCGGGCTTGCGCCGCTTGAGCAGCGTGGAGAACATGGAGATCATGTCGGACGTCGGGGCATTGAACCGTGCTGCGTCCAGAGGAGTGAAGAAATGCTCTACCTTCGCGCGCATCGAGTCCGTGCGCTCGGCAATGAGATGAAGCCGTACGCTCCGCGCCAGCCCTTTGTGCTCAAGACCACTCACCAAGTCATAGACCAGATTGCGGTATTCACTCTGGGGACTGCGCACGAAGCCTGCGATACTTCCTGAGTTTTCAAGATAGACACTCAGCGGAAAGGCCGGCACATCGACCGGAGCGAAGCGGGCCTCGGCCTTGCCCTCGGGTGCGCTCCTCCGGCCACGACCGCCACAGGCCGTGAGCAGAAGCAGGAAGAGGCAGAGCAGGGGAAGGAAAAAACGTATGTTGCGCATGGTTCAAGGAGAAGGTTAAGGGCAGCTTGCGGCATCAATGCGCCGCTATCCCAAATATCGTGCAAATATACGACATTTTGTTGAGCCATCGATGATGACAAAAGGGAGAAATGGCGAAAAATGCATGCCCACTACCCTTTTGAAGCCTTCATTCGGCCAATGGGCTGAAAAAACGCAGATTTTTCAACCTCAAGAACAGATATTTCGGCATTTCGTTTGGCCGTATCGAATAAAAGTGTATTTTTGCGCCCCGAAAGCCTTGGAACTGTTGTCTCTGGCTTTCCGCGCATCCGATGGCGATGCATACGATGCCTCACCGTATTCTCACCCTTTATTTTCAACAACGAATATGTATTGGACACTCGAACTGGCCTCGAAGCTCGAAGACGCACCTTGGCCTGCCTCAAAAGAAGAACTCATCGACTATGCCATGCGCTCCGGCGCACCGATGGAGGTGGTGGAAAATCTCCAGGAACTCGAAGACGAAGGTGAAGTCTACGAGACCATCGAAGATGTCTGGCCCGACTACCCCACGAAGGAGGATTTCCTCTTCAACGAAGACGAATACTGATCTGCGCCGAAAGGCGACGGAGGATCGTCCATACGGACACAACCTGCCACAACGCCGCGAAGTTGCCAATGCGACTTCGCGGTGTTGTGTCTGTACCCATCGGGGGAGAGGATGGCAGATGCCGCACCCAAAGACACAGTCTGCCACAGCACCATCAGAAAGCGTTATTCCAAAAATTGTAGCTGAGGCCATCGTTCTGAAGGGTCTGTAAGGAACTCTTGAACAGGACTGCATGCCTAAGTCCCAACGCCCCATTCTCCTTCTTTACCACCGCGGAGTCATCGTTCTGACTCCGCGGAACTGTTCACACCACTCCGCGGTGTGGTACGCACGACTCCGCGGTATCATTCCACGCACAGCACGGAGTCTTTCTCATCAGAAAATACCTATCTGAAAATCAACCGGATACAAAATCCACACCCCTCCCCAAAATCACTAAAGGGCACACCTGATGCTGGTCAAAAAGTCGGATCACCCAAATCCGGACGGCTCGTCCCGTCGATGCGGCCTTCACGGTGGCTGCAACTTTTTCCGGCAATCCTGTAAGTCCCCCCCAAAGAGAAAGCCGTACCTTTGCAGCATCACAGAACATCCTCACACAGAACGATCCTTACCCATCATGCTACTCCCTCCGTCCCTCCTCCTTTCAGCCGTGGCCGTCACGACAGTAGCAACGGCTGCACCAACGCCCGACGACCGCCACACCACAGTCCCGCAGACCGTGCCTGCCTCAGCCCACCTCGACTCCACGGCCACCGGAAGCCCCGTGACTTTGTCCGAAACCACCGTCCGTGCCAAGCGGCGCGGGCTCTACCGATCGTTTGACAACGTGGAGAACAGCCAGACACTCAGCCTTCACGAACTCTCCCGAGCCGCCTGCTGCAACCTGGGCGAAAGCTTCACCACCAACCCTTCGGTCGATGTAAACTATTCCGACGCCGCCACCGGAGCACGACAGATCCGCCTCCTCGGACTCGCCGGAACCTATGTGCAGATGATGACGGAAAACATCCCCAACTTCCGCATCGCCGCACAACCCTTCGGCCTCAACTATGTCCCCGGACCGTGGATGGCAGGCATCCAGGTGAGCAAAGGGGCTGCCAGTGTGAAGAACGGCTATGAAGGCATCACCGGACAGATCAACGTGGAGTACAAGAAGCCGCATCAGGCACACCCCCACCGCTTCGCCGCCAACGGCTATGCCGACCTGCGCGGACGCCTGGAAGGAAACGCCGAGAGCACGATCCTCCTCTCACCGAAGTGGAGCACCACCATCTTGGGGCATTACGACAAGCACCTCGATGCCCACGATGACAACCGTGACGGATTTGCCGACATGCCCAGACAGGAGCAGCTCAACCTCCTCAACCGCTGGACCTACAACGGCGGAAAGATCTTCTCGCAATTCGGCGTCAGCGGTCTGAAAGAGACCCGTTCAGGCGGACAGATCGTAACGCACGCCGGCCACGCCCTGCCCACGAATCCCTACCGCATCGACATCGACACACGCCGCCTCGAAGTCTTCGGAAAGACGGCCTATATGCTGGGCGACAGCCACAACACCAACTTCGCCATCGTCCTCAACGGGACGCTCCACGACCAAGATGCGGCGTTCGGACACCGCCGCCTCGATGTTCAGCAGACGGGAGGCTATGGATCGCTGATGTTCGAGACCCAGATCACACACGATCACTCCTTCTCCGCCGGAGTGAGCCTGAACCACGATGGCTTCACGCGCACGCTGCCCACCACGGGAATCATTCGCCTCCATCCCGAGCACAACACCGATGAGACCGTGCCGGGCATCTATGCACAATACACCTACGAAGCACACGACCTCCTCACCCTGATGCTCGGCCTGCGTGCCGACCACAGCAACCTCTTCGGCACCTTCGTCACCCCGCGGGCGCATCTCAAGTTCACCCCTTCACGCAACATCGCCCTGCGCCTCTCGGCAGGAAAAGGCTACCGGGCCACCCACGTGCTCGAAGAGAACAGCGGCCTGCTCGCCGGATCACGGAAGCTTGAGATCGAGAGCGATGTGCTCCGCGAGGAAGCATGGAATTATGGCGCGAGCCTCACCCTCCGGCAGCCCGTGGCCGGCCGCATCCTCAACCTTACGACGGAATACTACTATACCGACTTCCGCAAACAGGCGGTCATGGACTTCGACTCCTCGCCCGCGCTCATCCGCTTCTATCAACTTGACGGAAGGAGCTATTCCTCCGTGTTCCAAATTGAGGCCTCTTACCCCTTCTTCGAAGGCTTCAACCTCACAGCAGCCTACCGCCAGGTGGACGTAAAGACAACCTACAACCTACCCACCGGCCGCACGCGTCTCGAAAAACCGCTGCAAAGCCGCTACAAAGCCATCCTCACCGCCACCTACTCCACGCCGCTGGAACGCTGGCAGCTGGACGCCACCCTCCAACTCAACGGGGGCGGACGCCTGCCCAAAGCCTACACCAACACCGATGGCATACCCTCATGGAGCGAACGCTACAAAGCCTTCCCCCAACTCTCGGCACAGATCACACGCAACTTCCGCTATTGGAGCATCTACATCGGCGGTGAAAACCTTACAGGCTACCGTCAGGACAACGCCATCATCGATGCCGCGCACCCCTGGGGCAACCGCTTCGACCCCACCATGGTCTATGCACCCCTGGACGGTGCCATGGCCTACGTCGGGTTCCGCTACACCCTGCCGCGGTGATCGGACAAACGGACGATCCGGACTGCGCAGACACAACCGCAACACAGTTTACCTATCCCCTCAACCATGAAAAAAATTCTCTCCCTCCTCATCCTCCTCACCGCCACCCTCGGCGTGCGCGCAAAGGACATCCAGACCGTTGTCTTCAAAGTAGAGCAGATGACCTGCGTAAACTGCGAAGGCAAGGTGAAACGCAACATCCCCTACGAACCCGGTGTGAAGAAAATGAAGACGGACCTCGAAAACCGCACCGTCACCGTCACCTTCGATGCCGACAAGACCAGCGTGGAAAAGATCCGTGCCGGTTTCGACAAATTCGGCTACAAGGCCGAAATCCTCAAAACCGCCAAGGCCGACGGCAAGAAGAAGGCCTCCAAAACGCCCAAGACCGATGCCCACACCGGCGCGACCACAAAATGATCCCACACACTGACGCACACACCGCTCCGCCGTCCCGATGACCGGGAACCACGGAGCGGTGTTTTATTGTATCTATTTTCTGTCCTTACCCCCTCGAAACTGTGCTGTAATGGCGGCGGGCAGCTTCGCGCTGACGGTCAAGGGAGAAGTTGGACACGCGCTTCAAATAACCGATGATGCGCGTGAGGTAGTCCACATTCCGGCTCTTGCAGTGGGGGCACTCGTGGAGATAGCGCTTGTCGATGCAGCCGCAGTCGTTGCAGAGGGTGTTGGGGATGTTGAAGGTGAAGTAATTGCAGCCCTCCAATGCGGCAATGCGGAGGAGCTGGCGGTATTGTGGAGCGGAGAGATGCTCTTCGAGGTTGCAGTGGAGCGCGCTGCCGCCAGTAAGATGGGCGATGTAACGGCGGCCGTGAAGGCGGAACTTCTCAATGGGGTCAGTCGCAGAATCCTCGACAATGTAGAAGTAGGAGTTGTAACAGTCGCGGGGCACGAAGTAGCCGTCTTCACGATCCCAGCGGGCATGCTTCACACCCACATTCTCGGCAGGGATCATCTCACAGTTGAACATCAGATCCTTCGTGCGGTACTGCTTGTTGTAACGCTCGATGGTGGAGAGGATGGTCTCGACAAACTGCTGGTATTCGGCATTGTCGCTGATGGTCATCCCGAGACTTTCGGCCGCCTCGACAATACCGTTCACACCGATGGTGAGGTACTGGCGCGCAATGTTGATGTAGCCGGCATCGAAGAGGGGCAGAAGTCCGCGCGAACGCATCCAGTCGAGATTGGCATTATAGGCCGTCTGCACCTTGTGGACAAGATCGACGATATCGGCCAGATAGTCAGCATAGGGGCGGCCTTCACGCGTGGCCTGCTGGACGATACGGTTGATGTTGAGTGTGAGTACGGACTTCGATCCTGTGGACACACCACCCGCACCGAGGGTATAGGAGAAGCCGTTGTCCTGGATCTCATTGCGCAGGCGGCAACAGGAAGCCAAAGAGTCGGCATTGTCGCTCATGTAGGTGAAGAAGGAGTGACCCTTGGCATACATCTCGGCCGTGAAGTCGGCATATTCACGGTCAATGACATCGCCATCCTTGCTGAGGAGGGCCATCGTCTCAACGGGGAAGGTAAGGACGGTCTTGGTGCGCTCGGCGTTGAACCAGTTCATAAACCGCTTTTGAAGCCAGCTGAGGGCGTCCCACGAAGGAGCGGAGCCATCGGGGAAACGGAAGTCGCCGAAGATCGACTCGAAATAGGGACGATCGTAGTAGCTGATGTTCCAAAACACGCTCTGGAAGTTGCGCGCACCGGTGGGCTGGTTGATGGAATAGACGATCTGTTCGAAACAGTCGGTGATCACCTTGTCGATACTGCGGTGGCGCAGACTGAGATCGGCGGGACGGTCGGCGTTGAGATAGAAGTCTGAGCCGTATTCGAGTTCGAGGAAGTGGCTCATATACATCAGGAACTCAGGAGTGGCAATGGCACCGCTGAGCATGGAACTGACGATGAAGACCATGTTGATGAATCCGCCACAGAAAGATTTGAGGTTCGTCGGAGCCGTGGAGTTGCCACCGATGCTCTTCGTGCCGCCCAACAGCCAAGGGTACATCGTGATGGAGGCGCAATAATTGGCCAGTGATGTCTCGTCGTTCTTGTAGATATAGTGGTGGTTGAGCAGATAGAGGTAGCGATCTGCGGTGTCGCGGCCGTACATCTCCTTGATCCTGTCGCAGAGGAGGCGGCGGTTCAGACGGATGAAATCGCCTTTGGGGATTTCGCCGATAAGGGTGGCGAGATTCTTGTTCTCCACATTGGCATTGGAGTCGAACTTCGAGCCGGTGGCGGCGTTGCGCGCGTTGCAGTAGTCCACGAGGAAGCGAAGCTTGTCGGCCGTCTCACGATCCTCGGTATGCTGATGCCGATAGACAATAAATGCCTTGGCCGACTTATAGCACCGTTCGGCCATCAGTGCCACTTCCACCTGATTCTGGATATCCTCAACGCTCATGCCATTGCAGAAACGCAGGTGGTCAACGATGCGTGACAGGCCTTCAGCATCCTGAGGTTCGCCTGCCGCGGCACACGCACGGAGAATGGCCGTCCTGATCTTGTCGAGAGAAAAAGGTTCCTGCGAACCATCGCGCTTGGTAATGAAGAAGTGGTCGGTGCTCATAGGGGACAGAAGAGAGAGAAAACGGAGAGAAAAACAAAAGTACCGCAACCCGGCGGAACACAGAACGGAGTTACCAACGTTCTGTGGGCAAAGATAAGACGAAAAAAGGAGATCGAGAAATAAAAAACGGGCTATTTTCCTTGCTCAAACAAGAAGATATTGTATGTGTTGAGCGAACGAAAAATTTTCATTTTGGAAAACTTTTCTCCATCAACGAAAATACAATCCACTGATTTACAGATAAATAATTTTCAAACTGGAAAACTTTGATTTCTCCGCCGCGTTGAAAATGAGCCATTTGCGGAATTATCCCAAGCCACTCAGAGATGAGTCTACCCATCCTGAGCAACCCGCAGCCACCAAGCACAAAAACACCTCCGGAACAGTGCGAAAACGCACCGTTCCGGAGGCGGAAAAAGGCTTAAGAAAGCGGATCAGTCAATACATGCCCAGCCACTGGTGATAGACGAAGGAGAGGGCATAGGCCACCAGCGTGCCCACAATGACGCTCACCATGCCAGGGAGCATGAAACTGTGATTGAGGAGATAGCGACCGATCATCGTGGTCCCCGTACGGTCGAAATTGACCGTGGCAATGTCAGACGGATAGTTGGGGATGAAGAAATAGCCATAGACACTGGGGAGGACGCCGAGGAGCACCCAGCCTTCAATGTTGAGCGTATAGGCCAAAGGGAGCATGGCCACAACAACTGCACCCTGAGAGTTGATCAGGACAGAGACAAGAAAGAAGGCCACCGCAATGCTCCAAGGCCACCGCTGCACCATATCGCCCAGCATGGCCTGCATCTCGGGCATGTAGTTGCTGAAATAAGTGTCGGCCAACCACGCAATGCCATAAATGGCCACCACAGCCACCATGCCACTCTGCCATACCGCACCCGACACCGCCTTCTTGGGTTCGGCACGGCAACAGATGATCATCAGCGCGGCAGCAGTGATCATGATGATCTGGATGACGAGGTTCATCTTCAGCGGCTGCATCACCCGCTCCGTTGTCCCGGACACGAGAACACCAGCCTTGACCAGCTGTTTGGCCGTAATCTCACCATCACCCGGCAAGATCAAGGAGGAGGTGCCACCTTCCACCACACGAAGTTCGGAGTAGCTTGGGAGAAGACCCTGAGCCACAGCAAAGACAACGATCAGAGCCAGTGCGCCGAAGAAAATCCACACCGCACGTTTTGCCGAGGCCGGAACTTCGCGGTCAAGGCTCGTGACACCACTTCCGTAGATATATTCACGCTGACCGGGAGCGTTCAACCGTGCCTGAAACTTCGGATCCTGATCCAGTTCCAGGCCGCGGTGATAGCTGGCGGCCGAGGCTGCGAGCAAACCGCAGACACACGCGGGGATCGTAACCATCAGCACTTGGGGGATAGTGATGCTGAAACCGTTGCTCCCGGAGATCGTAACGAATGCCACCACCGCAGCGGCGATGGGCGAACAGGTGATGCCAACCTGAGAGGCGACACTGGCCACCGCACACGGACGCTCCGGACGGATACCTTTACGCAGCGCGATGTCACAGATGATGGGCATGAGGGTATAGACCACGTGGCCCGTGCCAACCAACATCGTGAGGAAAAAGGTGCAGAGCGGGGCAAGAAAGGTGATGCGGTCAGGGTGACGCCGCAGCAGACGCTCGGCAATCTGGATGAGCCAGTCCATGCCGCAGGAAGCTTGCATCACACCCGCACAGGTCACGGCGGCGATGATGATATAAATGACATCGGTAGGAGGTGTGCCGGGCTTCAGCCCGAAACCCAACACCAAAATGGCCAGACCAATGCCCGAAATCGCCCCAAGGGCAAGACTGCCGTAGCGCGAACCGACCCATAAAGCCAGCAGTACGACCAGAAGCTGGATGATCATCAAAAAACTCATACGTCTGAAGATTGTTATGCCATGTTGTATCAGCATTTCCACAGTTTGAGGAGGCCGACACGCAAACTTACAAATTCTTTGCTAAATCTCCACGAAATCCGGACGAAAACGCACGTATTTTTCAAGCATAGATAGCAAATGACCATTTTAGAGCAAGAAAAGGGAGATAACGTGCGAGCGATATGGACTGCTGACCATAGCCCAAAATCGCCACACCATCACACGCCTTTCAAGGTATTTACAAGGATAAAACGCGCAAAATGACCTTTTGGATTTACATTTTGCGGATTTGTTAGTCGGTTTCTGTGAATTTGTTAGTGCTGTTGCCACATTTTTTTATTACATTTGCGACATCCTTTCCCCCATGACCGGGGAGAGATCAGGGAGTGCGCGCTGATGCTGCGCCAAACCCCAACCCTGAATATCCCCGCATCGTTTCACCTTAACATCCCGACAGCCATGAAAACGCTCAAACACATCCTCAGCCTGCTCATCCTCACATGGGCAGTCTGCGCACTGACCGCCTGCGGGGGCGATGACGACCCGCTGCGCGACCCGGGCTACAACATCGACCTGCCCCAAACGGCACATGACAAGGCCGGACAGCTCACCACCACGCCCCTCACCGAGGCCGAAAAAGCGGAACTCGAAGCGCAAGGGCTCAAATTCGTTGGAACGCCCGTGCACATCACCCTCGGCGACCAAGAACACGTGTTCCTCCAAGAACACGCCACCGTAACCTTCGACATCCCTGCCGACATCCCCCAAGAGGACTACGACAACCTCCTCGGGGTTTCGATCGCCGAAGGACACATCACCTACATGACCCTCGATCCCGAACAGCTGCAGAAGGGGAAAGCTGTGTTCAAAGCTGCACACTTCTCCGACGAAGGACTGGTCTTAAAGAGCGACGAAGAGCTCTTGGAGGTGCTCGCACCTCGCATTGCCGCCAACGGCTATCAAAAGAGGCTGCGCGACGCCGATCTCCAGAAGTCCTTCAGGGAGCAGCTTGAGGACAAACTCAGCACCTACGGTCTCGGCAAGAACGATCTCTTCAGAACCATGCTTCGTAAAGCCGCGGAGGAGAACGAATATACGGCCGAGATTGTGGAACTCGCCAACAGCGAAAACCTCGCCGAGGACATCGCCCAGCGCTCCACCGAGCGCATGGCCGAGAAGGCTCTCGAAACCCTCTTTGCCGCCTGGCAGGATCAGCGCAAGCAGAGCACGGGAAGCAACAAAGATAGCGAAGTGGTCAAGGCTCTGGAATCGCACCTCACCGTGGGCAATGTCCAAGACTGGGCCACGAAGCTCGGCAGCGGCACCTCGCCCTCAGAACTGGCCAAAGAGTATGCCAAGGAGGTGGCAGTGAATGCCCTCAAGGACTACACCACCGATATGCTCCCCGTCATCAAAGCGATGCAAGCAGAGGCCAGAGCCATCAAGGCGCTCCGCGATTTTTGGGTGGACAACACCATCGAAGAAGGCTTCCAAGCCTACCAACGCCTCTCCCCCGATCGCAACGGACGCATCTCTGACGACGATTGGAACGGTCTGGCTGGCACCTACATGGCCGCCGCAATCCGCCAGCACCGCATCGACGGCAAGATGAGCGAGGCGCAGATTCGCGCATTGTTCGAACAGCGCGTCAAGGATCGCGATGCCCTCCGCGAGGAGGAGGCCAAGGTGGCCCGACAGTTCAAGGTTTGGAAAGAAGCAATGCTCCTCAAGCGCGGATTTGCCCGCTTCGGCAAGACAATGGAGCTCACCACCCGCGTCGCCATCCTCAACAATCTCACTGAGCGCTTTCGCAAGGAGTTCACCTACCGAGGGAGTATCCCCCGCAAGGGCGATTGGACCAACTACAAGGAGGATCGTCTGCTGGCCGAAATCGTCTATCAATACCTCAACTTCTTCCCCGACACTCGGAAGTTCTACGCTTGGGCACGTCAGCAAGGCTTCTATGGCGACCGCTTGCAGCGCACCTTGGCCGAGCTGAACAAGGACGGGGCGTGGCACTTTGTGGAGGTGGAGCTGTATGCACCTCAAAACACCAATGGAGTTGGTAATCCATGGGGGCATTGGGAGACCTACAAGATTTCAGAGAATCAACATACTCATACTTCTGGTTCTAATTATCACGCTCCCGAATCAGCTACAATTACATCCACTTGCACCTCTCCTCCCAAAACACTACATCCAGGCGATGTCGTTATCATACATACCACCAACAAGGTTGTATCTGGAGTTAGAAAAGACTATACCTTCGGGCGATATTCTTATGCAACTTTTAGATCCGCCAAAAGCAAAGCAGACCTTGATCGCCGAGCTTGGAGTGGGGCTTGGAGTGATGGCACCGTTGAAAACCTCAAAAGCCCTTCAACTAAGGCCGAAGCTCACGAAAGCGCAACCCCAGAGCAAAGAAGCAGCGAGTACGACATTAAGCTCGTCATTCCTACCTCCTCGTCTAAAGCTGTTCCTTGGAGCGTCATCAATTTCACAAGCACTATCGGCAACGCTGATTTCAGTTGCGAAACGAAATGGATCTACGAATGGCGTGGTCTGCTTGAGTGAGCCTCTGCTCTGTCGTAACAATACGAAAATATATAACCTTAATAAGAGTGGGCACTAACATTACATTTTATGCCTATGAAAATCAAAGAACAAACGCTACCTGAAACTCCATAGTTTAACCACATCACAAAAAACCGTTATGAAAATCAAGAATCTTTTTTCGCTGCTGCCTATTTTATGTATTACCCTCTTTTCAAAGAATATGTATGCGCAAGTACCCAAGGCCGACCTGTTCGACATTCGGTTTAATGCCGACGGAACTGCTATCGATGTGTCGGGCAGAAATCTCCAAATTGTGTCGAGCCAGCCAACTCCTTCGGTGGCTTTCAATGAAACATACAATCTGAATGCTGCCACATTCACAGGAACAGGCGACGACTATTACTATTACGACTATTCTGCCGATAAGAAATTCATCGACGAACTCAATGGCGACTTCACGATGGAATGCCTGATGAGAATTGATGATCTCTCGAAAGAGCAGGCTCCATTCAGCTCGACAGAGCATAGCGGATTCGGTTTCGACATCAGCTGGTTCTCAAGCAACGACCTTAGTTTTTTGATTCACGACGGCGGCCATTACGTGTCGGTCACCGATAAGTCGATGGAACAAGGAAAATACTATCACGCCGTTGGCGTGGTGAGGCCCAACGATGCCATTAGTTTTTATGTTAACGGCAAACTGATAGGTACTGCTCCTTTCACCTCCATAAAGCTTCCAAGCACTAGTTGTCAGAAGCTATACGTAGGTTGCGATGTGGGCAGAAGCGGCGATCCCGATTATGCTTTCAAGGGAGAAATCGTAGTAGCTAGACTGTACTCCCAGGCACTTACCGCCAAAGAAGTGAAACTGGTTTATGATACACTGGTAAGCGGTAGCACCAACATTGCCGCAGTAAAGCATGACGAAGCCAAAGCCGACAATGGCGTTTACACGCTAACAGGTGTCAAGCTACGGCAGCCTATTACTCGTGGCATTTACATCATCAACCATAAAAAGGTATTCAAGAAATAAGATAATCCAATCAACGTACATCGAACAAGCGTTGTTTTTCGGCATCCCGTGAAAAGCCGCATCAAAACCTATTTGGTTTTGATGCGGCTATTCTTCTTTAACGCTATGACTGCGAAAGTACCATCAGCCCAAATCTAGAGCTCCAAGCTTAACTCCTCTGGGCGGGATAATCATTCAGAAAGTCTGTTGTAAGTGTCATACCTCCATATCCACTTCTTATACAAAATTACCGAGAGAATGCTTGTAGCTAACTTTAAGCGCACTCGATGGGAGAAAGAAGAGTAACGAGCGTTGTGCAACATAACACTTTACTCCCTACACAAAAAACGAGAGCCTCGATTCATCGCTGAACCAAGGCTCTCTTAAAAAGGCGGCGACCTACTCTCCCGCGGGTGTGCAGTACCATCGGCCCAAA
The DNA here is from genome assembly GCA_041855985.1 of Alloprevotella sp. GTDB lineage: Bacteria > Bacteroidota > Bacteroidia > Bacteroidales > Bacteroidaceae > Alloprevotella. Next base: position 93,425 of record JBHAFF010000034.1, read on the forward strand.
TCAAAAGCCTCAGGCTTAACTTCTCTGTAAGGAAAATAAACGAGAGCCTCGGTTCATCGCTGAACCAAGGCTCTCTTAAAAAGGCGGCGACCTACTCTCCCGCGGGTGTGCAGTACCATCGGCGCTATCAGGCTTAACTTCTCTGTAAGGAAAATAAACGAGAGCCTCGGTTCATCGCTGAACCAAGGCTCTCTTAAAAAGGCGGCGACCTACTCTCCCACGGGTGTGCAGTACCATCGGCGCGGGCGGGCTTAACTTCTCTGTTCGGAATGGGAAGAGGTGGAACCCCGCCGCTATAACCACCGGAAATATCGTCGGA
>JBHAFF010000035.1:0-7816 GCA_041855985.1 Alloprevotella sp.
GGACACACGATAGAAGCCTCGTTGGCACAAGTGGAACGACTCACACAGCGAAAGATTAGAATCCTGGCAGGTGACAGAGGTTATCGGGGTAAGAAAGAAGTAAATGGGACTCAGATTTTGATACCGGATGCTCCCAAACCTTCAGATAGCAGATATCAGAAGCGGAAGAAACACAAGCTATTCTGCAAGCGAGCAGGCATAGAACCTACCATTGGACACTTGAAATCAGACTATCGTTTAGGCCGCAACTTTTACAAGGGTGTGACCGGGGATGCTGTGAACCTACTGTTGGCGGCGGCTGCTTACAACTTCAAAAGAGCCATGAGAGCTCTTCTGTTCCTGTTCAAAATAATAAGAGAAATGCTAAGAGAGAGGTCATTGATGAATCAATTCCCGCTTAGCATCTCTTTTTAAGGGACGACTACCTATGGTAGAGCGTATCGTATTATAATGGTGACTTGGTGATTGTCTCACGAAAAGTGCATCTCTTGATGTCAGAAAGTGGGATTTCTTCTTGCAAGATGTCCTAATTATTTCGTATCTTTGCCGCAGGTGCTTCGCGGTGGAAGGAGAACATCTTCCTGTACATGAGCTATTGTGCGCGATGTTGCTATTATGTCTTTCTAACTTATTCATTTTTCCATCATTTCTATGACAGTAAGACGGTATCTCCTTTCGGTGTTATGCCTACTATTGGGAGTGGCTCCGCTGTTTGCGCAGTCATTCACGCCTATGGCAAGCATTACCACCACACAGCTGACGGGCGGCAATTTGGCACGGACGACACGCTGGTACACCTTTCACATCGCCGAGGCTGGCTATGTCATCTCTCAGCATGAGCCTACTGCCGACCACATTGCTCTGACTCGTGCGACTTCTACGCTGGAAGACAAAGATCTCTGGTGCTTTGTGGGCAACAACACCGACGGCTATGAAATCATCAATAAGGCTGCCGGCCCAGACAAAGTGCTCGCCGCTCCTGCCACGATGTCGGGCACGGAAGGTGGTACTGCCTACCCCTTGCTCAAAGATCGCAATGCTTTAGATGGATATCGCGGCAAGTGGAAGATGACAGCCTCCACTCAGCTGGCGAATGGCTTCTTCCTTACCCCCGTGGGGGCAGATGCCAACAACATCATGAACAATCGCCAGGGCAAACTGGCCTTTTGGACTGGTGGGGCAGACAAGGGTTCGACGGTACGTGTGGCCTTTGCCAAGCAAGAGATGTTCGTTGATCTCACCACGGGTGCATTGTCGCGCACAGATGGTAACACGACGAGCTCGTGGAAGAACCGTTGGATCTCCACGGCCACCGATCCGGCACTCACCTTCTCTCCGGCCAATGGACGTAACAATATGACGGCGGCCGGCAATAACATATCAATTGCGCGCGGTAGAGATGTAACGTCCTGTGCCTACAACCTTACGGCGGGTACCACCATGAGGATTCGGTCGTTCAGCTTCGATTTCATCAACCGCAACCACACTACGGGCATCGCCATCACTTCGGGCGATGTGTCCATGACTTCATCGAATGTGTCGCAACACTTTGTGCGCACAGGAATGGAAGAACAGACCGCCACCTTTGAGTTGGGAACGGACAATAAGGAGATCGAATTGAGCAATTTCTATGTTCAGATCGAACGCTTTGTTCCGCCCGTCGAGCCCTCTGTCTTGGTGTTCAATAATGTCAACACCCAAGTACCTTACCGCATCCCGGCCATCGCAACGGCACACAACGGCGACCTCATTGCCGTGACCGACTATCGCCATTCGGGAAGTGATATCGGTATTGTGAACAATGGCCGTCTTGACCTGCTCCTGCGTGTGGGAAAGGACAATGGTGCCAATTGGGAAGATGAGCGTGTGCTCATAGCAGGACTGGGTGCCCAGCATGGTGACAATGAGTTCTTCACTGCCTTTGGCGATCCTTGTATCGTGGCCGACCGCGAGAGTGACAAAGTCCTTGTGCTGAGCTGTGCGGGCAATGTGAGCTTCTGGAATGGCACGCGTCAGCGTCATCAGGGGATTGCCAAGTTCCTGAGCGAAAACAATGGCCAGTCGTGGTCCGCGCCTGTCGACCTTGCCGAGCAATTCTATGCGCCGCTCGACAACAGTGTGCGTGGCCCTATCAAATCTATGTTCATCGGTTCCGGAAAAATCCACCAGAGCCGCTACACCAAGGTGGGGCAGTATTATCGCCTCTACTGTTCTGCTTTGATGATCGATGTCAACGGCGTGACTTGCTGCTACATCTACTACTCTGATGACTTCGGCACGACATGGAAGTTGCTGGGCGACATCAACACCCCTCCCATTCCCGTGAAGGGTGATGAGCCCAAGGCCGAAGAGCTGCCCGATGGCAGCGTGCTCTGCAGTTCTCGCACTTTCGACAGAAATCCGGGAGGACGTTATTTCAACATCTTCCGCTTCACCAACACTGCGGAGGGCAAGGGTGTCTGGGGCAACGTGGCCTATTCCGGCGCTTCTACCAATGGCACTGTGGCCAACAACAATGCCACCAATGGCGAAATCATGATCCTGCCTGTAGTGCGTCAGTCCGACCAACGTCCCGTATATCTGGCTTTGCAGTCCATCCCCCTCGGCCCTGAGCGCAACAATGTGGTGATCTACTATAAGGAGCTGGACAGCTTCGAGGACTACAAGACTCCTGCCCTCTTTGCCAGCAACTGGAATGGCTATCATCAAGCCTCCTACGTTGGCTCGGCTTACAGCACAATGACCTTGCAGAAAGACCATAATCTCGGTTTCTTCTATGAAGAAGCTGCACCTGGTGGTCACTCTGGTGGCTACAATATGGTCTACAAGAACTATTCGATTGACTACATCACGGGAAACCGCTATGTGCACAACGGCACACTGGCCGAAGCTGACCGTCTGCGTCATGACCTTGAGCATATGAAGGATGCCCTCGCTGCCGAAATTGCTGCCCTCGAAGGTCGTGCGGGTGCTACGGGCTATTTCTCCGTACCTGCCGATGTGCGCACCGAAGCCCAGCAGGCACTTGACGCTGCTGCCACCGTAGGCACTGAGACTGCCGGGCAGCTCAACGACAAGGTTCGTGCCCTCCTTACAGCTCTCGAGACTGTGCGTCGTCGGGTCGCTACGGAGAGTGTCCTGCCCCAGGCTGGTGACAAGGTGAAGCTGCTCAGCCGTGGCCGTGAAGGTCGCCATCTCGCTGTGGATGCCTCCCTCAACAAAGCCTTTGGCAACATGGCCATGGATCATCGTGCCGTGTGGCAACTGACCGATGCCGGAACGGATGCAAAGTCCTTCTATCTCTACAACCCCTATCTCAACCGCTACATCAAGGCTTTGCCTGGAGCCGACTATGCAGAAGTCCAGCTCGCCACTTCGCAGGAAGAAGCAGCGGTCTATACGCTTAACAATCCTGAGGCAACTTACGTCTCCTTGCGCCAGACGAAACCTGCCGGCACGGCCGAGAACCGCAGCTATATCCACATTTCCAGCAACGGAACCGTGGTGAGATGGGATGGTGTAGGCACAGCTTCGCACTATCAGATCGCAGCGGTCGAAAGCTTTGACCCTGCATGGTTGCCCACGCTGCGTACGGACGTGTCCACCGCAGCCACGATTGCCGAGACACGCGGCAATGCGATCAACGATGCCAATAAGGGCAATGCGTTGGGACAGTTCTCCGTGGATGCTGATGCCATTGCAGCGGCTCGTGCACTCGCTGCATCGAGCACCAGCGAGCAGCCGGCACTTACCGAGGCCATTGCTGCGGTTGACCGGAGCGGACGCTACAACTTGCCCCAACCCAACCGTTTCTATCGCTTCAAGGGAGCAAGTTCCAGTCTCTACATTGATGGCAGCAACGCGAGCGTGGGTCGTATGGCGATGAGTGCCGATGCCGGAGCGCAAGCGACAGGCGTGTTCCTCCTCACAGAAGAAGGCAAGCTCCTCAACTATGCTTCCGGACGTTACACTGTCGATACCTACAATGCAGGTGCATTGGCAGCGACGGCCAATGTCGTAACCTTCGCTCTGCCCAACGGCGATATGTCTAAGGCCGGAATGTACACGATCACCTCGGACTATTCGGGCGGTGGACGCCTGTTCTACGACGATGGCCAGAACCAGACGCCTCCCGCCAACTGGACGCCTTCAGTCAACCGGAATGGCACGTATGCCACTCCTAACTGTGACTGGATTGTTGAGGAGGTAAGCACGCTTCCTGTGCAGCTCTCTCCCTTCGGTATGGCCACGTTCTACGCCCCTGTTGCTGTCAGCCTCCCCACCGGGACGAAAGCCTATGTCGCACAGTTCAAAGATGCCGGCACCCTCACCCTCACAGAAGTGGAAGGAACCATCCCTGCGCGCACACCAGTGCTGATTCAAGGTACCGCAGAAACTACCGTGACCCTGAACCTTGACTATACCTCCACTGCCGAAGCTCTTGCCGGAAATGTGCTGACGGGTAACCTCGACACGCGTGCGCTGAGCGATGTGCTCACCTTGGGACGCTCCGCCACAACGCAAGAACCTGGTTTCTATCGCTACACGGGCAGTCTGTTGAAAGGCTTCCGCGCCCATGTCGCTGCGAGTGCTGTGCCCGCCGGCGGCGGTGTTCAGGGTCTCACCTTCGATTTCGGCATCGTGTCGGGGCTCGAAGCGATGAAGCAACTCCAGGATGGCGCGCCGATCTATGACCTTTCCGGGCGTCGCCAGAGCCACCTGCATCGTGGGGTGAACATTGTGGGGGGACGGAAAATTGTGGTTCAGTAACCCCATCTCACCTTTTGCCCAACTTCTTTTTGCTCCCATCTGCTGTCGCTCGGACGCAGGTGGGAGCACTGTTTTGTGGGATAAGGCATTTCGCGTTTGAGTGTCCGGGCGTATGGGGGGGCACCATTTCCTGCACTTCTTTCCGAAAGTTCGCTTCATCCATGCGCTAGGCACTTTTGATTTCCCTCTCCATATTTGTTCACTTCGTCCGAATTGCTTATTTTTGCAGGGACAAACCACATAATAGTATGCATTTCTCTCTATCTCGTTTTTCCCACAGAAGTCTTTCTGTGCTCCTGCTCCTATGTTGGATCTTGGGCAGTTGGGCCGCCGGCCGCGGTTTTGCCAATTTCCAAGAAGGAGCGAAGTATCGATTTGTCAGTGCCAAGGAACCGACATGGTCCATCGGAATTGGCGCAGAGCATGGAAGTAAAATCCATGTGATGTATGTTGCCGGCAAGCCAACGGCGGATTGTTATTGGATTGCCATCGGTCGTGAAAACGGCTGGAGCTTCCAGAACGCCAAGACAGGGCAGTATCTCATCTTCACGCCCGCGAAGGACTATACAACCTTCACGCGTGTCACCTTGGGCAAAGACCCGGATGCGCCCGAGGCCGTGTGGAGTGTGGGCAGCTACGGCGGACATTTTAACTTTGGCTATCAAGACGACAAAACCTACTATTGGTCCTGCTCTTCTCCCATTGTGAGTGGTAGCAGCAGTTTACCTTCAGCGGAGAATGTGCTCTTCGACGTCTATGATGAGCAAGGCAACATGCTGGCTGCACCGACCACAACCACCTTCTCCGACTACATCGATGGTCTGGCCATCGACCAGCGGCTCATGCCCTACGATGGACTGAGTGCTTCATTCTTCTTCCCCATTCCTGCAACTAAGGCGGGAAAGATCAACTTTACCTTCCGCACGGCGGACAGTGCCAAATATCAGCTCAACGTGAAGAGTGCACAGGGAGCACTGATCACCGACTGGCGTCAGGTGTCGCCTTCTGAGACGCACACGCTCGAGTTGCAGCGTGAGGGTGCTGTCGTAGCCACAGGGAAAGTCGTGTTTACCATGATGCCCGTGTTCGACCTCACTTATCGTGGGGACATTGCTCCCCCGATGACGCCCGATGGCATCATCCAGAAGCCAACACTTCCCGGGACAGTGCATGTGTTGAGCGATGTCCCCACGCAAGACCTGACGTGCACGACTGCCTTCCGCCGCCGCGGAGCTACGGCCAGCAACTATCCCAAACGTTCGCTGAACATGAAGCTATTTCGCCCCGATGGCGCTGAAATGGACACGACGCTCCTCGGGCTGCGCAACGACAAGAGTTGGATCCTCGATGCCATGTCCATCGATGTGGTGCGCATGCGCAATCGTGTCTGTTTCGACATCTGGAACAACTATTCCCGCCTCCCTTACGACAGCAAGTATGAGGGACGCAACGGAACCGTTGGCCGTTTTGTCGAACTCATCATCAATGGTGAGTATGCGGGGATCTATTGTCTCACCGACAAGATCGACCGTCAGCTCCTCAATCTCACCAAACCCGAAGTTGATGCTTCGGATCGCCTGCTCAATGTGCGCGGTGTGCTCTATAAGTCCAACTCGTGGGACAATACCAGTCTGAGTGAGTCCGTGCTCGACCAGACGCAGCCGATGGATCAAGAAAGTTGGAACAATTGGGAACTTCAGCATCCAGACGATTACCCCTCAGTGGCTGCGTGGACACCGCTCCGCAATCTCTACAACTTTTCCACCAACTACTCCTCTAATCCCCGTGCCTACGCCGACAAGCTGGAAGAGCACTACTACCTGCAAAATTTGGCTGACTTCTATATCCTCGTGCTCGCTTTTGACATGGTGGACAACGGGATGAAGAACCTCTTCCTCAGTGTGAAGAACATCCAGAAAGGCCTGCGGTTCGTCCTCACTCCTTGGGACATGGACACCTCGCTGGGCGGTTATTATGACGGACGTTTCTACGGTGGAACGTATGAGAACACCGCGGTGGTCGATGCGCGCATCCAGAAGAACGAGCCGTTCCAGTCGCTCTGGACGTACAACGGCGGCGATTTCCGCCGTCTGGCGGCCAACCGTTGGTTCAAGCTGAAGAAGGATCTTAAAGTCTTTGCCCCCGAGGGTGTAGAAGCCCGAATGATGGGTTATGCACGCCTCTTCGCCAACAGTGGTGCCTGGGCACGTGAGTACGCCCGTTGGAGCGGACGCGATGGCGCGCCTGTGGTGAAGAGCGTTTTGGACGAAGTGCCCTTGATCATCGACTGGTATCGTAAGCGCGTGGCCGAGATGGATGCGTATTTCCTTCCCCACACTGACGATCCCACGGCCATTGAACAGCTGACCGCCACACCCGCCGCCGAAGACAATGCCGTCTATACCCTCGATGGCCGCCGCGTGGACTACTCCACCGCACCGAGTGGCATCTACCTCTCGAAAGGCAAGAAACTCATCAAGGCCGCTCGTTGAACGCCCACGCCGCTTGTGCGTCCTCATGCCTGACGGCAGAATGCCGACGGAGATTACTTTCCAGCCCCTGATTGCAGCGATGTGGTCAGGGGCTTTTTGTGTTTTGAGTGCGTAAGGTGTAAAGGGCTATTGGTGCATATCGAAGAAAAGCTTGACTTTGCATGGCGGAGGCGCGGCCGCTGTGCGGAAAGGCACGGAGGCATGCGCGCTCGCCATCGATCTTGTTTCCCCGAAGCGTTGGGGGACACAACACTTACTCATTAGCGTTTGCTATTTGCTCTATGCACTGAAACCCAGGAAATTTCAATCATATAACCCCAATTCGGTTTAAGCACGGCTTTTTATCGGCAACTCAATAGGGCACACTTCTCCTTTCGACCTATCTCTTAACCCCAATTCGGTTTAAGCTTTGCTTTTAGCGGCAACTCAATAAGGCACACTCCCCCTTTCGACCTACTTCATAGGCCGAAGAGAAATTGTTTCACGAAGTGCATCTTTAGAACAAAGTCAGCTGCTTGGTGCTACTCGTCTCCTCCCACTCAAACTCTACGTTA
>JBHAFF010000036.1:0-63698 GCA_041855985.1 Alloprevotella sp.
CAACGGCGCGAAGAAGCGCAGCATCATCCACAAGAACCACGAGGGCATCGGCCGCTTCTACGGCAAAGGCAAGTGGCGCACCGAAGCTAAGAAGGTGAGCGATGAGACCAACGAACTCTACGAGGACAAGGCCTACTTCAGCTTTGAAGAGCTGGTGGCCGACGACCGCCGCGACTGCGCAGAGTGGAACAATACGCTCCACCCCAATCAGAAGCGATACCCCAAGATGACGCGCTGGGACGTGCTGGTGTCCAACCTCAACCCCACGCTCCTGCCGCTCGACAAGATTACGCTGGCTCGCTACATTGGCGAGCGCGTCGAAACGAGTGTGCGGAGGAACAGCACTATCCGCGCCTGCGGCGAAGATTGGTGGCTGAGCGACACCTCGGTGCTCGAACGCCTCGCACCCAACGACTACAGCGTTACGGCCTGCTACCTGCCCGATGAAGAGGGACAGCCCACGGAGGTGCACCTGTTCCAAGGCGACCGCTACATCGATACGGTGGAACGCGTGGAGACCTACAACCGCGTGATGGCCGAGCAGACGGAGGACGACCGCGCCAAGTTCGCCAAGCAGCAGGGCAAGGTGGCCAGGTTCAGCCGGTATGTAAAGGAAAACGCCGCGCCCCGTGTGGGCATCGTGCGCTCTCCGCAGACGGGTAGCGAAGAAGATCTTGAAAACCTTGTGGCCGAGTCCGCGCCCCGCGAAGAGACGCCCTTTTTCATCCCCCCCGCGACCGACTACCGCACAAGAGCCTTGGAAAGCTTATAACCGCATTATAACGACCTACGAATATGATTACAACGGAGATAAAACAGAAGATAACCGCTGCCATCGCCGCCCATCGCGCGAATTATCCCAGCGATGCGAAGCACGCCGCCGCCTTGGGGATCACCACCTCGGTGTACAGCGCGGTGAAGAACGGGCAGACCGAGCGCGTGCTGAGCGAGGGTGCGTGGATAAGCATCGCCCGAAAATTGGGCGTGAACCTCCGCGGCGAGATGGAGTGGAAGGCCGCCAGGACCGCCACCTTTGAGTTCGTGTCGGCACAGCTCGAATTCTGCCAGCAGTCGAGTCTGTCGGGCATCCTCTGCGACCTGCCCAACATCGGCAAGACCTTCACGGCTCGGCACTACATCAAGACGCGTCCCAATGCCGTCTATATCGACTGCTCTCAGGCCAAGACCAAGTTGAAACTCATCCGTGCCATCGCCCGCGAGTTCGGTGTGAACGCCCGCGGCCGCTATGCAGACGTCTATGACGATCTGGTCTATTACGTCCGCTCCATCGACCGCCCCCTCATCGTGCTCGACGAGGCCGGGGATCTGCAGTACGAGGCCTTTCTCGAATTGAAAGCCCTGTGGAACGCGACCGAACGCTGCTGCGCGTGGTACATGATGGGCGCAGACGGGCTGAAGGCGAAGATGACGCGCAGCATCGAGGCACAGAAGGTGGGCTACACCGAGATGCTCAGCCGCTTTGGCGACCGCTACGCAAGAGTAACCCCCGACGATGGCCGCGAGCGCGAGCTGTTCCTGCGCGAACAAGCCCGTGTGGTGGCCAAGGTGAACGCCCCCGAAGGCACGGACATCGGCACGATCGTGCGCAAGACGGCCGGAGGCCTGCGCAGGGTGTATACGGAAATCGAAAAGATCAAATTGAGCCATGGGAAGGAGAGCCTATAACCCCAGGGAGGTGCTGTCCATCAAGTACGAGCCGCTGCCGTGGGGGGGCGAGTGGGAATCCGCCTTCGGCCGTCCCTCGCTGAACGAGAAATGGTTCATCACGGGGGCGAGTGCCTCGGGCAAGTCGAGCTTCGTGATGCAGCTGGCCAAGGAGCTGACCAAGTACGGAAAGGTGCTCTACCTCTCGCTCGAAGAAGGCGTCGGCCCGAGCTTCCAGGAGCGGCTGTTGCGCTTCGACATGGAGGCGGTGAAGGACAAATTCATCATCGTGCCCTACGAGAGTTACGAGGAACTGCACGAGCGCCTGGGCAAACAACGCGCCCCGAGGTTCATCATCATCGACAGTTTCCAGTTCGCGGGCTGGACTTACGAGCAGGCCATGAAGCTCATCTACCGTTTTCCCTCCCGAAGCTTCATCTTCATATCTCAGGAGGACAAGGGGCAGCCCATCGGCAAACCTGCCGTCCGCCTCCGCCATGCTGCCGGCGTGAAAGTGCGCGTGTCGGGCTACAAGGCCTACTGCCAAGGCCGCTACACGGGCGCGGCAGGCACGTACTACCCCGTTTGGGAAGAGGGCATTCTAAGGATTGAAAACAGACTAAAAAAATGAGGACTTACCAAACACGCATCTCACATGGAAACCTACCTCCTGCTGTTTCCCGCGCACGCCGCGCGGGGCATCATCGACGACTGGCTGGCGAACGACACGGCGTGTGACCTGCGTTTCCGCCGCGCCAGGACGAAAGGGCACATCGTCATCGAGACGACCGACCCGCTCTTTGCCGCCCGACTGCAGGGCTGGCACTCCTTCATCTCCGTGGCCATCCGGCAGGGATAGCCCGGCAAGAGCGGGCGACGACATAACTTTCAGTTTCTTTTTCATGAGCAGGGGGCGCGTGGTGCGCGAGCATAGCCGTCCCCACCTTCCAAGGAAGTGCCCGGCGGAGTGCCGCCGGGGGGAGTGCCGATCCAAGCAAGCAGGCACGCAGGTCCGACTCCTGCCGCTTCCACAATTTTCCCATTGTATTCCCCCGACAGATATCGAATGAATACCCCACACCCACCACCTCGGGCTCGTCACAGCCCGCCACAATCGTCCAAAACTGATCCATATCAAAAATCCCCCTAATGAACGCAAGAATGGAAATGCCCCCCAAGATGAAGAAGGTCGCCGAGCTGCGCGACCTCACCGTAGAGTATCAGGCCGAGATGGCGCGCCACCACCGTGCACTGCATGACCTCGCCGCCCGCCGCCGCGCGGTGAAGGCAGAACTGGACGCGCTTAACATCGACTGGCGATGAACTTCTCCCGTTTTTACGCCATTTTCCGGCTGTTGCCCAAATATGGCGACGACGAGGATCTCAAAGTCCGGCTGGTGCTCGACGCCAGCGGCGGGCGCACCACATCGCTCAGGGAGCTGACAGCCGAAGAGTACCGGCTCCTCTGCGAGAGCATCGACCGCCGCGTGGAGCAGCGCGAGATCCTGCGCAGGAAGCGCAGCGCGGTGCTGCGGCAGATGACCGACATGGGCATCGACACGAGAGACTGGGCGAAGGTCGACAGCCTGTGCCAACAGCCGCGGATTGCCGGGAAACCTTTCCGCTACCTCGACATCGCGGAGCTGGGCGACCTCTCGCGAAAGCTGCACGCCATCGCGCGCAAACGCCCCCGCGGCGGCGCGCCGACCCCGAAGGTGGAGGTGTTCCTCCTCGACCCCGAAGCCACCCTTAACCGGTTCCCCTCGTGAGCGCAAGGCGCAACACACGAAAAGGAAAAACCTGCTAAATTACAAGACAATGAACAGAGTCCTCCGCACGCGCCTCGAAGAAATCCAGCGCGACATCAACCTCCTCGCCTCCGACTACGAGGACGGTGACCAGACCGAGTTTTTCCGCGCCCTGGCCGAGTGGGCGTATCAAAGGGAAGAACATCTCGGCTTCCGTAACCATTAATTCTCATTTATTCTCATGACCATATCCCTTATCCTCCCCCTCCTCCTCGAAGTAGTGTTCCGCACGGCGGCCATTCTGGCCGTTCTCTGCGCGGTAGCCTTCGTCCTCCGGTGCGCGCTCCGCAGCTTGGACGAGGAGGACAAAGAAGAATAGTATCTTTAGCAATGGAACAAGTGCACTGACAGAAGAACGCGCGGAACATGAAACAAGATCGTAAAAAAGACCCCCAAAAAACAAGATGAACAATGATCAGTCTAGTCACCGCAAGAGTTGTGCGACAGAACGAGCAGTATCGCTATGCCGCGAGCAAGAACGAAAAATATCTCGTAGAGCACGGCGAGAAGGAGAGCGCAGCCGCGCTCATCACCGCCTTCCTTGCCCCCTATTCCACCGAGCCCGTGCAGGTGCTGAGTGTGGTGCTGCAGAACGGCAGCGAAATCATCGGTCACCAAGAACCCGATGAGGGGCAGGCCATATACAAGGTGAACCTCATCGAGTACGTTCCGGACGAGAAGACAGGCCGCCCGAAGAGGAAGAGCCACCGCTACTTCATCGCCGCCTCCGGTCTGCACAAGGCCGCGGAGTGTATGCAGGCGCAACTCGACAGCCTGCTGGGCGACTACGAAATAACGGCAATCACCAAGACCGGAATTATTGAAATCAAAAAATACGCCCCCTATGCCACACATTGAAATGACCCCCGAAGAGCGCGCTGAGTTTGAAGCCTTCCGCGCCGAGAAGAAAAAGAAGGAGCTGGCCGACGCCCGCCGTGCCGCACGCACCAACTACGCCGCCCTCGTGGACGAGGAAGTGCCCAAGGCCGTTGTGAAGCTGCAAGGGCTCTCGAACATCATCCGCACGGCCAAGGCCGAGGTGTATGGCGACTTCGATGCCGTGCTTGCCCTCAAAAGCGAGGCCATCGGCCTTCCGCGCGACAACCAGCGCAGCCACACCTTCACCACCAGCGACGGCAAGTATCGCCTCACGCTGGGCGTGAACACCATCGACGGCTACCGCGACACCGTGGAGGACGGCATTGCCATGGTGCGCGGCTATATCGAGAGCCTTGCCAAGGACGCGACCACTCAAGCCCTCGTCGCGGCGGTGCTGCGCCTGCTCTCTCGCGATGCCACCGGCAACATCAAGGCCAGCCGCGTCCTTCAGCTGCGCAAGATGGCAGAAGAGGTGGGCGATGAGCGTTTCCTCGAAGGCGTGCGCATCATCGAGGAGAGCTACCAGCCCACAGAGACGAAGCAGTTCATCCGCGCCGAAGTGCGCGACGAGAATGGCGCGTGGCGCATCATCCCGCTCAGCGTGACGGACGTATGACACAGATCTATATCGCCCGGGCTCAATATTCCAACATCGAGAGTGATGCCCCCACCGAAATTTTCCGGTTCGTCTTTGAAGCCGACGAGGCAGAGACGGTCGACTTGAAGTACGCGCAGTCCCGCGTGTCGATCTACATGGCCGATTTCATCAGGGAACATGGCGGCCGCATTGACGTGCTCAAGGTCCGCCGCCCGAAGAGGTTCTTCGTAATTCCGCATTAAAGACTCTGCGCCACAACGAATGTGGCGCAGAGTCTTTTTGTATTGCATGGTTTTTTGTACCTTTGCGGGAAACCGACCTATATGGCAGAAAAACAATCTTCCTCGATGTTATCTTTTTTTCCCGACAGGGAATTTGGGCAGGCAAAAATTCGCCGCCGTGTCTCCACCGCCCCTGCACAGATTGACAGCTCAATCGTAGACCGCACTACGCGGCTGGAGAAGCGCAACCGGGTGCTGGCGGTGCGCTATTACTATTGGACGGAGATCAAACGCCGCCGCTTCGATGACGTGCTCAACATCTTGGCCGACCGCGAGTTCTTCATCGAGGCGCGCACGATCAGCAACATCCTCGTGCAGCAGCAGGCGTTCTTGGACAAGATGATCATGCGCCGCCCGCCGATGCGTGAGCTGCGCGAGGAGTATATCGGATGGGATTTCACGCCATAGTTTCGGTGGCGTAGGTGAGCTGATAGACACTCAGCCCGACGAACCGCTTATCGGGCACACAGCGCAGGCGGCGCAGTGGCGTGAGGCAGCCCGTAGGCTTCCACCATTGCAGGGCTTGGTGCAGCTCTTCGAGGCGGTCGAACCGCTCCAACGCTCGTTCGCGCACCACGGAGGGTGCTGCGCTATTGGTTTGCCCCGCGGGGAAGAAGGCCACGGTGAGCACCAGTTCGACAGCATTGCGCCCTCGTCCGCCTGCGATGGTAGTGCATTCGGGATAGGCGAGGTCGAGCAAGGCGCAGGGATAGGCCACGGGCGGACGCTCCTCGGTTTCGAGTTGCCCCTCATCGATGTCTATCCAGCGTAGCCAAGGGGCGGTGGCTCGGAGGTGCTCCATTGTGGAGGTGAGGATGTTCTTGTCCATATTTGAGTGGTTTTGTGGATTGGTAAATTGGTGGATTAGTAAATTGGTAGAATGGTAGATTGGTAAATACGTAGCAACCAATCTACCATTCTACTATTTTACCAATCTACTTATTTAAGTGAGCGATATATCCCTCAATCTTTTGATGGATGAGTGCGTTCAGTTCTCGAGAGTTGCCCATAAAAGGCCGCGCGGGAATGTTGGCCTTTCGGGTGTGCGCCTTGACCTGCACGGTGCGTGCTGGCGTTCGCTTTTTGCCGCGCCCTTTGGCCTTGATGGTGCGCTGGTGGGCACTGACGCTCACGCTGCCCACGAAACCCTCGTTGTGCGCCTTGGCATAGGATACCTTGTCGTTGCCCGCCGAGATGACCACGCGCTCAGTTGAGACGTGAGAGGGGCGAATGCTCCCCATCAAAGCTCCCGAGGAGATAAGTAGAGAACCTTTTCGCTTGGCTCGCCCCATCTTCCACGGCACGCCATCGAAGGCCTTACGGCGGAAGCTGCCCTTGAAGTAGGTGGTGGCGGTTTCGGCCACGATGTGGGCAGCATCTTCCTTGAGGTGCTCGGGCAGCTGTTGAAGGTAAATTTGTAGTTCAGATATTTGCATAATTCAGATTTTGTATGTACATTTGCGGCATACAACACCACGGCACTAATTGCTCATGCACATCCCTTGATGAGAAAGGGGCAGGAGAAGGCTGGAAGCAGCGTTGATGTTGTCACTCATCTTTGGTAGGGAAGCTCTTTATGGGGCTTCCCTACTACTTTTTACGAGCAATCCTCTTCGGTATCTGATTTTAGGATGTTGGTCTGCTGGCAAGTTAGGGTTGTGAATATTCTCCTGTATTGGATACCACGATATTAGAGTATATCCTTCGGCAGAAGGTTTACATACTACACTCATCACCATATCATTATAGAATTTGATAAAACGTAGATTGTCAAAATAGAGCTTGCTTTCCTTCTTATTTTGTTGTTTTCGCTCAATTCCTCCGTCCATTCTTTGTAACCATACTTCATCGGGGTTGCGAAGCGTCTCTTCGACCATAAGTAGATACTGTGCCCTATACTCTCGTGATTTACGGTCATTGGTGGCGTGCTCCATAAAAGTCTTGTGATTTATGGTAATTTGCCTCCCCTTATAATCGCGTAGTGGATTGGAAGTCGTTTTTTGTTCGTACCAATCTTTGGGGTCGCCGTCAAATAGAGGTATTGGATTTGGTGCTGCATCCTTTTTCATTTCTTCATAAGGTTTCAAACCATAGTCTTGGGCGTGAAGTTTTTCCATTGCTTTATCAAGCGTAACCTCCTTAACATATTGTTGGTTGGCTTCATAAATGGTGGCGCGTTCTGCGCGATTGACAGCCCAGCCATTTTTTACTTGCTTGCTGTATTCATCAGAGCGCATATATTCATCTGCTACAGCTTCTCCTTGTGCAAGTTGTTCAAATGTTACTTCAAACTTCATCTTCGGTACAACATAGCAGCGGCAGTTCCAATTGTTTGGTGGATATAGTTTCTCCCATCGTTTGTCATTCTGCTTGAGCGTCATACCATCTAATAGTGTATGCTCTGGACGTACGCGATCATCCCCTACTGTGCGATACTCCCAATAGGGATATAAATTTGCCTTACTTCGTAAGCGGTGGAACTTCGAGGCTTGTTCTGTTGCGACAAGAGCGGTATTATACTCTGTTTGTTGCCATCGCTTATTGAAGGTATCCACAATCTTCTCGGCTTTACCCTCAAACTCCTCATAGCTCTTACTGGCTCGGAAGGCCTCGTTAAGTGCCTGCACCTCGGCCAGCGTCTTGCCAGCAGAGAAGCGGAAGAGGTTCATCTCCATCGCGGTGATGAAGGCGTCGTCCTTTGCGCCATATTCGAAGCTGAGCGGCTGGTCTGCATTGTTCAAAGGCCGTTCGAAGCCTGTGCGAACGGCCTTCAAGAGGCCTTGGGAGATGTGCTCGAAGAGTTCGGGCGACCACTTCTTGATTTCTCCCTTAGCAACACCCACAATGAGGCGTTCCTCCATCGTCGCCCCCTCGCTCAGCGTGAGGGCACTCCCACTCGTAGCCATTTGTATCGCCCCTCTCTGCCGAGGGGCGTTGGCGAAAAAATCCCATAGGCGGAGCAGGAAGCCTTTGGAGGGTTTAGGCTTCTCGGAGGTCTCGGACAACTCGGGGTTATCGGAGGTCTCGGGGTATTCAGAATACTCGTAGGGCATAGTCGTGGCTTGTCGCCGTGCAATGACCTCTCCCTCCTCGGCAGTGGGGATAGCATACTTCTCGTGGAGGTAGGAGGCTGGGATTTCGAGGATGTCGGAGAGCTGCACGATTTCCGACACGCTGAGTGGCTCAGCAGCCTTGGGGAAGGTGAAAGTGCCTCCCTCCACAGGATAGCCACGTGCGGCCAGCATTGGGCGGACATAGGTGTTGAGCACGCGCTGCACATAGCGCAGGTCGGAGCGGTTCTTGCTCTCCTCGACCTCCTTGTGCACCTCGCCCAAGGAGCGTGCCCCCTGTTGGCCTTGCACGGTGGTCATCGTTTGGCCGAGGATGGTGATGAGCATTTCCTCGTTGCAGGCTTGTCGAAACTCATTGTAGGAGCTGCCCGACCCACTGCTCGTCTCGCGCGTTTCCACCTCTGAGTCCTTAGGGATGACCACCCACGGTGCAGAGCCAGCCTTTTCAAACGCCTCCTCGAGCAGGCGGCGCGAGTCGGGGTCGTAAGTGTTGTATTTGCCCACGCGTTGGGGCATTCCGAAGAGTTCCATCCATTGCGCCCAATCGCCGAAGCCCCCACGCTTGTAGATGACGTAGGGCGCAGCTTTGAGCAGGAGGCCGAAATCGCGCTCTTTGCCCAACACGCAGAGGAAAGGGTCGCCCTCGTAGGGGATGCCCTTCTCATCGCTGTCATTGATGAGAATGCAACGACTGGCCAAGTTGATGTGCTTAGCAGGAATGGGGTGGACGTGCAGCCCTCCCTCGATGGGGAACTCCATCTCGAAGCCCGAACGTCCATAGAAGCGTTGTTTGAGGATTTCGCCCAGCATCTCCTCGAAGCCAATGGTGTCAATCAGGGCGGTGAGTTCCTCCACCTCCGCCCCATCGGCATCGGTAAAGGTGAGTTCGGAGTTGCACACGGCATCGATGCGCTTCTGCATCGCGTCGGAGAGCACGCCATCGATGAGCAAGTCGTCGAAAAGGTCGTAGAGCATCTTCACGCGCCCCGTGTCGGCGGCACGCAGGGCTGTGCGCCACTCGCCCACATCACTCGTGCGACGCTGGGGAGCTTTGACCACGAGCTGATGCAGCACGGGCTGGCGACTGTTGTTATTCTTTTTGGCCATAGTCTAATACTAAATGTGTTGTGTTCGTTTCGGATTGCTCCCGTAGATATACGCTCCTGCGCCATCGGGCTTGCCATCCTCGTCTTTGTCGAGGATGGGAAAGTCGGGGACGACCTCGCCCTTTTGCACCTGCCGCAGCCAGCTGATGGCGCGGTCGTAGCGCTTCTCGCGCAGGTCGAGGTCAGTGCCCGCGTTGCAGAGGTTGACGAAGTGCCACACGGCGATGTCCTTGACGAAGAGCAGAAGAAGAGCATTGCGCTCCTCGCCCGTGGCCGAGAAGAGCGCAGCGGTGTCGTAGGCCGTGAGGTAGCCCCGCGCCTCGGCGATGGCCGCATCGATGGCGGCCAAGATGGGAGCTTCATCTTCGCGAGAGATGGTGTCGAGGCTCTCGCGGTAGAGGTGGGAAGAGAGTTCGGAGGGAGAGAGATACATAGGAGAGAGGATTAGAGTCGATGTTTGTTCTTCGTGCGCTGGCCGATGCTGACGGCATTCTGAGCGATGGTGCTAATCTTCTGGTTGGCGATAAACCACGCGCCCTCGATGCAGTCAGGACCATCGGCAGGCGATTTCATCTGCCGATTGATGAGCTTAAATTGCTCTTCGAGGCGCACCATATGGGGATTGCTCCGCTCCTGTGCGTTAAGGATGAGCCGCCCCTGTCGGTTGATGGGCTGGAGATTGCCCTCGATGCGGTCAAACTTCTCGGGTTTGCGCCGCGCATCGGGCATAATGGGGATGAAACCGCGCTCTTTGCCCATCCGAGCGAAGAGGGGGAGGAAGACCTGCTCGTAGAAGGGGTCTTGGAGTTTGTTGTTTTCGATGTAGTAATGCACCTGTGTGCGGTCGGCCACATAGTCGCGCAGCTCGTAGAACCAGCCGACAAACTCCTCGTTCGTAATGTGGTCGAGCCGCCCATTATAGACGTAAAACTTGCCATCGTAGTAGCCCAATAGGAAGAGGGCTTTGAACGATGAGTGTTTGTTCTTCGCATTCGAGGGCGAGGGGTCGGCATAGGCGATGACGAAGGGGAGTTTCGCCAACGGCGGGCACTCGCCCCACACCATCTCCTTGAACACATCGCCCTCCGAGAGCGGATTGTTAAAGAACTCGCGCTGCGCCGCCGCCTCGCTGATGAGCGAGAGGAAGGTGTCGATGTCCTCTTCGCTATTCTTTGTCGGCCACGTGCTGCGCCCCTGCTTGTCGCGGATGTTGATAATATCGACGTGGCCGATGCGGGGGATGGCACGCGCCTTAGCGATGGCGCGAGCGATGCAGCAGTCTTTTGCGATAATGTTGCCGTTGAAGAGCACGCGATAGTTTCCCGACACCGACATCGTGGGGATGAGCGCGTTTTCGAGCCACTTCCACTTCTCCTCGATGAGGTCGGGGTTGCGACACTCCTTGTCGGTGTCGATGTCGTCGATGAGCACGAAGTCGGCACGATAGTTCTTGTTGCGCGTGCCTCGAGGGCTTTGCCCTGCGCCAACAGCGCGGAAGGCACAACCCGCCTTAATCACGAACTCACCATCCTCCCATTGCCCCAATACAGGCTGTCGGCCATAGTCCTGCTGGATGCGGCGGTTCTCCGAGAAGTTAGCCATAAAGGGCAGGAGCAATCGCTTGGCATTGTCGTAGCTGTTGGAGATGAGCAGCACGTTCTTGATTTTGCCCGTGAGGGCGAGCTTCGATACTTCCATCATAGCACGACCCGACTTGGCCAACTCACGCGACCACGCCCTGACCTCATACCAGCGGTCGTGTGTCATCAATCGCTTGGTGGCACGCAGGTGAAAGGGCGCAGGCGCAGCGGTGTAATACGTCTCGAAGTAGTAGGCAAACCACGCCTCGTCGTCGGCTTCGAGCCGCTTGCGGCGCCGCTCAATCTCGATGGTGCTCTCCGAGGGGTTGACGTCTGCACTGTTGCGGATGGCTTCGACTTCGCGCTCCCACAGGGCGAGCGCATCGCGGTCGTCTTTTTTGAGTTTAGCCATTGAGGTGAGATTTGATGAAGGCGTCTAAGAGAGGAAGTACCCGCCGCAGTTCTTCATGCGCATTGATGCGTAGGAATGCCGTGAATTTGCGAAACACCGCCACCGTGTCCGACAGGCCGACATCGCTTTCGAGTTTGTTGATGGTGGTGGCATATTTATTGAGTGCATCGGCCTCGGCAGGGGTCGCAAACCGCTTGCCCTCCTCGCGTGAGAGGATGGTGTCGTTGAGGTTCTTGATTTGTTGATAAATGCTTTTGATTTGCTCTTCTTTGGTGATGGTAAGACTGGTGCGCAGTTGCTCCCATCCCTCGGTGTTAATCCATCGGTTGACGGTGACGCGCGAAACGCCCACACGCTCTGCAATCTCGTCCTGCGTGAGCCGTTCGCCAAGGTAGAGAGTCTTGGCATAGTCTTTTTTTTGTTGTCTGCTAAGGTCTGCCATAATCTTGTGATATTTGGTGCAAAGATACGCCAACGCGCGAGGAAGGGAGGGGCTGTAAAGGATCCTTTTGCCGCCAATGGCTGTGTCCACCCATTGGCGGCGCGGGCACATCCGTTCCCTGCGTCACCCCCTCCCCGTTCCTTGTTTTTTCCCGAAAAACGCGCCACCTTTGCGGAAAAAATCAGCCGATATGACAAGACCGAAGTCTTTCGTCCTGCATGACGAGAGTCTGAATACGTACGGGTTCCGCATGCTAACCTCGGGGGCGAACCTCGAAGAGTTCAAGAAAAACCCCGTGTTGCTTCTCAACCACTCCGACTACGTCCTGCCCATCGGGCGATGGGAGAATATCCGCATCGAGGGCAACCAGATTTTGGCCGACCCCGTCTTTGACCTAAACGACCGGCAGGGGCAGGAGGTGGAGCGTAAGGTGCGCGAGGGCTTCATCCGCGCCGCCAGCATCGGCGCGTGGCCACCCGAGGCGCAGAGCACCGATCCGGCTTTGATGCTGCCGGGACAGACGCTGCCCACCGTTACGAAGTGGACAGTGCGCGAGGCCAGCATCTGCACCATTGGCGCGAACCACAATGCGCTCGCCTTCTACGACCGCTCCACCGAGCAGCGTATCGATATGGCAGGGGTCGTCAAATTGATGGACTTTACCAACTATCAACAACCAACTAATATGACAATCAACCAAATGCTCAACCTCGCCGACAATGCGAGCGAAGCCGAACTGCAAGCCGCTGTTCGCAATCTTCAAGCCGACAACGAACGGCTGAAGTCAGAAAACAAAGCCCTCGCCGATGCCGTCGATAAGGTAAACCAAGAAAAGAAAGAGGCGCAACAGACCGAAGCCGTTGCCCTTGTCGACGCCGCCGTGCGCGACGGGCGCATCGACGCCTCGGGAAAGCCCGCCTTCATCGCCCTCTTCGACAAGGACTTCGAGGGGGCAAAGGCTTCCCTCGCCGCCATCGCTCCTCGCAGAAGTGTCCACACGCAGGTGGACAAGGCCAGCGGAACTGCTGTCGAGTTGGCCGACTACTTCAAGGGAAAGTCGTGGGATGAAATCGACCGCGATGGTAAGCTCCTCGCCTTAAAGGACAACTATCCCGATCTCTACGCAGAGAAGTTCCGCAAACGCTTCGGTACAGAGCCTAAACTTTAATTCTCTAAAAACAGAACTTATGCCGTTACAAAAAGAAATTTGGGTTGCCTCCATCATTGAGGGACTCTTTGCAGATAACTCCTTCCTGAGTCACTCAGTGAATTTTGACCAATTCGTGAACAACAAGAAAGTTCACGTGCCCAACGCAGGAGCTGGCAGCGGAGTGCAGAAAAACCGTAGCTCACTCCCCGCTTCAGTGCAGACACGCGTTGATACTGACCTCGAGTTCTCTCTTGATGAGTACACCACCAACCCCATTCGCATTCCCAACGCGGAAGCCGTAGAACTGTCGTACGACAAGCGTAGCAGCGTTATCTCGACCGACCGCGCAGCCCTCTTTGATGCTATCGCCAAGGGCGTACTCAAATCATGGGCACCCTCAAAATCAACACGTCTGTTCCCCACCACAGGCAAGGCAGCTGCAGCGCACACCAATGCTGCCACGGGCAATCGCAAGGCATTGACCAAGAACGATATCTTGGCCGTGATGACGCAGTTTAACAAAGACGACGTGCCTGCCACCGACCGCTACCTTCTGATTGACGCAGTGATGTATAGCCAGCTTTTGGCCTCGCTCACAGAGAATGAGTCTCGTGCCTTTTTTGCCTGTGCCGACCCAGCTAAGGGCATCATTGGTCAACTCTATAGTTTCAATGTGATGCAACGCTCTGAGGTCTTGTGCTACGAAGGGACTAATCCTAAAGAGGCCAACACCGAAGGCAAGGCTGCCGATTTCGCTGCCGCACTCGCTTGGCACGAGAAGAGTGTGGGCAGAGCACTGGGCGAAGTGAAGATGTTCAGCGAGGAGGATAGTCCCACGTATTATAGCGACATCTTTTCCTTCCTCGTTCGCTGCGGTGGCGCGGCCATCCGAACCGACAATAAGGGTGTGGCAGCCATTGTTCAATCTGCCACGGCTTAGCAATGGGAAAACTGAAGTACCTCGTTATCCACTGCACCGCCACGCCCGAGGGGCGCGAGGTCTCGAGCGCAGAGCTCCGCGTTTGGCACACCGCTCCGCCCCCTCGTGGCCGCGGCTGGCGGCAGGTGGGCTACACCGATATGTTCCACCTCGATGGCCGCTGCGAGCGGCTGGTGGGCAACAATGAAGATGCGCAGGTCGACCCTTGGGAACTGACCAACGGCGCAAGGGGTTATAATGCCGTGTCGCGCCACATTGTCTATGTCGGCGGTGTGGACAAGGATGGCAAGCCCAAGGACACCCGCACCCCTTTGCAACGCTCCGAACTCTCGCGCTACGTTCGCGAATTTCACCGCCGCCATCCCGATGTGAAGATCGTCGGTCACCGCGACCTCGACCGCAGCAAAGCCTGCCCGAGCTTCGATGTGAGGGCGTGGCTCAAAGAGATTGGACTCTGAGGCTCTTCTGATGCCATTCTAATACAAATCAAATGCCATTCCCATGCTTCCCGACTCCCTCCTCACCTTAGCCCAATGGCTGCTACCCACTGGTGCAGTGGGGTCGGTCTTTGTATGGCTGTTTTCCAAGACCCTGCGCCAGACGCGCACCGCCAAGGAAGTGCACGACACCTACAAGGCGATGTACGAAAATGTGCAGGGCACGCTCATCCTCCTACAAAATGACAACACTCAACTCCATGAAGCCATTCTTCGACTGGAGGCCGCTATTCGTCGCGCTACTGAGTGCCGCTACTACGCTCATTGTCCTCTCCGCGACGAGCTGCTCCACCTCAAAACGCGTCGAGCAGTCCGTGCAGATGCAGCAAGCGGCAGTGGCAGCCCACGCGGACAGCCTCCAATCCGCCGCGACCTTTCAGCAGACCACACTGCTCACCCATCAAGCCGTGAAGGCCGACAGCCTCTCGATGGCGATACCGCTGACGAGCCTCCGTGAGCTGCCCCCAGGGGCGAGCTACGCCCAGCGCAAAGGACGGGCGCACCTCTCGCTGCGCAGTCGCGGCGACACGCTCTTCGTCGATGCGGGCTGCGACAGCCTCCAACGCCTCGTTACCTACTATGCCGATCTTGCCGCTACTTATCAGCACCAAGCTGCGCGTGGTGCGCTGCTCTCCCAACGCAGCAGCCAAAGCCACAAGCGCGAGGTGAAGAAGCCGCCCAATCATTGGCCAGCACTCTTTGTTGGACTAGCACTCATCGTGGCCACGGCAACTCTCATTTATCATCGAAAACACAAATAATACAATCTCCCTATGGACGGAATTTTAATGCTCCTTGACGCTGTGTACCTCAACGGCAAGAAGCTCGGCTACATCACCGACAAGGGCATCGACTGGGGCGGCAACGACGCCGAGTACACCCAGCTGATGGCCGCACAGAAGCGCAACGCTCCGGTCAAGAAGATGAAGAAAAAAGACGCCACCAACGTTTTGAAATACAGAATGTTCGAACTGTTGCCGGAGAACTGCAAGGCCATTATGGGCGGTACGGCAGACGGCGACAAATGGAGTGCCCCCGGCGAGTCCCTCTCGCTCGAGGGGACGGTCAAGATCCTCACGGGCACGGGCTACACCATCACCATCCCCCGTGTGTCTGCCGATGCCGCGCTGCGCGGCCAGATCGGCTCGAGCGAAGACCCCTTCGGCATCGACGTCACCCAGGAGATCCTGCAGCCCCTCGACGGCAGTGCACCCTTCTCTATCGAGCCCACCAAGGAGATGCTCAGTGTCACCCCCGCCGCACTCTCCTTCTCCAAGGGCGGGGAGACGAAGACGGTCGACATCGAGTCCTCGGGCGGCATCACCGTGGGCGAAGCCCCTGCCGGTTTCTCCGCGACGTGGGACGGTGCGCGGCTGAGGGTGACGGCCTCTGCCAACGGCGGCAGCTCACCGCGCACGGGGAGCATTGTCGTCAAGCTCGCCGGCAACCCCGCCAAGACGGCCACCATAACCCTCAATCAGGCAGGATGATGGACGCACAGCAGGTGCAGCTCGAAGCGTCCGAAGTCTTGCTCGACATCGGCGTCTCGTTCCCCGTCACCGCCCTCCGAGTCCCCTTCCGCCGCGAGCCGCTGGCGCTCCGCGCCACGATGCGCCGCCCTACTCTGGGCGCACGAATCCGCATCGCCCGGGAGTATCTCAGGATGGGCGTCACCGCCGCTGAGATGGAAACCTACACCAAGGAACAGCAGCTCGCCTTCGTGGCCGGGCACGGCGCGGCAATGAGCCGCATCGTGGCCTATGGCCTCGTCCGCTCCAAGTGGTGGCTGTGGCTCATCCCTCCCGTTGCATGGTTGCTGCGCTGGTGGGTGGACGAGCGTATGCTCGCCTTGGCCTTCATGCAGTTCATCCGCTGTATGGGGACGGAGGATTTTATGAATATTATCAACTGCATCGAGAAGAGCAATCCGATGCAGCTGAGCCGCATCGCGAAGGGGAGTTAAGACTTGATCCCTCCCATAGCCCCTTCGGTTTGGTATGGCAGATAGCCACCGCCACGGGCTGGAGCGTGTCCTACATACTGTGGGGCGTGTCGTGGCAGACGCTCCTGCTCATGCTTGCCGATGCGCCGCGCTACGTCAGGGCGGCCGCGCCGCGCAAGCCCAAGAAAGACACGCTCAGCCTGTTCCGTTCCCTGCTAAATTCGAACGAATATGAAACCCGTTGAAATTGAGTTCCTGATGCGCGACAAGCTCTCCGCGGGCGTGGCGAAGGGCACGGCCGAGGTGGAGAAGCTGGGCGCGGCGGCTGATGCCTCCAGCCGGAACGTGGAACAGGGCGTTGCCCGTCTCAAGGGCGTTGCCGCGCAGCTGGAGTCCGAGATTTCCGGCCTGCGGAGCGGGTTCGCGCAGCTCGACGAGAGCGTGCAGACCGTACAGGCGCAGGCGCAGCTGGAGGCCTGCACCGCCACCGTCCGGGAACAGGCGGAAGCCCTCACCGGGCTCGAAAAGGAGCAGGAACAGGTGGAGGGCTCGACCCAGCGGATGACCACGCGCCTGCGGCAGCTTCAGAACCAGCTCATGCAGCTGGAGGCGGCGGGGCAGGCGAACACCGCCGAATTCGCAGCATTGGCGGAGGAGGCGGGGGCATTGGCCGACGGCATCGGCGACATCCGCCAGCGCGTGCAGCATTTGGCGGATGACAACGCCAACCTCACCGCCTTTGCCGACGGCGTGAACGGCATCGCCGGGGCGTTCACCGCCGCCACGGGGGTCATGAGCCTCTTCGCCGGCGAGAATGAGGACCTGGTGCGCATACAGGCCAAACTCCAGAGCGTGATGGCCGTCACGATGGGACTTCAGCAGGTGTACAACACGCTCAACAAGGACTCGGCGTTCCGCGTCATCGGCGTGACGCGCGCCAAGGAACTGCTCACCTCGGCCAACACACGGCTGGCGGCAGCACTGGGCATCTCCACCGCTGCCGCCACCGCCCTGACGGCAGCACTCTCCCTCGGACTGACCTTGGCCATCGCGGCCGCCATCAAGCTCTGGGACGAGTTCTCCTCCCGGCAGGAGGAAGCCGCGCGCAAGATGAAGGAGACCATCGAGGTGGAGCACGACGCACGGATGGTTCGCGAAAAGGCACGCCTCGAGATCGAGCAGAGCATCGCCGCCCTCAAGGAGTTCAACGGCACCAAGGAAGAGGAGCGGCAGAAGGTCGAAGAGCTGAACCGCAAGTACGGCGAAAGCTTCGGGTACCACAAGACCACCTCCGGGTGGTATGACGTGCTGATCGGGAAGGGACAGGCCTACGCACAGACCCTCTTCCTGCAGGCCAAGATGCAGACCCTGGCCAACAAGGCCGCTGCCGCGCAGGTGGAGGCCGACGAGCTCCGGGCTTCCGACCCCGACCGGGCCGGCACCGCCATGCCTTGGTACCAGAGCGGGCTGCGGCGCATGGCGGCCGCCTTCGCCAACCGGAACTCCTTCACCGCCCCCACCGTGGAACAGGAAATCCGTGAGGAGAACCGCCGCCGGCGAGACGCCGCGGTGAAAGAGCTTGAGGCAACCGTGGCGGAAGCGAAGCGGGAGATGGAGGCCACACGGGAAGAGATGATCCGGCTCGACCGGCTGTACCGCCCCTCCGGCCACGCAAGTCCTGCCCTCCCGGTCCGGAGCGTCGGAAACGAGGCTGCCGCGCAGCTCGCCTCCGACACCAAGGCCTACACCGAACTTCAGGCCGCCGCCTCGGAAAAGATCGCCCGGAATTTCATCGCCCTCACCCGGGACGAATATGCCCGCCGCCGCGCGCAGGCCAAGTGGGAACACTCCGTCGAGCGTGCAGCCATCGAGCGTCAGGCCGAAGATCAGGCGGAGCTCTACCGCAGGCTGCGCAAGAGCGGAGCCGCCGTCGCTCCCGATGCGCTGGACAACATCGCCAAGACCCGCGCACAGCTCCTCTCCCAGGCTGATGAACTCCACCTCCGGGCGGTGGCGGAAATCAACGCCCAGGAACAGCGCGTGCTCGATGAGAGGGCCGCCAAGGAGCAGGAGACCTTCCGCACCATCCTTTCGCAGCACCGGGATTACAACGCCCGGCGCGTGGAACTGCAGCAGGACTACGCCCGGCAGATGAAAATCCTCGACCTTGGCCGGACTGCCGGCAATGCTCCGGAGGTCGATGCCGCCAAGATCCAGGCTACCAAGAACCTTGCCAAAGCCCTCCGTGCCGTCGATGACGAAGAGATGGAAACGGCGCGGAAGACCGCGCCACTGCTCGTCGCCCTCTACGAGGATGCCGGGCAAAAGAGCCGTTCCGAACTCCGGACAACGATGGCGCAGACCCGTGCCCTGATCGACTACCTGCGCACCACCAAGGCCGAAGACATCACGCCCCAATTCGGCTTCACCGCACAGCAGCTGCGCACGTTTCAAGCCTCGCCAGAGCAGCTCAAAGCAATGGGCGATGCCTTGGAAAAACTCAAAGGACAGCTGGAAGGGAGTAAGCACCCCTTGGAGAAGTTTACCAGCAGCTTGCGCACACTCTTCACCCAAAAGGCAGACGAGAACCGGCGCAAGCAAGCCCTCAAAGACCTCGGACAGACCTCGCTCCAACTCGGTGGGCAACTCTCGCAAAGCCTGCGCCAGCTATCCACGGTCTACAAGGAGCTGGACGAAGGGGCTGCCGCTTCGCTCGAAAGTATGGCCGACTTTCTCGACGGCGCGAAGAACCTCGCGCAGGGCTTCCTTCAAAACGGCTGGGTGGGCGGTGTGATGGCGGCCGTGGGTGAGCTGTTCAAGGCCTTCACGTCCCACGCTGTGGCGCGTGCCGAGGTAAGGAAGGAGCAGAAGCGACTCGCGGCCGAAGCCCTTGCTGTGGAGCGCGAACACCAAGCCGCACTCTACGAGACGGCCTTGGCCTATGAGCGATTGAAGACGCTCGGGGCGGATGCTTTCGGCAAAGCCGCCAATGCCGCCCAGCTGGCCATCGAGAGGCAGCGCGAGTTGGCCGAGGCCATTAAGGGCACAGGCCGCGTGCAGACCGAGCAGGGGGAGCAGGCCGCGCGACTACCCAAGGGGATGTTTGAGAAAGCCCGCCGCGAACTCTTAGCTCTGCACAACGCCCAACAGCAGCAATGGGGCGAGGTGGCGGGATTGGCCAACATCCGCATCAAGGTGGGTGCGCACAAAGAAAGTTCGGGTTTCCTCGGGCTTGGTCGCAAAAAGGTGGACGACTACGGCTCTATCCTCGCGCGCTACCCCCAGCTCATCGATGCCGCGGGCAAGTTCGACCGCAGGTACGCCGAGAAGGTGCTCTCCGAAGCGCAGTTCAAGGACGAAGCGGCCAAGGCGCAGCTCGCCCACTTCATCGAGCTGGCTAAGCAAGAAGAAGCTGCACTCGAAGCCATCGACAGCTACTTGGAGGGTGTCTTTGGCAGCACGACCAAGGACTTGTCCACCGCGCTTGTCGATGCCTTCCGCAACGGTTCGGACGCTGCCGAGGCCTTTGGCGGCTCGGTGGAGAAGATGCTCGAACGGCTGGCCGAGGATATGGCCTTCTCCGCCACCTTTGCCGACGACATCGAGCGTGCCGGCCAGCGTGTGCGAGAGATTGGCCGAGACACGAACCTCTCTGCCGAGCAGCGAATGCAGCAAACGGCTGCCGTTTATGCGCAGCTCACCGCAGCCATCTCCGCCGAGCAGGCGGCCTACGATGCGATGCTCCGTGGAGCACAAGGAGCGGCAGGGCAGCAGGGTTTCGACCTCTTCAAAGCTGACGAAAAAGCGCAGCAAGCCCGAGCGGGTGATGCCTTCCGCGCCCTCACCCAAGACCAAGGTACGAAACTCGAAGGCCTCTTCACAGCCGGACAGATGCACTGGGCGAGCATCGACCGCACCCTTGCTGCTTCGGCTATGGACATCCGCTCCGCCTCGGCCACGCTGCTGGCCATCAAGGAGGACACCGTCTTCCTGCGCCTGCTCCGCCCGATGGACGAAAAGATGGAGCGACTCCTGCGCGACGGTCTGAAGATAAAATAAGGAACCATCATGAACTCACTCACAGGACTACTGCTCATCAACGGCCGCGACGTGTGGACGGAATTCTCGGCGTTCCTTGCCGAAGAAAGCGAAGAGAGCCACGACAATTACGCCGCGCTGCTCGCCCCGGCCAAGACCAAGCCTCACGTCAGCGTCAGCCTTCGCGAAGAAGATGGCGAGCGGTTGGCGGCCGACCTGCGTCCTTGCTCAGAAGGGCGTGATCTCGAACTGCGCTTCGCCGTCGTGGCCGACACGCCCCAGCAATACCTCGCACACTACCGCTCGTTCATCGCCTTTCTCAAACAGGGCGACAAGGGCTGGCTCTCCCTGCACCTGCCCACGCTCTCCCTCTCGCTGCGGTGCTACTACAAGGGCTGCACGCAACTCACCCAGCTCACCCCCATCGAAGGGAGCGGCCAGCAGGCCGCCCTGCTCAAGATCACGCTGCGGGAGCCTGTCCCGTCCTTCTGACCGTGTGCGCGCAGACCTTCGGGACGCGCATATCCCCATACCCAACTGCTGACCTATGATTACCGTCCACTCCCGCCAAGGCTCCGTCAAACTATCGGCTTACCCATCTGACAGCGATGCGCACACGCACGAGATTCAGGGGGACAACCAGCTGACACTCTCCTTCGTCAGCACCGAGGCCAAGGCCATCGAGGTAGGCGACTACGTGGAGTGGGAGGGCACGCGCTTCCTCGCGATGGAACACAGTGTGCCTTCAGAGGTGTCGAGAATGGAATGGCGGTACTCTCTCACCTTCTACGGCATCGAGAGTATGGTGAAGCGGTTTCTCGTGCTCTCGCCTTCAGGAGAGCCTACATTCACGCTCACATCTCCGGCGGTGGAGCACGTGCGGCTCGTTGTCGCCGCCATCAACGCGGCGATGGGCGGCACGTCGTGGAAGGTGGGGATTGTCGACGCCACCGACAATCTCGTCATCGACTACGACGGGACCTACTGCGATGAAGCACTCCGTACCCTGGCCGGGCGCGCACAGGCAGAGTGGTGGGTCGACGGGCAGACCGTCAACCTTACCCGATGCGAGCAGGGCTCATTCCATACCTTGGCCTACGGGCGAGGGCTCACCTCGCTCGAAGCGGGGCGCGCCGACGGCGCGAAGTTCTACACGCGTCTCTATCCGGTGGGGAGTTCCCGCAACATCGCCGCAGCCACCTACGGCTCGGCTCGGCTGCGGCTGCCCGGCGGAGCCGGATACGTCGACACCGGGCACGTTGCCGCCTATGGCGTCATCGACCACTTCGAGCGCGATGCCTTCGCCCATATCTACCCCAGACGCATCGGGACAATGGCCGGCGTGCGCACCGAGGAGCGTAAGGTCGACGGGAAGACCATGACCGTATTTTTCTGCGCCGACCCCGACATGGACTTCGACCCCAACGGGCATGAGCTGCCGGGAGAGACGAAGCGCATCACCTTCCAGGAGGGCAGTGAGCTGGCAGGAAGAGAATTTGAATGCAATTATAACAGCGATCGAAAGGAGTTTGAACTCATCACCCAGTGGCTGTCCGACGGCACTACGCAGCTGCCGAACGGGACCCTTGCCCCCCGCGTGGGTGACCGTTACATCCTGTGGAATGTCCGCATGCCCGAGAGCTACGTCCGCGCTGCCGAGCAGGAGCTGCTCGAGGCCGTCCGCTCTTACAACGCCAGCCATGCCCGCGACATCAGCACCTACCGCGCCAGGACAGATTTCGAGTACCTGCTGCGCCATCCCCTCCCCCTGCGCATCGGGCAGCGCGTGCGTCTGGAGAGCCGGGAGTTCTTCCCGGACACGGGTTTCCGCGAGAGCCGCATCACCAAGTTCTCCCGGCGGCTCGCCATTCCCACCCTCGCCGACATCGAGATGGGCGACGCCCTCTCGCAGGGCGCGATGCAGAGGCTGGGTGACGGTGTGAAGGAAGTGGAGCAGGAGGTGCGCCGCGTGCGCTCCGGCCTTCCCGACCTCATCACCACGGCCGATATCACACCGCCCACCGACAGCAACATTTACTCGGCACGGCGCGCGGAAGAGGAGTTCCTCTCCGCACGCCGCGGCGACACCGCTCACGGCGAGATCACCCTCCTGAGGGGAGCCAAATTCGGAGAATACGAACAGGGACTGCTCGAAGGCAGCGGGGCGCGCATCGACGCCCGGGGAAACATCGAGGCGCAGAGCCTGCGCCTGAGAGGCTTCCTAGAAGTTATGGAATTGCTGGTCAACCGGCTCTCGGTGATCGACGGCGACCAGCTCCTCTCCGAGGGCGACACCGTCGAGACCGTAGTGCCCGACACCGATGCCTCCGGCGCATGGGACGGACGTTCCTACATCCTCACGCTCCGGGCGCGCGCCGACGCCTACGCCACGGCCATCACGGAGGGGAGCGTGCTGCGCGGAATCTTCAACGATTACACGCAGGGCATCACCCACGTCGAGTGCTGGATGCGCGTGTGGGCGGTCGACCCCACGGGTCTCACCCTGTACGTGCAGGTGTATCCTCCCGACGAGTGCCCCGGCGGGGCGAATGCTGCACCGCGCCCCATGATGAACGTGGCGCGGTGGGGGCACCAGACGGACGGACGGAGGCAGCAGACCCTCTACCTCTCCTCGCGCGAGGGGCGCATCGCCAAACTCGAGGGTGTCAACACGCCGGTAGTCGACCACCGGAACTACGGCTTCGCCCTCGGCTCCCTGCCCGGGCCTATCCGGCAGTTTCTCATCAACGCCGCCACGCGGGCGCACGAGCAAGGGCTTGGTTACCCCATCCCCCTCACGCAGCTCAGCGACGAGTCCGCCGAAAATTTCGCCTACATCCGCAACGTGGTTGCGCAGAACTTCTATGAGGTGGATATCGAGGGACTTCCCGTCGGGCGCGTCGTTAACCGCGGCGCATGGCGCGAGGGGGAGGAGTACTGCTGCAACACCCTCCGTCTGGGCATTGTCGAAATCTCCCACGTCGTCCGCTACGGCTGCATTTGGCAGTGTGCGCGCACGCATACCGCCGCCCTGCCGCCGCGGTGGAACAACACCGACTGGGCACTTGTTCAGGGCGACCCCGACTTCCACCTCTCGTTCGCTGAAGAGGACACGCTCTACGATTTTGACGATTTCCGCGCGCCCCTTACCCCCGTTGCGCGCCTGCACAACCAGGATGTCACCGCCGAGTGCGTCATCGTCTGGACACGCCTTTCGACGGACGCGGACGGACAAGAGCGCACGGCCTCCGACGCGGCATGGGCGGCGCGCACGGCGCAGGCCTTCCGCGAGGGAACGCGTGACCCGCGCCATCTCATCCTCCTCCGCCCTGACCTGGACGCCGACACCGTCCAGGGACGCCCCGCCACCATCGCCTTCACGGCGACAGCGATACTGCGGCACTCCGAAAATATCAACGCCGCGCAGCCCGGAGAGCCGCTGCAGGCGCAGGCGACGTTCAGCGCGGAATAGCCGAATTTTAATCCACTTTCATCCATGTTCGTCAAACACGTCCACTTCGTCCACCGCCCGGTGGCCTTCTCCGGAAGCCTGCTGCCGGAAGGCGCGCCAGACGCGCAGCAGTATGACGGCACCTTCGACACCCACCTGCCCGACTATACACTGACCCCCCTGCGCCTGCGCCCCAAGATCATGCGCATCGTCGAGGGAGGGTCCTCCGAAGACATCACGCCGCAGCTCGCCAACGTGCGGTGGGCGAGGGAGATCCCCGCCACCGACCCCTCGGGCGAGAAACAGCTGTCGGTCATCCAGCCCTCCGCGGACTACAGCTTCGATGGGGTGACGCTCCTCGTCCGGCGGAACCTGCCGGTACAGACGGCGGAGTCGTACATCTTCCAGGCCGAGTGGGTGCGTCCTGACAGCCGGACCGTACATCCGGTCTCCGCGCGCCATACGGTGTTCTGCCGCGCGGTAACCGCCCCCAAGATCCGGTTCGAGACCCAATATCCCCGTATTTCCTACTGGGACCCCCTCCGACAGCCGATCTTCAACCTCGATCTCCAGCGCGAGGGAACGCGGCTCTACCGCGGAGCCAAGCCCATCGATCAGAGCCGCTACGCCATCAGGATAGTTTCGCACGCGCAGGACAAGGGTGACGGGTCGGCACCGGACTTCCACGCCACGCTGCACTCCAACGCGCCGCCTCCGGCGACTGTGTTCCGCTACACTATTTTTGCGCTCTATAATCCGTACAACGACTCGCCGAACAAGCGTGACGGTTCCACCGCACTGGACGTCACGGCGACGACACCCTCCTGTCAGGTCGAGGTGCACCGCCGAATCGCACCCTATCAGTTCGGGTTCACGGGCGTTCCCGAGACCATCCCGCCGGGGACTCCGTTTCTCCGCCCTCAAGTCCGTGCATGGGACTCTGTCCAGCCGTTTTCCGAGGAAGCCTGCCAGCGCGTATTCCTTCCCGTATGGTACGCAGTACAGCCCCGCAGCGCGCCGCGCGTAATCGGGCACGGCTTTCACCCGGTCATCCCCACGGAATTCATCGACCCCGACACGGGCTGCGCCCTCGGGCTTGACCTGCGCCAGCTCTCGGGACGCACCCTCCTGCGCGACAACCAGGGCCGCATACTCGCCTGCCGGGACGGGGAGGGAAACACCATCGCGATAGTCACGCAGTTGTGACGTCCGTTTTTCATTCTGTAAAAACAATCCTATGTATTATTTCAAAGTGTCCGAACTCGTGGACTCCTTCCATCACCTTTGCGGCACGCCGCTGGCCGACGGCACGCGCCTCGCATGGTACGGGATGGTGCTCCCCGTCTCCCGCGCCGGTGAGTGTGCCGAAGACCTGGCAGAGCGCATCGGCGCACTCATGCTCTCGCCCGAAGAGGCGCGCGCAGAGGTCGAAGGGCGTATCCACCGTGCGCTGCCCGTGCCGACGGACCCGGTGATCCTCGCCGCGCTGCGCGAGCGGGCGGAAACCGCACGGCCTAAGCTGCCGGAAGAGGAGGAGACCGCCCAAGAGGAAATCGCTACCGAATGATTTTTTGAGAGAATACCCGGGCCGGGACGTGCGCCCGCATCGGGATCGAGTTTCATTTTTTAACATCGCACTATGGCAGCCCATTCCGCATCTTGTACCGTCCATATCAATTTCATCCCGAAAGTGGGGAACGTCACCTCCTACATTACCTCTCCTTCGGGAGATATCGTCCTCTACTACGTTGAGAATGAGGACGGAACGAAGAGTATTGTGAACCCATTTACCCCCGAGCGTCCTGCACCCCTCAACCTTGTCTGCACGTCCTCCTCCCAGAACTCCGACGGCGGCCTCCCCCTCCAGCAGCTGGAGGTTCGCTGCAACAACGCGCTCCTGACCTTCGACGGGCAGGGGAACTGTACTACGCCGCTCTACGCGGGGGTGTTCAAGAAAACAGCAACCGGCGTGCTCATCACCGGAAACTACGCCTCGCCCGCGGCCATGGTGAACTCCATCATCACCATGACGGCGCAGGTGCAGGTCGGCTCCAGCACCGTAGAGACGACGGCGTCCTACACCCTGCTCACCTCCCTGGCCACGCGTGACGCGTACCACATGACGGTCTTCGCGGCGAACGGCAACCTCGTCCTGTCGGCCGAGAACCCGCAGCTCACCCTCGGCGTGCGCGTGCTCAGGGGGGGCGTCCAGCTGGAGGGGCTCGACACCGGACAGCGTGTGGCATGGTACAAGATGACGGCCGCGGGTTACACGGCCGTCGCCTCAACGTCGGCCACGGACTCCATCTACGTCTCCGGCCAGCAGCTCGTTGTCCGCCGCGACGGCGTGGACAACTATGCGACCATCCGCGCCGTACTGTTCAACTCCGCAGGAATCGCCGTGGCACAGGACACCATCGCGGTGATGGACACGGCCGATATATACGGAATAGAGCCTTGCCCCGATGTCGATTCTACCGACCTGGTGATTCGGGAGACCGTCGGCACGGAGCCGGCGTCCATCACCTTCACCCCACGAACGTTCCGCCTCCACAACAACACGGCGACCGAAATCCCGGGGCTGCGCTATGACTTCGCCGTCTGGGGACCGGGCTCGGCGAGCCTGTCAACCGTCGCTGCTCCCGTCGCCTCGGGAACGGGGGTCACGTCCTTCGCGGTGACCCAAGACCATTGCATCCAGGCGGGAGGGGCGGACGTCGATGTCTATATAGCCACCTCCTCACAGTCCTGACGTATCATCGTTCCACTTTTCCAAAACATCCCATATGGCAGAGTTCCAGTCCTTTCTCCTCTCCGATGCCACCGCCACGGCAACGGTCAATGACGACGAGACGCTCGTCAAGGTGTCCAACGCGGGCGCACTCACGCGCATCGCCCTCGCAGACCTCATCAGACAACTCCCCGTAGGGAGGGGCACTTCGGTGATCCCTTCCGCCAACGCCGCCTCCCTCCCCGCCGCAGAGGCCTATGCCGCGACACCCGCAGTGGCAGGCGACCAGACGACCTCGTTCCTGCTGTTCTCTTACCCGGACACGGCCACGGGCAACCGCAAGCAGGGACTTATCTTCCAGGACGTTTCCGACAGGCGGACAACGCAGTATATAGTCCACAACGGCGCCATCTACGTCCGCGCGGTGCACTTCCCCTCCATCGCGCGCACGACAGTCTCCTCGGTCGGTCCGTGGAGACTGACGGGAATGGCGACGGGTTTCTCGGCCTCGGGAAATTCCGTGCGGCTGCGCGGAGTCCACGGAGACTCCTTCGCGGACGCCATCCCGACAGCCACCACTACGGCGGCGGGCGTGATGAGCCGTGAGGACAAACAGTACCTCGAATGGCTCAAGTCGCAGTACCCCCAGCCATAGGCCGCCGGAGAAGAGCAGCTGAATTTGTCACCACCCTAACTTTTTAAGCCATGCCCACCCACCCCCACGCCGCATGTACCGTGCACGTTGCCTTCCAGCGCCGCCCTGAGCAGCTCGAAGAGATCCAGGAATGGTATGCCGCATCGGCGTCACCCGCCACGCCACCCGCCACGGGGTGGCAGCAGGCCGCCAACTCCGCCATCTCACTTCTCACGTCCGCCCGGCCTTATCTTTGGAACAAGGAGCGGTTCCGCATCGGGACACGGTGGCAGGAGACGCCACCCGTACTCGTCGGATCGCTCGGACGCGACGGTAACGAAGGGCGAGGCATCACGCATATCTGGGAGTTCTACGCCATTACCCCCGCCGGTTCCGACCCGCCGCCGCGGTACGACAATGACAATACCCAGGCGATCAACTCCGCCAACTGGACAGATTATCCCATATTGCCCACCGAAGAAAAACCT
Organism: Alloprevotella sp.; assembly: GCA_041855985.1. GTDB lineage: Bacteria > Bacteroidota > Bacteroidia > Bacteroidales > Bacteroidaceae > Alloprevotella. The sequence continues at coordinate 27,714 of JBHAFF010000036.1, forward strand.
TGGCTCTGGAATTTCGAACGCCAGTACTGGCGTGACCAGACCTTTACCGATACACCGCCGGTGCGCATCGGGACGATCGGCGCGCCGGGACAGCCCGGCCAGCCGGGAGAACCTGGACCACCCGGGGCGCGGGGACCACAAGGTCCCCCGGGAGAGCCGGGAGCGGACGGTGAAAAAGGGAAGGACGCGTCCATCCTTCTGAGACCGACAGACTGGGACGGCGATCTCGAGTACACGCGCTACTACTCCGGAGCTCCGGGAGAGCCGGGACTCTCAATTGTTTATCGGACGTCCGAAACAGGGGAGAGAACTTACTTCGCCTGCGTGACTTCCCATCGGAAACGATATGGGGCGGTCTATCCCGCGCCCGACCCGGCTAAGGTGGAGACCACGGCGGCCTCGGGGACAGTCTACTGGCGGCGCGCGCCGCACAACCCGTTCTTCGCGACCGAGGTGTTCTTCGCTGAAAAAGCAAGAATTGAAAACCTCGTGGCGGACGACATCCTCGTCGAGGGGGATCAGGGACGCGTGAAAATAGACGTCGGCAGGAGAGGGGAGGGGAAACCATATCTTAAAATAGACTCCGAGACGGGGGAGCTCGCCATCGGCGGAGAAATGCGGGCGGAAAGATTTTCATCCTCCACGGCGAAAAACGGGACGGAAAGCAGGAACATCTTTATGAACGATGTTCCGGACGCGATGGTGCTCGGTCTGACGGGCGGGAGATATTTCACACTGCCGCGCCCCGCAGTCAACGAACTTCTTGTCTACCACGTCTTTATAGACCCAAACTCCGTGACCGGAGGCGTGAAGGAAATGGTCATTCATTGCGATTTCCCAGACAAGATCATTGGTCAGGGAAGCAATAGATGGCGATTCCTGTTCCCCCGCCCCGGGTGGTACGAACTCCGCGGAGCTTTCTCGCTCCACCAAGACTACCAGGGTTTTTGGACTATTATTTTTCAAGGGCCAGATTCCGCCCAACCATGAGATTCATTCGGTGCACATGATTTCCTATACTGCTGCGCCCCTTCCATTTCAGGGGCAAAAGAAACGCTTTGTGCGGATCTTTCAAGAATTAGTTCGCGCGCAGCCTGAGGACTCCATCTTTGTGGATCTTTTCGGCGGCAGCGGCCTCCTTTCCCACATTGCCAAATCGACACGTCCTGAGGCAACGGTCATCTACAACGACTTCGACAACTACGCCCGCCGCCTCGCGAACATTCCTCGGACTAACGCCCTGCTCGAGCGAATTCGCCCGCTGCTGCACGGAGCAGATCCGGAAAGCCGCGTGTCTCCAGCCATCGCGGCGCGAATCTTCGCGCTACTGGAAGAAGAGGTACTACGGGGCGGTTTGTCGACTTCATCACGATTTCCTCGAATATATTCTTTTCAGGACGCTATGCTGCCTCCTTTGAACCTTTTGCCAACAAGGTTTATTACAACAGACTGCGATCATACCCCTACGAGTCCGAAGGCTACCTCGATGGGCTGACCGTCACACATGCAGATTACCGCGAGCTTATTCGCGAGTACGCGCAAGACCCGCGGGCGATATTCATCGCAGACCCGCCCTACTGCGGAGCGAGCACGAGCACATACACGGGAAACTGGCTACTGGGAGAATTTCTCGATGTCGTCCGGAACCTGCACGGACTGCGCTACATTTATTTCACCTCCTCGAAGTCGCCCGTCACCTCGTTCTTCGGCTGGATGGAAAAGGAATTGGGAATAGAAAATCCCTTCGCCGCCGCCCGGCGCGTGGAAAAGCGCGTGACTGTCAACAAAGTCTCCGGCTACACCGACATCATGCTGGACAACTTGCAGCAGACTGTTTCGTAGGCCGTTCGAATGCCCTGCGAAACCCATTCGTACGGGCAAAAAAAACCGCCCCTTCATCCTCCCGTAACAGAAAGATGAAGGGGCGGGTGTCGTTTTTGCCCCTCTACAGCTGGTCGTTCGTGAGGACGATTTCGCAGCCCAAGGAGGCTGCCCAGCGGGTGATGCCGTGAATATTGGGAGTAGCACTGCCACACTCCCAGGCAGAGAGGGCGGTCGAGCTGACCCCGATCAGGGCGGATAATTCGGATTGGCGGATGCCGCGCGCCTTCCGCAGCATACGCAACCGCGCGACAATGGGGTGGAGTTGAGCGTCTGATTCTATCATATTCTGGGATAAGTCTCCTCCCACCCTACGTGGAGGTGGGAGGAGAATGGAAAGTCAGTTTTCTTCTTCGTCCTCTTCGCGTTCGTTCAGGAGATCTTCGTAGGCCTCGATGAGGAGCTCCTCGGCCGTTTCTTTGCATCGCTCCAGCTGCTCGCTCTTGCGCTCGATCTCCTCCTTCTCAAAGACCAGCAGGTCATAGGCCTCGCGGGCGTCCTCACAGGCAGAGAGGAGATGGTCCTCGGCCTTCTCGTTGCCGAGATCCTTGGCGGCGTCATACGCGGCGTCTGCGGCCTCCATGGCTGCCTTTGCGTCTTCTATCGCTGTGAGAAGCTCCTCGCTGACGAAGGGGACGAACTCTTCCCACTGGCCCGAGAAGGCATCGTACAGCTCGGTGGAGTTCGTGTGGGCCGTCACATACTTGCCGTCAACGAAGCCGTGGAGCTCATACTTGTAGTGCGTAGCGTAGCTGTTCGAGAGACCGGAGGTGATGTTGGTAACAGTGTAGGTGTTCATGACGTGATTATTTTATGATTAAACGATGTTGTTCCTTGTTTACGGTGCAAAGATACGCACTTTCTTTGTGTCACGCAAGGAAATCACGTAAAAAAACAAGGATATCTTGCTATATTGTATGATTTAGAACGGAAGGAGGGGAAATAAGGGCAAAAAGGGAGAGAAATAGGGGGCGACACGGGAAAAAATGCATCATTTCGTTCTTCGCCCGTAACGGGAGCTATCTCCCCATAGAATTAAGCTCCCCCCTCGAACACTATCCTATGGTCGTTCGAAGGGGGGGAGGAGAGGGGGAATCACAAGGTACGCTTCGTTTTACGTTGATGCAACATTTCGTTTTGTGGATTATATACCTGTAATCTTAATAATTTTCTAAAGGCAGTCTCCTCTAATTCCCTCACGCTCTCTTCGTCACCTTTCTGTAGAATATTCCAAAGATTTCGCTCAATAGGGTATGCACAAATTTCTTTCGTATCAAACAAGAACACCTCTCCTGTACGATGTTCATAGACTTTATAACGTTCAGCATTAAACTGTACAGAGTTCGGTAAGCACTGTTCTTCTATATCCTCTACTTCTTCCCAAGAAATAAGTGGCTCCTGCTAAGAATAAGGAACGCCGTTGCGGTATGGCTGAGGAAGTCATTGAGCAAGTTGGTGATTTCGGCCGTCTGGGCTTGCCATGTCTCTGCCGTTGTGTGGGGTCATCGAGCGTGGCCTTCACCTCGGCGAGCTTGGCATCGAGGTCGGTGCTCAAGGCGGTGGGCAAAAATCCGACTTCCTAGCCCACCCAAGTGTTGCGCTGCCGCTCAGCTTCGCCACCGCCAGTGTCAAGGTCTCGATGGTCGGAAGGCATCTTTTTCGTTGGCGAGTAGGTCAGGCCTTCTACCGCTTCGCCGGTGTTGGGATCTACCAAAGCGCAGGTGAACATCCATTTCTCCAGCCGGCATGCGGTGTCGATGAAGGGGAGCTTGATGAACACCTTGTTCCACCCCTGCTTCAAAGGCACGGCGATGGGGGCTCGTGCGGTGAAGTTCTCATCTTGGAGCTCCACCTCGTGGTTGATCGTTTTGCCGGCGTTCTTCCAATGGGGTGCGGGGATGGGCACACCGTTGATCCAGATCTTGGAGCCTTTCCGGTCCCAACGTCCTGTTTCGGGGGCGGGGTCCACCTCGGAACGGCCATAGTTTTGGAACTCAATGAGGGCATTGACCGTGCGTGCCTCTTCGCTGTAGACATAGGTCCAGGCATAGGCCGTCTGGTTGAACTCCGGATTGGTGTTGCCATAGAGTGTGGGGACGATGTTGTTGCCCCACGTATGGCGCAAATAGATCCCCGCTCCAGTGGCGGTAGCGGCCCGATACGTCTTTCCGTGATAGAGATATTGTATGGGTTGCAGCGCCGTGTCGTTCATCACCTCTTCGGGGGGGAAGACGCGGGCGGTGTCGCCCTCGTTGGGGAAGGGGTCTGTGATGTTCCAGCGCATGTGGGTCTGCCGCACATACGGGATGTGGTCTTTCACCGCGGCCAGGGTGGTGGCTTTGTGGTAGAGGAATCGGTCTTCGAAATCTCGAAACTCGTCGTATTCCGCCCCGACATTGGGGAGGGTGACGCCCCCTTTCTCCATATATTGCCGTCCTCCGCCTTTCCACGCCCGCTCTGCGGTGGCGATGGTCACGGCATAGTGGTTGTTCTGTTGGAGGATGTCCTGCTCGCTCGCTGTTTTGCGGTCGTTCCAAGGTGCGGTGATCGCTCCGGCCACTTCTGGGGTGCTGCGGGGCTGGTAGTAGATGTTGCCCTTGTAGATCCCCACGAGGTCGGCAAAGACGTCAAAGTGGTTGGTGTAGTTGTAGCGCGAATCGATGGCAGGGGTGCCCGTCACGGCGGTGCCTCGGGAGCTCCAGAGGTGCATCATGTCCGCCCCTGTCTGGTGGATGGGTACGGTGTGTATGGGGTTCCAGATCACCACCCGCTTGCCCGGACTGTGGACATGGTCGACCATGATTTGCACGAAGCTGCGGGATTGTCCGTTCACCGTGGTGGTGTAGGTGATGTCCTTCTCGTCGGCCCCGATATGGATATAGGGTGCTTCGTCAAAGAGGGCGGCTACCTCTCCTAAGATGACTTTGAGGGCCGCCACCCCTTCGGCCGTCTGCATGTCGTGACCCATCGCCCGCCGATAGGCTTCGGAATGTCCCGGCATATCGATCTCTGGGATGACGACCACGCCACGGGCTTTGGCATAGGCCAAGACTTCCCGCACCTGAGCTTTGGTGTAAAACTGTCCGGCATAGCGCGTCATCGCGCTTGCTGCGGTGAGGGCGGGATAGGCGTCGATCTGCAAACGCCAAGCTTGGTTTTCGGTGAAATGCCAGTGGAAGGTGTTGACCTTAAATCGGGCGAAGAGATCGATTTGCTGTTTGAGATTTTCGACCGAGAGGAAGGAGCGCCCCACGTCGTGCATATAGCCCCGCACCTTGAAGGCCGGCCAGTCGGTCACGCTGGCCTGTGGCAGTGTGAGCCCCGTAGTGCCTCCCGCCATGGCGAGCTGACCCAAGGTTTGCACCGCACGCACCGCCCCGATGGTATCGACAAACTCGATCGTGGCTTTGGTGCCTTCGATGGTCAGCGTATAGGCTTCGTTGCCATAGCCTGGCAGGGGGATGTCGTGGGCATCGGCGATGGCGTTCACCTTTTTGAACACCAAGTGGGCTTCTGCCTCCGTGGCGTTGTAGGTCGCTGCGGGCATCTGTCGCTCGAGGAGGAGGAGGATGTCGAGCATGGGCAAGGCCCTCAGCCCCGACACCTTCACCGGAGTTGTGGTCGAGAGGCTCAACTTTCCCTCGCCATTGAGGGTCAAGCTTTTGGCGTCGGCAGGAGATGGAAAGACGTCGACACGCCGGATCTCTGAGTGCCTATGCCCTTTAATGCCGTGGATGGAGCGGTCAAGAGTCCTGCGGCGTTCGCGTCAGCAGGAGCAAGGGTTCCGCCCAAAGCCAACGAAAAGACCAGCGAAAGGGTCGAAGTAACCGTTGTCATCATATGAAAAGGATCAAGGAATATCTTTATTGCGCTTCTGACGAAAGGAAAAGGAAGGAAGAAAAGAGGCAGGCGTCCAACGGAAAAAGGAGGGAGGGATGAGCGGGGATAGGGAGGGTATAAGGGCAAACGCTCGTGAACGGGGTCGCCGTGTCTGGGCACTGCCGTCTTACGTCTGCCGTCGGAGCTCGTCGGTCATCTCTCTGAAGGCAGGGTGCTTCTTGTCCTTCTCGCTGAGGATGGCCGCTTCGGGACTGATGCGCCAGTCGATGGCCAATTCGGGATCGAAGAGGAAGATGCCTCCTTCGGCGTGCGGCGCATAGAGATTGTCGCACTTGTATTGGAACACGGCCTCATCGCTGAGCACGGCAAATCCGTGGGCCATCCCCCGTGGGAGGAAGAGTTGTCGGTGGTTGTGTTCGGAAAGCTCTACCGCCACATGCCGGCCGAAGGTTGGGCTTTCGGGACGGATGTCGACAGCGACGTCGAGCACCGTGCCGCGCACACAGCGCACCAGTTTGGCCTGTGCCCACGCCCCACGCTGAAAATGGAGCCCCCGCACCACACCCTTGGTGGAGCGCGACTCGTTGTCCTGCACAAAGTCTACCGCGCCCACCATCTCGGTAAAGACGCTTCGAGAGAAACTTTCAAAAAAATAGCCGCGCGCATCTTCAAAGACGCGCGGCTCAATGATCACAACGCCCGCGAGGGCGGTGGGGATGACGTTCATACCTAATTATGTGGGGTCGGAGGGAAGATTATTCTGTGGGGAGATGGCCGTAACGCTTCATATCGGCCACCATTTGGAGGAGATATTGTCCGTACTGGTTTTTGAGCATCGGCTCAGCGACCCGGCGGAGGGTCGTCTCGTCGATCCATCCGTTGCGATAGGCGATGCCTTCGAGGCAGGCCACTTTCAGTCCTTGCCGCTTTTCCAGCACCTCGATGTAGGTGGAGGCTTCGGACAGGGAGTCGTGAGTTCCCGTGTCGAGCCAAGCAAATCCTCGTCCGAGGGTCTGCACGTGGAGGCTTCCGGTTTGGAGGAACTCCTGATTGACGGTAGTGATTTCGAGTTCGCCGCGTGCGGAAGGCCGGATGCTCCGCGCCACGTCCACCACGCGGTTGGGATAGAAGTAGAGCCCCACCACGGCATAGTTGGACTTCGGCTTCGCGGGCTTCTCCTCGATGCTCAGGCATCGCCCCTCGCGGTCGAACTCCGCCACGCCGTAGCGTTCGGGATCGCTCACCCAATATCCGAAGACGGTGGCACGCGCCTCCTCCTCAGCACGGCGCACCGCCTCGCGGAGCATGCTGCCGAAACCTGCGCCGTGGAAGATATTGTCGCCCAAGACGAGACACACGCTGTCCGTCCCGATGAAATCCGCCCCGATGAGGAAAGCCTGTGCCAACCCATCGGGCGACGGCTGCTCGGCATAGCTCAGGCGGATGCCAAAGTCGCTGCCATCGCCCAGCAGGCGACGGAAGACGGGAAGGTCATGAGGAGTAGAGATGATGAGGATGTCCCGAATCCCCGCCAGCATGAGGACGGAGAGGGGATAGTAGATCATGGGTTTGTCGAAGATGGGGAGCAACTGCTTGCTCACCCCCTTAGTGATGGGATAGAGGCGCGTGCCGCTACCTCCGGCCAGTACGATGCCTTTCATAGGAGTAGGCTGTTTGGTGATGATAGAATGGGAGGGTATGATGGGATGATTAGGACAAAAGTAGGAAATTCTTTGCAGTGTGGCAAGGCTTTCCGCTGAAAATGCTTAACTTTGTCGCTGGATTAGCGTCCTCCAAACCCTTCGTTCATGAAAATCATCATTGCCGGTGCCGGTGAAGTCGGCACCCATCTGGCCAAGCTCCTCCTCGACGAGCACCACGACATCACCGTCATCGACGAGAAGGAAAGTCGCCTCTCCGGTCTGTCTTCCTACCACGATCTGCTCACCATCTGCGGGTCGCCCACCTCCATTTCCGTGTTGAAGGAAGCCGAGACTGGACGTGCCGCCCTCTTCATCGGCGTAACTCCTGATGAGAGCCGGAACATGACGAGCTGCATGCTGGCCAAGGAGCTGGGTGCGCGCAAGACGGTGGCTCGGGTGGACGACACAGAATATACCCGTCCCGAGAGCCTCGAGTTTTTTAAGCGTGTAGGCATCGACAGCGTGGTCTATCCCGAGCAGCTGGCCGCTGCTGAAATCAACCACCTCCTCGGCCGCCCTTGGGCGCGGCAGTGGATGGAGATGCAAGGGGGTCGCCTCATGCTCCTCGGCGTGAAGGTGCGCCGTGGGGTTGAAATCCTCGGTCGCCCCTTGGCCGAAATCTCCCACCCCGACGATCCCTACCACATCACCGCCATCAAGCGAGGCGATGAGACCCTCATCCCCCACGGCAACGACTGCATTGAAGAGGACGACCTCGTGTTTGTCATGACCACGCCGGAGCACCTCCGCATCGTGCGCAACCTCTTGGGGAAAGCCCACACGCCCGAGGTGCGCACCGTCTTCTTCATGGGCGGTTCCGACACCGTGGTGCAGTGCATCAACACCCTTCCCCACAAGATCACCCCCAAGCTCTTCGAGCGCGACCCCGCGCGCAACGAAGAACTGCCGGCCCTCCTCCACCATCCCCACCTGATCCAGCTCAAGGGGGATGGGCGCGACATCGACCTGCTGCGTGATGAGAGTGTAGAGCATGCTCAGGTGTTTGTGGCCGCCACCGCCAATTCAGAGTCCAACATCCTCGCCTGCCTCGCCGCCCGCCGCCTCGGTGTGCCGCGCACCATGGCGATGGTCGAAAACTCGGAATACATTCCCCTCGCCGAACAGCTGGATATCGGCACGGTGCTCAACAAGAAGACCTTTGCCGCCGGCCACATCTTCCGTATGCTCCTCCGCGCCGATGTCGAATCGGTGAAGAGCCTGACCATCGCACGAGCCGATGTGATCGAGTTCAAGATCAAACCCGACAGCCGCATTCTCCGACATCCCGTCAAGGATCTTCACCTCCCGGCCTCGGTAAACATCGGCGGTTTCGTGCGCGATGGTGTGGGGTGCCTGGTAAACGGCAATACCTCCTTCCGCCCGGGCGACATCGTTGTCGCCTTCTGCCTCAAAGGCGAGCTGAAACGGGTGGAGAAGTTTTTCAAATGAGCAGTCAGCTTCTTCCCTCCCAAGCACACCCTCAATAGAGAGGCCGCCCAACCCCTGCCACGGGACGCCCGTGGATCTTCCCCCTCGTGGTCCTGCGCGACCCGGCTTGGGCCCCGACTCCGAAAGCGCAAACGCGACAGTCCCGGATCCATCTTTTCAGGTCTAACCACACAAGGTATAGTCCCAACTTACAGCCTCCACCTTCCAAGCTCCCATGCTCAATCTCCCCATCATCGCCAAGACACTTGGCGGTCTGCTCCTGCTCGAAGCCCTCCTCTTGGGGCTGTGCCTCGGTGTCGCCCTCTACTATGGTGAAGGCGCGCTGCTGCCGTGGGGGCTACCCATCGCCCTATGCAGCCTGCTGGGACTGTGTGGTCTGGTGGCAGGACGCAAGGCCCACAACCACTTCGGTCGGCGCGATGGTTATTTCGTCGTCGCCTCGGTTTGGATCGTCTATTCTATAATCGGCATGCTTCCCTTTCTGATCGGGCAGCACACCGACCGCGTGGCCCTCGCCTTCTTTGAGACGATGTCGGGCTTCACCACCACCGGCGCCACCGCCTTTGATGATGTCGATGCCCTCCCACACTCCATCCTCTTCTGGCGCGCCCTTACCCACTGGATCGGCGGTATGGGGATCGTGTTCTTCACCCTTGCCCTCCTCCCCGCCCTCGGTGTGGGGGAGCAGAAACTATTCTCGGCCGAGGCCACAGGTCTGCACCTCGGCAAGCTCCATCCCCGCATCTCCACGACTGCCCACTGGCTCTGGTCACTCTACCTCCTGCTCACCGTCCTCGCCACCCTCACCTTCGCCATCGGCGGCATGGGCTGGTTCGACGCGATCTGCCACGCCTTTGCCACCATCGCCACCGGAGGTTTCTCCACCCATACCGCCTCATTCGCCCATTTCGGAAGTCCCGTCCTCGAATATGCCGCCACAGTGTTCATGTTTCTGGCCTCGGTCAACTTCACCCTCCTCTACCTCTCTATCGTCAAACACCGCTTCCGGCAGGTGTGGCGCGATGAGGAGCTTCGGCTCTTTGTGGGAATCCTCGCCGCCTCGGTGCTCATCGTCACCTTCACCCGTTGGTGGGAAGGGGGAGGGATCTCCGAGACCACCTTCCGCGATTCCCTCTTCAACACCGTCTCGCTGATGAGCACCACAGGCTTCACCACGGGTAACTTCATGCTCTGGCCTCACTTGGCCTGGATCGTCCTGACGGTGGTGTGCATGATCGGCGCATGTGCCGGCAGCACATCGGGAGGAATCAAAGTGGTGCGCGTGCTCACCTCGATCAAGATTGTGCGCTGTGAGTTCCGCCACATCCTCCATCCCCGCGCCATCCTCCCCGTCCGGATCAACCACGACTACCTCGGTCCGGAGGTTACGCGCTCCATCTTTGCCTACACCTTTTTCTACATCGTGCTCATCGGCCTCGGTTCGGCGGCAATGACGATGATGCATCTCCCCATCCTCGATGCCGTGAGTCTGAGCATCTCCGCTTTCTCCAACGTTGGCCCCACCATCGGGCACCTCATCTCACCCATCGACTCGTGGAGTGCCATCCCCGACCTCGCCCTCTGGATCAACGCCGCCCTCATGCTCGCCGGCCGCCTCGAAATCTTCGCCCTCTTCCTCCCCTTCGTCCCAGGGTTTTGGAAAGAATGATTGAGGCGTAAAACGGCCGGACGTCAGCCCACCAGTCCTTCTCACTAAAACGGTCTTAAAATGATCTCCATGAAATCCCTCCTCCTCTCCCTCCTCTTGCTCGCCGGCATTCTGCCTGCCGCCGCACAGTTCGAACAAGGCACACGCTATGTCAGCACCTCCCTCACCAGCCTCTCGATGAACTACAGCTCCAAAGATGGTTTCCGCATCGGTCTGAATGCCATGGGCGGCTATTTCCTATACGATGACCTCCTCGTGCACGGCACCCTTGCCTTCGACCACTATGCCCGCAGTGCCGACCGCTTCACCATCGGAGCAGGCGTGCGCCACTACTTCTCGCGCAACGGCGTCTCCCTCGGTGCCGGTGTGGAATATACCCACCGCTCGCCCAACCTCAACGACCTCCGCATCCCTGTCGAGTTGGGCTATACCTTCTACCTCAACCACTACATTGCCATAGAGCCAGCCATCGTCTACAAAGCCTCACTCAACGACTTCTCCGATGGCTCCGAAATCGGCTGCCGCCTCGGCCTGGGATTCTATTTCTAAACGAGACGTCAGACGCAAGCGGTCAGACACGAGACGTTAGACAGCGGCCTTCGATAATCAGGCGTCAGCGCACGAAGGGTCACCGCTCCACGTCGGGCAGTCTACCCTCCCTACGCTCAATGCCCAAGTTCCAACCTGCCTCATGAACATCTCCGATCTCGGCGAATTTGCCCTCATCGACCGTCTCACCGACGGCATCACTCCGCACAACGCCTCCACCCTCACCGGGGTGGGAGACGACTGCGCCGTGCTCCGCTATCCCGACAGTGAGGTTCTCGTCTCGACCGATATCCTCACCGAAGGCATCCACTTCGACCTCGTCTATACCCCCCTCCGCCATCTCGGCTACAAGGCCGCGATGGTCAACCTCTCCGACATCTACGCCATGAACGGCACGCCGCGGCAGCTCCTCGTGGCGATCGCCCTCTCCGCCCGCTTCTCCGTGGAAGATCTCGATGAACTGTATGCCGGTCTCCGCCTGGCCTGCGAGCGACACCATGTAGACCTTGTGGGGGGCGACACCACCTCTTCGCGCACCGGTCTCCACCTCACCCTCACCGCCATAGGCGATGCCCCCGCGGGTCAGGCCGTGCGCCGCTCTGGTGCAAAGGCCACCGACCTCATCTGCGTCTCCGGAAACCTCGGCGGAGCCTATATGGGACTTCAGCTCATGGAGCGGGAAAAGGCCGTCTACCTCTCGCAGGTCGAGGCCGCCAAGACCACTGCCGCACGCGATGCCATCGACTTCCAGCCCGATTTTGCCGGACGAGAATATCTCCTCGAACGCTTCCTCCGGCCCGAAGCCCGCCGCGACATCGTGGCCTCCCTCCGCGAAGCCGGTCTGAAGCCCACTTCAATGATCGACATCTCCGATGGACTGAGCAGTGAACTCCTCCACCTCTGCCGCTCCTCCCACACAGGCTGCCGTGTCTATGAGGAGCGCATCCCCATCGACTATCAGACTGCCGCCGCCGCCGAGGAGTTCAACCTCAACCTCTCTTCCTGCGCCCTCAACGGTGGGGAGGACTACGAACTCCTCTTCACCCTCCCCCTCACAGACCATGACCGTGCGGCCGCTCTCCCCGATGTCCGCATCATCGGCCACATGACACATCCCGACCTCGGCACCGCCCTCATCACCCGCGACGGCAACGAGTTTGCCCTCCAAGCCCAAGGCTGGCGCCTTGAAGCCGAACCCTCCTAACACCTTAATCCACACACTATGATCATTCACAACGACCATCTCGCCGTAGACATCGCGCCCCGCGGGGCAGAAGTGCTCTCCATGCGCACCCTTCGAGACCGTCAGGAACACGCCTGGCACGGCGACCCTACCTACTGGCACGGCCACGCCCCCATCCTCTTTCCCATCACCGGCGGCATGTGGAACAGCACCTGCCGCATCCATGGCCGACAATACACCATCCCCAAACACGGATTTGCCCGTCTGCGCAATTGGGATGTCCTCGACCAAGGTGCAGACAACCTCTCCCTGGCCATCGAGAGTACCGACCTCGAAGAGCAACTCTATCCTTGGCGTTACCGTCTTCAGGTGCACTATCGTCTCGATGGTGCAGCGTTGAACGCGAAGTTCACCGTGCGCAACCTCAACTTCGATGAGCGGATGCCCTTCCAGCTCGGTGGACATCCTTCCTTCGTCCTCCCCGACTGGCGTCCCACCGACCAACGCATCCAGGGCTTCTTACGCTTAGAGACGGCGCGTGAGGACGGTGTCCTCCCCGAAACGATGCTCCGTGCCGGCCGGCAGGGATGTATCGAGCCGAACCGCGTGCCCGTACCCTGGGCTTCCGAAGGTTTGCTGGGGGAAATGCTCGCCGACCTCGCACCTCTCATCCCCATCTGCGTTGATACCTTCGCCCACGAAGCCCTCATCTTCGACAGTGGCCAGGTGTCGGCCATCGAAGTGCTCGACCTCTCCGGACACCGTGTGGCGCGTGTCAGCTCCGATGCCCCCACATGGCTCGTGTGGCAGCCCCAAGGCCTCCACGCACCCTTCCTCTGCGTTGAACCTTGGTACGGCCTGCCCGATCCCATCGAGTTCAACGGCAACATCTGGGAGCGACCCTTCCTCCAAATCCTCGCCCCTTCTGAGGTATGGACCGGAGGTTACCGCATCGAACTCCCCCAATAATCCCCCAGAGCCTCATCCGCTCAGAAGACCCTCTCCCCGAGAGGATCCGAGACAGCCAACATCTTTTGTTCTTCAAGGGAGGTGTCACGCCCCGATGGACGTGCTCCTCCCCACCCCGGCACCATCAGCGAGCTGCCGACAGCACCTCCCACAACCGACGTCTCCCCGTCATGAACCTCCTTCACTACATATCCCCTGGCCGCCAGGGACGCCAAGAGACAGCCCTTCTGCCCTTCACCGAGTGGAAAGATGGGACTCCCCCCCCTTACCTCCTCCTGATTGATGCCCATGGCATGCGCACAGAGCGTGCTGCCGAGGCCTTGCGCTGTGTCTGTGAGGTGATGTCCGAAGGGTTTTCCACGGCCAGCACACCCTCCGAAGAAGTCTTCGTCCGTCTCCTGCACCGTGCCGCCACAGCCCTTGCGGTGGCCTTCCCCGATGAGGTGGAGGAGCGAAAGAAGCATCCCAACGTCCTCATCGGCGATCGCGGCGAGACCGCCCTCTCCCTCCTCTTCCTCCTGCCTACATCCGAAGGAGTGAAGGCCCTCCACCTCGGCAATGTCCGTCTCTACCACTACCGCGCAGAAGAAGGTGTGGTGTTCCGTTCACGCGACAACTCCTTCGTGGCCGACCTCTTCGATGAGGGCGAGATCACCTTCGGCGGCATGAGCGTTCATCCGCGCCGCCACCTCCTCACCCGCGCCCTCATTCCCCTCACCGAGACCGATATCGAGGCCAACCCCCAATGCTTGCAGCCCGTGTGCAGCCAGCTCACCCACTTGCGCCCCAACGATCTCCTCCTCCTTGCCACCGCAGGCTTTGTGGAAGGACTGTCGGATCAGATGCTCACAGAACTTCTCGCCGGCCACAGCACCCCAAGTACCGCCTTCGAAGGGCTGATCGACCGCGCCGAGCGAAACGCCGCTTCCATCGACACATGGGTGGAGCAGAAGACGGAACTGGATCCGGCCGATCTCCTGGCCGCCGATGCCCTCGGTGCAGCCCTCCTCACCGGAGTGGAGCATTGGGTGCTTCCGGCAGCTCAGACGGAGGAGCAGGAACTTACCCGGCTATCAGATCCGGCCGATGATGAAGAAGAGGATGACCCTCGTGCCCTCCCCCTTTCCAAAGAGAGCTTCGCCGACAGCCTCCGCGTGTTTTGGCGTGCCAACCGTGCCTCTTTCTTCTGGACCGTGGGCATCGTCCTTACCCTCCTGACGGGTGCCGCCCTCTTCGACAAGTGCAGCAACTCAGACAGCGATGAGGCTTCCACCGAGGATACCAATCCCTCGGGCACACCCTCCGATGCCCAGCGCGGCTCCAACTTTGACGACATCCCCCTCTTCGACCGTCCGCCCCTCACACCGCCGCGTCCGGTAGACACCTCCCTCCCCACACCGAAGGACACATTCCATACCTCTTCCTCCGCTCCCGCATCGGCCGATCCTGACCTGCCGCCAGCTCCGCCCATGCCCACCGAGCCCAACCTTCCCGAAGTCCCGCCCACGTCCACAACACCTGCGGTACCATCCAAGGCCGTAACGCCCACGCCGCCACCGGCCAAAACGGCACCGGCAGTACCCGTCACCCCCCAAAAGGCGGCGACCCCAACAGCTCCGGCCAAGGCAGCAGCTCCCGTAAAACCCATTCCACCGGCCAAAGCCGCGACACCTGCCAAGACCGTAACACCGACCACCCCTCAGAAGACCACACCACGCCGTCAGCAGGACGATGAATTTGCAGTACCCCTCAAAGAGTCTTGACCCTGGTCTCCGCCCACTCCGTGCGCACTGACCATCCCTATTCACACCCCACTATCCCTTAATCCTTACCTCCATGTCCCTGTTCTCCCTCCTTGTGGGAGCTGCCGCTCTGGTCGCCCCCACCTCAACCGTCGCGGCACCGGCCGGTGACCTGTCCACGGCCGACACCGTCTTCGTGCGTCTGCGCAGCGGGCAGCTCCGCGTCCTCCCAGCCCGGCTCATCGCCCGGCGCGAGACGACGGCCGACCGGCTCGTCTTCACCCTCCGCAATCCCGACGATGCTTCCGCCACCACTACCCTCGCCTTCCCCCTCACCGATGTGGTGAGCACCACTGCGGCCCTCCCCGATGACATCACCCTCCCCCGATGGGATAGCTATAAGTTTAACAACAAGTTCAACGGCAATCTCCCCATTGATGCAGAGGGCACCCTCTCGCCCGATGGCAATACCGTTCAGCTCACCGTGGGGAGCATTGACCGCACTCTCATTCCCTCATTCTCCTTCGCCGAGGCCGACCGCCTCCGTGGGGCGAAGGCTTACCTCAACGGGGTGGAACAGGTGAGCAAACAGTCCCTCACCGACTGCACGCGCCCCTTGGTCTACACCCTCGCCTTTCCCGAACACCGCCTCCTCGACCTCGTACAGACAGCTCCGGGACAGCCCGGCACCCCCGATGAGGTGAAGGGTCAAGCCACCGTCCTCGCCCTCCGCGCCGACCAGCTCTCGTCCAACTATCCCTCGCCCCGCGAAGAGGATGCCATCGCCCACCTCGTCGACGGAAAGGCCGAGACCCACTTCCACACCTATTGGGAGGCAGACCGCGACCTCTCCATCGTGACCTATGTGGACATCGCGCTCGATGCGCCGATCCAAGACTTCCAGCTCGCCTACACCACGCGTCTCGATGCGGCGAACAACATGCCCGCCACCTTCTCTCTCCTCACCTCCGATGACGGCAAGACGTGGACACTCCTCCGCACCTTCTCCGAAGCCGACGGAGTGCCCTTTCAGGGATACCAGCAGTCGTTCACAACGCCCACACTCCATGCCGGCGCACCGTTCAAGTTCCTGCGTTTCCGCAACGACCGCTGCTCACGTCCCGACCGCAACTATCTCTGTCTGGCCGAGCTGACACTCTCGACCGTCGACGGCACCATCGTGCCCGGCACGCCAGCCATCCCCCCCACTTACGCCCTCCAAGAACTGCCCTACGGCCGCCGCACCACCGTCTTGGCCGACTTCCCCGCGCAGAGTGCCGGACGCGTGCCCCGCATCGACATCAACCTGGCCGACGGCCTTACCTTGGCACACATCCACGCCGCCAAAGACATCTACCGCCGTGCACAAATCACCATTGATGGAGCGGGAATATGGCCCGACCTCACCGACAGCCTCTCCATCAAAGGCCGAGGCAACTCCACCTGGTCGATGCCGAAAAAACCCTACCGCCTCAAATTTGACAAGAGTGCCAAACCCTTCGGTCTGACGAAAGGCCGCAACTGGGTGCTCCTGGCCAACCATCTCCGTGGCGGCGCACAGCTCAACAATGCCATTGCCATGAAGGTTGCCCAGTTCGTGGGCACCCTAGCCCCCAACCACATCATTCCCGTGGAGTTTTATGTCAATGGGCAGTACCTTGGCTTGTACAACCTCACCGAACAGGTGTCGCTCGGCAACAACAGCATTGCCGCCCTCGACGAACAGCGGGCAGCACTCATCGAGCTGGACACCTACGAAGGTGATGGAGACCCCTATTTCTACGAGCCCAACTTCTACCTCCGCACCAAGTATAAGGATCCCGATCCTGAGGATTATGAAGAGGACTATGGCAAGGATGCCTCTGCCCTCTTCTTCGAGCAGCTTCAGCAGGAGTGGAACACCTACACCGCTTCCGTCCTCGCCTCCGACTATGAGGGCCGCACCGACCTCAACGCCTTGGCGCGCTACTTCTTGGTCAATGACCTCATCGGCAACCTCGAATTCCGCCATCCCAAGAGCATCTTTGTGCACCGCGCCAACCTCTTCGACGCAGCTGATCCTTGGGTATTCGGCCCCGTATGGGACTGCGACTGGGCCTACGGCTTTGAGCAGGTCAATGCCTTTGCCATCGCCGATCCCGAGTTTGACGCCCTGGACACCTACGGTCCCAAAGGTTCGGGTATGGAATTTTTCCGAAATCTGATGACCAGCACCGAAACGGCGCAGCGTTACTACTACTTCACTTGGAAGAACTTCATGGAGCGCGGCGGTCTTGACGCCCTCAACCGCTTCATCGATGACTTCACGGCCTTCGCCGCCCCCGCCTTCGCACACGACCACGAGCTCTGGGGCTCCACCACCTTGGGCGACTATACGGACATGGCCGCCCGGATGAAGTCCTGGCTCACTCGCCGCGCACAATACATCTATAGTCGCCTCACCCCCTATCCTGAGAGCGAGAACCCCACGGGGCTCGATGCCGTCCCCGCCGACCCACGTCCCGACCGAGAAGTCCTCGACCTCGGCGATCTACGCACCGCAGCACAAGATGCCGCCTCTGCAGGAGAAGGCACTGCAACCCGTCGCGGGCTCTTCACCCTCGATGGGCGTCGCCTCGACCTCGCCGCACCCCTCAGCCCCGGCCTCTACATCCTCAACGGCCACAAGGTGGTGGTGAAAAAGTAGCAGAGCGGATGCCGGATCCGTAACGCAGCGCGGGCAAAATCCACAGTACGTAGTTCTGCGGGCAGTGGAGAAGAGTGGGCAGCAGCAATTTCTCCCATAAATTTCAGAGACCTTTGCCGCTATCCCAAAACTTTTCCTTACCTTTGCACCCGAAACGTGGAGCATCCCCTCTGCACACACCTCTTTTCCTCCTTTCGACACCTCTATTTCCATGCCCTGATGATGAAAAAGAATTATCTCTCCCCCGAAGCCTTCCGTATCGAACTGACCAGTGAAGGCATGATTGCGCTTTCACTCCCTGTCGGTGGTGGTGAGACCAATGAGCAATGGACTCAAGAAAAGAGCCAAGACGGCTCGGACTGGGACGAAGAATAACTCTTTTTCCCTCAATCTCAGACCCTATAGCGTAGAAGCGGGCACATGCCCGCTTCTACGCTTTGGTGTCTGTTTCACACCACGATTGAACCTCCCGGAAGCGTCACCCCTCCGATGGGTTCGCTCCGTTCGAAACCCCACGATCCCATGTCCAATCCCGAAGTTGCTCTGGCACGCCGCATTGTCGAAAATACCGGAACCCACGTATTCCTCACCGGAAAAGCGGGTACTGGGAAGACCACCTTCCTCCGGCGTCTGGCTCAGGAATGTCCCAAGCGGATGGTGGTACTCGCCCCCACCGGCATCGCCGCCATCAACGCAGGCGGCGTGACCATCCACTCCTTCCTCCAACTCCCCTTCAACGCTTTCGTCCCCGGGAGGGAGATGCCACGCGAACAGTTTCGCATGTCGAAGCGGAAACTGCGGCTCATCCGCAGCCTCGACCTCATCGTCATCGACGAGATCTCGATGGTGCGCGCCGATCTGCTCGACCACATCGATGCCACCCTCCGGCTGTTTCGCGACCGCTACCAGCCTTTCGGCGGCATTCAGCTCCTCATGATCGGCGACCTTCAGCAGCTCTCGCCTGTGGTGCGCGATGAGGATCAGGCACTCCTTGCCCAACACTACGCCACCCCCTACTTCTTCTCCGCCCACGCCTTGCAGCACACCGAGTTCGTCACCATCGAACTCCGTAAGGTCTACCGGCAGACCGACACCCATTTCCTCGACCTCCTCAACGCCGTGCGCACCAACCGCGCCGATGCCACCATCCTCGCCGCCCTCAACGCGCGCTATCGCCCCGACTTCTGTCCCACACCTGCCGAAGGTTACGTCCGCCTCGTCACCCACAACCACCAAGCCGACGCCATCAACCACCGCGAGCTCGACCGCCTCACCACGCCCACCGTAAGTTACCGTGCCGAGGTGTCAGGGATTTTTCCCGAGACGTCCTATCCCGCCGCCGAACAGCTCACACTCAAAGTCGGTGCGCAGGTCATGTTCATCAAGAACGACAGCGGCCCGCAACGCCGCTTCTTCAACGGCATGCTCGGTGAGGTCATCGCCCTACATGCCAAAGAGGCCATCGTCCGTCCCCACGATGGGGATGAAGACCTCACCGTAACCCCCGAAACATGGCGCAACGTGCGCTATACCCTCAACGAGGAGAGCAAGGCGGTGGAGGAAGTGGTCGAAGGGACTTTTGCCCAGCTCCCCCTGCGCCCCGCCTGGGCCATCACCATCCACAAAAGCCAGGGCCTCACCTTCGAGCGCGCCATCATCGATGTTCACGGTGCCTTCGCCCACGGACAGACCTACGTGGCACTCTCGCGCTGCAAGACCTTGGAAGGGATGGTGCTCGCCGCCCCCCTTCCCCCACAGGCCATCATCCAAGACGGCGCGGTGCTCCACTTTCTCAACGCCTCCGCCGCCCACACCCCCGATGAAGGGCAGGTGGGCGAAATGGAGCGCAGCTTCTTCATCCGCCTCCTCGATGACCTCTTCGGCACACGGTCCCTCAGCGAAGCCCTCGCCGCTTTCGTCCGCCTGCTCGAAGAGTTTTTCTACCGTACCCACCCCACCGCTCTGGCCGACTTCCGCGCCCACCAGATCATGCTCCGCGAAGAGGTGGCGGCAGTGGCCGAACGCTTCCGCCACCAATACGCCACCCTCATCACCTCCACCCCTGACTACGCCGACCTCCCTGTCCTCCAAGATCGCCTACGCAAAGGCGCAGCCTATTTTTCCGAACGCCTCTCCCCCATCAGCCGCAGTCTGCACCTCCTCAACCTCGCGACAAACAACAAGGCGACCGCCAAACGCCTCGAACGCACCTACGGCGAGCTCAAAGAGCACCTTCGGGTCAAGACAGCCCTCCTCCGCCATGTGGCACAGGAAGGTTTTGACCGCCCGGACTATCAACACACCCGTGCCCTCATCCTCGTGGACGAAGAGTCGAAAGGCGGCGAACGCAAGGAACGGCGGCGGAAACCGGACTCCACGACCGATAAACCTGCAACAACCCGCCAGCCCAGAGCCCCGAAACCATTGAAAGAGCCGAAAGTCCCCACCACACACATCACCCTCGACCTCTTCAACCAAGGCCGCACCGTCGAGCAAATCGCAGCGGAACGACGGCTCGCCCCCACCACCATCTTCGGCCACCTCACACAGTGCGTGCTGAGCAATGAACTGTCGGTGCTCCGCCTCATCTCGGCCGAACGCCTCGCCACCATATCTTCGGCCATAGACCGCCTCGAACCACCTTTCACCCTCACCGAACTCCACAACCTCCTCCCCGACTTCTCCTTCGGCGAGCTTCGCCTGGCCCAGCTCCTCCGACAGAAAGCGGAAGAAGATTTGAGCGGTTAACGTTAGACCGTCCAGACGCAGGAGGCTCAGACGCCCTGAGAACAGGACTTCCCGCTGCGCCCTCCCTGCACCAATATCTCTAACGCCCAACTTCCTGCCTCACCACCCTTATCCGCCGAGGTCAAAGTTCCAACTTCCTGCTTCCCACCACATGCCCATCCTCATCACCGGAGCGAACGGCCAGCTCGGCCGCTCCATCCACCACATCCTCAGCCACACGCCACACACAGAGGAATATATCTTCACCGACATCACCACCTCCGATGTGGCTTCCCACACCCTCGACATCACAGACCGCGCAGCCATCGAAGCCTTCGTCCAGACACACGGCATCCGCCGTGTCGTCAATTGCGCCGCCTATACCAATGTGGACCTCGCCGAGCGCGATGTTGATACCTGCAATCTCCTCAACCATATCGCCGTGTGCCACCTCGCCGAGGCCATGAAGGCCGTGGACGGCACCCTCTTCCACATCTCCACCGACTATGTGTTCGGTGGCGAACCGACCAACACCCCCTGTCCCGAGACCCAGCGCGGCACTCCCATCGGCGTCTACGGCAGCACGAAGCTCCGTGGTGAAGAGGCCATCCGCGCGAGCGGCTGCCGACACCTCATCGTCCGCACCTCCTGGCTCTACAGTCCCTATGGGAAGAACTTCGTCAAGACGATGCTCACCCTCACCGCCGAGCGTCCCGAGCTCCGCGTTGTCATCGACCAGTGCGGCACCCCCACTTCCGCCCTCGACCTGGCACAGGCTCTTGTCGAGCGCATCGAGCGCGGCGACTACGAAGGACACGAGGGAACCTACCACTATTCCAACGAGGGCGTAACCTCGTGGTACGACTTCGCCATCGCCATCGCCCGCCGTGCCCACCACAACACCTGCACCATCCTGCCCTGCCGCTCCGAGGAATATCCTTCGCCCGTGCAGCGACCCGCCTACAGCGTGCTCGACAAGACGAAGTGGAAGACCACCTTCCACACCACCATCCCCCACTGGACAGACAGTCTCGACATCTGCCTGAACATCCTCCTCAACGCAGAATAGCAACTGCGCTGCACGGTGAAAAGGGAAAGGAGCGTTTTTTCACACGAAAATCCTGCCCAACCCTCCGGCATTCCAAAAGATTGTCGTATTTTTGCGTGGGTGAGTGGCTTCGAACAAGAGGTGTCAGCCCTTCGACCTTAGCCGTCAGAAGGTGCGCGTGCAGCATGCCGGACACAACGACAGTCCCGTATGCTCCGGATGTCTCCGGCCATTCGCCCCACGGAACCCGCGACCAGAGGCCAAACCCTCCAAGGTCGGAGGTCTAACGTCAAAAGTCCAACGTCTCTCTATGCGCACCATCAAGACCGCCCTCATCTCCGTCTTCCACAAAGACGGCCTCGAACCCCTCCTCCGCGCCCTGCACAAGAACGGCGTGGAGTTCCTCTCCACCGGAGGAACACACGATTTCATCGAAAGCCTCGGCCTTCCCTGCCGTAAGGTGGAAGACCTCACCACCTATCCCTCCATCTTGGGCGGCCGGGTCAAGACGCTCCACCCCAAGGTATTCGGCGGCATCCTCGGACGCCGCGACCTCGAAGGCGACCGCGCACAGATGGCCGAATACGACATCCCCGAGATCGACCTCGTGGTCGTGGATCTCTATCCCTTCGAGCAGACCGTGGCGTCAGGAGCTTCGGCGGCCGACATCATCGAGAAGATCGACATCGGCGGCATCTCCCTCATCCGCGCTGCTGCCAAGAACTTCAACGACGTTGTCATCCTCTCCTCCAAAGCCGACTACCAACCTCTGCTCGACATCGTCGAAGCCCGTGGTGCACAGACCACCCTCGATGAGCGGCGCACCTTCGCTACCCGCGCCTTCGCCACCAGCAGCCACTACGACACCGCCATCCACAGCTGGTTCGAACAGCAGTGATCGGCAGGCAGTGATCCGTGGGACTGCGGGAAGATGGTCTTCGCGGGATGCCGGCTTCATCGCCCCACCCTCGCTCTTCCACCGCCCCCACTCCCCCGTCTGACCACCCACCACTAACCACCAACCACCAACAATGGGACTTTTCTCTTCCTTCTTCTCCATGAAGCGCGAGCTGGCCATGGACTTGGGCACGGCCAACACCATCATCATCAGCGATGGTGAAATCGCCGTGAACGAGCCGTCTGTGGTCGCGCTCGATCCCAATACCGAAAAGACCATCGCCGTGGGCGAGCGCGCCAAGCTGATGTATGAAAAGACGAGCGAAAAGATTCGCGTCGTCCGCCCGCTCCACGACGGCGTCATCGCCGACTTCAACGCCTGCGAACAGATGATGCGCGGCCTGATCGGTATGGTGCCCACCGGGCGTCACCTCTTCACTCCCTCCATCCGAATGGTCATCGGCGTTCCCTCCGGATCGACCGAAGTGGAACTCCGTGCCGTGCGCGACTCAGCAGAACACGCCGGTGGACGGGATGTCTACCTCATCTTCGAACCCATGGCCGCCGCCATCGGTATCGGCCTTGACGTCAATGCCCCCGAAGGCAATATGGTCGTGGATATCGGCGGGGGAACGACCGAGATCGCCGTCATCTCCATGGGGGGCATCGTGTCGAACAACTCCATCAAGATGGCGGGCGACGACTTCACCGCCGACATCCAGGAGTATATGAGCCGTCAGCACAATGTCTCTGTGTCGGAGCGCATGGCCGAACGCATCAAGATTGCCGTAGGCTCCGCCCTCTCCGAACTCCCCGCAGACCAGGAGCCCGCCGACTACATGGTGCACGGCCCCAACCGCATCACCGCACTCCCCATGGCTGTGCCCGTGTGCTACCAAGAGATTGCCCACTGCATCGAACGCTCCGTAGCGCGTATCGAGACCGCCGTGCTCAACGCCCTGAGCAACACCCCCCCTGAACTATATGCCGACATTGTCAAAAACGGCATCTACCTTACCGGCGGGGGTGCCCTGCTCCGCGGACTCGACAAACGCCTCACCGACAAGATCAACATCCCCTTCCACGTAGCAGAAGATCCCCTCCTCTGCGTGGCCAGAGGCACGGGTCGCGCACTGGCCAACATCGACGACTACCCCTGTCTGATGCGCTGAGCCACCCCGTCTCCCTCCACCACCAAGACATCCCGAGGGCTCTGAGCGTTATCCCAACTCTCAGAGCCCTCGGTGTTTGCCCGCACGTGCCAAAGCCAACACACATCACCAACCCCATGCACGAAAGCATCACCATCCGACAGGTCGGTCCACTCCGAGACGTGCACATCGACCACATCCCGGCCATCACCCTCCTCATCGGTGCATCTGCCGGCGGAAAGAGCACCCTACTCAAGGTGCTCATCCTGATGCGCTATATTTATAAGATGCTCAACATCCGTGCCTACCTGAAGGCCTCCAAAATCAGCCGTTCGCCCTTCCGTCTGCGTATCGACAGCCTGCTGAGCGATGAACTGAAAGATGCCCTCAACCCACAGTCGGAGATCATCTACCGCGTGTCCTTCTCCGGCAAAGGGGGCACGACACAGGACTATGAAATCAGCTACACCGGGCAAGGAAGAAACTTTGGTTCAACACCCCATGAGTATAAACAGAAAAGCCTGGGGAGGTGCGCGCCCAGGCTCCATCACGTATCAAGACCTCCTCGACCACGGTTTTACTTTGAAAAGTGTGCGCTATCCTGAACCCTTTGCGTTTTAAACGCTCCCCCACCCCATGCAAATCCTCCTCGACCTCCTTCGACGGTACAACTATCTATTTCTCTTCGTCCTGCTCGAGATCGTGAGCCTCTCGCTCTTGGTGCGCTACAACAGCTATCCGGGGAGTGTGTGGTTGACGGCGGCCAATGAGGCCTCGGCACGCCTCAACGCACTCTATGCCCACGGCACGAGCTATTTTGCCCTCCGCAGCCTCAACCGGCGCATCAGCGATGAGAACATCCGCCTCCAAATCGAGAACGAACGCCTGCGCGATGCTCTGGCACGCGCCCCGCGCGACTCCTCGGCCACCGAGCAACAGGTGCACCGCATCCTCGCGGGCTACCGCCTCATCCCCGCCACCGTGGTGAGCAACAAGGTGCAGCGCGGCACGGACAACTACCTCGTGGTTGACCGCGGAGCACTCGATGGCGTACGCCCCGAGATGGGCGTCATCGCTGGTGGTGGTGTAGTGGGTATCGTCTACCTCACTGGCCCCCACCACGCCCTCGTCCTTCCCGCCACACACAGCAAGTCGAGCATCTCCTGCCGCGTGCAGGGGAAGCATTATTTTGGCTATCTGCAATGGAACGGCAACTCCACCCGACGTGCCTATGTGGACGACATCCCCCGCTATGCCAAGGCGCGGCGCGGCGCGGTGATCGAAACCTCCGGTTATAGTGCCGTCTTCCCACCGGGGATCAACGTGGGACGCGTGGAGCGGGTGGCCAATTCTGCCGATGGCCAAAGCTACCGCCTCGAAGTGCTCCTGGGCAACGACTTCGGAAATCTTCGCGATGTCAGCATCATCGCCACGCCCTATAAAGCCGAGATCGACACCCTTCTGCAAAAGGCAGACAGCTTGGAAACCAGACATTAAGCCCCTCCTCATGTCCACAAACTCCTTCTTTACCCTTCTGCTTTGGTGCGTGGTGCTCTTTCTGATGCAGGTGCTGGTGTTTAACCACGTGCATCTCTTGGGCTATGCCACTCCCATGCCCTATATTTACGCGCTCCTCGTACGCCCCTCCCGGCGTCCGCGCTGGGAGACGGTGGCGTTGGGCTTCGTGATGGGGCTGACCATCGATGTGTTCAGCGGGATGCCCGGTCCGGCAGCAGCCAGCCTCACCCTCCTCGGCCTGCTCTGTCCACCCCTCCTGAACCACTTCGCTCCCGATGAGCGGCGTGACGAAGCGTTCACGCCCTCCGTCCGCGCCATGGGCTGGCCCCGCTTCCTGCGCTATGCCACCACCGCCCTCCTGCTCCACACCACCGCATTCTTCCTGCTCGAAAACTTCAACTTCCTACATCCCCTCACCCTCCTGCTCAACATCACAGGCAGCACGCTCCTCTCCCTCCTCTTCATCGCAGCGATGGAGCGGGTGCGAAAGTAGACGTCACCCCTTAGTGCTTAGACGCCAGATAGCAAGACACCAGCGTTTCAGATCTATCCCTCTAAGGTCAGCAGCTCAGAAACATGCCCAAGGATTACAGTTTTGAAAAACGTCGCTATGTTGTCGGGGCGGTGGCCGTAGCCATCGTCCTGGTCTACATTGTACGCCTCTTCGCCCTGCAAATCCTGAGCGATGACTACCGCACACGGGCCGACTCCAACGCCTTCCGCAAAGAGATCATCTACCCTTCGCGCGGCCTGATCACCGACCGCAACGACAGCCTCCTCGTCTACAACGAACCCTCCTACAACATCCTCGTCACCATGCAAGACCAGCGTGGCGTGGACACCCTCGACTTCTGCCGCACCATCGGCATCACCCGCGAGGAATACATCGCCCGGATGGCAGAGATCAAGGATCCGGCGAAAAACTTGGGCTATTCGCGCAACACGCCCCAGCTCTTCATGAGTCAAATCCCGGCGAGCGAGTTTTCGATGTTCAAGGAGAAGCTCTTCCGTTTCCGCGGCTTCACAGCCGAGAAACGCTCGGTGCGCCGCTACGCCTCGGGGCTCGGCGCGCACTTTTTGGGCGATGTTGGTGAAGTGTCGCCCGCCGATGTGGACAGTGATGAATACTACCGCCCCGGCGACTTTATCGGCAAACTCGGCGTGGAGCGTTCCTACGAGCGTTCGCTGCGTGGTGAAAAGGGTGTGCGCATCATGCTCCGCGATGTCCATGGGCGCACGAAGGGTCGCTATCAAGAGGGTCGTTTCGACCGCGCGGCATGCCCAGGGCGCAACCTCACCCTCGGCATCGACCTCGCCACCCAGCGGCTCGCCGAACGCCTCTTGGAAGGGAAGCTCGGTGCCATCGTGGCCATCGAACCCTCCACAGGCGAAATCCTCACCCTCGCCTCCGCCCCGACCTACGACCCCCGGACCATGGTGGGCCGCGACCGCGGACGCCACCACCGCACCCTCATGGCCGACCCTATGCGCCCCTTGCTCAACCGCGCCATCAGCGGCACCTATCCCCCGGGGTCAACCTTCAAAATCACCCAAGCCCTCCTCGGGCTCGAAGAGGGGAGCATCGACCCACAAGTGGCCTTCCCCTGCCACCATGGCTTCAACTACAAAGGCCTGCACCTCGGTTGTCACGGCCATGCCTCACCCACCCCCCTCGTTCCTGCCATCGGGACATCGTGCAACGCCTATTTCTGCTGGAACCTCCTCCGCCTCTTCGGCAACCGCACCAAATACCCCACCGTCCAAGCGGCGATGACACGGTGGAAAGACCACGTGGTCCGGATGGGCTTCGGCTACAAGCTGGGGATTGACCTTCCGGGCGAACGCCGCGGGATGATCCCCAATGCCGACTATTACGACAAAGCCTACAAACGCTCGTGGAACGCGCTGACCGTCATCTCCATCTCCATCGGTCAGGGCGAGGTGACGGCCACACCACTCCAGATCGCCAATCTGGCGGCCACCATCGCCAACCGTGGCCACTACTTCGTGCCCCATATCGCCCGCCGCATCCAGGGCGAGCAGCTCGACACCCTCTACACCCGCCCACGACACACCCTGGTCTCCCCA
The DNA here is from genome assembly GCA_041855985.1 of Alloprevotella sp. Lineage (GTDB taxonomy): Bacteria > Bacteroidota > Bacteroidia > Bacteroidales > Bacteroidaceae > Alloprevotella. The sequence continues at coordinate 54,814 of JBHAFF010000036.1, forward strand.
CGCTGGTATGCCTATGCCGTAGAAGGGATGCGGCGCGCCGTCCTCGGCGGCACCTGCCGCGGAGCGGATCTCCCGGGCTGGGAGGTGTGCGGCAAGACTGGCACAGCACAGAACCGCGGACACGACCATTCCGCCTTCATGGGTTTCGCCCCGATGAACCGCCCCAAGATCGCCATCGCCGTCTACATCGAGAACGGTGGCTTCGGTGCCGACTTCGCCGTGCCCATCGGCGCGCTCGTCATGGAACAATACCTCAACGGAAAGCTCTCTCCCGCCTCCGAAAAGCGGGCTGCCCTCTTCCAGAGCCGGCGAATCAGGTATGGAGACTCTGCACGGTGAAGCATCAGCCAGCAGGCATCAGCCCCCTCCCACCTTCAACATGGCTCGACAACAATCCTAAAAGCCTCCCCTCAGCCATGCCCCCTATCTCCCAATCCCGTCAATCTCTCTAACGCCCGAGTGCAAACCCCTTAAAATGGCTAACCCCTCTCGACTCAACCCTGCCTTTCGCGCGGACGGATGGGTACTGCTCATCTTCCTCTTCCTCCTGGCCTTCGGCTGGGTGAGTGTGTGTGGAGCGAGCCACAGTTTCGAGCAGGCCGAACTGCTCACCTTCGACTCGCGCGCCGGCAAACAGCTGCTGTGGATCGGGTGCTCCTTTGCCTTAGGAGTGACCCTCCTCATGTTCGATGACCATTATTTCGACATGCTCGCCGACCTCTTCTACTGGCTGATGATGCTCCTGCTGCTCATCACCCCCTTCATTGCCCACGACATCAAAGGTTCTCGCTCGTGGATTTCGTTCGGTCCCGTGTCCTTGCAACCTGCCGAGTTCGCCAAGTGTGCCACCGCCCTGATGGTGGCCAAACTCATCGGACAAAACGGGTTTAACCTCACCGTCCGGCGCAATTTCCTCCGTGCCGCAGGCGTGGTGCTCCTCCCCTTCGTCCTCATCGTCTTGCAGAAGGAGACGGGCTCCGCCCTCGTCTACCTCTCCTTCTTCCTCATGTTCTATCGTGAAGGAATGCCCGGTGCCATCCTCTTCACCGCAGTGGCGGCGATCGTCTATTTCGTCGTCGGTATCGGCCAGGGAGAGGTTCCGCTGCCCGGCACCACGGGTTCGGTGGGTGAATATGTGGTGATGACGCTCATCTGGCTCTTCACCGTCGGGATGCTCCATCTCTACTGTCCGCGCCAGCCGGAACATGCGCGGCGCATCTTCCTCGGTGGCCTGCTGCTCAACACCCTCCCTTGGGCAGTGAGTGCCCTGTTTGTACCTTTCGACCTGTCGTGGGTGCAGATCGGCGGTGCGGTGCTCATGGTGGCCTATCTCGGCACTCAGTGGATCGGACAGCGCGTGCGCACCTTCCTTCTCATCTCCCTCTTTTCGATGGGAAGCATGGGGTTTCTTTACGCCTCAGACTATGCCCTCAACCACGTGCTCAAAGACTATCAGCGCACACGCATCAAGGTGCTGCTCGGCACGGAGGAAGACCGCGATGCCTCCTACAACGTGAACCAGTCGAAGATTGCCATCGGATCGGGCGGTCTTCAGGGCAAAGGGTTCATGAACGGTACGCAGACCAAACTCGACTACGTCCCCGAGCAGGACACCGACTTCATCTTCTGCACCGTGGGTGAGGAGCAGGGATTCATCGGTGCGAGCAGCGTGCTACTCACGTTTCTCGCCCTCATCCTCCGCCTTATCGTCCTGGCCGAGCGTCAGCCCACGGTGTTCGGACGCGTGTTCGGCTACTGCGTCCTCTCCATCCTCCTCTTCCACCTATTCATCAACATCGGGATGGTGCTTGGGCTTGCCCCGGTCATCGGCATCCCACTCCCCTTCTTCTCCTACGGCGGATCTTCCCTCTGGGGGTTCACCCTCCTCCTCTTCATCTTCCTCCGCATCGATGCAGGCAGGAAGCGGGGATATTAAAACGCCAAGAGACTGATGCTCCCAAAATGGGTTGAGACGCTTCACGACTTTTAGACCTCCGGACCTCCTTCTAACTTTCATCACTGCCCACTCGCCACTGCCACTATGTCCAGCCCAGATTCCCGCGACAACTGGCTCCGTGCCTCACTCTTCGTGCTCATCGTCCTCTTGGCGGTGGGCTTGATTGCCTTCCTCAAAAAGTCGAGCGATGTGCCCCTCACGCCGGAGCAGCTGAATGCTCCGCGTCCTGCGGGAAGCCCTATGGCAGTTCCCGACACCACAAGCGATCCCGTGTCCGAACCTCCGACAGAACCCGACAGCGTTGTACCCGCCGAGATCGACAGCATCACCACCGACCTGCGCATTCCTTCTGATGCCGGCTATGAGGATGGCTACTTCACCGGTGTGGAAGACGGCGTGTCCGACTGCGAACGCTGTTCCTACGATGAGTCCTCCCACTTCCCCACGGCCGCACAACGCCGCAACTATGCCGATGCCTATCGCCGCGGCTATGCCCAAGGCTTTGCCGATGGTCAAGCCTCACCGGATGAATCCCCCTCAGAGGGAGCAGACCTGCCGGATGGGGCAAACAAGTCCGAGAAGTCCGACACCAAGGAGGTCAAGCCCAAGAAGGAACAGCCCGAAAAGCGCGCCCCGAAGCCCTGACCGCATCGCCCGCCAACCGATCCTCCGACTTTCCTTAGCCCTGATTGTCTCTCCCCTTTCTTATCCACTATAAATTACGATGACACTTTCTATTCGTCCCCTCCTTCGTCTGAACTGGTGGCTTTCGTGGTTCACCATCGCGCTGGGCTGCAGCATCATGGCGGCCGGCTTCGTGTTTTTCATCAACCCCTACAACATCGTTCCCGGCGGCGTCTACGGTGCGAGCATCGTCCTCCACAACCTCTTCCCCGCCATCCAAGTCGGCACGTTCGGCTACATGTTTGATGTACCCCTCCTCTGCCTCTCCGTCCTCCTCCTCGGCACGAAGCTCGGGGGACGCACGATCTTCGCCGCCTTGTTCACCCCACTGGTGATGAACTTCCTCACCTGGCTCTCCTACCCCGACGAGGCCTCGATGCACGCCCTCGATCCCTCGCGCCTCTGCGGTGGAGTGCTCGACATGACGCAACACCTCATGCTCACCACCATCCTGGGTGCCGCCATCATCGGGCTGGGTTGCGGCTTGGTCGTGCGCCAGCAGGCCACCACCGGAGGCACAGACATCGTGGCCATGATCCTACAAAAATTTACCGGCCTCCGCTTCTCCAACGGCATCCTCCTCTGCGACACCGTCGTCGTGGCCTTCGGCCTCGTGGTGATCGGACTGGGCATCGGCACTGCCGATCCCAGCACCACAACCCCCTCGTGGCACCTCTCCTTCTACTCCCTCCTCGCCATCTTCGTTTCGGCCAAGGTCATCGCCTTCGTCATCAACGGCGCACAGGACAACAAGCTCGTGTTCATCGTTTCCCAACAGCCCAACACTGAACTCCGCGACTTCATCCTCACCACCCTCGACCGCTCCGCCACACGCATCAAGAGCAGCGGACTCTACACGGGAGGCGACAAGGACATGCTCTTCCTCGTCGTGTCGAACAAGGAGATCCCCGCCATCAAGCTCAAGATTCAGGAAGTCGATCCCCACGCCTTCGTTGTCATCACCGATGCCCACGCCGCCTATGGCGAAGGCTGGCGACCCCTGCCCCTTGCCGGAGAGATACATCCAGAATGATGCCCAATCTTAGCGATTAGAAGTTCGAAGCCGACGGCCAGACCGCCAAACGCCTATATATTCCAGAGCTGCGAGCTTCCCCTTTCCAACCTCTCACACCATGTCTCCCTCCCTCCACCTTGCCATCATCGACTCCAACATGCTGGCATGCATGGGATTGCAACACATCCTGCGGCGCATCATCCCCTTTGCCACTCCCCACGTGTTCTCCTCTTTCGACGCCTTCACGGCCGAAGAGGGAGAGGGGGACGTGCATTTCGCCCACTTCTTCGTGGCCGCACGCATCTATTTCGAACACACGGCCTTCTTCCGGCCTCAGGCCTTCCGTACCATCGTCTTGGTCAATGGCGAAAACCTCCCCCCCATGCCGGGGATCTTCACCCTCAACATCGCCCGCTCCGAACAAGAACTGACCACAGATCTCCTCCAACTCCACGCCTATGGGCACGGCAACGGCCCTCACCAGCCCCGACACTACCCCATGGCCTCTACCGGAGGACATCCCACCCCCCTCGGAACAGCAGACCGGCCGCCACATGGCATGCCCTCTCATCCACAAACGCCCACAGATCCCCCTCCCCATCCGATCCTCACCCCGCGTGAGATTGCTGTGGTGGGACTTTTGGCCAAAGGCTGCATCAACAAGGAAGTGGCCGAGCACCTCAACATCAGCTTAGCCACCGTCGTCACCCACCGAAAAAACATCATGACCAAGCTCAACGCCCACTCACTCTCCGATGTCATCATCTATGCCGTGATCAACGGCCTGATGGATTTGGGGGAATGAAGGTCAGTCGGGACAAGGCAGTATTGGTATGTGTCGCTTGCTGAACTACAATTCCAGAAGAGGAAATCAGTCTTCGGAAGTGAGGAAAACACTGATTGGCACAGCATATGGTCGCAGTGACGAACAAGGAAATCATATCGTCACGGTGAAGACTGCCGTACAGGAAGCTAGTGTCGGATTTGGGGGAAAATTTGTAGCCCATCCTTGTTGATGAAGAAGGGCATGCTCTCTTGTTTCTTGTCTCTGTTTCTCAACCAATAGAGTTGATTTTCGTGCAGGTTTGGCATTTGAAGCCTATTTGCTTCAGCAATGTTTGATGCGATCCTCTTCCAATAGCCATTATACCAAGCTAACAGCTCGTAGGTCTGTCCTTTTTCTATTGTGTTGCCGGCATGTTTAGCCATATAGCGCAATCTATTCACCACTTTAGGGGATTGCAGTCTAAGCGTCACGTCCGGCCAACGGTCTGGAGCGGTATCAGGAAGTCCGTCATATTCAGCCTTCCAGGTAGATTTTTCCATTGGCGCATCCCATAGTTGCTTCCATTTCGCGTTTTCTTCCGGCGTCAGCTGAGGGTTATTGGGGGCATCAGTCGTATATAGAGTTGTGTCCCGGTCTGAGAGAAAAGCGATTTCTCCGAGATAAATCTTCGGATGCTGCGGACTACCGCACACGCGATAATAGCGATAAGCGCGTTTTGTGCTGAGCGGCAGGTCTTCCCATGCTGTGGATGGTGTTTTAAGGATGCGACCAATGGTGTCCGCTTTAGTGAATTTCTCATCGTCCGATGCGATAACATAGGTGCCTACTGCGCATTGGGCAGCTTCCATCATCTCAGGCTTGCGGGGAAAAGTGCGCTCTAATTGCCCAATAACGGGAGCTTGTCTGCCAGGAATGTAGGAGTGTAGCATATACCCCTGTTGGGATCCATCAGCTTTGATGTAGAAAGGATCTGCGAAGCTCTGTGCCTCACCCTCTTCATCTAAGTAAATTGGAAAATAAAGATGGTCGGGGACTACATGTTCAAAGGTGACTTGCTGCTTCTTTTGGTCAATGACGCCCCAAGTCACGGGGAGCAATCCGTAGTCAGAAACGCGAAACGACCCCAGGTATGCCAACCTGTGTGTTGTCTTTTCTTTGAAAGGCAAGGTGAGTTTGAGGGTCGATGCCACATTTTGCGTCACATCTTCTATGAAAGGTGAGGATAATGACTCTGGAATAGGTTCACCTCCGTTGCGGAGTGAAAAAGGATTATTGTTTTGTTGGGCAAATTGCAGACGATAAACATTAAGCGCAGCTTTGAACCCCTTGTGGCGATGCTCCGGCAAACTCTCTTCGGGATTAAAGGTCTCCCAACCTTTCTGCGTGGGGACGGCTAAATGGAAATGACGCCCTTCCCATATTTTGTAAGCAATGTTGTATTCTACCGCAACCGGGATGCCGCAAGCGCGCAAGTTGAGTGCAGCACGCTCCACTGTGCTGGCGCAGTTATCATCGCCGAGAAAGTAGATTTCGCAAGCACCGGCGGGGTGTCTGAAAGGATAAGAGCCTCCCCAGTAGCGCAACCGCTTAGCTGTTAAATTGTATCTCCATATCACGTTGTGAATGGTCCGCGCAGTGTCAGCATGAAGATATTTCTCATAGACATCGGCATAGGAAGAAGCGGCTTCGACAGCAGTGTTCTCCATAGATCTATAAGGTAAGATGTAATGAAGAAAATCATGAAAACTAAGTCTTTGAGCAAAAGGATTGCGCCCCCTCACCGTAAAGGCATGCTCTATTTGTTGTCGAATGAAAGCAGGAGAAAGCAAGCTCATATCGTTATATGCTCCAAACTTCACTTGTGGTGCATTGAATTGCTTTGCCTCTGTCGCTTTTCTGTAAGCCTGATCAGCCTTTGCCAAAATGTTAACATTGAAATGAGTATTGAACAAAGCCGTGTCATTGCGATGTTGCACTAAATCATAGTATTGTACATCCGCGGCTTTCAACCATCGCAACATAGCGGTATCCACCGCTTCCACCAAATAAGCCTGATGGTGTAACGGAGCATTGGCGAGCAAGAAGCAAGCCGCCTCATATTTTTCCAGGTTGTTCTTTTTGTATTCGTTGAACAACTGTAGCCAGTCTTCTTGGGGAAACGGAGATCGTGCAATGGCAGCTTCCACTTTTGAGGGCAGTGACGGAGCCTTTTGAGCAAAGGCTATAGAAAACATGGAAACCCCCATTACGTAAATTAGCAAGCCTCTGAATTTATTCTTGAGCATATAGATATTCCCTTGCATAATGTTTCATTTTACGAGTGTGTTCATTGACGATTTTAGGAGAATGACGAACTATTTGTTGAGCTATTCTTCTTGCATTTTTCGGTTCATCTATTTTTCTCCACAGCATAAATTCGGCAAAAAGCGGACCGGTCAGACCTGGCATCATGCAGTGCGCCGTGCGATAATAGGCCAGGGATTTTTGTACATCTCCCACTTCTTCATAACATTCACCAAGTCGCATCTTCCATTGTGCCGTCTGTTTGTAATTTTCCAGAGCAGGTGCATATTGTAGCAGTGTTTGCCCATCGCCAATGAGCCACGCGGCTTCACACATTCGGGTGGAGAGGAATGCATCATGTCGGATGGTTGCATCTATGGCAGCTGAGCAGGGAGCATTACGTTGAAAATCTGCATATTGATTTATCCAGATATGCGATTGACAGATGTAGAATAATCCCAAAGACAACAGACAACTAGCGAATATTGATGCTCCGATACAGGGAAAACGAAGACGACAGCTTACAACAGAAGATGCAGGGACGCCAGCCATCATCAGCGATATAAAGACGAGCAGTGCCCAAATACTGGACGTATAAGAGAAGAGTGAGAAGACAAATATCGTGGTGAGAGGAAGCAAAAGCTGTATGCGCTCATTTTTAGTGGAGTATTTGGGCAATGCCCGAAGGATCAGAGCAAGCAATCCACAGAGTAACAGCAGACCAACTATACCTTGTTCGCAGAGTATCAGCAGTACCTCATTGAAAGTCAGTAGGTTGTCATCTGCCATGCGCTGCACCTCCATCGGAGCAGTGCGCAGATATTCCGCTTGACTCATCATATAATTCGCGGAAAAACTTCCTGTTCCTCCACCCCACATTGGAGATTGGGCAAACATCTTTGCACCTACTTGCCAAATCAGCCATCGTGCTTCTGCAGAAGCAGGGCGTAAGAAGTACAGCCCCACTCCGAGCAACGGTGTCACAACAAACAAACTTACTACGCTGCATTTCATCAGTTCCTTGCGCTGATGCAGCAGCAGTAGAACAACACTCGCCGCGACCACGGCCAACCACGCTGCACGAGAGTTAGACAGAACCAGACCAACAACTATAACAGCATTTCCAACTCTCATGAAGAGCTTGTTTGTTCCTTCCATCTTCAACATGCTTGGCAGCGACAATGATAGCATGATGGCTAAATATCCGCCCCAGATCCCTGGGTTGCTGAATGTCCCCGTGACAGGAAATATAGAGTGATTACTCGGTAGTACGCCGCAGCTTTGTAATATCCCAATAGCTGTCTGTAACATTCCGCTCACTACCGCCCAGAGAGCAATGGTAGTCCAAGAGATTTGAGGAAATTGGCGCATGCACCACCAAACGCCGACCAAAGAAATAGCTTTGATGCCATATCCCAGCTCAAATGCACCATGCAGATTGATGAGCGTATAACCGATGTAAAGTACAAAAGCAGCATCTACAATAGATAGTTGGGAAGTCTTTTTGCGCTGACCCAAAAGTATCGCACCATATACTATAGCAGTAACTCCTGTTACGCCAGCCACATAGGTACATCCATTAGGAAGATACGATTCTACATAACCTGCTCCAAAGAGGAGGAAGCAGAGCAGATGCAACAATACTCCGCTGAGTGTAACCTTAAGCGGTTGAAGTTTTACTAATGCTTCATTCATGAACGGAAGAAAAGTGCTGTGGCAGAGCCTCTTCCCTGCCACGGGACGGCCGGAGAAAGTCACTTCCAGGATTTGTATTTGAGGACATTGCCCTCACGCCAAATCTTGTGTTTCGTGCGGCCGAGCAAGAAGGAAGGCTTTTTGTAGAGATCGGGGTCTTCACCCATGCCGGACCAATCGTCCACAAAATCAATGGAAAAGGCGGGTGCAGGAGTGTACTTGTAAGCGAAGGCATAGTTGTCATAAACGATCTTGGCCTTACCCTCCGACACCACGACAATCACCAGCTCGGGAGCTTCATCTTGGTCAAAAATCCAACCCCCAAAGCAAAGCGCAAAGCTCTTGTCGTCGAGCGGGATCTGCAGGAAGCGGGACTCGTCTGTATATAGCGTGATATTACCACAATTGTATAGTGGACCTCCTGTGTAGTACGTGAGGATACTCTTTCCCTTATGCTCTATAGA
>JBHAFF010000037.1:0-25292 GCA_041855985.1 Alloprevotella sp.
GAGTAGCACCAAGCAGCTGACTTTGTTCTAAAGATGCACTTCGTGAAACAATTTCTCTTCGGCCTATGAAGTAGGTCGAAAGGGGGAGTGTGCCCTATTGACTTGCCAATAAAAAGCCGTGCTTAAACCGAATTGGGGTATAAATGGTAGAATGTTGCCCCGATGTTTCGTCAGTCTGACGTATCCATCGACTGCCCCCTTCATGCAGAACGCCCGACTTATGCTTTGTTGCAGCGCGCGAAGAATCCGATAGTTTCCAATTCCTCACGGATGGCCTGCTCTTCGGCATCGGTAAGATTTTGGAAGGGTACACGGTTAGGCCCGAGGTCAAATCCGATGAGTTTCATGATGCGCTTGCCAGCCACGATGTTGCCGCGGTGGCGAGCAATGACGTTGATCACAGCCTGCGAGAAGTTCTGCTTCTCCTGTGCCGTGGCCAGGTCGCCTTGCTGCCAAGCCTCGATGATGCCCACGAGTTCGCGCCCGTTGTAGTTGGTCGTACCGCCGATGCCGCCCTGCGCGCCACCTTGTGCGAGGGAAGGGAGGATGGTTTCGTCCTGGCCATGGAGCATGTCGTACTTGCCATCAGCATAGAGGCGGCACTGGTTGTACTCGTAGAGGCTCTCGAAGGTGTACTTGATGCCCGCAAAGTTGGGAATGCGGCCATCAACCGCTTTGAGCAGGTCAAGCATGGGGAGGAACGCACCGTTGAAGGCGGGGATGTGGTAGTAGTAGAACGGAAGTTCGGGAGCTGCGGTGGCGATGGCCTCACAGTACTTCACCAACTCTTCGATGCGGCCGATCTTGGGGAAGGGAGGAGCCATTGCCCCGATGCCCCAGGCTCCGATCTGCTGGGCGTGGGCGGCGAGGCGTGCACTCTCACGGAGGCAGCAGCTGCCCACGTGGACGATGACCTTAAAGCCTTCGGGAGCTACGGACACCCATTTCTCGGCCAACAGCATACGTTCTTCGGGAGTGAGCATGTAGCCCTCGCCAGAGGAGCCGTTGATGAACACGCCTTTCAGTCCGTTCTTCTGTAACATGGCAGCATAGGCTGCGATGGGGTCGAGATTGACATTGCCTTCGGCGTCAAAGGGCGTGAAGGGTGCGTTGATGAGTCCAATGATCTTTTCCATAATGTGAAGAGTATTGAGGTAGGATGTGTGGTTACTATATATAAATATAGCAGGTGACGATAGGTGTGGGCGAATAGTGTTTACTCCACATTGTCCGTATGCGGACGCAGGGTGGAGAGGAGCAAAAGTACGGCGGCGGCCACGACGGCACTGAGCTGTGCGAGTCCATAACCTAAGTCGCCGCCATCACTCCACGAACCCAGCACCTGGGTTACGGCAGCACCGGCGAAGACCCCCATCATGTTCATGATACCATAGGCCGTGGCGCGGTACTTTGCCGAGACGAACTGGCAGAGGATGGGCATGTTGTTGGCGTCAAACATTCCGTAGCCTACTCCAAAGAGCAGTCCTGCACCTACCATGGCCGGCACGCTGTGCCCAAAACCGAGGAGGAGGAGGGAAGGGATGGTGAGGCTCAGGCCGATAGCGCTCGTGTAGATGCGGCCGCGGAGGTTACATTGCACCCAACGGTCGGAAAGGAGCCCTCCCACAATGACGCCGATGAACGAAGAGATGGCGATGGTGATGGTGCACAACGGTCCGGCTTCGGACATTGGAATACCGAGGTTTTCGGAAAAGAGCGTGGGAAGCCAGTTCTTCGTGGCCCATCCAGGCAGACTGGGAGCCGCAAAATAGAACAGGATGATCCAGAACGCCCAGTTGGAGGCCACGACTCCCAAACCTTGGAAAAGCGATTTGCGCGGTTCAGCCGTCAGGGGCTTGGTGGGCTCGTCAGGGGAGGGTTTTACCTTTTTCTCATAAAGAAGGATGATCAAGATGATGGAATAGATCATGCCAAGAAGCCCGAAACTGTGAAATGCGGTGTGCCAGGAGAAGGCGGCGGCCAGCGTTGCTCCGAAACCACCTACTGCCTGACCGACATAGAGCCCCGTCATGTGCAGACCTATAGCCAGCGAACGGGAGCGTCCTTCGTGCCAGTCGGCAATCAGGGAGAGTGCTGAGGGGATATAGAGGGCTTCGCTTACGCCCATTGTGGCGCGAAGCCAGTAAAGTTGCTGGAAGGTTTCGGCATAACCCATCAGAAAGGTTACAGCCGACCATACGAAGAGGCTGCCCACGATGAGCCACTTGCGGCTCACGCGGTCGGCGATCACGCCGGCAAAGGGGCTGACCAGGCCGTAGATCCAGAGAAATACAGCCATCAGCGCGCCGAAGGCTTCCGCCTTGTTTAGTTCGGTGATGTCGACTTTCATCGCCTCTTGCATCGTGGAGAGCATCTGCCGATCCATGTAGTTGAGAAGAGCCACCACCCAGAGAAGGGCGACAACGAGCCAAGGATAGAGTTTTTGATTTTGCATAATAAGGTTTGAAATACAATAAGGGCTGAACAATCAGTTTAGATATCCTTCGTAGATTTCCGGCGTGCGCACACCCGGGCGAAGCTCTCCACCCAATATCCACAGTCGCTTCGGCTCACTGGTGAGTGCACTTCCCGCTCGCGCTGTGCGCTCGGATTGTGCGATCACTGTCCAGCGGTGGTGGGCAAAGCGGAGGATGAGGGGGTTGAAACGATACCAGGCAGTGGGATGTCTCAGGTAGTCGGGCGTGGGGTGATTGAGGGCACGGAGGAAAACGTCTGTGTTCACGCCGCCCAGAAGGAGTACACTCCCATCGGTTAAGTTTATTGCTGCTGCACCAGCTGCTGCCAGAGGTCGCCCTTCGAGGTCGAGGGGTGGAGGGAGTGACGACCATCGTCGGTGTATGAAGTCATAACAGAGACCCTCTGTGGCCACGGTGGCGGTGTCGTGCACTGTCTTTGGCGAGAATCCGCCCCAGAGAGCGAAGCTGCTTCCCCATGCTGCGGCCACCGGTTGCACGCGAGGTCTGCCGGGGAAGTCGGGAAGTTGTGTCCATGCCTGCTCGGGGTGATCGAGGTCAAGGGAGAAGGCGCATTTTCCGGGCACACCGTTTTGCATTCCGCCCGCTACGATCCATTTTCGCCCCACGAGTGCACCAGCCATATTGTCCATCGGAATGGGAAGGTCGGGAAGGTGCTCAATGCATAGACTGTCGGCTATTGGAGTCAGGCGGAATACTGTGGTGTGTGCACCGTGTTCAGATTGACCGCCGGCGCAGAGCATGCTCTCACCATCGGCCACGGCCACTCCGTAGGCCGAAGCTTGGGGGAGCTGTCCGATGCACCGCCAGCGGAGCGATCCGCGTTCACCGACCTGCGCTGCATAAACGCCGCGGTAGAATCGTTTCTTCCCTCCCTCTGCTGCCGGCTGATCGGGGAAATTGCAGCCACCGGCCATCATGAGAATGTCACCCACACGGGCTATATAGGCTGCTGAAACGCCTTGTGACAACCCTGCCTCCCCATCAGGATGCCCCCAACGGCGGTACAACACTGCCAGAGGGCTGCTCTCGTCTGCGGTCTTCTGCACCGTCTGTGCAGCTACATTGATTTCCGTTCCGAGGAAGAGGCCGAGGAACACCCAATGCAGACAGGCACAAATAAAGGAGAAACTGTTGGATTTCATAGACAAAACGTAAGGAGAGACCGCACGTGCGGTTGCACAAAGATTGACATATCAACTCTGCAAAATTACGGCATTCTCCTCAATCCTCCAAATGCACTTCGGTGTTTTTTATGCTAAGCAAGCGATCCCTTTACCGCTCTTTATACAAACATGGATAGATGTTCGGGATTAAACGAATTTGATGGAGTCGTAGGGGAATTTTGAGGATTTGTCATACTCTATGTATCTCTTTTCTGCCACTGCTTATGGCTATGTGTCTTGAGATATTACTCCTGCACGCCGGCAAGGGTTGGAAATAGAGATTAATTCTAAGGTCAATTCTTGTTGGGCACTTACTTATCTCTCAAAAATGCGTAACTTTGCGGCAATAAACTCAAGAACCTATGGCTAGAAAAACCAGTCAGACGCTGCACGATCCCGCAGCGATCGATGAACTGCTTGCGTGGTTCAGGGCACGTATGGATCGCCTGCCCGCATCGATGCCCTTCCTTCCCGGGATGAACATCCCTAATCTGCCCGAGACGGTGCAGAAATACATCGAGATGACCGAGCTGAACCGCGAAAACACCACCTACTCTCCGCAGATCTCTCACCTCTTCCGCATGCGCGAAAAGCTTATGGCGCAAGGGCTGGATTGATCGCAAAGCCCAACTTTTAGCCGATGAAACATACATTCTTCCCCCTCTTTGTTTCCACTGTTTTGTGGAGTGGTACTGCGATGGCGCAGGCTGCTTCGTTGTTCCAAACCTCTGATTCCCTCTGGCTGCGCTATCCCGCTCTCTCGCCCGATGGAACGACCATCGCCTTCACCTATCAGGGCAATCTCTTTTCTGTGCCTGCCCAAGGTGGGCGCGCCCAGCAACTCACCACCCATGCTGCCTATGATAGCCGCCCGGTGTGGAGTCCGGACAGTCGTCGCATCGCCTTTTCCTCTGATCGTGAAGGGAGTATGGATGTGTGGTTGATCGATCGCGAGGGTGGAACACCCAAAAGGCTCACCACCCATAGTGGGTCGGAAGTTCCGATGGCCTTTCACGGTAACGACCGTGTGGTGTTTACCACCGCTCTGATGCCCACCACATCATCGTTGCTTCCGGCAGATCACACCTTTCCTCAAGTGTATGAGGTGAGCGTTCATGGTGGGCGTCCCATTTTCTTCTCTTCCCATACGATGGAGGATCTGCGCTGGTCACCCGATGGCACAGCATACGTCTACCATGACAAGAAGGGTTATGAAGATCCTTGGCGTAAGCATCATACATCGAGCATTGCGCGTGATCTCTGGCTCTGTGCTCCTGATGCACAGGGGGTGATGCGTCACCGGAAGCTCACGGAGTTTGCGGGCGAAGATCGTACTCCGGTGTGGAGCCGTGATGGGAAAACGGTGTTTTATCTAACGGAGCAGGACGGCACGTTCAATGTGGCGCAACGCACCCTCGACGCCGCACCCTCTGCGGCCGGTACCCTTCTTACCCACCACCGGCAGCACCCCGTACGTTTCCTTACCGCTGCCGACAACGGCATCCTCTGCTACGGCTGGGATGGCGGAATCTACACGCTTCAGCCAGGACAGACACCGCAACGTGTGTCTATCCGTATCGTGACGGATCGCACCGCTCGCGACCTCGTTCGTCAGGTGCGGGGCAGCGGGGCATCGGAAATCGCCCTCTCGCCCGACGAGAAAGAGGTGGCTTTTATCCTTCATGACGATGTTTACACCACATCCGTAGAGTATCCTACTACGCGCCGCATTACCAATACGCCCGAGCAGGAACGAGACCTCGACTTTGCTCCCGATGGACGCAGCCTGGTCTACGCCTCGGAGCGCAATGGGTGCTGGCAGATCTACCGCAGTGTACTGGTTAAAGCAGGTGAACCACGCTTTACTTACGCCACCGAGGTGCGCGAGGAGCAGCTTGTGAAGAGTGATTCAGCCTCGTTCCAGCCGAAGGTGAGTCCTGATGGTAAGGAAGTGGCATTCCTCGAAAACCGTACTACGCTTCGGATTCTCAACCTTCAATCGCGCCTTGTCCGTACGGTGATGGAGGGGCGTTACGAGTATTCTTATGCCGATGGCGATCAGCAGTTTGCATGGAGTCCTGACAGCCGTTATCTGCTCAGTAGTTATATAGGTCATGGAGGTTGGAACAACCGAGACATTGCTCTTGTTGATGCATCGGGTCAGAAGCCGATCGTTAATCTTACGGAGAGTGGATATAGCGACCAGAACCCCAAGTGGGTGCTCGGTGGAAAGGCCATGCTCTGGATGAGCGACCGTGCAGGCTATCGCAGTCATGGCAGTTGGGGCACAGAAAATGACTATTATCTCATGTTCTTTGACCTCGAAGCTTACGAACGTTTTCTCATGAGTAAGGAGGATCTTGCACTAGCCGATTCCGCCCAAGCAGCAAAACCTGTTGTCGATCCGGTGAAGAAGGACGGCAAAAAGGCGACAAAGGCGAAAGCTAAAGCTGAGGATTCTGATAAGATCAAACCCCTCATCCTCGATCTTGACCACCGCTTCGACCGCATCGTGCGCCTTACGCCCAACTCCTCGCGTCTGGGCGAAGGTGTTCTCACCCCCAAGGGCGATAGGCTCCTCTATCAGGCACGCTTCGAGGGCGACTACGATCTCTGGGAACAGGATCTGAAAGAGAGAAAGACACGCATCGTGATGAAGCACGCTGGCGGCGGAATGATTCTCGATAAGAAAGGTGAAAACCTTTTCCTCGCTGGCAGCAGCATTCGCAAGGTCAATACGAAGACCGGCACGGCAGAGGAGGTGAAGTTCTCGGCCGATTTTGATTACCGTCCTGCCGAGGAGCGCACCTATATTTTCGATCACGCCTGGCAGCAGGTGAAGGACAAGTTCTACCGCACCGACCTTCACGGTGTCGATTGGGCTTTTTATCGTGATAGCTATCGTCGTTTCTTGCCCTCGATCGACAACAATTATGACTTTGCTGAGCTGCTCAGTGAAATGCTCGGCGAGCTTAATGCCTCGCACACAGGAGCACGTTATTCCGCCCCTAAGTCGGCACAGCCTACTGCGGCTCTCGGTGCCTTCTTCGATGAGGGGCATCATGGCGCAGGATTGAAGGTGAAGGAAATCGTGGCGCGTGGGCCGCTCGCTGTCCGCCCTACGGGTATTCGTCCGGGTTGTATTATTGAAGCCATCGATGGCGAGACGATTGCTGCCGGGAGCGACTATTTCCCGCTCCTCGCAGGCAAGGTGGGGCGAAAGGTGCGGCTCAGCGTGTTCGATCCATCGGCGGGCAAACGCTTCAATACTGAGGTGCGCCCCATCAGTCAGGACGAACAGGACGCACTGCTCTATAAGCGTTGGGTGAAGCGTAACCGAGAGATGGTGGACAGCCTTTCGGGCGGTCGCTTGGCATATGTGCATGTAGAAGGGATGGATAGCCCCAGTTTCCGTGAGGTGTACAGCACCCTCCTTTCCGACACCAACCGCCGAAAGGTAGCCGTCATTGTTGATACGCGCCACAATGGTGGTGGATGGTTGCACGATGACCTTATCACCCTCCTCTCCGGCCGCGAATATTCGCAATATGTACCCCGGGAGCAGTATATCGGTTCCGATCCCTTTACCAAATGGACGAAACCTTCGTGCCTCCTCGTCTGTGAGGACAATTATAGTAATGCCTCGGGATTTCCCGTCATCTACCGTGATCTTGGTCTCGGAAAGATTGTCGGTGCACCGATCCCTGGCACGATGACCGCCGTTTGGTGGGAACGGCAGTTGGATCCGAGTCTCGTGTTCGGCATCCCTCAAGTGGGCGTGCGTAATATGCAGGGCGTGTATGGGGAGAATACCCTCCTCACGCCTGATATTGTGGTCTACAACACTCCCGAAGAAGAGATGGCCGGAGTCGATCGCCAACTCGAAGCTGCGGTGCGCCATCTGTTGGAAATCACGAAATGATGCTGTCGAATCTTCCTTCTACCCACTACATCACCCGCCTGCGGTTTCCCCTCGCCGTGGCGGTGGTGTTCATCCACAGCATGGGGCGTGCGCCACTTCCGGCGCACGCCTCTGACTTTTCCTTGCTTGATGTCCTGAGGTGGTGGTGCTCGGGTGCACTCCCCACGTTTGCTGTCCCGTTGTTTTTCTGCATCTCCGGATTCCTTTTCTTTCGTGGAAGTTCAGCGACAGCACTCCCCACTTGGGAAAACTATAGGACGAAATGGCGGCGGCGTGTTTCTACTCTTCTTGTCCCCTATCTTGTGTGGAACGTCCTCCGCTTCCTTCTCTACTGGGGACGACACGACTGGGACAGCTTTCCGCTGCGCTGGCAGCGTGCCGGAGGGTGGAATATCTTTTGGGGAAGTCATGATATCGGGCGTGATGTGGTGGGTGCTTTAGGCATTCCCCTTGGGCACCTCACAGCACCGATTGATGTGCCGCTGTGGTTTGTTCGCGACTTGATGGTAATGGTGCTCTTCGCACCCTTCCTTGCCCTGTGGATGCGTCGGCCGGCACGTGCCGTGAGTACGCTCGTCTTCTTGCTCTTCCTTTATGTGGCGCGCGCCTGGCCCTATATAGGTGGACTTTCCGGTGGGAAGTGCGGATTGATGTTTCTCCTCGGGATGACCGCAGCCCTTCATGGCATCGACCTTTTGCGTGTAGTGCGTCCCGTGCGCGGATGGCTATATGCTGCCACACCGCTCCTCCTGACCGTTCAGTTCTTGACACGAGGCTATATGCCGCCGATGGTGGAGCAGCTTCTTCTGCCCTTCACCCTCTTCCTCGGTATGGGGGCACTCATTGCCCTTGCAGGTGAAAGGGAAGTAAGAGTCCCTTCGGATTGTACGCGCTTCTTGGCTTCGTCCAGTTTTTTTCTCTTTGCCGCGCACACCGTGGGGGTGCTTGAGTGGGTAGACGCCGGGTTGAAGGAGCTACTGCCCGGCGCAACGGGTTGCACACCGCTGCTGCGCTACTTCTTGCTTCCTGCCCTCACCGTGATTTGCTGTCTGACGGTTTTTGCCCTGCTCCGCCGGTTCCTGCCGCGTCTCTCTGCTCCGCTCACTGGTATTCATCGCTGATACTCCCCGCTGTCTCTAAGTTGTGTTCTCTCTCCCGTGACAGCGGAGGAGAGGGCAGAAACAGTTTTTCGGGACAGGGTTCGGGTGGTTGACGGAAAATGCGTAAATTTGTAGGCACAAACTCAGAAAGTGGGGTTTTCACCGCACTATAATATGACAATACCCCAACTTATCCAATCCTCAGGCACCGCCTTCTCCTTCGAAGTTCTTCCTCCCCTCAAAGGCAATGGTATCGATGGCCTGCGTCGCACCGTGGAGCGACTTCGGGAGTTCGCGCCCAAGTACATCAACATCACCACCCACCGCTCCGAGTATGTTTACCGTGATGCCGGCGGTGGCCTGATGGAGCGTCTGCGCACGCGCCGTCGTCCTGGCACGGTGGCCGTGGCAGCAGCTTTGCAACGAGAGTACGGTATTCCTCTCGTGCCCCACATCCTCTGTTCCGGATACACGTGCGAAGATACGGAATACCAGTTGATCGACATGCAGATTCTCGGCATCGAGAACCTCCTTCTTCTCCGTGGCGATAAGGCGCGTGAGGAGGCGATGTTTCGCGCAGAAGAAGGTGGCCATGCCCACACCACCGAACTGCAGGCGCAGGTCAATGCCTTCAATGCGGGCATGTTTGTGGACGGTACGCCCATCAAATCGCCTGGACGCCCCTTTTCCTACGGTGTGGCTTGTTATCCTGAGAAGCATGAGGAGGCTCCGAATCTCGAAAGCGACTTCCAAATGTTTCGCCGCAAAGTGGAGCTTGGAGCGGAATACGGTGTTACCCAAATTTTTTACGACAATGCGGCCTACTACCGCTTCGTAGATCGTTGCCGCGCCGAGGGCATCACTGTGCCCATCATTCCCGGTATCAAGCCGCTCACCAAACTCTCGCAGATCACCCTCGTTCCGAAGACCTTCCGCTGTGATTTTCCGGAGCCGTTGGCCAATGCCCTCCTTCAATGCCGCACCGATGCTGAGGTGGCTGAGGTGGGTGTGGAGTGGGCGGTCACCCAATGTCGAGACCTCATAGCCCACGATGTGCCGTCCCTCCACTTCTACACAGTGAGTGCGGTGGAAAGCATTGCCCGGATCGCACCGCAGATTTATTGATGCGTTGCAGATTTATCAAATAACCCATGTCACCTCCTATCGCACAACACGCCGTGATGACCCACTTGCGCAAGCTCTGGGTTGAAGGCCGCATCCCCCATGCTTTGCTACTGGCAGGGCCGGAAGGCTGCGGTGTCTTGGCCGTAGCACTTGATTTTGCACGCCTCGTACTCTGTCGACAGCCCGAAGGGGAGCATGAGACCATGAAGGCTTGTGGCCATTGCTCCGCCTGCGCGATGACGAAAGGGTTGGTGCATCCGGATCTTCATTTCTCCTTCCCTGTGATTCGTCCGAAGGGGGCGAGTGCTACCACGGCTGTGGTGAGCGATCTCTGGTTGAGGGAGTGGCGTGAGTTGCTCGTCGAAAGCCCCTACTTTGACCTCGCTATGTGGGGGGAGCGAATGGGTATCGAAAACCAACAGCCCATCATTTATTCTGCTGAGAGCGATGAACTGCTTCGCAAGGTGAGCTTGGTGTCCGCACAAGGGAGCTATAAGGTGGTGATTATCTGGTTGCCCGAACTGATGCACGAGGATTGTGCGAACAAGATTCTTAAACTCCTCGAAGAGCCTCCGCGCCAGACTCTTTTTCTCCTCTGTGCCCAACGCCCTGAACGCCTCCTTCCTACCATCCTTTCGCGCACCCAGCGCATCGACCTCCCTCCACTCGCCGAGGCCGATATCGCCGAGGCTCTGCAACGTGAGCGCGGACTTGACCTGGTGGCTGCCCAACGCGTGGCACATTTGGCGGCAGGAAGCTACACTCGCGCTCTGCGATACATCACCGCCAACAATGAGGAGCGCGAGTTCCTGGACATGTTTATGCTCCTCATGCGCAAATGCTACCTCCGAGACATCAAAGAGATGCACGCATGGAGTGAGCAAATGGCCTCTTGGGGGCGCGAACGTCAAAAAGACTTCTTGGCTTATGCCCTCCGGCTCGTTCGGGAGAATTTTATCTACAACTTCCGTCAGCCTTCGCTCAATTTCCTTTCGGAGCGCGAAGAACAGTTTTCCGCCAACTTTGCACGCTTTATCAATGAGCGCAATGTCATCGGAATCAACGAAGAACTTGCCTTGGCGCAGCGCGACATTGAGCAGAACGTCAATCCCAGGATGGTGTTCTTTGACTTTGCGCTCAAAATGATTGTCCTGCTCATTCAATAAGGGGGCGATAGGCCTCCTCATTCTCTCTCCAATATTATTCCTATGCTTGATGCTTTCATCCTTATTGTCATTGTCTGGTCTCTTTATTCGGGCTGGCAGAACGGTTTTATCAAAGAACTCATCTCTACGGGAGGTTATCTCGTGGGACTCTTTCTTGCTGCCACCATCTACAAGACGTTTGGCAGTTATCTCGGTGTAACGGGTTCGCAGACGAATATCATTACTTCTGTCATCGCTTTCCTTATCCTCTGGGTGGCCGCACCCATTGTCTTGGGGCTCGTGGCCAATATGCTTACCAAAGCCATCAAGAGCCTCTCTCTTGGCATGGTAAATAGCGCACTCGGCGCAGTGGTGAGCTTCATCAAGTTTTTTCTGCTCCTCGGTTGCATGTTGACGGCTATGTCTACCCTTCGCATCCTCAATTACGAGCACGTGGCTTCCAGCAAACTCTATGCACCTGTCCAAGCCAACTTTGGGGCGTTTGTACGCAGCGCGTTCAATCTTAACATCGACCGCCATACGGGTGTTTCGTCCGATGCGGCGTTCGAAGACAAAAAATAACGATACAACCTCATGACAGCACGCCTCCTTTGGGTCGATGATGAGATCGATCTGCTTAAAGCGCATTGCATCTTCCTCGAAAAGCGCGGCTATACCGTGGTCACCGTCTCCAACGGTCGCGATGCTATCGACTGTTGTCGCGCGGAGGACTTTGACCTTGTGCTCCTTGATGAGAATATGCCTGGTCTTTCAGGGCTCGAAACCCTCAGCGCGATCAAGGAGCTCCACCCTCACCTTCCCGTAGTGATGGTAACGAAGAATGAGGCTGAAGATCTGATGAATCAGGCCATCGGTGCACAGATTGCCGACTACCTCCTTAAACCCGTCAATCCGATGCAGATCCTCCTGACGCTGAAAAAGAACATCCATCGGCGGGAAATCGTGCAGGAACACACAGAGACGGGCTATCGGCAAGAGTTTGCCCAAATCGCCCGAATGACCGATGAGGCCAACGCAGCAGAGGATTGGGTGGCTCTTTACCGCCGTTTGGTAGGCTGGGAGCTACAACTCGAAGAGGGTGCTGACTCTACGATGATCGACATGCTTCGTCATCAGAAGGAGGAGGCGAACTTGGCCTTTGCTAAATTCGTACGCCGGAACTATGAGACCTGGGTGCAACAACCTGATGCAGAAGGCCGACCTGTCCTCTCACCCGATGTGCTGAAGCGTGCCGTCTTTCCCCATCTCAGTGCGGGGAAGCGGGTCGTCTTTCTTGTGTTTGATAATTTCCGCTACGATCAGTGGCGCGTCCTGGCTCGCGAACTGGCTACGGAGTTCAATATTGATGAGCAACTCGCCTTTGCCATCCTCCCTACCTCGACACAGTATGCGCGCAATGCCATCTTCGCTGGTATGATGCCACTCCATATCAAGCAGCAGTATCCCGACCTTTGGGTAGAAGAAGACGAGGATGAGGGAAAAAACCTTAACGAAGAGACCTTGATTCAGCGTCAGCTCGAACGTTTTCGCCGTCGTGAGAGCCTCTCGTACCACAAACTCAACGACTCGGCCGCCATCGACCGTCTTCTGGGAAACTTCGCAACTCTCCGTCAGCATGCGCTCAATGTCTTGGTGATCAACTTTATTGACATCCTCTCCCATGCACGGACGGAGAGCCGAATGGTGCGCGAACTGGCTTCGGACGAGGCCGCTTACCGTTCGATCACCCTCTCTTGGTTCCGGCATACCGGTATGCGTGAGCTGTTCCGGAGGCTTGCTGCCGAGGAGGTAGAGATTATCCTCACCACCGACCATGGATCCATCCGTGTTGAACAACCCACGAAGGTTGTGGGTGACCGCAACGTCAATACCAACCTTCGCTACAAATTGGGCAAAAATCTGGGTTATCCTGCACGAGAGGTGATGGAGATGAAGGATCCGAAGCGGTTTCTCCTTCCCGCCCCCAATCTCTCTACGGCTTATATCTTTGCCATGGGATCGCGCTTCTTCGCTTATCCGAACAACTATAATTACTACGTACAGTATTATCGCGATACATTCCAGCACGGTGGGTTATCCATGGAAGAGATGATGGTGCCCCTCATTCACCTGCGTGGTAAGCGATGACGTCCTGCCGGCTCTTCTCTCTTATTTTCCCATAAAACGCTATGACTCACATCATTGTCGCCATCGATGGCCACAGTTCCTGTGGCAAGAGCACGATGGCCAAGCAGCTTGCCCAGACTGTGGGCTACATCTATGTAGACAGCGGTGCAATGTACCGCGCTGTAACTCTCTTTGCGCTCCACCGTGGCCTGTTCGATGCTGAAGGCAAACTTGACGAGGCTGAGTTACAACGCCTCATGCCAGAGATTGAGGTGAGCTTCCGCCTCGATCCCGACACGCGTTTACCCCTCACTTTCCTCAATGGTGCGTGCGTGGAGAAAGATATTCGCTCGCTCGAAGTGAGTCAGCGTGTCAGTCCTGTTTCTGCCCTCCCTTTTGTGCGTGAGGCCATGACGGCTCTGCAACAGGCCATGGGGCGCACCAAGGGCATTGTGATGGATGGGCGCGACATCGGTACTGCCGTCTTTCCCGATGCTGAACTCAAAATCTTTGTCACAGCCTCGGCCGAGGTGCGTGCTCAACGCCGGTACGATGAACTTCGTGCCAAAGGAATGCCCGCAGCTTACGAAGATATCCTCGCCAACGTCCGTGAGCGTGACTATATTGACTCTCATCGCGCGCTGAACCCACTCCGTCAAGCCGCTGATGCCCTTGTCCTTGACAACTCTCACCTTACGCGCGAAGAGCAGAACGCTTGGCTTCTCGCTCGTTTTGAAGAGGTGGCGGGAAGGTAAATCACAAACTCCGCTCTTTCTGCATACCACAGCAAGTTTTGTGCGAATCGTCTAACCGGTCTGGTCATTTAGATCACGTGGGGGCAGCACTGTCGAGAGGCAGTGCTGCTCTCGCGTGATGATCTTTTTTACAATGCAGAATTCCACGTCTGGCAGGCGTAACTTCTGTCTCATCGCACGCGAAATTAGGCATCGTAAACGTGGGGGAAGTTGTCCTCGTCAGTAAAAAGCAGTAACTTTGCACAACTGCTTGTCCGCTCATCTTCCCAATGACGGATACGGATTTTCAGGCTTCATCAGCAGCACATTCCTACCATTTATATTATAGATCCACCTATGTACCTTTCCGACACCCATAATCGGCAGACCGTCTACGTGCTTGACACGGAGGGCAGTGATGCCTTTCGACTTCGGCTGGCCGAGCTCGGCTTTGTGCCAGGCCAAGAGGTTACGCGGCTGTATGCGGCTGCACTGGGCACTCCGATCGTGTTCTCAATGTTGGGGCAGCGCGTTGCACTCCGCCGTACGGAGGCCGATCTGATTCGCGTAACTACTGAGAGCCCTGATGAGGATTATGCTGATGAACAGAGGGTGGCCAAACGTGAAATCACACCCCGAGCTCCCTTTCCCGTCGGCCATCACCATGCCCCAGGACAGCCCACCCATCCTGCCGACCTCCACGCTCTGAGCTGCACGCCCGGCAGTTGTGCTTCTTGTCCAGGCTGCGGTCCCCGTCGTCCGATCGGTCCGAAGCGCGAGGGGACAATCACCATCGCCCTCGTGGGGAATCCGAATTGTGGAAAGACCACGGTGTTTAATGCTATATCGGGTGGACATGAACGCACGGGCAACTATGCTGGCGTTACGGTGTCGAGTGTGGTGGGTGAGACCACGTTCGAAGGGCGTACGCTCCGGATCATCGATCTCCCGGGCACTTACAGTCTCAACGCCTATTCCCCGGAAGAGGCCTACGTGATGAATGAGTTGCGAAAAGGTGAGATCAACCTGGTGCTCAATGTGCTCGATGTCAATAATCTCGAGCGCAACCTCCTCCTTACACTCCAACTTCGCGCTCTGGGGCTGCCAATGGTGGGGGTGCTTAATCTCTATGATGAATTTGAAGAGAGCGGATCGTCGCTCGACCTCCCGCGCCTCGAAACTCACATGCAGATGCCCTTCATCCCCTGTGTGGCTAGTCGTGGGCGCGGGATAGAGGAGGTGTTGCATCGTGCGCTTGCGCTGATTGATGGTGCTTCGACCGCTGAGAACCCTAATTGTACCGACCCACACAGCATGGCCGATCCACATGCCCTCGTACACCATTATCTCAGCGGAATTTATCACCTGAACGAAGGGCGTGCCGTGCGTCACAGCACGAAGGCTGACCGCTGGTTGGCCCGAAGCCCATTGGCTTATGCGGCCTTCTTTGCCGTGATGTGGTGCGTGTTTTATGCCACCTTCACACTCGGAGCTTATCCCATGGAGTGGATGGAGATGGGGATCGGGTGGATCGGCGATCAGGTGAGTGCCGTACTCTCCCCGGGCTGGCTACGTGATCTCATTGCCTCAGGGATCATTGGCGGCGTAGGCTCGGTCATTGTGTTTCTGCCTAATATCCTCATCCTTTACTTGTTTATTTCCATTCTGGAAGACAGCGGTTATCTGGCGCGTGCTGCACTTCTCTTTGATCCGCTCCTGCAACATGTAGGGCTACACGGAAAATCCTTTTTCCCGATGCTCACGGGTTTTGGCTGCAATGTCCCTGCTGTAATGGCCACCCGCACCATAGAGAGCCGGAAAAGTCGCATCATCACGATGCTCACCCTTCCCTTTATGTCGTGCTCTGCACGCTTGCCCGTCTACACGATCTTCACCGCGGCCTTTTTCCCCCAATATGCCGCAACGGTGATGTTTGGTCTCTACCTTGGCGGCATCCTCATAGCTTTCGCCTCAGCTTGGCTCATCAGCCGTGGATTCCGCCGCCATGAAGAGATTCACTTCGTGATGGAGCTTCCACCCTACCGCAGACCCGTCCCTATGAGTGTGTTGTACCACACTTGGGAGAAGGGACGGCAGTATCTCCGCAAAATGGGTGGACTCATTCTCTTTGCTTCCATCTTGACCTGGACCTTGGGATATTTTCCTCATGGGTCGGACGACCTCACACCTGCCCAGCAGCAGGAGCAATCCTACCTCGGGCGCGCTGGCCACTTCATCCAGCCCGTCATCGCACCGCTCGGCTTCGACTGGCGTATGGGGGTGGGGATTCTGACAGGTGCGGCCGCCAAGGAACTGATGGTATCCACTCTTGGAGTGCTCTACAATTTAGATGAAGCCACTGCCTCAGGCGGCGATGGCGATGTCGCCGATACGGCTCTTGCCGCCGCCCTACGTCAGGCCACCACACCGGCAGCAGGATTGGCCTACTGTGTCTTTGCGCTCCTCTATTTTCCCTGCCTGGCCACCATCGCGGCCATCAAGGGTGAGAGTGGACGATGGAGTTATGCGCTCTTCTCAGGAGCCTATTCCACCCTCTTGGCCTATTTGGCCGCCTTGATCACTTATCAGTTGGCTACATTCTGATCCACATGAACCCACCTCTGCTTACAGCCGATGTAGGCAGAGGTGGCTAGTGATAGCTACGTGTGTTTATCTCCCTCTGCTTCCCAGTGATGACGCCCACCTATAGTGTGCTCAGGAGAAAAATGCAGGAGTATTAAACTTTTTGCCACTTATAGTTTGCAGTTTTCTTGGGAAATGGTTATCTTTGCACTGAAAAGGCCATTTCTGCACGTGCATACGCTCCGAAATGCTCCTTTCGATCACTGGAAAACTATCACAGAACTTTTTGCCCCCTACACTATGGAGACTTTCTTTCAGACCCATGCCTATCTCATCGAGCACACCAATGCCCCCGTGCGGCGCGCTCTGATGGATACCATCGATTGGAGCTATCGGCTGATTGGCATCCGTGGCCCTCGTGGCGTAGGACGCACTTCTTTCCTCCTGACCTATGCCAAGGAGAATTTTGATCCGCGGCTTCGACAGTGCCTCTACGTCAACATGAACTCGTTCTATTTCCAGGGGCGTAAACTCGTGGATTTTGCGGCCGATTTCATCAAGGCAGGAGGGCAAGTGCTCCTCATTGATCAAGCCTTCAAACTTCCCAACTGGCGTGAACAGCTCATCGAATGCTATGAGCGGTTCCCTTATCTGCGCATTGTCTATTCTACCACCTCCGTGCGTGGCGGTGAGAACGATCATACCGAACTTAACTCTCTGGCGCGCCAATACTGGTTGCATGGATTCTCTTTCCGCGAGTTTATCAATCTCCAAACGGGCGAAAACTTCCGCGCCTACACGCTGAAAGAACTCCTTGAAGATCATAAGGCCATCCTCAAAAGCATCCTTCCGAAGGTGCGGCCTTGGGAATATTTTCAGCAATATCTCCACCACGGTTATTATCCCTTCTTCCTCGAAAACCGAAACTTCACGGAGAATCTCCTTCGGGCAATGAACACGATGATTGAGGTCGATATCCTCTTCATCAAACAAATCGAGCTTAAGTATTTGGAGCGCATTAAAAAGCTCCTCTATCTCTTGGCCGTGAGCGATAGTCCGGCACCGAATGTGAGCAAGCTGGCCGATGAGATCGGTACCTCCCGCGCCACGGTGATGAACTATCTCAAATACCTCGAAGAAGCGCGTTTGGTGAACCTGATCTATAAAGAGAACGAAGGATTTCCGAAGAAACCGGCGGCTGTGCTACTACACAACCCGAATCTTATTTATTCGATCTACTCGCCCATTATCTCGGAGCAGCAGATTATGGAGACCTTCTTCGTTAACTCCCTTTGGCGACACCACACCGTCAACCGCGGTAAGCGTGACACCCTCTATCGTGTCAACAACAACACGGACATCTGTGTCTGTGACCGTTCGAAGCGCGTGAAGAGTGATCCCAACACCATCTTGGCGCGCTACAACACCGAGGTGGGGCGTGGCGATAACGAAATTCCCCTCTGGCTCTTCGGATTCCTTTATTAAAGGAGGCTCTTCGAGCAGAATGTTCCAGCGTGAGTATCTGTCTAGTCCTTCGTTGAATGATAAACGAGGGTGTAATGTCTCTCAAAACCACCGTGGCATCGTGATGGGATGCCACGGTGGTTTTGATGTTTTCAGTAAAGCTTTATGCAGAGCCATCCTGTGTTTAGGGATTCTGCGTGCGGCAAGCATGCTGTGGAAAGTGCGCAGCATTATATCCTGTTGAGGCCTGGTTTCGTGACGCCCATCCCACAAAATCTTATCGTAAAATTGCACAGTACGCCAAAAAGCCGAAAGACGGCTCACTTTGTTGCGTGAAACAGCGTGGAACATTGTTTTTTTTATTACCTTTGCCCAGCAAACTATGGGCATCGCCCAGTTATCCATTCACGGAATATGGGAAAAATCATCGCTATCGCCAATCAGAAGGGTGGGGTGGGTAAGACCACCACCTCTATAAACCTTGCAGCCTCACTGGCCATCCTCGAAAAGAAAGTCCTTCTGGTCGACTGTGACCCTCAGGCTAACGCGTCGAGTGGCATCGGTGTGGACGTGGGAAAAATCGAAAGTTCGGTCTACGAAAGTATGATTGGGCAGCAGGATGTTCGAGAGAATATTTACACTACCGACATTGAGGGACTTGATATCGTTCCTTCACACGTGAATCTGAGTGGGGCGGATGTCGAACTCCTCCAACTCGAAGATCGTGAATATGTGGTGAAGAAGATGCTTTCCGCGGTGAAGGGCGAATATGATTACATCCTCATCGACTGTTCGCCCTCGCTCGGCCTCGTTACAGTCAATGCCCTGACGGCAGCCGATGCGGTGATTATCCCCGTGCAGTGCGAATACTTCGCACTCGAAGGTATTACTCAGCTGCTCAACACCATTCGGATGATTAAGATGAGCCTCAATCCTGAGTTGGAGATCGAAGGCTTCCTCTTGACAATGTATGACCGCCGCCTCCGTCTGGCCAATCAGATCTACGATGAGGTGAAGCGGCATTTCCAAGAATTGGTGTTCAAGACAGTGATTCAGCGCAACGTCAAGCTTTCCGAAGCTCCTTCCCACGGCTTGCCTACTATCCTTTACGATGCCGACTCCATCGGCGCGATCAACCACCTCAGTCTCGCACGTGAAATCATCGAGAAGAACCGGACGCGATAATCTCTCGCTCACGAAGGTGTTTCCCGCTAGTGTAGACCTCCCTAATCTCTTATATGGCAGTACAAAAGAAATTTCCCGCGCTCGGGCGTGGCCTCGATGCACTCATCTCCACCAGTGAGGTGAAGACCAGCGGATCGTCGAGCATCAATGAGATCGACATCCACCACATCAAGGCCAATCCCAATCAGCCACGCCGCGATTTTGACAACGAGGCATTGGAAGAGCTGGCCGAAAGCATCCGACAGATTGGTATCATCCAGCCCATCACACTGCGCAAGATGGATGATGGCACTTACCAGATCATCGCGGGAGAACGCCGTTGGCGCGCATCCCTATTGGCGGGACTGACTTCCATCCCCGCCTATATCCGTACCGCGGACGATGAAGGCATGATGCAAATGGCACTGGTGGAGAATATCCAGCGTGAAGATCTCAATGCCATCGAAATTGCACTGGCTTACCAAAATCTCATCGAGCAATACAACTTGACGCAGGATGCCCTCTCCGAAAAGGTGGGAAAGAAGCGTGCCACCGTGGCCAACTACCTCCGGCTGCTCAAACTTCCCGCCCAAGTGCAAATGGCATTGCAGAAGGGGGAGATGGATCAAGGCCATGCCCGCGCCCTCCTCGGACTGCAACAGCCTCACCTTCAGGTGAAGCTCTTTGCTGAAATCCTCCAAAAAGGTTATTCGGTACGTCAGGTGGAGGAGATGGTAAAAGCCCTCAATGCTGGTGAGACGGTGAAGAGTGGCCGCAAGGAACTCCGCGACCGTAAGAAGATGCTGGCTGAAGAATATGTCCCTCTGCGTGACCGTCTGTCCGACTTCTTTCAGACAAAGGTCTCGATGACCTGTCAGCAAGGTAAAGGCTCAATTTCTATCCCCTTTGCCAACGAAGAGGAGTTGGAACGCATCATTACTCTGCTCGACAAACTCCACTGAATCACGCAAACTATGCTCACAACACTGATTTCCCGTTTTGCACATTGGGCTAAGGGTGAGTATCGGATGGCGTTTTCCCTTTGGGTGTGTTGCTGCGTGGGGTTGACGGGAGCTGCTTCTACAGCCTCGGTGTCGGTGGCCGCCGACATGCTGCCTTCGTCAAATCAGGCGGAGATCGCGCCTCAGTGGATGGCCGATACCGTAGTAGAGATGCAGCCTGACAGTGCGGCTCTGCGGCGCAAACAGGAGTTTGACGCCCTGGAAGCCCTCTCGAAACCCGTAGATACTACGCAGGTGGTCGGGCGGGAATTATCTCCGATACCACCAGAGGTTGCAAAGACTTTGGAACCCTTGAAGAAAGCCTTTGTCCCCGTTCCCCAACGTGCTTTGTGGCTCTCGCTTGTCCTTCCCGGTGCAGGACAGATTTACAACCGGAAGTACTGGAAACTCCCCTTGGTCTATGGCGGCTTCCTTGGATGTACCTATGCTTTCCTCTGGAATCAACAAATGTACATGGACTATTCGCAGGCATACCTCGATATCATGGACGATGATCCGAATACGAACAGTTACCGCGCCATGTTTCCTCCCACCTACGACATCGACAGTCGTCTGGAACAGTTCAAGACGGTGTTCAAAAACCGTAAAGACCGATATCGTCGCTATCGCGACATGAGTGCCTTCTGTTTCATCGGCGTATATCTGCTCTCGGTGATCGATGCTTATGTCGATGCGCAGCTGTCGGTATTTGACATTAGTCCTGATCTCTCCCTTCGTATTGCTCCCACCACTTTTGGCAGTGTGGGGCATTCCTCTTCTTGGGGCACCACCGGCATTGGGGCGACACTTACCTTCTGATATTTCCTTCCTTATTCTCTGATTATTCTGACGCATGCACAATATATCCCGCTTCCTCCTCCTCCTTTCTTTAACCACGTTGGGACTTACGGCTTCGGCACGTCCCTTGATGATCCCCAAACCCCTGTCCGACACTACGATCGTGGACAATGAAGAGGACGATGTACTTGATGAGGACGATCTCGGCCGACGCCGCACGGTACGTATCCCACAGCGCACCACCGCCGCACGCTCCACAACCTCTACTTCTCCCACGCGATTGGTGGCCGATGAAAACATCGTTCCCCCCGCAGCAGCCAAAGTAGACCCTACGGTGGGTATGCTCCATAATGTAGACGGATTGCTCAATGCATGGTACGTCAAGGAATATATGACCCTCGATCCTTCAACGCCCGATGGTGAGAATCCCATCTTCCCGGCCGAGGTCTATATGGATCGTCTGCGCCGCTTGCCCACGGTCATCGAGATGCCCTACAACGACATCGTGCAGGGCTACATCGATCAATATACCGGGCGCCTGCGCCGTTCCGTGAGCTTCATGCTCGGAGCGCAAAACTTCTATATCCCCATCTTCGAGCAGGCATTGGAGGCAGAGGGATTGCCGCTCGAACTCAAATATCTCCCCATCGTGGAGAGTGCACTCGATCCAACGGCGGTGAGCCGTGTGGGAGCTACGGGATTGTGGCAATTTATGATCGCCACGGCCAAGCGTTATGACCTCACTGTCAATACCCTCGTGGACGAACGCCGCGATCCGATCAAAGCCAGTGCAGCTGCCGCGCAATGTCTCAAAGACCTACACCGTAGTTTCGGAGATTGGGCACTCGCCCTTGCGGCGTACAACTGTGGTGCGACCAACGTGCGCAAGGCCATCCGCCGTGCCGGTGGAGTGGCGGACTATTGGAAGATTTACCCTTACCTCCCTAAAGAGACACGCGGATATGTGCCTGCCTTTATCGCGGTGAATTACGTGATGAATTATTATTGTGCGCACAATATTCCAGCGATGACGACCACCGTGCCCATCGAGACCGATACCCTGATGCTCAACCGCGATGTGCATCTGCGGCAGATTTCTGAAGTGTGCAACCTCAGTTACGACATCCTCGAAGCGATGAATCCCCAATATCGCACGGGACTCATCCCCGGATATAGTAGTCCCTGTGCCCTGCGCCTACCGTCGCAGACTGTCGACTATTTTCTCCAACTCGGTGATTCGGTCTATAATTATCGTACCGAGACCTATCTCTCCAAACGCAGTGTCGTAGAGGCGGCATCCGACCGTACAGAGGCACGTTCTGTCCGCCGAAACCGTCGTGGTGCGGAAGCAGTGCCTGCCGAACCTTCTGTGGTGGACGCTGCGCCCGAACCGAAACCGGTGGCTGCGGCATCGCCCCAACGGGATGCTGTGCCCCGTGAGCAGCCTGCTGAGACTGACGCGGCAGGGCAAACCGCACGCAGAGAGGTTGTCAAAGCTGAGCCGAGCAAGCGCAGCGTACGCGAACAACAACGTGTGAGCACTAAAAAACGAAAGAAGCGTAAGCCCGCCGAACCCACCGAGGTGAGCGTGAAGAAGGGGGATACGCTCGAAGAGATTGCCAAGCGTAATGGCACCACCGTGGAAAAACTACGCAAGAATAACAAGATCAAGGGTGATATGATCAAGCCTGGCGAGAAACTTCGTTTGAAGTAGCGCGGGGCAGATTGTTCGGACGACATGACCCCTCCTTCCCGGCACAAAAGGGCATTGGGAACCGGTACGCTTGTAGTGGTTTCCAATGCCTTTTTGGCTCAAAGAAATCCAAGTATCCATTTCCTTAACCCGATGTGTTATGGAACCGCAGAAGACAATGACTGAGCAGGAGCTCCAGGACGAGCAGCTCATCCAACAGGCGTTTCAACGTCTACTCGATACTTATCTTGCTTCTAACCACCGCAAGAAGAGCGACATTATCACCAAAGCGTTTAACTTTGCCAAAGCCGCACACAAAGGAGTGCGGAGGCGGAGTGGTGAACCCTATATCCTGCATCCCATCTCCGTGGCACAGATCATCTCTGAGGAGATCGGGATGGGGTCGACCAGTATCTGCGCTGCACTCCTCCACGATGTGGTGGAGGACACCGACTATACCCGTGAGGATATTGCCAACCTCTTTGGCGAGAAGGTAGCGAACATTGTCGAAGGAGTAACGAAAGTGAGCAGCGGATTACTCAACAATCAAGCCTCGATGCAGGCAGAGACGTTCAAAAAGATCCTCCTCACCATGAGCGATGACATCCGGGTCATCCTCGTGAAGATCGCCGACCGTCTGCACAATATGCGCACGCTCTCTTCCATGCTTCCTGCCAAGCAGTATAAAATAGTGGGGGAGACGCTCTCGATCTTCGCACCTATTGCTGATCGGCTTGGTCTGAACCGCATCAAGACAGAGTTGGAAGATCTCTCGTTCAAATATGAACACCCTGAGGACTATCAGGCTATGCTGGACAACCTGAAGCGATCGGAGATGGAGCGCGATGATGCCATCAAGGACTTCACACCGCCCATCTGCGCCGCACTTGATGCCATGGGGGTGGACTACGAACTCAAAGCCCGCATTAAGAGCCCGTACAGCATCTGGCAGAAGATGCAACGCAAACACATCCCTTTCGAGGAGGTGTTTGACATCTTGGCCATCCGCATCGTGTTTCGACCCACAAACCGAGAGAACGAAATCGCGGAGTGCTATAAGATCTACGGTCAACTCACGCAGATCTATAGTCCTCATCCTTCGCGCTTACGTGACTGGCTCTCCACCCCAAAGGCCAATGGCTATCAGGCCCTCCACAACACGTTCATGTCCAAACGAGGCAAGTGGATCGAGGTGCAGATACGTTCCGATCGCATGGACGATGTGGCAGAAGGAGGATTTGCCGCCCACTGGAAGTACAAAGAGCCAGGAGCTGCTTACGATGAGCACGAGCTGGACAAGTGGCTCAATTCGATCAAGGAAATCCTCGATGACCCACAGCCTGATACCCTTGTATTGCTTGACACGATCAAGCTTAATCTCTGCACCACTGAGATCAACATCTTCACTCCTAAAGGCGACATCATCACACTGCCTCGAGGAGCCACTGTGCTCGACTTCGCCTATGCCGTCCACACTATGGTGGGCAGCCACTGTATGGGGGCGAAGGTCAACCACAAACTTGCTGCTGTCAACCACCGTCTCTCTAATGGCGATCAGGTGGAAGTGCTGACGGCACAAACTCAGATGGTGAAGCCCGAATGGGAAAAATATGTCATCACGGGTAAGGCCAGTGGAAAAATCGCCATCGCCCTCCGTCGCGAGGCGCGTGAAGCGCAGCGTG
Organism: Alloprevotella sp.; assembly: GCA_041855985.1. Classification (GTDB taxonomy): domain Bacteria; phylum Bacteroidota; class Bacteroidia; order Bacteroidales; family Bacteroidaceae; genus Alloprevotella. The sequence goes on from JBHAFF010000037.1 coordinate 24,200, forward strand.
AAGGTGAGGAGCGCGTGAAGACTTTCCTGAAATCTCACGATATGGAGGTTTCGATGGTCAATATTCAGAAGCTGCAAGAACTCCATGGTTTCAAAGACGCCGCAGCACTATATAAGGCAGTAGGTGAAGGTGAACTCGATCTTGGAGATATCGATGTTGGTGCGCTGGTAGGGCAGCTGTCGGGCAAGAAGGGTTGGCGTCGCTTCCTTCCTTTCTTGAAGGGGAAGGAAAACAAGGTTGCTGTTGCTACGGTGTCTGACGGCGACCGCGAGGCTTGGGTTCGTTCCATCAACCGCAAGGCTACACTCATCCTCACCGAAGAGTTGTTGGACAAGTGTGTGTGTTGCCCGGACTGTCGCCCCATCAATGGCGATGAGGTGATGGGCTATATCACCCCAGAGGCCACGCTCGAGATCCATCGACGCGATTGCCCCACCGCACTCCGGCATAAGACAAGTTTCGGCAACAACATCGTGGCTGCAAAGTGGGAGACTGGGCAGCCTCGCCTGCGCAGCTATCCCACAACGATACAACTGGAAGGCGTGGATGCCCGTGGCGTGATCCGTGCGGTGAGCGACGCTCTGGATGAATGGCTGGACGTGAAGCTGACAAACATCCATCTGTCGGCACACAATGGAATATTTACAGGTACGCTCGAGCTGCACGTGTTCTCGACAGAGGATGTCCGCCGCATTTGTAACCGTCTTAAGGCCATCCCGGAGGTGTCTCGGGCATTCCGCCCTAACCCTTCGGCAGGGCGAATGCATGGATAGGTCATGTCACAGTCTACCCCCCACAGCCACATTTTTCCACCTCCTCCGTCGGATTTGAACGATCCGGCAGTGGAGGTGGCTGTTGTCATGGGGTGTCTGTCCCGGTTTGGGTCTGTTTTTTGCCGGTTTCGTTTGTTTTCGCATTGTTTTGTTTAATGTGCATTGCAGAATGGTGTGTTGGAAAAAGTTTTTGCGATTTTCTCCGTGCATTGTTTGGAGGTTATGTGCGAAGGTTGTACTTTTGCACTCGCAATCGGGACGCAAGGCACACTTGCTTGGAGCGATACGCCCTTGGCGGCCGGTGTTCCCGACGGCATTGC
>JBHAFF010000038.1:0-23130 GCA_041855985.1 Alloprevotella sp.
ACGAGTAGCACCAAGCAGCTGACTTTGTTCTAAAGATGCACTGCGTGAAACAATTGGTATTCGGCCTATGAAGTAGGTCGAAAGGGGGAGTGTGCCTTATTGAGTTGCCGCTAAAAGCAAAGCTTAAACCGAATTGGGGTTAACTAGCTCCAATTCGTTTTAAGCACGGCTATTGAATTGATACTAAAAAACAAAAATCGCTTGCCCACATACTTGCTGCTTTGTATCTTTGCAAAACCATGTTAAATTGTAATTTTATGCAAGGAAATCGAACTTATTATGGAGAGTATTCTCTTGAACGCTCGATGGAGCTAGTGGTCAAGGGCAATATCGTTCTCCCCGAGTATCAACGGCATTTCGTCTGGAACCCCAAAGACCTCAAGCGTCTAATTAAATCACTTCGTGACGGGCAGTTTGTTCAGCCAGTAACGATTGGACTGTATAAAAAGGCCAACAAGAGTAATATCAATCTGCTCTTAGATGGCCAGCAGCGCCTCTCTTCTATCTTGCTGGCTCACCTTGGCTATTTCCCTAAAAAGGACGCGTTTGAGGACGCCCGAACTGGAAATGGCAACAGAAGATGATAGCGCCTTGGAGGAAGCAGACGATAATCAGAATGCCGAGGTGAAGTCTATAAAATGGACGATAAGAGAATTGTGCGATAGAGAGAAATCGCTCAAAGAGCTTCAAAGAGAGCTGTCATCAGATCGTCGTTATGAGCAGCTTGATTTGAGATTAGAAATAGATGAAGATTTCTGGAAGAACACATTCCTCGGTTTTTCTTTTATTGTCCCTGATATAGCTAATGAGTCGTCCCTTAAAAAGAGATGCTAAGAGAGAGGTCATTGATGAATCAATTCCCGCTTAGCATCTCTTTTTAAGGGACGACTATCTACTTTATAGACATCTAACTAAGAGAATATATGCGAAAAAAAAGGCCGTGTCAGAACATTAGTTCTGTCACGGCCTCATAAGCGTGGGCAGTGATGGATTCGAACCACCGAAGGCATAAGCCAGCAGATTTACAGTCTGCCCCATTTGGCCACTCTGGTAACTGCCCAAGTCCTTTCTTTAAAGAAGCAGTGCAAAGGTACTAATTTATTTCGAACTGACCAAGGTTTGAGTGTTTTTTCGGTGAAATTAGCAGCGTAGATTCAATTGGTAAATTCAATCAACCATGATCAAAGTGCCATCTGGTGCGATAAAGTCTCAGAAGCTATACGCTATATTCGTGCTATAAGCACATGTGAATTGCTATGAAAATGCGAAAATTCAATACTCTACTTGGCATTTTTGGGCATTTCGTTGCTCGGGAATGAAATAAATTCGTATTTTTGTCGCCTCAAAACAGCAAAACATTCTTGTGGAACGGGACGTGCATTCTTGCAAGGGGTGTGGTGCTGCAAATCTCTTTCTTCGCAAGTATCGAGCGAATGATGCCCCCCTTTCAAACCCTCTGCTCGTCTCTCAAAATCCCCTTTTTAACTATGATTTTAACGTTCAGAACGACCTATAAGACCCAATGGGGTGAGCACCTTGCCGTTGAGGTGGAAGGTTACGCCGGAAATCCGATAGAACTCTCCACCATCGATGGTGAAGTTTGGGAAGGTTCGCTGCGGCTCTCGGGCTTTCATGCAGGAGCCGCTGTGGAATATCGGTATAGTGTGTGGCGTGAAGACGTGTGTGTGCGCCGCGAGCGTGGCACATATCCCCACGTATTTCATCCGGAGAGTCAGACCGAAGCCCTTTATTTTGTGAATGACTACTGGCGTGATCTTCCTGCGTTCGACTACCTCTATTCTATCGCCTTTTCGGGGGTAGCATCGGCAGCTCGTTGTGCCACTCCTTCGTTAGCTTCATCCACCCTCACGCTGCGCGTGCTTGCTCCCACGCTCCATCAGAAAGGGGAAGTGCTCGCCTTATTGGGAGCAGGGAAAACCCTTGGCGACTGGCAATCTGACTGCGCATTGAGTTTTGATGAAATTATGCCTAACGTTTGGCATCTTACGCTGGATGTGCACCAATTGTCGGGCAATGCCGAATACAAGTTCGTTGCACTGGATGCCGTCACAGGGAACATTGTGGAGTGGGAAGAGGGTGAGAACCGTCGCCTCTACGTGCCCGAGTTGGAGGATGGCGTCCACTACATCCTTCCTGAACAAGAAGTCTACTTCCCTTCTACGCGTGAAAAAGTGGCAGGAACTGCCATCCCTGTCTTCTCGCTTCGCAGTGACCATAGCCAAGGCGTGGGGGATTTTGGCGATCTCCGCGCTATGGTAGACTGGGTGGTGTTGACCGGTCAGCGTGCGCTCCAAATCTTGCCCATCAACGATACTACTATGTCAGGAACATGGAGTGATTCCTACCCCTACAGTTCCATTTCTATCTACGCGCTGCATCCGATGTATGTGGATCTGCGTCAAGTTCCAGCTCTGCGGGATTCAACGAAGCAAGATGCTTTCGTCAAACAGTTCCGGCAGCTCAATGCTCTCCCGGAGCTGGACTATGAACGCGTGAACAAGCTGAAGCGTGACTTCCTCCTCCTGGTGTTCCGTGAAAGCGGGAAATCCGTGTTGGAAAGTGCAGATTTTCAGGATTTCATGACGCGCAATGCCCACTGGCTGCGCCCTTATGCCGCATACTCTTATTTGCGCGACAAATTCGGAACACCCGCCTTCTGCGAATGGCCCGAACATAATACTTACAACGAAGAGGCCATTGCTCGGCTTTCTGCACCCGAGAGTGCTTGCTATGAGCAGATTTCCTACTATTATTACGTGCAGTATTTGCTTCACACACAGCTGCTGGCTGTGAGCAATTATGCGCGCCAACACGGTGTTATCTTAAAGGGAGACATTCCTATCGGCATCTCCCGCACCTCGGTTGAGGCATGGGTCGAGCCCTATTATTTCAATATGAACGGTCAGGCTGGCGCACCGCCTGATGCCTTCTCTGCCAATGGACAGAACTGGGGATTCCCTACCTACAACTGGGAGGTGATGCGCCAAGATGGCTACCAATGGTGGAAGCGTCGTTTCGCCAAGATGGCAGAGTATTTCACGGCCTACCGCATTGACCATATCCTCGGCTTCTTCCGCATCTGGGAGATTCCCGCGCACAGCGTTCAAGGTTTGCTCGGACAATTCTCTCCAGCACTGCCTATGAGTCCCGAAGAAATCGGAGGTTTCGGCCTCTATTTTCAACGTGATTTTATGACGCGCCCCTTCATCTGCGATGATATTTTGCACCGTATATTTGGTGATCGTGACGAGTGGGTGAAGCAGACTTTCCTCCAATTCTCCCATTATGACATTTGGCAACTCCGGTCGGAGTATTCAACGCAGCGCGCAGTAGAGGCCTTTTTCCAGAAAGAAGGCGAGCGCATTCACAACGCGGCACACATCCGTGATGGTTTGTACGCCCTGATCAACAACGTTCTCTTTGTAGAAGACCATCGCCAACGTGGACTTTACCATCCGCGCATTGCGGCTCAGCAGACTCTCCTTTTCGAACGTTTGCAAAACCATGAGAAAGAGGCTTTCAATCGTCTCTACAACCATTACTTCTACGAACGGCATAACCAGTTCTGGTATGATTGCGCCATGCAGAAGCTCCCCGAACTTTGTGCCGCTGCACCTATGCTTCCTTGCGGCGAAGACCTCGGTATGGTGCCAGACTGTGTGCCTTGGGTGATGAATGAGTTGCAAATCCTTTCGCTCGAGATAGAACGAATGCCTAAAGATCCCAAGCATGCGTTTGGTCAGGTTTACAATTATCCTTTGCGCTCTGTCTGCACGATCGGCACACATGATATGTCTACTGTGCGTGGGTGGTGGAAAGAGGATCAGCTCACTACGAAGCGGTATTACTACGATGTGCTGAAGCGTGGTGGAACTGTGCCTGATGAAGCACCAGGTTGGATTTGTGAGGATATTGTGAAGCGACATCTGGATAGTCCCTCGCTGCTCTGCATCCTCGCTTTCCAGGACTGGCTCTCCATGGATGAGCAGCTCCGTCTCCCCAATGCCGAAGCCGAACGTATCAATATTCCCGCTAATCCTCGCCATTATTGGCGGTATCGTATGCACCTCAGTATCGAGAGCTTGATGCGTCAGACGGCCTTTAACACTCGCCTCTCGGATATGATTGCTGCTAGTGCGCGGGCTTAGTTTGGCTGTTTCACCGTTTCTTGAATAGATGACCACAGCCTTCAAGTACCGACACTCCGATGCAAGGTGGTGATCTAACGAACTTCTCACATCAGGGGAGGGTAGTGCCCTCCCCGACTATTTTTCCATGAAAAAAATACCCAATCAATCATTCTGGGGACTTTGGAATCTGAGCTTTGGCTTCTTCGGTGTACAAATTGCTTATGCCCTTCAAAGTGCCAATATCTCGCGCATTTTTTCCACTTTGGGCGCAGATCCCCACAGTCTTTCCTACTTTTGGATTCTCCCTCCCCTTATGGGGATCATCGTCCAGCCTATTATTGGTGTGCTCTCTGACAAGACTTGGACACGCTTCGGTCGCCGTATCCCTTACCTTTTTGTAGGGGCACTCGTGGCTGTGTTGGTAATGTGCATGCTACCCAATGCTGGAAGTTTTGGTATGGCCGTGGGGACGGCCATGATTTTCGGACTCATTTCTCTCATGTTCCTAGATACGAGCATCAACATTGCGATGCAACCATTCAAGATGATGGTCGGCGATATGGTCAATGAGGAACAAAAGACGAAAGCATACTCCATTCAATCATTCCTGTGTAATGCCGGAAGTTTGGTAGGTTTCCTATTTCCCTTTGTCTTGGCCTTCTTGGGCATTTCTAATGTAGCAGATAAAGGGAAAGTGCCCGATACTGTTATTTTCTCCTTTTATGCAGGTGCGGCCATTCTCATCCTTTGTGTACTCTACACCACCGCCAAAGTGCGTGAATATCCTCCCGAACGATATAACGAATACCATGGTGTAGTTGAAGCAGGGGCACAGCAAGAGCATAATCCTGGCATCTTTATGTTGCTAAAAAATGCCCCCTCTACTTTCTGGACGGTGGGTGTTGTGCAATTCTTCTGTTGGGCTGCTTTTATGTTTATGTGGGCCTATACCAATGGAGCGGTGGCGCATACGGCTTTTGACACCCCAACGGTATTAAAAGGGGGTAGTGTCGTGCTTGACACCACCAGTGATGCTTATAATGCTGCTGCCAACTGGGTGGGAATTCTCTTCGCTGTTCAAGCGGTGGGCTCAGTGCTCTGGGCGATGGTCATCCCTCAGTTCAAAAGCAAGAAGTTAGTCTATGTGCTCAGTTTGGTGTTAGGGGGCGTAGGTTTCATCTCAACCTTGCTAGTACACGATCCCTATGTGCTCTTCATCTGCTTTTTATTGATCGGTTGCGCTTGGGCTGCTATGCTGGCTCTGCCGTTCACCATTCTCACCAACTCCCTCAAAGGTGGACACATGGGTACATACTTGGGACTCTTTAATGGTACGATCTGTCTACCTCAGATTGTGGCTGCCTCTTTGGGGGGGGGCATTCTGAAGTTTTTCACTACACCTGGACAACTGGCTCCCGAGGTCAATATGCTCGTTGTGGCCGGACTGCTCCTCTTTGGCGGTGCAGCGGCTGTTGCACTGATTAAAGAATAAATTTACTCAAAGGAAGAAATGCGCTTCTGTTGTGGTCTGTATGCCACAACAGAATGCGCAATTCACTTTTTCATTACCATATTCATCAACCTTATTCTACTATGATTATCGCTTCATTGGCAGACTGTGCACGCTACGAATGTTTGCATCCCCACTTCAAGCTCTTGTTCGATTACATCCGGTCGCATGATCTCTCTAAAGAGCCTGCTGGCCGTATCGAACTGATGGGTAATGACGTGTTCATCAATGTAGTGGATGTTACCCTCAAATACTTGGAAGATCAGAAGATGGAGGTACACCGAAAGTATTTGGATGTTCATATTCCGCTTTCAGGAACGGAGATTATTGGGTGGTCTTCGTTAAGTCAGCTTTTACAACCTTCAGAGGCTCCATTCGATGACGTCAACGACTTTGCTATCTATGCTGGTGTTGCCCAAACTTATGTTACGATTGCGCCAGGACAGTTCTGTGTTGTCTATCCAGATGATGCACATGCCCCCACTATTGGTACCGGGGCTCTCCGAAAACTCATTGCAAAAGTAGCTATTTGATGAGCTGGAACGACTTTTTCTACGGCGGATAGTGCAATTACGCGCAAAATGTACTATATTTGCTCTTACAAAAGGACGGAGCTGATTCCGTCCCGTTTTACGGTAGCTAATGGAAACCAAGTTCTTGGTTTCTGTGAGCTTTCGTGCCATTACATATCATCAACAAACATCAACAACGAATGAAAGCATACGTTTTTCCTGGACAAGGAGCACAGTTCGTAGGAATGGGTAAGGATCTCTATGAAAACCACCCTACGGCAAAGGAGCATTTTGAACGCGCCAACGAAATCCTCGGCTTCCGTATCACCGACATTATGTTTTCGGGTACTGACGACGAACTTAAACAGACGAATGTCACCCAACCTGCTGTGTTCCTGCACAGTGTCATCAGTGCACTCTGCTTAGGCGACACTTTTAGCCCTGACATGGTGGCTGGGCATTCTTTGGGCGAACTCTCAGCCCTTACCACAGCAGGTTGTCTAACGTTTGAAGACGGTCTGCGTTTGGTTGCCGAGCGTGCTGCGGCCATGCAGGCCGCTTGTGAGGCTGCTCCTGGCACAATGGCTGCCATCATTGGTCTGGACGACGCGAAGATTGAAGAAATTTGCCGTGCGACAAGTGAAGAGTCAGGAAAAGTGGTCATCTGTGCTAACTATAATTGCCCGGGCCAGCTGGTCATCTCCGGCGAGCGCGAAGCTGTGGAGGTAGCTTGTACACGCCTGAAAGAAGCTGGGGCAAAGCGTGCACTGGTATTGCCTGTTGGAGGAGCGTTCCACTCTCCGCTGATGCAACCTGCCAAGGAACGTCTCGAAGCCGCAATTGCTGCGACCACTTTCCACACTCCAAAGTGCCCCGTTTACCAAAATGTAGATGGTGCAGCACATACCAATGCTGAAGAAATTAAGGCCAATCTCATCGCTCAACTGACAGCCTCCGTACGTTGGACACAGGAAGTAACGAATATGGTCAGCGCAGGTGCAACTGAATTTGTAGAATGCGGTCCGGGCAAGGCTTTGCAAGGTATGATTTCCAAAATTTGCAAGGGGATGCCTGAAATCTCTGTGCAAGGCATTGGTTTGTAATCATGTGCGAACACGTGTGGAGGGCAGCTCTGTGAGTGCTCTCCACACGTATCTCGCTTTTTTACCTTCAAAACGATTACTCAATAAGTAAGAAAAACACCTCTCTCATGATCATCTACCAAGTTTTTACGCGACTTTATGGTAATTCAAATCCCAGCAACATCCCCCATGGAACGCTGGCGGAGAATGGAACGGCCAAGATGAATGACTTCACCATAGATCGTCTGAAGCGTATTAAAGATTTTGGTTTTTCCCACATCTGGTTTACTGGGATTATCGAGCATGCTACCCAAACGGATTATTCTGAGTTTGGTATTGCTAAAGACCATCCCGTTGTGGTAAAGGGTAAGGCAGGATCCCCTTATGCCATCAAGGATTATTACGATATTGATCCCGATTTGGCAGAACAAGTTCCTTATCGTATGCAAGAGTTTGAAGAGCTGGTGATGCGCACGCATAAGGCGGGTCTAAAGATGATCATTGATTTCGTACCTAACCATGTGGCACGACAGTACCACTCCGATGCAGCACCTCATGGAGTGGAGGATTTAGGGATCAGTGACGATAACCGTTTGCACTTCTCCACATCAAACAATTTCTACTACTGTTGGGGGACTCCTTTGGAGACCGACAACATTGTTGCTAGTAGTCAGCATGAAATGCCTTATTTCGAGTTTCCTGCCAAAGCTACGGGTAACAATCAGTTTGCAGCCCGTCCAGAGCGTAATGACTGGTATGAGACCATCAAATTGAACTATGGCGTTGATTACAGTGGAGGAGGGAGCAAGCACTTCGATCCTTTGCCTAGTACATGGGGAAAAATGCTCAATATCTTGCGCTTTTGGGCATCAAAAGGTGTAGACGCATTCCGCTGTGATATGGCGGAGATGGTGCCCGTGGAGTTTTGGCACTATGCCATTTCAGAGATGAAGAAGGCATATCCGCACATCGACTTCATAGCAGAAGTGTACAATCCTGAGCAATATCGCAACTACATTTTCAATGGTGGATTCGATTACCTCTATGACAAAGTGGGTATGTACGACACCCTTCGTGCAGTGGTATGCCGTCAGTCTGCTGCGGCCAATATTACCCATGCTTGGCAAGCTACTGACGACATCAAGAACCACATGCTGTATTTCTTGGAAAATCATGACGAACAGCGCATAGCATCCAATTATTTCTGTGGCAATCCCTTTGAAGCCTTGCCCGCTTTTGCCGTGGAGGCATTTATGGGCACGAATCCTATCATGATTTATGCAGGCCAAGAGCTTGGTGAACGAGGAATGGATGCCGAAGGCTTCTCGGGGGAGGATGGGCGAACCACAATTTTTGATTATTGGAGTCCCGAAAGTCTCCGAAAACTGGCACATCTCCCTTCTCCTAAAGCACGCTCCAAGAAGTGTACCACGGAGACGTTGATCCAGGAGGAGCGCGCACTCTATGACTATTATCATCACATCCTTACGCTACGCACCACGCATCCTGCGTTTATCTACGGCCTCTTCTATGATTTGATGTATGTCAATTATACAGGTTCAAAGGGTTTTAACCCAGGGCGGCATTTTGCTTTCCTACGCCGTTCCGAGGACGAGATAATTCTTGTTGTTGCTAATTTCAGTGATGAACAGGCGGAGGTAGGTGTCCGTATTCCAGATCATGCCTTTGAGTTCCTTTCTCTCCCCGAAGGAAATTTCCCCGCAAAAGAACTCATGACGAAGAAGCGGCTTAAAATCTCTTTCGTTCGCGATGGATACACACCAGTTTCCGTACCTGCTAACGGCGTCGCAGCTCTTTCCTATCGCTTGAAATAATATCACTAAGGAGTGAACTCTCCTCCGAAGTTCTCCTATCGATCAATTTTCGTTGCTATGTTAGTATACCCTTGCTGTAAGATCAACTTGGGTCTAAATATTGTTGAACGCCGCTCCGATGGCTATCACAACATCGAAACGGTGTTCTATCCCATTCCGCTACATGACAATCTTGAAGTTACCGTAGCCAAGAATGCCTCTTCCCCTTATCTGTTTCATCAGACAGGCTTTGAACTGGGAGGCACCGATGAGCATAACTTGGTGATTCGTGTGCTCAATCTACTGCGCGCAGATTACCCCAAAATCCCGCCGGTAGAAATCTGGTTGCATAAACGAATCCCCTCTGGTGCCGGATTGGGTGGGGGCAGTAGTGATGCCGCCTTTATGATGCGTCTGCTCAATGAAAAGTTTGAGTTGGGCATGGATGATGAAGACATCGAATACCGTTTGTCGCGTTTAGGGGCAGACTGTCCCTTCTTCTACCGGGCGCGTCCGGCCTTTGCCTTAGGAATTGGCGATCAGCTCATGCCGATCGATTTTGATTTGGCGAACTTCAATTTCCTACTGGTCAATCCAGGCATTCATGTCCCCACAAAAGAAGCCTATGCAAACGTGCGCCCGAAACCCTCGGAAGAGAGCCTGTTGAAATCACTATCGCGTCCGGCTGAGGCCTGGAAGGACACCGTTAAAAACGACTTTGAGCAAAGCGTATTTTTCCAATATCCACAGATTGCAGCCATTAAGCAAACCTTATATGACATGGGAGCTGTATATGCCTCAATGTCGGGTAGTGGTTCCAGTGTTTACGGCCTTTTTAACCGCAGCCAGCCTGAAGCGGAAGAAGTATTTCGCGATTGCTTCGTCTATGAAACGCGCCTGCGCAAACCGAACTTATGATCTATTACTTCTCTGGCACAGGCAACACACGCCACATTGCATATCGACTGGCTGAGCGATTGGTACAGCAAACAGAGAATATTGGCATAATGCCCTCTCATGATTGGACGAATGAACACGTTGTAGGCTTGGCATTTCCGACCTATGGTTGGACACTTCCACCACTCGTTTTGCGTTGGCTGGAAGCTCTTCCCGTGGTGCGAGAAACAGCAAGCGAGCCACAATATATCTTTGCTGTGCTCACTTGTGGTGATGAAATTGGCTTTGCTGACGAGCATCTACGCACACTGCTCCGGCACAAAGGTTATGAGCTTTCTGCGGTATGGTCAATCCAAATGCCCAATACTTATGTTGGTCTACCGTTTTTTGACACAGATAGTTCAGAGTTGGAACAGCGCAAACTTACTGCGGCAGTACAACGCCTCGAAGAGATCGTACAAGCCGTTCTGCAGTCTCGGACAGGTGTCTGCGATGTACAGCGAGGGAGCTTCCCTGCTTTACGAAGCGGGATGCTTAGCCGCTTCTTTTTTCACTACTTCGCTTCGCCCCGCCTTTTCCATACCCATGGACGTTGCACAGGGTGCCAACGGTGTGTCCGGCTCTGCCCGCTGGGGAACATTCGAGTAGATAATGCAAAAGTAGGTCCGACTTGGGGTAAGGACTGCACATTTTGCTTAGCGTGTTACCACTGCTGTCCTGTACAGAATATCCAGCTTGCACCTTTTTCCCAACGGAAAGGGCAGTACCAACGGTTCATTGCTCAGCGATGACACATCTTCGGATTTTACTCACCTTAATCTCTTACTCCTATGACAGCCATGCAGATACAGGAGAACCGTGCCACGTTCGCATTGGTCGCGCGAGAATACATCCATCGAGAAGGTTTGGCGCAATTGCTACACTACCTAGACAGTAAAACCGATTTTTTCCAGGCACCATCCTCCACCAACTTTCACCTTAACGAGCCAGGAGGGTTATGCCTGCACTCGCTGAACGTTTTCGAAACAGCATTGCGCATCCATAAGTCGGTCTTGGAACCAGCATGCCAAGCACGTACTTTGCAGAATCCGAAAAAAATCACTGAGGAAAGTATTGCTATCACTGCGCTGTTTCACGATCTCTGCAAGTGCAATACTTTCCAGCTTACCACAAAGTGGAAGAAAGGAGTTAATCACCAGTGGAATTCCTACGATGGCTATGAGTTGGTGGACGAATTTCCCTTTGGTCATGGAGAGAAATCATGCCTCATTGTCAGCCACTACATGCAGCTCTCACGGGAAGAGCTTTTGGCCATACGTTGGCACATGGGATTGTTTGACGCAGGAGAGCCAGGCAGCAGCTGCCGCCGTACATTCAGCGAAGCCTGCAAATATACTCCATTAGTCCCGCTAATTCAATCGGCTGATATGTTGACTTCGCTCTGTTTAGAACCGACTATTAAGCATTAAAGTATAACTCTAAATGGCAAATTGAGGACTTTCTCTCCAAAATCACACGCTCTCCCTGTATTTCTCAACTTCAAACTGCACAAAATTTGTACTTTTGCGCACATCAACCCCCGACCAATACTCGGGCATACGAACTTTAAAACCAGTTATGACTCATAATCTCTTAAAGGGAAAGCGTGGCATTATCTTTGGTGCGCTGAACGAACAATCTATTGCTTGGAAAGTTGCGGTCAAAGCCGTAGAAGAAGGTGCAACGATTACTCTGACGAATACTCCTGTCGCTCTGCGCATGGGAGCACTCAACGAACTCTCCGAACAGCTCAACGCACCAGTCATCGCAGCTGATGCCACCAGTGTGGAAGACCTCGAGAAGGTGTTCTCCGAAAGCCAGCAGTTGCTGGGCGGAAAGATTGACTTCGTGCTACACTCCATCGGCATGAGCCTCAACGTCCGCAAACAGCGTACATACGACAACTTGGATTATAATTATCTTTCCAAGACGTTGGACATCAGTGCTATCTCTTTTCACAAGATGCTTCAGGTGGCCAAGAAGCAAGATGCTCTGAACGAGTATGCGTCAGTCGTAGCTTTGACCTATGTCGCTGCACAGCGTACGTTCTTCGGCTATAATGATATGGCTGATGCAAAGAGTCTGCTCGAAAGTATTGCACGCAGCTTCGGCTACATCTACGGCCGCGAGAAGAATGTGCGTATCAACACCATCTCCCAAAGCCCGACACCCACCACAGCCGGCAATGGTGTAAAAGGAATGGAACACCTGATGGATTTCGCCAACAAAATGTCGCCCCTCGGCAATGCCAGTGCAGAAGAGTGTGCAGACTATACCGTCATGATGTTCTCAGATTTTACGCGTAAGGTAACGATGCAGACGCTCTTCCACGATGGTGGTTTCTCAAGCATGGGAATGAGCATGCGTGCTATGAACCAGTATGCTAAGGACACGAAAGAGTTTGAAGACGAGCACGGCAATATCATTTACGGATAATCACAGAGCGTATCCTGCTTGCAGAAACGCCTCCTCATATCGATGTGCAGCCCTTTATCGGGTTGCACATTTTGCTTTCTGAAAATAAATCCCTAATTTTGCTCCTATATTTGGGGCAAACCACTCTGACCGGAGGATACTCCAAATCAAAACCCTCGCATAGTAACATGTTGAAGCAAACTATTGTGTGCCTCGGTGCAGGCAATGTAGCCACTCATCTGGTGCTATCATTAAAAGCATCTGGTCATCGGATTCTTGGTATCCTAAGCAGAACTCGTGCATCAGCCGAAACTTTGGTTGAGAGGGTAGGGGAGAAGTGTTCCGTATGGACGGAACTGAACCAAATTCCTCCTGCTGATTTCTATCTGTGCTGCCTCAGTGATAATGCGCTTCTCGGTATTGCTGCCCAATGGCCTAAACACCTGAAAGGCATCGTTTTGCATACATCCGGTAGCATTCCGCTGTCTGTGCTCAGTCCGATAGGATCAAATGTGGGAGTGCTTTATCCCTTGCAAACATTTTCCAAAGATCGTGCGCTTCCGTTTTCGGAAATTCCCTGTTTCATCGAGGCTGCAACGCCCGAGGTGGAACAGAAAATTGCAGATTTAGCCCGGACGGTGAGCCAACGTGTAACTCCGCTGGCTTCGTCTGCGCGCCTGCATCTGCACCTTTCGGCGGTGTTTGCCTGCAATTTCGTGAACCATCTCTACGGCATTGCTATGGAGTTATTACAAAAGCAGGGCATCGATCCCCGATGGCTGCAACCTCTTGTTCGGGAGACCGCACAGAAAATTGCAGATTTGACGCCCACAGATGCGCAGACCGGTCCAGCCCGACGTGGGGACTGGCAAGTAATGTCAACACATCTCGCATTGTTGTCGGAACAGCCGAAGCTTCATGCGCTCTATCAGCTGATGAGCGAGCTTATCGCAGAGCAAACACATCCGCATGCATCACCTCCTTCAATACCTTCTCTCCCATGATTAATTACAACCTACGGAACATCAAAGCACTGGTCTTCGATGTTGATGGTGTGCTGAGCACGAATATTGTCCAGCTGCATGGTGGTCAACCTGTGCGCACAGCAAACATCAAAGATGGCTATGCTCTACAACATGCAGCCAAGACAGAGTTGAAACTGGCCATTATTACGGGTGGGCGCAGTGAAGAAGTGAGGGATCGCTATAGAGGATTGGGCATCATGGATGTCTTTCTCGGCGTTTCTGTCAAATTAGACGTCTTTGAAGATTGGTTGTTAGCCAATGAATTGACTGCAGATGAAGTACTTTATATGGGCGATGATATCCCTGACTACGAAGTTATGACGCGGTGCGGGTGCTCCTGCTGTCCAGCTGATGCCGCAGACGAAATCAAAAAAATCTCTACCTACATATCCTCAAAGAAAGGTGGGGAAGGATGTGTGCGCGATGTCGTAGAACAAGTGCTGCGCGCTCAAAATCTTTGGATGCAAGACGCCGATGCTTTTGGATGGTAAACCTGAATTAACTCCTATATCATTATGCTCGATAATTTGAAAAAGTATGAGGTGGTGCTGGCCAGTACCTCACCTCGTAGAAAAGATCTGTTGTCTCGATTAGGTATAGACTTCAAGGTGTATACCCTTTATGGCATTGACGAGAGTTACCCCCCTGGACTTTCCCATGAAGAGACCGCGCTCCATATCGCAACGACCAAGGCAAATGCCTATAAGTCGTATGCCATGTGCAACCGTTTGGTCATTACAGCCGACACTATCGTCTGCGTTGATGACTTGATTTTGGGAAAGCCCCATGATGTTGAAGAAGCCAAAGAGATGCTTCGCCGTCTGTCAGGTAGAGAACACGAAGTCATCACGGCCGTTGCCGTCAGCACAGGCGAGCGTGTAGTGAAGGAAGCCGTAAAGACCGTGGTGCGCTTTGCGCCCCTCAGTGAGGAAACCATTGACTACTACGTTACCAACTTCCTTCCCTTTGACAAAGCTGGGGGGTATGGTATTCAGGAGTGGATTGGCCTCGTGGCTGTTGAAGAAATCCGTGGCTCATTCTTCAATGTTATCGGCCTGCCGCTGCAACGTCTATACGCCATTTTGAGAGAGTTTTAATGGGTTTTCTCCTTTCCTTTATGAAAAATAACATCAATGTCCGGCGCATATTGCCTATCTTATTTCTGCTGTCGGCGTGTTCCTCTGACGAGGAGAATTTCCGTTCTGTGCTGCCTACATTTTCTGAAATTGCGGTGCAAAATCTCGACGATGAGAGCGAATCCCTTGTCGTTGGGAAACCATTTGTATTGACTGCCGAACAGCGCACACGGGGTAAGCTCCTGTACAAGGCCGTCTATTCTTGGGAGGTGGAAAATGCCCATGACTGGCAACACCGCTACAAGAAGACTGTTGTCTATGATCATCAGTCCGAAGATCCCACGGATACGATTACCGCAACAGCTCCTGGCAGTTATAATGTCACTATGACTGCAGAATACTATCTTTCCGGCACAGCTCCTGCCGGCACTTCGGCTGTTAAGCAGCGTGTACAGTTGTCCCGCCGCATTCGCATTGAAGAACCCTGAATAGTAAAGAGACCTACGGCCTTCTTTGGACGTTATGTTTAATTTTTAAGATGAAGTCAGTAACACAGCCCCAGCAAAGACTGTACGAGAAATGCCGTTGGGTTGAGATCCCCCTTCACGCAGATGAACGTGGACGCCTCAATGTCGTGGAGCAAGAAGATGTTCCTTTTGCCTACGAACGGGTATTCTGGTTTTATGGGGTGCCTGAGGGACAGGAGCGTGGTGGGCACTGCCATCGGACGTGCGAGGAGCTGCTGATTGCGGTGTCTGGGCATTTTTCCATTGAACTGACAAATGGTACAGACCGTATGCTTTTTCTGCTCGACAATCCTTCCAAAGGTTTGGTCATTCCTCCCATGGTTTGGTGTGAACTCAAAGCTTTCTCCCACGATGCCGTAGGATTGTGTTTCGCCTCCGAAAGCTATCGAGCGGATGGCTACATCCACAGTTTTTCTCAGTACCAGGAAGAAATGAGGAAACTACACGCAGAATAGTCTATGTCCTCCCTCTAACTATCTATTTAGTGCTTCATGAAGTCGCTCACACTTGTCCGCTATATGCCTCATCTTCAATCAAAATGGGATGAGTGCGTGCAGCAATCACGGAATGCAACCTTCCTCTTTGACCGCGGCTTCATGGACTATCATCGTGATCGTTTTTGCGACTGCTCCCTATTGTGGATGGATGATTCGGGGAGGGCTCATGCTCTCTTTCCCGCATGCTCTTCGGCGGATGGAACACACATTTGCAGTCATGCCGGATTGACTTATGGGGGACTTCTTCTTCGCCCATCCCTGCACACGGCCGATGTACTGCGGATGTATGAGGAACTGACGACATATTACCGCTCATTAGGTGCTGATCGCTTGAACATCAAGATTATACCGCAGATCTACCACCGACAACCTTCGGAGGAGGAAGTCTATGCACTCTTTCGTCAGCAGGCACGTTTAGTCAAATGTGCCATCTCGTCTACCCTCCATCTCCACCACCCTCCTGCTCTATCGACCCTGCGGACGCGAAAAGTGCGCAAGGCAGTGAAGTCGGGCGTACGCGTGCTTCGGAGCAACGACTTCGCTGGTTTTTGGGTGATGCTCAGCCTGAATTTGCAGCAACACCAAGTAAGCCCTGTGCACAGTTTGGCGGAGATCGAACTTCTGGCTGCACGCTTCCCACAGGATATCCAGCTGTTTGTGGCAGTCGATGCGGAGGGAATGCTCCTAGCGGGGACAGTCTTGTTTCTCACGTCCCGCGTGGTGCATGCACAATACATTGCCTCGAGTCCCATGGGGCGAGCATGTGGGGCACTTGATTTCCTCTTCGCCACCCTGATCCACGAACAACCTTACAGCAGGCTTGATGACGTTTGTCCTCTCTACTTTGACTTCGGGATTTCCACAGAGGACGGTGGGCACATCCTCAATGAAGGGTTGCTTTTTCAAAAAGAAGGATTTGGGGCGACGGGTGTCGTGTATCAAGAATACGAACTCTCCCTTTCATGAAATTTGCATTATGGTGAAATATCTGGACTTAGCCGCCGTCAACCGCCGCTACATGGATGCCTTCCAGCAAATGGTGAGGGAGATTATGGAGCGGGGATGGTTTCTGAAAGGCGAAATGACCCGACAGTTTGAGGCCGAGTTTGCGCACTTCTGCAATGTCAGGCATGCCGTGGCGGTAGCCAACGGTTTGGACGCACTCACTCTGGCACTGTGTGCCTACAAGAGGATGGGCGGATGGGCGGATGGTGATGAAGTCATCGTGCCCGCTTTTACTTTCGTGGCCACCGCGCAAGCGGTGGTACGCGCACGATTACGCCCTGTCTTGGTGGATGTGGGGAACGATGCTTTGATGAACATCAACTTGGTGTCGGAGCACATCACCTCGCGCACACGTGCCATCATCCCCGTGCACCTCTATGGTCAGATCATGGACTTGCACTCCCTTAGGGAAATATCCTTGGCACACAACCTCTGCATCCTGGAAGATGCTGCCCAAGCTCATGGTGCATACCATCCCGATTATGATGGAAACGAGCCTGGTGTTGACAGCAGCAGGTCTGCCGCCGCATTCAGCTTCTACCCGGGGAAGAACTTGGGAGCTTTGGGTGATGGAGGTGCAGTCGTCACCTCCGAAGTCGAATTTGCTGAGATGGTGCGCACGATGGCCAACTATGGTAGTCGCCAGCGCTACCACCACGAAGAGGAGGGCTTCAACTCGAGGATGGATGAAATTCAAGCCGCGTTCTTAAGAGTCAAACTCAAAGATCTCCAGAAGGACAATATGCGGCGAAGCCATATTGCCGGAAGGTACCTTGAAGACATCCACAATCCACATCTGACCCAACCCTTAGGGATGAAGGATGACAGGGATGCCTGCTGTGCCTACCACATATATCCCGTGCTCACTCCACACCGTGACCGGTTGCACGCCTATATGGAGAAGCATGGCATCGAGACGCTCATCCACTACCCCATTCCGCTCCATCGCCAGCCTGCCCTTCACCCTTTCCTCTATGAATCGAAGCTCTGCTTCCCTATGGCGGAACGTTGGGCGAAGGAAGAACTCAGCCTTCCCGTCAGTCCGATGTTGACGGACGAGGAAGTACAATATATAATAGACACCCTCAATGCCTTTCAACCATGACCATCGACATCCTCATTTGCTCCCTTAATAAAGGTATTGTGCGTGTGCATGAAGTGTTGCGCAATCCGATGCCTGGTGTAAACTACATCATCTCCTATCAGTACACGGACGATCGATATTTAGAACTTGTGCCTCGAAGTGTGCGTGAACGCTCCGATGTCCGCTTCTATCAGTACAAAGGGCAAGGACTTTCCAATAACCGCAACCATGCGCTCGAACATGCAACGTCTGATTTGGTGCTCTTTGCCGATGATGATGCGCGCTTAGCCGATGATGCCATCTCCATCATCATGGATACTTTTGCTCAACATCCGAAGTTGGACGTGGCTTTCTTCCGTGCCAGCACTTACACAGGGAAACTTCTCAAATCCTATCCCGAAAAGGAGTTCCAGTTTACGGGGCTCCCCGAAGGCTACTCCATCTCCACCATCGAGATGGTAGCGCGGCGCACACAAATTCAAGGCAAGATCCGCTTCGACGAACGGTTTGGATTGGGCACAAAGTTCCTCACCTGCCGTGAGGAGGACGTTTGGCTGACCGATGCCCTCCGCGCAGGGTTGCACATTACCTACTTTCCCCTTCGCATTATCGAGACCAGCACTATGCTCAAACGCTCCATGATCTACGTTGATGCCGGTGTCCAACGCTCTGAAGGAGCCTTCACCTACTATCTGTACGGGAATATGGCCTATCTCCGATGCCTCTGCTTTGCCATCAACTGCACACGCCGCGGCCTCGCCCACTTCTTGCCCATGCTCCGGCACCTTTATCAGGGTATCCATTACATCAAGCGCAATTAGCCCACTTCTCCCAACGACTTCCGATTCCTCTATGCTTCAGCTCACCCAACGCGACTTTGCCGAACATCTCTCCACGCCGTTTTTCCAAACCCTCACTGCCACTATCGATGAGATGGGGCTAGAAGGTTACATCGTTGGAGGTTACGTCCGCGATCTCTTCCTCCAACGCCCCTCGAAGGACATCGACGTTGTTGTCGTAGGTTCTGGGATTGCCGTGGCACAGCGATTTGCCCGAACCTTGGGAAAGGGAGCTACCTGCTCCGTCTTCAAAAACTTCGGTACGGCACAGGTCAAGTGGCGGGGTACGGAAGTCGAGTTCGTCGGCGCACGCAAGGAGAGCTATCGACACGACAGTCGAAAGCCTATCGTTGAGGACGGCACACTCGATGACGATCAGCAGCGGCGCGATTTCACCATCAACGCCCTGGCTCTCTGCCTTAATGCTGCGCGCCTGGGCGAACTGGTCGATCCCTTCGGAGGCCTCCTCGACTTGGAAGATGGCATCATCGCCACTCCACTCGACCCGGACATCACCTTCTCCGACGATCCCCTGCGCATGATGCGCTGCGTACGCTTTGCCACTCAGCTCAACTTCCGCATTGAAGATGAGACCTTCGAAGCCCTCACGCGCAACAAGGAACGCATCCACATCATCTCGGCCGAGCGCATCATCGACGAACTCAATAAGATCATGCTCGCGGCGCATCCCTCGAAAGGACTCATCGAGCTGCATCGCTGCGGGCTTCTCGATATCATCCTCCCGGAACTTACCGCCCTAGATCTCGTGGAGGAACGCAATGGACGAAAGCACAAGAACAATTTCTACCATACGCTTGAAGTGCTGGAAAACCTCGTGGCACGCCAGCAGGAGCTTGCTGCACAAGCAGACACACCATCCGATGCGAACCACACCCTTTTCCTTCGTTGGGCCACTTTGCTCCACGACATTGGAAAGCCCAAGTCAAAACGTTGGGACAACAAAATCGGGTGGACTTTCCACAACCATAACTATCTTGGCAAGCGGATGATCAAACCCCTCTTCCGCCGTCTAAAACTTCCCCTTGATGAGCGGATGAAGTATGTCGAGAAACTGGTAGATCTCCACATGCGTCCCATCAATATTGCCGATGAAGAAGTGACCGATTCGGCCGTGCGCCGCCTCCTTTTCGATGCCGGCGATGATATCGATGACTTGATGCTCCTCTGTGAGGCCGACATCACCTCTAAAAACGAGCAGCGCAAGAAAGGCTTTTTCGAAAACTACCGCACTGTGCGCAAAAAGCTCGTGGATTTGGAAGAAAAGGATCGCATCCGCAACTTCCAGCCCCCAGTGGATGGCACAGAAATCATGCAGCTTTTCGGCATTCCTCCCTGCGCCGAGATCGGAGCACTGAAGTCTGCACTCAAAGATGCGATCCTTGATGGCGAAGTGCCCAACGAACATGACCCAGCTCTAGACTTCATCGTCCGCCGTGCACGGCGGATGGGGCTCACCCTTACTGACAATCCGTAACCATAAACCATTTCTGCGCTGCAGTCCTCCGAAGGATTGCAGCGCAGCATTTCAAACCTACAAATCTCAGACACGATGAAACCACAAGAACTCTATCACACCTTCCCCACGGACTATCCGCTCTGTTTCAACGCTGACTGTGCGCTTGCCGCCACCTGCCTGAGACAGATAGCCGCACGCACGGGCAACCGTAACGAACAGTTTGTGCTGTGTGTTAATCCCGCTGTGAGCGGTGGCAATGACTGTGCGAGCTATCGTCCCGACACCGTGGTACGCATGGCCTACGGCATGATACACCTCTACGACCAGGTGCTGGCACGTGATCTTTCAGCCATTCGGAGTTGCATTATGGCACACTTCGGTAATGGTTCTTACTACCTTCGCCGCAATGGAAAGCGCGCTATTTCACCCGGTGAGCAGGCATACATAGTCCAGGTCTTCCGAAAGCATGGTTATGAGCATGTGGCATTTGACCGCTATCAAGACGAAATAGATTGGTAAATCTCGTAGCCTCAGAATTGGGCAAAGGCGTTGTGCGCCCTGTTCCAACGCCCTGTAATCGCGTTCCAACGCCTTGTAATCGCATTACAATGCCTTTGTAATCAAATTACAACCATCAGAAGAAAGGATATTAGGGTGAGGGTTGAGTGTAAGTGAGTGGAAATGAGAGGGATTTTCGCGGAGGGATAAAGTGCAGAAGGTGTGGATTTATGCAGAAGTCCCGTTGCCAAATGATCCGTCTATTCCTCGAATGGTAACGAAGGAGCAGGAGAAGGTAACCGACAAAAGCGTGTTCAGTAACTCTATTTTCTGTCATTACGGTGCTTATTCTTTGTCCCACAATGTTTTGCATAGCCGAAAACGCTTCGGTCACGGGTAACTTTGCCCATAAAAACAGAAGCGTATGCGGACAGACAAAATGAAGGTAACGGCAAGGATCGTGAAGCAGTGGGGACGAACGGCGAGTTGGAACGCGCTTGTTTCTCTCGATACAGTCTGTGATGCTTTGAGGAATTGGCACACCTAGTCTACGAAACTTAGTACGACCTTACCCGTAGAGCCCGCCTGTGCCACCCTGGCAAGCGCATCATTGGTTTGGTCGAAGGTGAAGATCTTATCTATTGAGGGACGAATACCCTGTTGCTCCACCAATTGCGCGATTTTTGTCAGTTGGCTTCCGTTGCTCTCTACGAATAAGAAGTCATATGTTCCTTTCCGTTTCCGCACTGCTCTATCAAGTGGAATGGTAACCAACGAGAATAAGCATTGCTTCCACCAAGATAAACCAAAACGTTTGGCAAAGCTCCCGTTGGGCAATCCTCTTAATGACACGATTTTACCGCCCTCTTTGAGGATTTTCATCTGTCTATTAAGTTCTTTTCCTCCCAAGCTATCCAATATATAGTCCACAGGAGGCAGAGCCTCCAGATAATCCTCTTGTCGGTAATCCAAATATCGATCAGCCCCGAGACCCAGCATTCGCTCACGACTCTCTTTGTTGCCGTTGGTAAAAACAATAAGACCGAATGCTTTAGCAAGAGGAATAGCCATTGCCCCCAGCCCTCCAGAGCCTCCAGAGATGAAAACAGTTGCTCCTGGCTTAGGGTGCATCAGTTCCAGAGCTTGGTAAGCGGTAAGTGCTGTGAGTGGAATACTCGCAGCCTCCACAAAAGTAAGTCCCTGTGGCATACGAGCGACGGCAGAAGCCGGGGTCGCAACATACTCGGCAAAAGCCCCGATCCGACTAGTCGGAAGGCGTGTGAAGACTCTGTCACCAATGGCAAAGTTACGAACCTCCTGTCCGACTTGTACGATAACTCCAGAGCATTCGTTCCCCAGTGTCAGTGGAAAATGATATGGTGTTATCAGTTTTACATCGCCCCGGATAATCATATTATCAAGAGGATTAACCCCAGCCGCCTTTACCTCAATCAGTACCTCATCGGATTTGAGGTCAGGGCGTCTGATCTCTACTTCTTGGGTGATCAAGCTATCTTTATTGTAGCCGAAGATCTGGAATGCTTTCATATTTCTTTCCATTGTTCATTAGAGGATCGTTTGCTTTATAAAAGGCTATGGCTTGCTGAGCAAACAGCTCTGCTTCTTGAAAGATGGCTCCATGCCCAGCTCCCTTATAGATGGTTAGGCTTGCATTGGGCAGGCGATAAGCCAGATCATGGCTTCCAGCAGTCGGTACCATACGGTCATAATCACCGTTGACAACCCAAACCCGATGCTTGACATTTGAGAAATCTTGTGGTTCCGCCTTAGCCCAAGAAACCACAGCTCTAAGTTGCCTGAGCAAAGCTTTCAAGGTCGTCGGTTTGTCCTTATTTTTGTGCGGTTGTGTGCGTGCGATGAATGCTTTGGCCTGATGTCGTGCTTCTGTCGTCTTGGGGAAGAATAGGAAGTAGCGTGCATCATTGCCAGTCAGGAATCCGCATAGCATATCGTAGAATGTTATTCTAGGAACAAAGGAAATAGCCTTATTTCCTGCGGGACCTGTACCTGCCAATATAACACTCTCAATCAAATGAGGAGCCATTCGCAACATAGCTTGTGCCACAAATCCGCCTAGAGACAGCCCCAGTAAATGAACTTTGCTATACCCCAAGACTTGGAGCAATGCAATTGTTTCTTGAGCCATTTCTTCGACTGACAGAGCTGAGCTACCTCCCGATAGCCCAATACCCTGATAATCAAAACTGATAATCGAGAAATGCTTAGCCAAACTGTCCATAATAATTGGGTCGCAACCGTCTAAATTTGCAGCCAAATGATTAAGGTAGATTATGGGCGTTGTGCCCTCCACCCCGATATGGCGGTAAGCGATTGGGATTCCACCGACTTTGATCGTCTGTATCGGAGCCTGAAAATACGTTATTTGCATACTTTTATTATTACTGAAGCAAAGATCGTCTTTTTCCATGACACTTCCCTGACAATTTTTTGTCAATCATTGAGGAGACGCTTGCGTATGAGCGTTAGATTCTGGCGGCTTATACCAAGATAACTAGACAGGTCTGTCACTGAGATACGAGGCATCAGATGCCCGAAATTCTTCAAAAACAAACGATATCGATCTTCCGCATTTCTGATTAGAAGGGTCTCGGTATGTGCCATTAGGCGACTATATTCATATTCCAGCAATAGACGTAATAA
>JBHAFF010000039.1:0-52226 GCA_041855985.1 Alloprevotella sp.
TGACAAGTTTCATAGAGGGTTGTTTTTTGTTATCTGTTTGATTATCAACAACAAATATACGGAAAATAATCCTCTTTTTGGGCTTTTCTTGAAACTATTTTAAGGCAAAAAACAAGTGCGGCTTATCCCGAATTCGGGTTTCCAACAAAAAACCGCCACGTACTGAACAAGGTCAGTGCGTGGCGGTAAAAGGGTGTGCGAAAGGCGGATTAGCCGTTCACCTTCTTCATGTGAGCGATGAGATCAAGCACCTTGTTGGAGTAGCCGATTTCGTTGTCATACCAAGAAACCACCTTAACGAAGGTGTCGGTGAGGGCGATACCGGCCTTGGCATCGAAGATAGAGGTGCGGGTGTCACCGAGGAAGTCGGAAGAAACCACAGCGTCTTCGGTATAACCGAGTACACCGGCGAGTTCGCCTTCGGCAGCGGCCTTCATGGCAGCGCAGATCTCTTCGTACTTGGCGGGCTTAGCGAGGTTTACAGTGAGGTCAACAACGGAAACATCGAGGGTGGGAACACGCATCGACATACCCGTGAGCTTACCGTTGAGCTCGGGGATCACCTTACCTACGGCCTTGGCGGCACCGGTGGAGGAGGGGATGATGTTGCCGGAAGCAGCACGACCACCACGCCAGTCCTTGAGGGAGGGACCATCCACCGTCTTCTGAGTAGCGGTAGTAGAGTGTACGGTTGTCATGAGACCGTCGGTGATACCCCAGTTGTCGTTGAGAACCTTGGCGATCGGAGCGAGGCAGTTGGTGGTGCAAGAAGCGTTCGAAACGAACTGGGTGCCCTTAACATAGCTCTTTTCGTTCACGCCGCAAACGAACATGGGCGTAGCATCCTTGGAAGGAGCGGACATCACCACATACTTAGCACCGGCTTCGATGTGTGCCTGAGCCTTATCCTGAGAGAGGAAAAGACCGGTAGACTCTACCACGTACTCAGCTTCAACTTCGTTCCACTTGAGGTCAGCGGGGTTGCGTTCAGCCGTTACACGGATTTCCTGACCGTTGACAATGAGGAGATTCTTCTCAGTGCAGAAGTCGATCGTGCCATTGAACTGACCGTGCATCGTGTCATACTTGAGCATGTAAGCCAGATAGTCAACGGGGCAAAGGTCGTTGATACCTACGATCTGAATGTCCTCGCGGCCCATAGCGGCGCGGAAAACGAAACGGCCGATGCGACCGAAACCGTTAATACCTACTTTAATCATAATGAGTTGGTTGGTTGTTGAATTTATTGTGGGTAAAACACTTGTAGATTTGGCAAAAAGGGCGGATAGGTGCGCAGCGTGGACACTTTTCTTCCTTTTGTACCGCAAAAATACGAAGAAACTTTTACTTTTGCAGCAGTACAACCCGAAAAAAAAATGAGAACATGATGAAATCCTCCTTTTTACAAGATTTCAAGGCGTTTGCAGTCAAAGGCAACGCAGTAGATATGGCTGTCGGTGTGATCATCGGTGGCGCATTTGGCAAGATCGTGACCTCGATTGTCAACGACCTCATCATGCCCCCCGTAGGCTGGCTGATCGGTGGCGTGAAGTTCACGGATCTGAGCGTCAAGCTCCCCTCTTTGATGGAAGGCCAAGAGGCCGTTACGATCAACTACGGCAACTTCATTCAAACCGTGTTTGACTTCCTGATCATCGCCTTCTGCGTGTTCATGCTTGTGCGCCTCATTGCGCAGCTCAAGCGTGAGAAGGCAGAAGAACCCGAAGCTCCGGCCGCTCCCGCAGGCCCCACGCAGGAAGAACTCTTAGCCGAAATCCGCGATTTGCTCAAAAAGCAGCAATAAGCAGCTCCTTTATTCCCCTCTTATTTTGTGGCGCGAAGAAAAGTCCCTATCTTCGCGCCACAATTCGTATTCTCCCTTTTCTTTACACCGACGATGCAACAGAAAATCATCATCCTCGATTTCGGTTCGCAGACCACGCAGCTCATCGGGCGGCGCGTCCGCGAACTGGACACATTCTGCGAAATCCTCCCTTACAACAAGTTTCCGCACGACGATCCCTCGGTCATCGGCGTGATCCTCTCGGGTTCGCCCTTCTCGGTCTATGATCCCGAGGCCTTTCAGGTGGATCTCTCCCGCATCCGCGGACGTCTCCCTATCTTGGGCATCTGCTACGGTGCGCAATACATGTCGCATATCTATGGCGGCAAGGTAGAGCCGGCAGCAAGCCGCGAATACGGCCGCGCCAACTTGGAGACGATCGAGCTGGACAATCCGCTCTTCCGCGGCTTTCATGCAGATTCGCAGGTATGGATGAGCCATGGCGACACCATCACCGCCATCCCCAACGGTTTCCGCTGTATCGCCTCCACCTCCAAGGTGCGCTATGCCGCCTATCAGGCCGAGGGCGAAAATCTCTGGGGGGTGCAGTTTCACCCCGAGGTGTTCCACTCGTTGCAAGGGCCACAGCTCCTGCGCAACTTTGTGGTGGACATCTGCGGCAGTCGCCAAGACTGGAGTGCAGCCTCATTTGTAGAGAGCACAGTGGCCGAACTCCGTGCGCAACTTGGCCAGGATCGCGTGATCCTCGGTCTTTCGGGCGGTGTAGACTCCTCAGTGGCCGCCGTCCTGCTCCACAAGGCCATCGGCGACCGCCTCACCTGCATTTTCGTGGATCACGGCATGCTCCGCAAGAATGAGTTCGAAAGCGTAATGGAAGATTACAAATGCCTCGGGCTCAACGTGGTCGGTGTGGATGCCAGTGCCAAGTTCTTCAGCGAACTCGCCGGAGTGGAAGAGCCGGAACGCAAGCGCAAGATCATCGGTGCGGGCTTCATCGATGTGTTCGATGCCGAGGCGATGAAAATCACCGACGCCCGCTGGCTCGCACAAGGCACTATCTATCCCGACCGCATCGAGAGCCTCAATATCACGGGCAAGGTAATCAAGAGCCACCATAACGTGGGCGGCCTTCCGGAGAAGATGAACCTCCGCATCTGCGAGCCGCTGAAATGGCTCTTCAAGGACGAAGTGCGCCGCGTAGGTCGCCAGATGGGTATGCCCGAACATCTCATCAATCGCCATCCTTTCCCCGGTCCTGGTCTGGCTGTCCGCATCCTAGGCGACATCACTCCCGAAAAGGTGCAGATGCTCCAAGAGGCCGATGATATCTTCATCCGCGGTCTGCGCAACTATAAGGTGAAGATGGATGTGGATCAAGCTCGCCGCGTCCTCGCTGCCGGCGTGCCCAACGACGCCCCCGAACACGGCGAGATTGAGGTTTCGCTCTACGATCAGATCTGGCAGGCAGGCGTGATGCTCCTCCCGGTAAAGAGTGTGGGCGTGATGGGCGATGAGCGCACTTATGAAAAGGCAGTGGCTCTGCGCGCCGTCACCTCAACTGATGCCATGACCGCCGACTGGGCACACCTCCCCTACGACTTCATGGCACAGGTGAGCAACGACATCATCAACCACGTCCGCGGCATCAACCGCGTCTGCTACGACATCTCCTCCAAACCACCTTCGACCATTGAATGGGAATAAAGATTTCCGCCTGATGCAACGAGCGTCCCTGACCTTTTCGGTCAGGGACGCTCGTTGCATTGTGCCGGGGAAAGAAAGCCGTCATCGGCAAGAACCGATTACCTTCTGCCCGCCGTTGAGGTAGATGCCACCAGGTCGAAGCTGCTGCACGCGACGCCCCGAGAGATCGTAGATTGGAGACGTCTGCCCACCGTCGGTCAAGGGTTGCCCCACCGCCGTGAGACCGGGTAGACGGAGTGTCAGTCTGTGCGTTGCGCCAAACACAGTGATGGTGGGCAGATAGGCTCGGAAGCCCACGAGATGCATCCCGTTGTAGGGGTAAAATCCCGTCTGCTGTGTGGACGTGGGACTTTGGAGCGTAAAGACGCCGGGGCTGTCAAGAGCCGCTTCGCTGCCAAGGAGCACATTGTCCGCAGGAGCCGCTGTTGTATCGTTGTAACGGATGGGAAAGAGAACCGTTGTTCCAGCGTCTCCCTCCACCACCACGGGTGTGGAAGCCGGGATGAATTCCGTAATTTCCGTCAGAACAACTTCTGTCCGTGCCGCGTTGAGTGTGGCGCGATAGGCGCGCACCCCGTCCGGAATGTCCAGCGCGCAGGGACAAAACAACGTAGACACCGAACGCGCAGCATTTCCGAGAAGGACGGCAGCATCGGGAAGGATGCGAAAAGAGACGGGGAACTTGTCAATCTGTTCAACAGTCCAGCCCGTTGTAGCTGCCGTGGCAGATTGGAGGATGGATACGGTCGTGCCCGATCCACTGAGGAAAACCCCTTGCTGGGGACTGAGAAGGTAGATCGATCGTCCGAAGTCACGACCTTCGGAAAAGCTGAAGTGGTCGTGCGAATAGGAGGGGTCGACCAACGATGCCCCTTTGGCGTAACGTCCCGTCACGGGAGATAAGAGCGACCCATCGGGCGCAAGATAAAAGATGTTGCCTGGCTCGCTTTCCGCTGTCGGGGTGGCTAAGGTGAAGAGGCCTGTGGTGCCGGCCGGTGATTGAAGAGCGCGCCCCGTGGAGGCAATACTGGTGAAGCGGTAGAACATTCCGGTTTGGGGCATGTTCAGGGTGAGTTGAGTGTTGCGCCAAGCGATGAAACGTTGGAACACAGCTGCCTTCCCCGCCAACCGTACAGCTTCTTCGGTCTCGACAGCCGCGGCATCCCACTCGGTGGTGTAGCTCTGCCGTACTTCGGCCTGCGTGCGCGTGACACCGTTCCGCTCCCGGTATTGCCCCACCCCCATGCCCAGTGTAGGGATGCCGGCAGACATCATTGTGCTCCAAGCCGCATCGACCAGTGGCTCTTCGGGGCGCACGATGTCCCAGAGCGAATTGCCCGAATTCTTCTCCCAAGGCACAATCTTCGTGTTGTCGGGCGAGTGCCACCAAGGATGGTTAGCGTTGGTGGCATTTTGCGCCTCAATGCCCACGCGGTTGTCCGTGGTCGTTGTAACAAGGCGGTAGTGTCCCAACACCGCACCCGCACCCATCAAGCGGACAGGAGCATTGTCAGCCTCGGTGCGCACAAGGGCTTTGCCCGAAGCGAGGTGATGAATGGAATATATGCCTTGGCCGAGGTGATTGAGGTAGAATAGTTCCGTCAGCCCCGGAACCCCTGTCCCCGTGGCTTTGGGACGGATGTCCGTGGCCGTTGCAGTGGCAGAGGCATAACGTGCCCCCGTCTCGTGGAGGAAGTAGAAAGGCTGTCCGTCCGCAAGACTATAAGCCGCTTCAAGGTGCTGGTCGGCTGTGGTAAGTGCAGCATCAAGCTCCTCCGCCGTAGCGAAGGTGAGGACATCCAGCTCCGCACGCAGCGATGTGAGTTGGGCAGGTGTGTAGAGCAACGGTACTTTGCGCATCTGGTCAAATCGTGCCTTATGGCCGTCGAGCAGCAGACTGTCGATGGGCACAATCAGCCACTGCGACTTCGCATCTGCCGCATTGTTCCATGTGGAGATATCGCCCGAATTTTCAAGATGTAAGAGGGCGTTGTTGTAAGACGCCGTCCCATTGGTGCAAAAGAACACGATACGGTTGGCGGCATCGCGAGGTTCGAGACGGTACGTACCTTTTTCCGTGTTAGAAAAGACGATGTCCGACCACTCTGCCCCAGTGGGGGTAAAATAAGCTGCTGCGGTGAGGCTATAGACTTGGAAGACGGGGCGATAGTTTGCATCAATGGCGTCCAGCTCCACGCGAAAGACTTCCGTCTTATAATGGTAAGCATCGATATTGTTGCCGGTCAATGCTCGGTCACCTTCTGCGTCCGTCGCTGTAGGTTGGTGACGCATGCGGAAGTTCGCCCAAGAACCTGTCCCTCCATTTTGGAAAAAGAAAAATCTTCCCTCTGCCGTACGGCAGAAGGTTTCAATCTGCGTACGCGCATCGGCCTGGGCTTGCCGTACTTCGGCGATCGTGGCGAAAGCTCTCCCGTTCAAGTCTTGCCGCAGCGCATTGAGTGTTTGAAAATCCGAAGCATTCATCTTCGCTGCATAGAGTGCAGGAAGCTGATAAAAGCTGCTGACCGCAGAGCGATAAGGCTGCACCAAGACGGTATCACTCACTGCCTCCACGATCCATTGCGAAGCCTGGGCAGTGGCATTCCATACCACGATATTGTAACTACCATTCACGTGAACCCCATTGTGCGGAGGATCGCTCGGATTCTGGCATACCAATGCCATACGCCCGGGTGTGGTGCGGGCAGGTGAGAGGTCAAGGGTGTAGCGGCCGGCCAGTCCGCCGGCTGCAGCAGGAAGATTGATGCCCTGGCTGTTCGACCCAGTATTTGGAAAAGGCTGATCCGCACCATTCGTGCGATAAGCCATCACGCGATAAATGCCACTGCCTTGATGCGCGAGGTAGAAGATGTCATTCGCCGTGCGCGCTGTACTGGCCGTTGCAGCGAGACTGCTGCTGTTGGCGCGGAGGTAGTAAGTAGAATAAAGCGCATTCCGAAGATGGAAGATGCGCCCGTCCGCAAGACTATAAGCCGTGTTGAGCTGCTGATCAAAAAAGGTGAGTGCAGCCTGAGCATCATCATGGCTCGTGCCCCACGGATGGTTTTCCACCGCCGCTCGAAGTGTGTTCACACCACTTTCCGGAAAGAGGGCGGACACGGCGGCCATCTCATTCAGACGGGTCAGCGTGCTCTGGCGATAATAGACCTCGATCGTCGTACCGCGCATGAGGATATGCGGCGTTTCGCCATCGAATACAGTAGCCGTGAACTGCGACACATCGGGCGCAGCAGCAAAGAGGAAAAATCCTCCATTGGGGATGCCCGGTTGTCCATCGGCATTACGGTAGGATGAATAGCCCGGATACTTCACACCCGCTGTCGTCTGCTGTGCGGATGTCAGCCCATAAATCACCACATCATAGCGTGTGGCAGCCACCTCTTCGAGGAGAAAGTCGGTAGTCCATCCCCCCGAAGAAGAACTGGACTTCACGGAAGAGCGGTCGAACATGCCGGAGATGGCTGTTGCGGAGTTGTTGGTCGAGATGTAGCGATCGGTGAACTTCAGTGCCGTAGTGTTGGGCTTCACACCAGCCTCGATGCCGGTAAAGAGGGTGCCGGTCTCCGACATCGTGTCCGTCCCGCCGTGCACATAGTTGAACACCTTGCCATCGCCGCTGCCACTCAAAAGGTAATGTCCACCTCCCGTTGTCGGTTTCAGCAACCAGTAGCCATCCACATCATCGGCAGCAATGCCACTGGCCAGTGTGGGGTTGGTGCCATTATTCCACATCGGGCGTTGCACAACAGTGGTGCCATTGTCATGGCGCGTGAGGATGCGGTACACGGTTCCCACCCCGGGCGCACCACCCGCATAGCTCTGCGCCAACGCGCTCCCTACCCCGAGGAAAGCGAGTAGGAGGGGAAGGAAGACGAACGTTTTCAGTGAGCCAGACGAGCTGTGCCAAAGCGAGGCACAAGCTTTGAGTACTGCCGTGCCCAGAAAACGTCTGTTCAAAACGAGGGGTTGTCGTAGCATAGACGATAGAAAGTGATGAAATGATGAGACGTTAGAAGGAGAATCGAAGCATGCGGACGATGCGTACCAAGCGAACTCGCCCGAAATGAAGGGAGATCTATATGCCTGCAAGGAAGGGAGATGTGCCCATCCGATGAAGAGTTCGCCTGCTCATCGGATGTTCACACCATGCATATCAGGGAGAAGGCAGGACACACGGCAAGCACGACACGGCAATGATCCATATGCCCTAAGGCTACTCCTCCACTAAGGTGCGGAGGAGATAGACGCCATTGGGAAGGGAGAGGTCGATCTGTGCGGTAGTGCCGAAACGGTGTAGACAGCGGCCTGCTGTGTCATAGATCTCCACGCGCGCCGGAGCAGGGAGCGCGAGGCGCAGACGGCCATCGGCCACGCGCACCTTCTGCACACCATCGGATGGCATCGCGTCGGGTATCGGCGCAAGACCGCCGATGCGGAGGACGAAGCGCGAAGCATCCGCAAGAAAAGTTCTGGAAGACATAGAGTTCATGGAGGGCAGATCTTCAAGGCCTGAGGACACCTCTACCTCATAGTCATCAACGCGAAGATCGATCACTCTGCGCATTGTACGGTCGAGGAGCCAGACATGTTCGTGGTCAACATAAGCCGAACGATCGGGGAGGGAAAAACGCAGGGTGCGCGCTGCCCCTGCTTCAACGGAAAGGGGGATATCCACCGCGGTGGGCACGGCAGAGAGAAGACTGTACCGTCCTCCATCATCGGCCACGGACACTTGTGGCAAACGTTCGTCAATAGCCGACCATTTCACACCGTTACCGCCCACAGAGAACTTCCACGAGCGCGCCTCGGGCGAGGGCAAAAGGGTCAGTTCGTCACTGCCCCATTCCGTAGAAAGGCGCAGTACCTTGCGTGGGGAGGGAAGTGTGCCATCGCTGCTGAGTGAGGGCAGACGGAAGGTGAGGTGCTCCACCGGTTCCTTCGTGGCAGTTTGGGTGAACACGCCTTCTCCGGCGCGGAGGGTTGCACCGATGTCCCATGAAGGGAACGTAGCATAGGCGGCCGAAGCATTGAGTCGCGTGAGCACATGGGGAATGTCCATGGGATAGGTGTGCTGCGCATCTTCCACGCCACCTGTGGTATAGTCGCTCACCATATAAGGCTGTCCGAAGAGATTCCAACCCATATTCTCGAGCGTGGTATAGGCTGCCGTACCATCGGTCGGCGTGGCGTTGTACTGCGTCAACGTCACGCTCTTCACCTCTTGCTCTTCGTAGACATAGCTATTCAAGGCCGAGGGAGCAATGCCCGTGAAGCGATGGGTCGTGGGTACGCTCTCTTTGAAACGGGCATAGACTCCGACATTGGCAGGTGTATGCCTACCGGACTGGACGGGTGTCCAAAGGGTGGAATTGTCGGACACGGCTCTATACCGCTCTGCGGCGCGTGCCGCACCATCATAGGTGGCCACACGCTCCAACGCCGTATCCTGGCCATAGTCTGTGGCGAAAGGAAGCGCAACGAGGAGATGCTCACTCTCCACCTTGCGGTCGAGGGCAGCATAGGCCAGTTGGAGGCGCACGGCACCTTGGCCGTACCATCCGCCACGTTGGAGGAGGAAATAGCCAGGGCGCACGGGCTCGGAGGGCGGATTGGCGGTGTCGACAGCAAATCCTGCGCCAGCCTTCACGGCATACACCACACTGCCCTCATGGGGATAGTGGTGGGAGCGCGCCACCAGCGTGTGGCTAGTCCCCCCCACACGGAGCGTTCCGTTTTGAGTCGTCCAAGTTTCGAACGCACCACGATCCACCCCGGCTCCGAGTTGGCGAGGATTTTTGAGCAGATCGAGGTCGGAGGTATAGTCCACGGCAGACTTCATCGCATCGGTAAGGAAACCGTCCACTGCATCGGTGGTACGGTCAATATCATCCGATGTTTCGCGCAGCTGATATCCAAGATTGTGGCGTGTGCCGAACACATTAATATAATTGGGGTCGGCAAAGTACGGAGCAAATTCTGCTGGAGCAGTGTTGTTGCTCAGGGGTGCATCGGCGGCAAAGGCTGTGGCATCACCACTGCGGGTCGAGCTGAGCGTGGTCGTGCCATTGGCAGTGATCGTCTTCGCCACGAGGGGGGTTGCACCCTCGGCCCGCACTGCCACGCCATCAGCTTCGGCCACAACGGTACAGTTGAGCATACGTCCGCCATTCGTCATCCGCACCACACCGTCGGCTCCCGTGTTATTGCGGAAGAGGACATTGTAAAGCAATCCGCCCGACACCTCAGCCACGGTGCCTGCTGTGGCATGGTAGTTATAGACGATAGCATTGCGGAGCACGGCAGTGGCCGTTCCTGTGGCTGCGAGGCGAAGGGGTGCCGCAGACACCTCTGCCATCTGTCCATAGGCTCCACGCAATCCCAGCCCATCGGCAAGGACGCCTGTGGAAAGCGTGCCTGAGGCTGTCAATCCTTCGAGATAAGTAAGCGCAGCAACAGGTGAGGCAATAGCGGTGCGCTCGTCCTGTAGCCGGAGAAGATAGGCCGACAGGTCGGCATTGCTCCACGCATATTCGCCCGTCTGCGGCTCTGTCTTCACCGCCTCATCGCGGTACAGACCGCTGATACTGCCGTAGAGCTGCACCCCATCGAGGAGGGCAATGGTGCCGGTGGGTGCACCCTGCTTAACGAAGACGTAAGACTTGGCAGATTCAACATCCGTACCCACATTCTGAGCCGAATACATGGCAGCGATGTTCACCGCCGATTGAAGTTCACCCACGGAGTAGGCTTTCTCCCAACTCGTGCCGTCATTGTGCGCATCGGCAGTCTGACGAGTGGGATCGACATAAACCACACGCTGCACATTGGCGAAACTTTCATACGCCCCACGTTCGATGGCCGCACCGAAGATGCGCTGACGATGGGAGAGGTCGGTCTCATAGGAACGCCCCGTCTCCGAGTCCGGTGCATTGCCCACGATGACCACGGTAGGTTTGGGTTCGGGAGCGTGCTGATAGTCTTCCAAACCTTTCAACGTGGCCTCGCTGGCAGGATGAGCATAGACGAGAGAGGTGTAAGTCTGGTTGTCGCCCCGGTTGAGGATGCGAAGAGAGGGAAGGACCTGGAAGTTGCGCGCACGACGGTCGGCCTCGGTGGTGGCAGCCACATTCGGTGCCACAAAGTTCGGCCCCGTCTGGATATTGTCGTTCTCGGCCGACAGGCCAACATTGCCCTGCACATCATCCGCCATCCCCGAAACGGCGTTGTTCTGCACCACGCCGCCGTTATTGGTAAACTGCGCCGTGGTGTTCTGCCAGAGAATGTTGTTGTAGAGATGCGAATTGATATCGCCGAGGGACACCCCCTTGCCGTTGAGGGCGAAGGTGGAATTCAAGACTGTGGTGTTCACAGCATCGAGGGCGGTACCAGTATTGGAGTGGAAAAGCGAGTTGACCACGAGGGCATCGTTCCCCCCTTCGCTGATGCGCACCGCACTCTGTCCCTCGCAGAGGGCGAACTGTGTGCGGTTAAGCATCAGACGATGGCGGTTCTCACGCGGATTGATGTAAGTCCAGGTGTTCGCCTCGCGCTCCACACCATCATCGATCAGCGCGGCATTGGTAGTGGTCACACCGGTCTGCGCTTTGAAATAGAGGGCAGATCCCTCGGCATCGGCTGGTGCAAGTGTGTTTTCAAAGCGGATCCCTTCAATAAGGATGGGGAACGTGGCCGCCCCTTCGATGTGGGCGTCTGTACCTTTCCCCACACGATTGGAAGCATCTTCGATGTAGAAGAGGTGGGCATACTGAGGCGCGGTCATGCCGGCGTGGCGTTGCATCCGGATCACAGTGGGATATGCCTCCACATTCTGCGTATTGGCTGCCTCGGCACTCCATCCGCCTCGGAAGGTGAGCGAACCTATACCCTTTACCGTTCCGGCGGTGGTCACGGCCTCGTCCAACACTGCCGTGTTGATGGTGAAAGCAAGGAGCTTATTGCCCAGAGCGTCAGAGCTGACGGTACGGACAGGGGCATATTCGCCCTCGATAAGATAGATGAGTTTGTGATGTCCGTTGCGTGAAGCGAGGAGGGTCTCGATGGCGCGTTGGAGGTCGGCAGTGGGCTGCTGCCATGATGAGCCATCGGGAAGGCCATTTTCCAATTTTTCCGCCGTAGCCACCCAGAGCGTGTCCACGTCCTGCCCACGCAGTATTTTCAACTGTATGTGCTGGTATTCGTAGACACCGATATCAATGTAGGTCTTACGGATCGAGGGTGTAGGATCTTTGGAAATACGGAGGGCCGAAAGTCCTGTTCCAGCATTGAGATGCATGTACTCACGCGTCCAGTCCGCTCCTTTGAAGAGGGGCTTAGGCTCGGCATTGGCCCGTGTGATGTAAAACCCACGTGTTTCAGCATCAGCGGGTTGGAACGTAACCTCGTAGTCATATTCACCTGTGTCTGGGTTGACAGACGTGCCAACCGTCACATTCTGCACCAGACCGCCCCATCCGGCATCGGTGAGGACATTGCGGCGCGCCGGCGACCAGTTGGCCGCAGGGGTATATCCGCCTGCCCCGGCAAGGGCGGAAGGATGGACAAAGTTCGGTCCATTACCATCATTGTTGCGCGAAGAGATGATGACATTGCCATTCGTAACACCGAGATCGGTGGCGAGTGTCCCCGTGAATGCGGCATCCTTATCGGCCGCTACGGCCTCGGGGCCACGGCCTTCTTCATAGGCTGAAAAACAAAGCTGCACACCAGAGCCTTCATTGACCACAAGGTTGTCCGCACCCTCGTTGCCCCAGAACACAGTATTCAACACATTGCGCTCCGCATTTGCGCCGGCAGCAAAGATGGAAGGATAGGAGACGGCTTTATTACGCACGAAACTGTTGTTCGAGAGTTCAAGGGTGGAGGCCGCACCGGCATAGAGGATGGCGCGGCCTCCATCAACCGTGCCGGCCGTATTCATCGCCTCATTGTTTGCCACGAGGGTGTTGTAGAGTTTCAGACTGCGTGCGACATAGAAGGCTCCACCCAGCCCCGTATAGGAAGGCACACCGGGCACCGTCTCGGTGCGCGCATCGGCAAGATTCTGTGCCACGCACGAAGCGTGGATGGTCACATCGCCATCACTGAAGATCGCACCACCCGCGCCTGCCACATTGTGGAAGAGCTGGCAGTAACGCACGGTGAGGGGGATGTTGCGTGCGGGAAGGGCATCAAGATCCGTGCTACCCATCACATCGGCTGTCCCCCGCTGTCCCAACACGGCGATGGCTCCGCCGCGATAGAATGTCGAGATGTGAGGTTGGGCATCGAGGTCGGTGCCCGCCTCATACTGACAGGCGTAACCATCGCTCAGCGTCAGCCCATCGAGCACGATGCTCTTCGGTGTTGTGGGCAGCGTGCCCACATAATCAGGATTGGCCAGTGCGGTAACAATATGGTAAACGTTGAGCTGCGCCGCGGCGGTGGAGTTCACCACCTTGCCCGAGAGGAAGGTCTGGTGGGCAAATTCCCATGGCTCGACGATGTTGTTGAGATTGATGTCCTCCCGTGGACGCGCATCAAGCAGAGCATCGGCCTCGGTCTGCGCAATGCTGTATCCTGCGGGGGCTGTGGCCAAAAATCCTGGCCGCTGCCCCTCGAAGCTTGTCCCCGTCACGGTGTTGTCAAACCCGCCGAAGAGGCTCACTCCTTCGGGCACAAGGAAGGTATTGGTACGCGCATAGCCCTGCCTACCCTTCACCGTACGGTGGGGGAGGAACGTGCCACGACCCATCAAGACTTCAAACTCCACGTCCTGCATGGCCGGAACATCTCGACGCGCAGTACGGATGTATTCAAGAGCATCGTCGAGCTTCTGGAAGGGATAGCCCTGAGAACTACCGGGTCGGCTATAGATATCATCGCCACCGGAAATGAGTCCCTCGATCATAGAAGCGGAAACGTCCTCCGGACGCGCCACATAGAGACGGGTGAGCACTTTGGAAGGCTCACTGGGAACCTCCATCATACTGCCTGCGAAGGCTCGTGCACCGATTTCAATGAAGCCTTTATCCGTACCACTATGGGTATGACGGCTCACGCCCATAAAGTCATTATCCACCAAGTCGGCCGATCCATCACGTTCGATGGCCCAGCGACGCACCCATTCCTTATACTCTGTCGTTGGCATGCCGTTACGCACGAGGATGGAGTAGGGTTTGAGGCCATAGTAAGTCCGGTCAGTAAAGCGCACACCACCCTCATTCTCCGTGGCTACGGAAAAGTTGTTGAGGCCAGGATAGCGCAAGTTCTCCACGGCGCAATAGGAAAGATAGTAATAGTTGTCCGTATGGCTGATGCCCTCACTGCTGATGGGCGCGAGCACTCCACTCACATTGGCCTGAAGTGGAGCTGTGTTCTGCCAGAACACGGAGGAATTGGCCAAGACATTGTCCTGATAGGCCAATCCACCGCCACGCTCCACAGCGGTGTTCTTCACCACAGTAGAGGTGAAGATTTTGGCGCGCCGGTCGATCGTTGTACCTCCCTCGGGGGCAACGTAGAGCGCACCACCCACATGGGCGGCATTCTGCGTAAAGAGGGTGCCGGATACGAGGGCATTCTCTTGCAGATAAAGTGCGCCGCCCTCACCATCAGCGATGTTGTTGCGGACGATACAGTTGCGGATGTGGGCAAAACCGGGAAGGAGTGCCACGCCACCGCGGCGTTCATCATCAGCCGTGCCGGTAGCAGCTCCGTTTTCGAGGAAGATGCCATCGATCACGGCACGCCCGAGGGCACTGAGCTGTTCAGCAAGGTTGGGATTGGCCGAAGCATCAAGACTGGACGTAAACTCCACAGCATAGATAGGTAGCCCCGTGGTGCGCACCGTGCGGTCGATGGGGGCACGGAGCGACTTCTTCGGCGACATTTGTTCGTCGAAGGAGACAAATAGAGGGCCACTTCTCTTCTGTTGTTCGGCATCAAAGGTGTCGGTAGTGAAGTGGAGGATATGAAAACAGCTCACCGTTGTCTGATTGTCATCGGTATAGCGTCCGTTGAGCGTGGTGGGATATTTTCTCAGATCCCGCTCAGTAAAGGCATTGTCATAGCCGCCCCACACCTCAACTCCACGGGGCACGATAAAGGCGAAGTCACGGGGATTCTCACGGTTGGGGTTGGCCGAACGCGTAGGGGTATAGGTGAAGGTCTGTGCCTGGGTCTGATCGCCAGCGAGTTTGACCACCACGCGAGGCACACGAGCAGTGAGGTCGGTATGCTCCTTATTTACGGCCATCTGGTCTAGGAGGAAGCGTCCAGCAGCATCGAGCACTTTCTGCAACTTCACCGCACAGGCTGCCTGCGCTGCCGAGGTGGCGGAAGCTTGACCGGCACCAAGTTCCGTGACATAGTAGATATAAGCTCCCTCAGTGGGAGAACCCGCCGTGGTGTCGAGCGTGGGAAGGATATCGTATGCGCCGTTGTATTCATACGCCCCTTTGTCAATACGGCAATCCTGGATACGATCCGCACCGACGATATCTTCATCAATCTGCTCCTCGATGAGGAACTTATGGCCATTATACTCTTCGACACCACCATTGATACAGTATTGTGAGAGTGGGCTCCGTTCCGAAGACACGAGATTGTAGCTCGCATCGAAAGGTTGGTTTTCGCGACAAATATCGATGAAAGTCTGTACCTCGGCCGCAGTAGCAAGGGCCGAGAGACTCTGCTTGTTGCCCTCATTGACCCCGGGATGCGTGTAGAACACGCGATCCACCTGATCGACGTCACTCGCAGTGGCCTTGTTATAGGCCGAATGGTAGCAGTTGAAGAATCCCCTATTGACACCGCCGCCGCTCACATAACCAGAAATTCCCGCTTGGTTAAAGTTCTCGGACGTATTGCCATTGGAGGCATTACCCCAGAAGAGACAATTGACGAACTTTGATGTACCAGAATTGTCCCACACACCGCCCGTAGCGGGAGCTTGACGGAAATTATCGCCCCAATTGTAGGCGATGGTACAATTGAAAAAGGTCGACTCCGTGCTGATGTAAACTCCACTTCCGAGAATCAGTCGCGCACTCATTGTGGTATTCTCCACAATGAGGGAGTTGATGAGCAAGGCTTGGTTAAGATAAACGCCGGCACCTCCGAGATAGAATGTTCCTGTGGTCTTCACGGTATTGATGGCCGTGTTGCGGCGGATATTGCAGTTCTTCACCTCGGAATGCACATTGGCATAGATGCCTGCCCCACCCTGCCGCGTGGGTGTGGCGTTGTCCACCACAAAAACATTGGTCTGGACGAGGCAGTTCTTGAGCACATTGTAAGCTTCGAGTCGCACGCCTGCTCCATATTCTGTACCTGTGGTCCGCCCATGTTCGAAGGTCAGCCCTTCCCACACGGTCTTTGTGTCGGCCGTGGCCGCAGTCCCCTGAAGCACACGCCCCTTGCGCTCACCATCAATGATGGTCTGGTATCGGGCATAGTGTACCGAGTCGTTGGCGATACTGCGGTCGCCTTCCTGAAACCCAGGATTGCCATAAGCCAAGAAGCCTCCCAGCACGTCTACGCCGGGCAAGAGTGTTACGGCAGAGGTCGCG
Organism: Alloprevotella sp.; assembly: GCA_041855985.1. GTDB lineage: Bacteria > Bacteroidota > Bacteroidia > Bacteroidales > Bacteroidaceae > Alloprevotella. Next base: position 16,099 of record JBHAFF010000039.1, read on the forward strand.
CCATCAATATTTTCAGCATAACGCCCGGCGGCGATATAGATTTTTTTCACAGCGCCAGGCGTGGCGGTATTGGCCGCCTCGGCCTGTTGGAGGGCATAGCGCAGCGTGCGGAACGCCTTTCCCCAAGCCATACCATCATGACCGTTGGTACCATCCTCGCCGTCACGCTGACGCACATAAAGCACACCGGCAGAGAGATCGGGCTGCACGCGGTTTTCCTTCGCGCCCACATCGGGAATGCCCCCGTAAGTACGAGAAGCAAGTGCCATATCTGCCGAACTTCCGCTCTGAACGGCGGCATTGACCACGGGGTTCATGTTCGTTGGCGTGAAGTCGGCATCACCACCATAGAGTGTGAGGTCACCCATGCTCGAAGCCCCAATACCCAGGACGGGATTGTTCACCTCGGGGAAGGTATAGGTGTCATTGCCCACGGTCTTGCTATAAGTCAGCACAGCGCGGGTGGTCGATGCCGTGAGGGCAGTCTCACTTACGTCCACCATATTATATTGTCCTTCAATCGCACCACCATTCAGCGTAAAGAGGTGCGCGCGATCGTCGATTTGGCTCTGCAATGCGGTGTAGTCGTCCATCGCCCTCCGGGCATTGGCCCACACCTCGGAGTAATTGAGCGTTACGGCCACACCATCGGCCACGAGGGGATGGCCGACATTCTGCACAAGATTGCTGTGTTCGATGGAGACATCGCTTCCCTGTCCTACCCACACAGCGGAACGGCGCGCCTCGTCAGCAGCAGTGGAGGTGTTGTTGTGGATGATGGTATTCGTCACAGCAAGAGCTACGGTGCTGCCAGATGGCACACCGACATAAAGGGCTGCGCCTTCCTCACCGTGGTTGTGGGCAAGGAGGACATTGCGAAGAGCATTTCCGCTCATCGTCTGCGCCGTTCCGGTGCTGTTGCCCACCCAAATGCCGGCACCCTGCCGTGCCGAAGGAGTGTAGATGCCTTGATCATCGGGGGTGGCATTTCCCATGCGCACCTGCACACCATCGAGTGCCGCATCACGCACGCCGTCCATGCGCACCACATGAGCAACATTGTCCGCAGGACGGTTGTCGAGCACTGCACCCGAAAGCACCGTGGGATAAGCCACGGGATTGCGCCCTGCGATGTCCGTACCCGTGAGGTCTTGCGAAAACCCGCCGTACAGTGCGACGTTCGTGCCAAGCACAAAACTGTTGTCGCGCAGCCGTCCACCTACGGCAGGCCGTGGGGTATAAGTGCCAGCTTTGACCAGCACCTGACATGCCTCGCCCAACGTGGCGGCATAGGCCAGAGCATCGGCTAGATTATTGGCCGCAGAGTTCCACGAGGCACCGAATGTCCCCGAAGCATCGGGCATCTTTTGATCGAGATCGACGAAGATCGTCTTCCGCGTTCCTCCTGTGCCATCAAGAGCTTCAACATCGGCCGTGGAAAAAACGGTAGAGCTGGCGGTATAGGCACCGATGGTGGATCGTCCAGAATAGGCTTTTCCAACAAAGTCATAGTCAAGATCGGCATATTGCAAGGCAGCATGTTCTGCCAATGTAAGATCACGTAGCCGTACACTCCGCGCACGGAGATCCGACCCGCCTGAGGGAACAAACGAAGCATGAAAATATTTCCAATAGTCCGAAAGCCCTACCTCAATGGGCGTGCCGCCCTGCATCAGGGTCAGTGTCTTGTTGATGCCGGCCGCAGTAGCTTCGGAAGAAACAATACTCGTCAGTTGGGAAAACTCGGCATACTGCCCCGGTCCTGTGCCAGGATTCAGGTTGGCAGCTGCCAGGTCGAAACTCTCCGTACGCTCAAAGCCCGTCCAGTCCGACTGGTCATAGGCTTGTACTGCGGAGAAGAGGAGGCGTGCGCGGTCGCTAGTCGCGAGGGAAGAGGCAATTTGGAGGTCGCTGTTGGCCGCTACCTCCCCCCCCCAGAGCACGGAGTTGAAGATCGTAGCCTCACCACTGACAAAGACTCCCGCACTACGCCCGTTCAACCTTCCCTCCATCATCACACCAGTGCCGTAACAGGCATTGCGCAGGATGGTACAGTGGTTCAGTACTCCCCCTTCGAGATAGGCGCCACCCGCCTCGGTAGTAGCGACATTGCGCACCAACACGCAGCCCGCGAGAGCGGCGGCGAGTTTGCGTCCCGGTGTGGTGCGGAGATAGACAGCACCACCGTTGCGCGCGGCATTGTTGACAAAGACACAACGGCGCAGCAAAGCTGTGGACGATGTTTCAGCATCGTTCATCCATACCATCACGGCACCACCGTTGCCGTCTGACAACCCGACACCGGCACTCTGGTTCATGTAGAAGTAGCAATCCTCCACCCGACCACCACCATCGAGGAATAGGGCACCGCCACCACGCGTAGCGGCATTGCGGCGGAACGTGCAGTTGCGCACCACAGCACCAGAAGTGAGATAGGCTCCGCCGCCATAGGCATGCGGTCCCATACCACTCTGGCCGGCACTACCTCCCGAAATGGTGCAACCATCGACCACGGCCTCACCACCCAACGCTTTGGCCGGAGCGTGATCTGATGCTCCGCCCGCACCCGCAGCGTGAAAACCCGCAGTGGCGAACCATAAGACGTGGTACGAACTCGACAGAGCGGAGGTGATATAAGCATGGCGCGTGGCACTCCAATCGAACACCACACCATTCTGCCGCGTTGTATGATCGCCCGAGAGGATGGTCTCATGTGCAAAAGCCCATGCCCCCGTCTCATCGGTCTTCTTGACACGTTGTGCAGGATCGAGGGCAGCACCACTCTCCGTCCCCGCATAACCTCCATAGAGGCGGATGCCGGGATAAAGTTTGAAGGCGGTGTGGAGCACACTGTTGCCGCTCTCCTCTGCCACCTCACTAGGAAGGTAGACTCCGGCGGCCACATAAATATTGGCCGCTGTAATCTCCCCCTTTTGGAGCGCGTCCCACGCGATGTTAATCGCTTCTTGGAGATTGTTTTTCGCATCCGCCCACGATGTTCCTCCATGGGCATACTGACCTGTCGCGCTGCTTACGAAATAGTCGCGCGAAGCCGCTGACAGCGTGGCCGTCAAGCTCCAAAGACAGAAAATGACAAGCCCCCAAAGCCGCATCCACCACCGCGGACGAGACAGGTGCTGTCCCGGCACGCATATCCACGCGCGCCGGAGAGATACAATATTGATAGATGGTCGTTCCATGAAATCAGGAATAGTAATGGTCTTACCAGATGGTCGATCAAGCCACCTGACGTTCAGCTTGTCCCACCTTACGGCGGGTGGTCCCCTCTTCGGGGCATCCATAAATAATCAGGGATAGTTATCGCTAGCGGAAGGAGCGGAGGGAGCACAGTGCCCAGAGACGGAGCTCCAACACAGAAACACCAAACAGTGTCCCCGAGGAGGGGGCATTAGCGCGAACACGATGCCATCACAGTGGCACCTATGGGCGACCGGCCAAATGACTCCTCAATGCACCGTAACATTATACCGGATCCAGGGGACAAAGACGCCTTGGCGATCGGAGGGAAGAGTGGGGAATCCCGAGTAGAAGGGGATGTTGAGGGGCGTGGCGGCTTTGGGTTGTAGCATGCCGTCGTAGTCAAGATAGTCATAGGTGAGGGTGAGGGGATAAGTTCCCGCACCCACGCCGTCCGATTTGCGATAAGGGAGGGCATAGAAATAGTGGCGCCCGCTCCATTGGCTACCCACATCGAGGGTGAGGCTGTGCGTCCCCGTAAAGTCAGCTCCGTCATTGTCCGGAGCGATGGTGGGAAGAAAGAGATAACCCTTCGTGCGGCGCAGACCACTGACCTTGAGCTGACGCAGCCGCACCTGCGGTCGGCGAGTCTCCACTACGTTCCAGAGGAGATCTACTTTAGCAGCCACGTGATAAAGCACGAGGTCGAGGTAAGGATTTTGCGAGAGCGGGTCAAACACCGTGCCGTAATAGCGGTAGGCCTTCCCTCCCACGGTCGTGGGAGTGTTACGCCAATCAGTGAGGTCATACTGCTGACGGCCGGCCGCAGAAATGGTGACAGAGGCACAGAGCCGTGCGGGAGTGCTGTAAAGGTGTGGCAGAGCCGCTTCTTCGAGCAGGGCATCACCTGTACCAAGGTCGAAAGTGGCGGTGCGGATGCGCTCTCCGAGCGTTGATCCAGCACCGAGGTGAAGCAAAAACTTATCGTAGGACACAGCCACATAGACATGGTCAGGACGGAAGCCTCCACCGAGGCTGACGAGGTAGGGGTCGATGCCGGAGCTGGCCGGGTCAAAGTCGTAGCGATACAGATCCCCCTCCTCTTTCCAATTGGCAGCATCAAGGGCGATGGGCGCGATTGTAGTAGCAGCTCCGCCCTCACCATCTGGAGTGTAATAGACCGTACCCTCAGAATTAAGCACAAAGAGGAAGAGGAAGCGAGGTCGCTCAAAGCTCTCGGCCGTTCCGGGATCTCCGATGGCGCGAACTGTGGGAAGTGTCTTCGGGACAGTGAGGTAAAGGGGTAACTGCATGCGCACTTCCGGTTCGATCTCATCCCCGCGGCAACCCGAAAGGAGGATGGTGAGGAGGCTGAGTATAAAAACGTTGTAGGAATGTCGTGGTGTCATAGGCAAAAAGTCGTAATGGCCTTTGACGGCTTATACCTCATAGTGTCCGCCAGCGTTCCAGTTGAGTTGAACGCTAACACCGACTTCGGCATTCACCACCTCGATGCCGCCACCAGGGCGGAGGCGCAGCTTGATGATTTTCAGCTCACCGGCACGGAGCGGTTCACGGACGTAGAGGGTATAGGCATCGGTGTTGCCGGAGGAGAGCGTAACATAGAGCCGCAAAGTCCAATAGCTCCCCACACGCTCAGACGAGGCCTGAGCGCGCGTCTGCGCTGCCTCAACAAGGAAGGGAACATCGCGGCTGGGAAATCCCACCCCATAAGTGCAGAGGAGTGACGATCCGGTATCTTCAAGCCGCGTCATGCGGACGATGGGATGTGTTGTGAAGGTGTAGAGACTATCGCGGACGTGAAATCCATCGGCCAGTTCACTCATCTCGCTGCGGATGTTCTGCACGGCCACCGTGCCAGGATCGACCACGAGGGCAACGGCACAGTTTTGCATATAGAGGGGTACGTGAAAAGTCTGGTCGCGGTCGCCCAGCTGTATGGGGCGGCGTGCAGAGAAGAGGCCGATGCGGTGGCTGTCGATCACGCCATTGGTGGGCTGCTGACGGATAGAGAGCTCCTCTACGCGTTCACCTCCTTCTTTCGAGACGAGGGGTTCGTTCGCCACATTGGCCAGAGCGAGATGCATATAGTCCCTCATGGGAATAAAGAGGGTGAAAGAGGCTTGGTTGGCATTGATGGTGTGCTGCTCATGATGGCTGAGGGCGGCATCGCTGGTATAGAACCCGAGATCGATATCTCGGGCATAGTCGGAAAAGATGTCGGCGAGGGCCATGCGGAGTCGACCGGCAAGGAGTTCTTCCACCGGGGTGTCCATATCGGTATTCAGCTCGGTCTCAACATTGGCATGCAGGCGCACGGTATAGGTGATTCTATAATCGTGGTCGCAGTTCTCGAGATTCTCATCGATGCAGGCGGTGAGACTTGTCTCCCCAACGAGAAGGAGCAGCACAGACAGAGCCTGATTGAGTTGTTTCATGGTGTTGTCATTCTGTGACGGCTCATTGTGGCCATCGGAGTGAATGGGGGAGCGGTCAGACTCCCCCACCCGAGAAGTGGGATGCCCGAGACAGACGTACAACTGTCTCGAGGCATTCCACTGAGCTGCCCAAGATCGGGCAAAAGGGATTAATCAATGCTGATCTCACCAGTCACGCCTTGCCTCCAAGTGACATCGACGGCGAGGCCGAGTTCGAGTTTGGGTGAACGAAGGTCGGGCATCGTGTTGTAAGCCTGCTTGAGGCTGTTGATGTTGAGCGTGAGTTCCGTCGTGTAGTCCTGTTCAAAGATCTTCAGACGTCCGTTGCGCTGTGCTTCGGGAATGGCACTCAATTTTACCTTGCCCACGAGGTAGAACTTCGTATGGGCGGGGATGAGCATTTTGTTCTGACCGAAGAAGTCGGTATCGCCATTTTCCAGCTCGATGGCCACATTCACCACATCATCGTTCGCCTCGGAAACTGTGCCCGTAACGCCTTTCGACTCATATACCAGCGTGTAGTTGGGGGTTGAAGCTGCTCCTGCCTTCACGGTAATCACACCATTCATCTGGTTGTCATACACCACTTTGGCCTCACCGGTTGCATCTTGCGTAAAGTTCCATTTAACGCTTTTCTGATCACCCACGAGGACGCCAGTGAGCTTGAAACCAGTAGTAGGCACACTGATGGCCACATTGTCCTCGTCATTGTCCTGCAAAGTGGAAGAGGCGAGCTTTGCCGTCAGTTTGAGGTTGGCCACACCATACTGCGCAGGATGGGTGAGCGCAACGGACTTCGTGGACGCAGAGACCACGCCATCGGCAGTGCCGTAAGCTCCGTTGAGGAAGGCTGCCCAGTCGGTGTACGAACCACCACGCTTGTCCTTCTGTGCAGCATCCGACACGCGGATGGGCGAGTTGATGGTATAATAGAGTTCGGCGGGATAGACATACTGTGCCGGAGCCACATTCAAACCATCGATCGACATATTCACATAAGCCACCGTGCGCGGCGACTTGGGAGTGGTGGTGGCACCCTCCGTCCACCGAACCTTAGCCGCACCATCAGGCAGGCTGAGTGCCGTCACACCATTGGGGAACTTAGGGTCGGCGGCATACGACAACGTATAGGGTTCTGTGGACGAAGCGTTGATTTGGAGGTTTTGACCATCCACCGTCACCGGACTCGTAATGGCCGTGCGAATGGCACTGGCCAATGCACTGCCGTTGCTCGCACTGCGGTAGAGATCTTCAAGCATCGCGAGGATACTGGCTGACGAACCGCCATAAGGATTTGTAGTGGTGGTGAAGTCGTTGTACAGCTTGGCGAAGGTGGCGTTCGTATGGTCACGCCAAGCCGTTGTGCCATCAGTAGCTGCTTCCACCTGTTTCAGGAGAGCAATCAGGAGTTTCGCCTCTACCACAGCATTAAGGTCGGTGACTTCTGTTACCTTCACAGGTTCGAAAGTGATGTTCGTCACCTTGTCGCCGAAATTCACCAAGTCGGAAGCGGGCGACTTGTCCCAGCTGGCCAACGTCTTACCCTTTTCAAATCCCGGAGTGGCATTGGTCTGTTTGCCATAGAACAGGAAGTTGTTGATACCCACCGGAACTTCTACATCGTCATAATACTTGGAGCTGTGTGTTTCCAAGGCAGAGAGGGCTGATGTGGGCTTATACACGAACGAAGAGAAGTCGTCATCCTCGCTCACTAGACCTGCGGTTGTTGAAGCAAACCCATAGAGGCGGAGGTTCTGCATGCCGTTAAACAGATTATCAGCTTGCGTATTGTCTTCCGTCATACGTGCATTGCGCACCGTGGTGGGGAGGGAGAGGGCAAACTGGGTCTTTACCGTTTCACCCGTGAGCTGGGGTGTTTGCACCACTTCCTCCTCATTGGAGCAGGCGGTGAAGGTTGCGCCGGTCATCGCGATGAGAGTCACGGCGGAGAGATGAAGAAGGGGTTTCATACGAGAATAATTGTTGTCTGGAAAAAGGGCCGTCATCCGATAAAAAAGGATGGCAGACACCATATTAATATATTAGGGGATTGAGCATGAACTCCTCTGCAAGCTGTACGATGGAATCTGCGATCACAGAGATAGAGACCATCACACCTTGCGGAGATGAGGAAAACCTGATCGACTTAGAACGCAATCTCAAACTCCATGCCGCGCTGCCATTTCAGATCGACCGAAAGACCGAGTTCGAGATCGGCAGAGCGGAGATCGGGCACACCGACATAGGACTTGGAGAGGCACTTGTCATCGAGGGTAAACACCACCTTCGTCACGTGGTCCTGCACAAAGACGTGGTTCTGACCGTTGTGGGTGCCAGCAGCAATGGCGACGGCAGGATCGAGTTTGGCCACCATATAAAACTTCGCACCGCTCTTGATCACACCGTCACTGCCGTAAAAGTCGGCACCACTACCATTGACCAACTCAAGCACCACGTGTACTGTCTTCTCATCGCCTGTGGTGGCCTTGTTGTCCAGCACGAGCGTCTTACAATAGTCCGTAGTGGTGGTAGAGATCGTGGCCGTACTGTTGACCACACGGTCATAGATGGCAAGGTTGTACTGAGCAGTCGGTGCCGGCAACACCTGCCAGTTGGCCAAGGTGGGCTGTCCACCGATCAGAACACCGCTCACCGTAAACTTCGACCCGTTGATACGCTGATTTTCGGCCGCACCGGCTAAAGCCTTCGCGTTATCTTCGATGCCCACCACTCCCTCTTTGAGCTTAGCAGCAACATCAAGGCGAGCCACGCTGTACTGGATGTTGTCATAGAGAGCGATGGTGCGCGTGGAGGAGAGCACCTCATTGCCCCAGCCCGCGAACTGATTTTTCCAGTCGCTCACGGCTTCCTGCCAACTCACCTTCTCGTTCTTCGCACGTGCCGTAGTGGCCACGGTATAATTGAGCGAGGCGGGATAACAGAGGCTCGACGTCGGGAGGGTGGCCTCGCCGAAAGTTACGCTCGCATTGTCCACATAGGCATACGTACCCGCCGTGCAGACAATCTGAACCGCTCCTTGGGGGATGCCGAGGGTTTCGGGGAAACCTGCCTGAGCCTCAACGGCCGTGATGCCGGCAATGGCCTTGGCGAGGACGGCATCGCGGAGGGTTTGAGCCGCTCCCGAGAGTCCGGTAATGGATTCGAGCGAGGCCTTGAGATCACTAAGGAGGCTCTTGATGCCCGCTGCCGAACCAAGGTAGTGTATGCCCGGTTTCGTCACTTCCTGATAGACTTCTTGCAAGTCCCTCTCGGCCTTGTCAACACCAGGAGTAAAGGTGCTCCATCCACTCACGGAGAGGACATCGTTGAGGGCTTTGAGCAAGGCGGTCTTCGTAGCATCCAACGTTGTGACATCAGCCACAATGGGTTGGAGGTTGAAATTCACGGCGGCAGTGCTCATCACCGTGTTGTCGCTCAGGTTGTGACGAAGCACACCCGTCTCATGCTGCGCCCCGGTGGAGGAGGAAGTTCCGTAGAAGAGAAAGCTCCTCGTGCCTACGGGGACTTCGACATCGTTATAAATCTTCGCGCTGTTCGCTTCGGTGATGGCGGCGATGTTGGGGAGCCGGAAGACACTGGTGAAGGTCGATGCATCGGCCACTGCTGCATCAGCCACAGAAGCGAGATAGATGCCCTGCATCCCCTTGAACACGGCGGGTTCTTCGGCTTGGGTCACAGCCACCGTCTGACGGCTGTGCTTCGCTCCGGCCACGGGAATATTGACAGCAAACTGCGTCTTAACGGCCTTGCCATCAAAAGTGGGATTGTTGTCTACTGCCTCGTCCGATGAGCATGAGGCGAGCCCTACGCCCCCCACCGCGAAGGTGGCGAGGAGCGCATAAAGATGGGTGGTGTACATGTAGTTGGGATTTATGTTGTTTATTGGGTAAAAATGTGCTGAGAACGCGTGCATGCAGACGAGGAAAAACCCGTCATGTGTTCGAATCAGGCATCTTTCAGGAGACAGGAAGTCTTTCAACATCACCATCTCCTCATCCATGATAAGACTTCGCTCAATCAGGTCTACATTCCCAGCTGCCGAAGATTTTCAGCAGCTTGGGCATTCCCCATCGCAGCGGCACGGCGGAAGAAGTCGAGAGCCTCGGCCTTATGGCCGGTGAGGTAAAGAGCGACACCGAGGGCGTTGTAGCTTCGGGGGTCGTGGGCGAGAGGGCGAAGCAGGACAAGGGCTTCCGCCTCATGTCCCGATGTATGGAGCAGCTCGGAGGCGCGGTTGATGGTGCGTGCCGCCTCGTCAGGGACATAGTCGTAATAGATGCGCAGATAGCCCGAATTGCGCTGATCGGCCAGTACGTTCGCTTTCAAAAAAGCATAGGGGCGTCCGCCGTCAAGGGCGCGCATCCGCCGTTCGCGGAGATCGGGATCGGGCGTCTCCCGGATAATATGCAGGAGCGCATCTCGTCCGGGAAAGTCGCGCTCTTCGAGCTGGTCACGCAGCTCCGTCCAGGCTTCTCCGCCGTTGATGCACTCAAACATGGCATCGGAAAGTCGTGCGCGGGCATGGCGTTGAATATAGGTGCGTAGTGCCGTGGCACGGCCGGCACCGAGAGCAAGATTTCGACGCACCGACCCCTCGGGACTGGCCAAACCGATGATCTGAATGAGCTTCACACTCGATGTGGTGTCGGCCATGATCTGATCGGTGAGCTGAACGATCTGGTCGAGCGTGGCGGCATTGCCGCGGAAATCGTGGCGCAAATCCGTGCGGTCGAGCGGAAAGTGCACATAGAGAGCACCCTCCTCTCGGCGAAGGATGCGGGTGTCATCGTAGGGGCGATAGTCAGAGATGTGGCACAACACGGGGTGAGTGCGCTGGAGTTCTCCGGCCTTGCCCGTGTTGTCAGCCACGGGTGCGAGGACGGGTCGAAAGGGGGCGACATAGTGCGGCACAATCTGTGTCCAAGGCTCGAGCGGTCGCACCGCGCAACAACCCTCTGCCTCACGATCCACGCGGAGCGTCAATCCCGCCTCGCGCAGCCAAGCCCATTGGGGCTGCGCGGTGTCCCATTCCCGCTCCACCCATATGGTATCACCGAGGAGATGTTCCGGTGTGAGGGCATCGGGGCGTTCACGGAAATGGCGCGCACGGGTCGTGATGCGGCGATTTTTCGCTCCGCGAAACACGAAGGGTTCGAGACGCAGCGTGTCCGTCGCTCCGCACATCGAGGGCGTAACGACCACAGCATATCGGCTGCCCACCACGCCGCGCTCCTCTGTCAAGGGAAGGCGGAGGCAGAGCCGCGAACCCACCCACCTCAGGGAGGGAAGAGCGGCTGAAGCGGAGGGGGACGCCGCACGCACCACCTCGGGGCAGGGAGACACCGTCCCCGAGATGACGGGCAGACAAAGCATGAGGGCAAGAAGGGAACAAGCGAGACGCATGGAGCGGAATTATCGAAGGTTATAGACGAGGGTCAGTGCCAGACGTGTGGGCATGAGGAGATGCTTTGTCTCCGTGCCCAGCCGCGTGCCACACACCTTGCATTCGTAGCGGTCGTAATGGGTAATGCCGTAACCCACCGTAGCCTCAGCCTCGATGCTCCACCGTGGAGAGAGGAGCCAGCTGTAGCCATAGCCCACACCAATGGTGGCGATGTTGCCCTGATAGCGGTGGTCGGCCAACTCCGGCCAGATGCCGAAGGGAAGGCGCACATTCCCCACATTATAGTGGCTCACCATGAGATTTGCGGCAAAAAAGTGGCCTTCGTAGGGCGCACAGAACCAACGGCGCACCTCAGTCTGCACCAGAATGTGCTTCCATTTTCGGTTGCCACGGTCAATGAGCATGAAAGGCTTGTAGCCCACAGAGAGCTCGCCCGTCCAGCGCGGCGAAAGGCGGGTCTCAACGGCAAAGGAGGGAGTCCCGGTGGCCCAATAGAGGAGATTGCCCTTCACCGCCGTCCGCTGCCCAAAGGCTGCGGACATGCCGAGCAGATACCCAATAGATAATGAGAGGACTACGCGCCATCTGAATGGCGCGGCAAAGTTTATGTTGTGCATGTTGTTGTTGTCGCTACCCTCAAAAGTAGAGGACATGCGGAAAAGACCAATGACAGCCTTGATTGTTGCATCGTTTCGAGTGCAAATATATACCTATTTTTTGGCATCGCCAACGATGCAGTAGGAGAATTTTCGTTAGAACCTCAATTTATTTTCTTTCCAATCGACAGAAATCTGGACAATTTCATGCACATACACGATATTGCTGTGCGGAAAACAGGTGGAATTCCGACATCTTTCGGGGAAGTCTCCCTAAATCCGAACAGGCGTTTCACCATCCTTAGAAAGTCCCCAAAAGACACCGCGGAGCCATCAAAAAGACACCGCGGTGTTTAGATTCTTTTTTCGCGGAGTCGTTGAAAAGACTCCACGGACTCTTTTCAACGACTCCGTGCAGTCATACAAACGGAGAATGGAAGGACCGTTTCCATGCGCTGCCAAGGCATTGTTCGGAACGAATAAAGAGGAGCGGGAAGCCACAAAGCGTTATCAGCAATGCAGGATGCCGATCTTGAAGTCAGCAGAAGTCTTTTCACCCCCTCAAAAGATTTCGGTCAAAATTCTGGTTCAAACATTTGGTCATCTCATTTTTTGATCGTATCTTTGCACCCGTAATCCAATGGCGCTTTCATCTAACGGTTAGGATACATGCCTCTCACGCATGGTATACGGGTTCGATTCCCGTAGGCGCTACGACCGAGGAGCTGCACATTCTTGTGCAGCTCCTCTTTTTGTCCGCAATACAGTTGACACATACCCCCCGATCCCCCAAAACGCCGCTTCGGAACCCTTTTTCCACAAATCACAAAAAGTTATTGGGCAATTCACGAAAACTTGTATCCACAAACCAGATCAGCGCAAAAGTCTAGCATACACTCCCGAGGACTACCTACGATTTGTCCGAAAATGGCGGGCACGCAATCGCGCACGTCGAAGCCAACCGCTCACCCCTTCCCAAGAACTTCGGGATCGTCCGATCCACTCCATTTTCCGCCATCCGAGCCCCCCCCGAAACCCAAGACCTGGCATCAAAAATCTAACGCCACTCGTCCTCCCATATTCCACAAATCCATATTTTTTCCGCAGAAAATTCGGAAAAGATTTGGCAGACTCGGATTTTCGCCGTACCTTTGCACTCGCAAACCAAACAATGACCGATTTGCAGCCTGCACTCTTAGCTCAGTTGGTAGAGCAACTGACTCTTAATCAGTGGGTCCAGGGTTCGAATCCCTGAGAGTGTACTCTCCGTAAGCGGTCGTTCAGTTGGGAGCATCCGCACTCTTAGCTCAGTTGGTAGAGCAACTGACTCTTAATCAGTGGGTCCAGGGTTCGAATCCCTGAGAGTGTACTTCGAACGCCACACAATCAAAGCTTGATTGTGTGGCGTTCTTTTATCTGCGTTGGACAAGACCGGTCCCACTCTTCCCTTTATAAAAGACACTCGGCATTACCCCTCATTTTGCCATCTACGGTGTGCTAATTCAAAAATACCCCCCTCATCGACGCATAAAATCCGAAAGGATATTCACGCATTCCGAAAAAATCCTTTTTCCCCGCCCTATCTTTCAGATTATTCTCCCAATTTCTTGGTGAAAAATCGCAAAGTCCCTACCTTTGTATCGTGTTTCGGGGACAAAAACCTCCCCCTCCCTTATCGAAAATCATTTACCCCAGCTATTCATCCTTTCATTATGAAGAAACTTTACGCTCTTTTGTTGGTCGGTGCAGCCTGCACGATGACCACATCGGCGCAGATCAGTGAGCTGCAAGGCAAGAAGATCGCAAGCGTTGGCGATCCTGTCAGTGCCACCTCCATCCAGGCCAACACTTGGTACGTGCTGAAAAATGTCGGACGTAACGCCTACGTTGAGTCGAAGGCCAACAACTCGGCCATGATGATGCAGTCAGCCAACGTCACCGTTGGCGGCCTCGCCGCAGCAGATGTCAATGCTCGACTCCTCGTCCGCTTCGTGACTACGAAGCAGAAAGGCCAGACAAACACGGAGAAAGATGCTTATTACATCCAAAATGGCTATGGCAGCTATTTCAAGACCCTGACACAGGGCGGCAACAACGGCGCAACGGCAAATCAAAATGAGGCTGCTCCCTACACCTACAACGCCATCAACGAAAGCTCTGTTTCCTTTATGGAAGAAAGCACCCCAAAGACGATGGACGGCAATGCCGCAGGCGGCACGCTCGCAGGATGGAATACAGGATATTCCACCAACCCCAATGGCAATTCAAGCTACCAAGTCCTGCCCGTAAATTTAGTGGACGTGACCACCTATACGGTAACCATCAACCACGTGCTCAACGGCAATATCTTTAAGACCGAGACACAGCCCGTGATCGAAGGTACGGAATTCAACACCATCACCATCACGCCGCTCGTGCGCTACGGCTATACGAGCGCAACCACGGGCAATGAAGGTACGGTCAACACAGACAAGACCGTCACCATCACCTATACGCCCAACTCGGCAGAGCCCCTTCCCTTCGAGACTTCAACGGCTGGTGTGTTCGATGCCGGCACGAAGTGGTACAAGCTCGGCATTGCACGTCCGACTCCTAAGGTCGTGTCGTACGACAAGAGCACGGGCAAAGCCGTTACTGCCGTCACCTCTGAAACCACGATGTCGAAGTTCTTCTTCGCCATCTCGGGCGACAACCTCAGCGGTTTCAAGATCTACAACAAGGAAGCCGGCACAGACAAAGTGCTTTGGAGCGCAATCCCTCAGAACAATGCAAAGATTCCCTTCGTCAATGCCTCGGAAGTTGCCGGTGGTTTCACACTGGTGAAGAACGAGAACGGTGGTTATGTGTTCCTCAACACAGCCAATGCCAACGGCTATGTAAACGATGTGAACGGTGAACTCGGCTATTGGGTAGACGCAAATGCCAAGACCGATGCAGGCTCCACTTTCATTTTTACACCTGTTACGCAAGAGGATCTCAATGCTGTCGCAACTGCTGACCTCAACGCCGCCAAGGCCGCGTTCAATGCCGCCAAGGCTGCTGCACAGCCTTACGTAGACACCTACGCAGGCAAGACCAATCAGCTCGGCACCCCCACGACCGAAAGCTACAACACCCTCACCGGTGCAACAACAGCGACTCCTGAAGAAACCGTAGCCGCCTATGAAGCTGCCACTCAGGCCGTCAACAACGCAGTAGCAGCTCTTCAGCTCTACATTCCCAACGGCATCTACTCGCTCTTCACCGCAGGTCGCGAAAACGCCTACATGGCAACGAGCAACAACGTGGGTTCTGCTTCGGCCAACATCGATGGTGCTCATAAGCTCTGGAAGATTGAGACCGTAACAGGCGGATTCACGATGCAGAACCTTGGAACGGGCAAGTACCTCAGCCAGCCCGGAAACGGCAACGGCGTCGCCGCTGCTATGAGTGAAACTCCTCAGACCATCCTTGGCAGCGTCTCTGACACGCCTGGTGTGGTATTCCTCGGCGGTTCACAGTCCTTACAATTGTTCCACGCCGATGCCGCAGGAAAACTCGTGGGCTGGTCGCGTGATGGAGCAGCTTCCAAGTGGACGATCAATCCGGTAGACGGCATTGACGTTACCCTCAATGCAGACTTCGAAGGCTGGGGTACGTTCTCCGCTCCTTTCGCTACGACCATTCCCTCCGGAGTGCAGGCTTACAGTGTAGCCATCGAAGGCGAACAAGCCAAGCTCAACGCCGTTACAGGCATCATTCCTGCCAACAGTGCAGTTGTCATCAAGGCTACGGCCGGTGCAACGGTGAAGTTCGCAAAGAGTGAAGCCGAAGGTACAGCTCTCGCAAACAATGCCCTGAAGCCCGCCCTCATCGTAGAAGCCACTCCCGCAGCAGGTGAAGGCAATAACATCTACACGCTCCAGAAGAACGACAGCTTCGTCGGCTTCTATCCCTTCAACGGCACACAGGTCGTTGGTTTCAAGGGCTATCTCATCCACACAGCACCTGCTTCCGGCGGCGTCCAGGGCTTCTCGCTCAACCTCGACACCGTAACAGGCATCAGTCTCTCTACTGAAGATGCAGAGACCAAGACCGTGTTCGATCTTAGCGGTCGCCGCATCAGCAACGCCAAGGGCGGTCTTTACATCGTCAACGGCAAGAAAGTGCTCGTGAAATAAAACTATAACGGCTGGTGCGAAACACCAAACGGATGCTTCGCACCGCCATTATCTTTTCTCACTATCCTGACATGAAAAAGAATTATCAGCAACCCCTCGTCCAGACCATCAGCCTCCGCAGCGAAGGCATCATCGCCACATCATTAGGTATCGGCACCACTCCTGGTGGCGGAATGGGCACTCAGAAGAAAAAGATCTCTGAAGACTGGTCCGACTACGAGGAGGTAGAGGAGGCAGAAGAGTACTAAATCTATCTTCCCCCCACAACCCACAGCCGTGGTTTCCCAAAAGGAAACCACGGCTTTTTGTGCTTACAGCACGTTCCATTCCGCTTGACAGGTCGGACTTTTCGAAGCCGTCAGAAGCCCCCGAGGAGGTTTTCCTCTCTTTTTTCATCCCTCCACAAAAAAAGCCAATAAAAAATTGTGGGAACGAGGAAATTTGAGTATTTTTGCCACGGATTGCACGTGGACTTGACAAAACGCCACGCTGCTGATGCCGTGATTTTTTATCCTCATCACAATAACACCTTATGAAAAAGTTCTACACTATGCTGACCCTCCTCGTGGCATTCGCCACGACGGCACTGGGGCAAGTAGCAGACCTCAAACAAAAGGCTATCTCCTACGACGCTACCGTCAACGAGAAGAGTCTGGAAGACGGGGCTTGGTACATGCTCATCCAGAAACGCGGCGGTGACGGTTTCGCCTTCAACAGCAACGGCACGTTCTACAAAAAAGCCGTAGCCTCCAGCCCCGCCAACGGCACCCTCGCCACGAAGGCCGCGGCCTATCTCTTCAAGGCCACGAAGGTGAGCGAGAATGTCTTTAACTTCCAATGCGGCGATGGTAAATACTTGGGTGGCGCATACCACAACACCCCGGTGAAGACATCGAACAATCCTGTAAACTACAGGCTTGAACCGCTCGTTGGTGATCAAGAAGGTCACTGGGGACTGACCCACAACGGCACTCCCCTCGACAACAATGGCAACAACGGCACCTTAGCAGGATGGAACGGAACGCCAACCTATAATGGCAACAACGACTGGCGTTTTATCCGCGTTACGCTCACCGCACCTCAAGCCCACGCAGGTCCCGGCGGCACCTTCGCGCTCGACAAGCGCGCATGGAAGGTTACCGCACTCAACGAGACACCGGCTCATATGGAGAATGGCGTCAATGGCCCTGTGGCCAATGTGGCCGATGAGGACAACGGCACGTTCTATCACTCCGACTGGTCGGGTAGCCAACCCGGTAAGGGCATGCCCCAAGCCTTCCAAGTAGACCTCGGACAAGAGCTGAGCCTCAAAGCCTTTGGCTACATTCCCCGTACTGATGCCAATACTGGCGGTCGTCTGCGCAAGTATGACCTCTATATCAGCAGCGAACCCTTCGATTTGAGCAGCCCCGATATGCTCCCCGCAACAGGAGCCGATGGCGGTGCCGTAGCCACAGGCGTGTTCGACACCAGCGACAACACCGAAAAGACCGCCTCACTCGACCAGAGCGTAAAGGGACGCTATGTCCTCCTCGTGGCCCGTGAATGCAACGACGATTGGTTCACCTGCTCAGAGTTCTATCTCTATACCGAGGAAGAGCCCGTCACCGTAACCTACAATTTCGTGTACCAAGGCATCGAACGTGCCACCCAGTCGTACATGCTTCAGGTTGGTGCACCCTACCCCAATCCCGAAGTACCCTTCGGCGTAAAGCCTGTTATGGCTCCCGAAGGTTCCGTAGAGCGCAGCACAGCCATCGACTTCGACTGTGAGATGGAAGAGAATCTCCCCTTCGTTCCCTTCTTCAGCAATGATCTTAAGGACTGGTACGCCCTTCGTCTCCGTGATGGTGCGTTTGCCTACTATGACTATGTGAAGATCGCCCACACCACAGGCGCAGACCTTGGCGAAATGGACGACACGAAGTTCTTCCAGCTCGTCGGTGATCCTTTCAACGGTTTCCGTCTTTACAACATGGCCATGGGCAATACCGCAGCCATGGGCTCGACCAATCTAAACACAGGTACGCGCATCTCGACCATCGACAAGGAACGCATCTACATCCTCGAACAGAACGACGGAAAGTTCAACCTCCGCGAGAAGGACTCTGAGACAGCCTATCTGAACAAGAACGGCGGCATGCTCTCCTACTGGAACGATGCCAATGCCAAGGGCGAAGTGGGCAGCACGATCGAGTTCCTCCCCGCCGAAGCCCTCTATACCGCCGCCATCGCCAAAGCACAACGCTATGCCGAAGGTCATAAGGGGCATGCAGGAACAGTCGGCAGTCCCTCAAAGGCCAAGTACGATGCCCTCGTGAAAGCCATCCCTGCCCAGACGCCCGCCACACTCAACGAGATGAGCAAGGCTGTCAAGGCCGCCAACGCTGCCGTAAACGATCTTGATCTCGTCCTGCCCTCAGGCAGCTACGCCTTCCGCATCGCTTACTATCCCACGAATTCGGAACAGAAGAACACGTGGTACATGATGGATCAAACCGACACCGAAGGCGTCAACGCCCTCAGCATCGAAGAAGGCAACTATCCCGACGAGATGTTCTGGACGCTGACCAAGGAAGGCAACGCCTACACCCTCCGCAATAAGGTAACGGGCCGCTACCTCCCGATCCCCGTACAGGGCACTCAGGCCATTGCCGGTGGCGCTCCCGCTCAATTCACCTTCCAACTCACCGACAAAGCCGGCGTTGTGACCTTCGGTGGCAGCGGACAGTATGAAGCTGTCCACGCCGATGCTCAGGCCAAGGTTGTAGGCTGGACGCGTGAAGCAGGTGCTTCGCAGTGGACCATCATTCCCGAAAGCACGCTGACTGCCCTCCAAGCCGCTCAGCTCAAAGCCGAGAATGTGCAGATCTACGACCTCAGCGGTCGTCGCGTTCAGCAGGCCAAGACCGGACTTTACATCATCAACGGCAAGAAACGCCTGGTGAAGTAACCTCCATCTCTCCAATCCATAAGGAGTCGTGTCACAAGGACACGACTCCTTTTTGTGTTTTTAGAGCAGCCGGATACCAGGCAAGTTCGATGAGTCCGACACCTCGAAGAGAACTTTCCCCGAAAGACTTGCCGCATTCGGGTGAAATTCGTATTTTTACAGCAAAGAATAAGGGGCGGTACTCCTATGGGGCCGCCCACACCACAACAGCTTCATCCCACAGCATCCTATGAGCCTCTCCCAACGCATTGCCGACAAGCTCCATCTGCGCCCAAACCAGGTGGAACACACCGTTCGCCTCCTTGAAGATGGTGCCACCATCCCCTTCATCGCCCGTTACCGCAAAGAAGCGACCGGCAATCTAGACGAAGTACAGGTGTCAGCCATCGCCGATGAGCACCGACGCTTAGGAGAACTGGTGCATCGGCGCACCTACATCCTCGAAACCATAGAAAGTCAGGGCAAACTCACCTCCGAACTCCGCCAACGCATCGAAAGCTCGTGGGACAGTACGGAACTCGAAGATCTCTACCTCCCCTTCAAGCCCAAACGTCGCACACGGGCGCAGATGGCTCGCGAGAAAGGTTTGGAGCCACTCGCCCAGCACCTGCTGCTCCGCCCCACCGACTGCCCCGAAGAAGCGGCGCGCGCGTTTCTCTCCGAACAGGTTCCCGATGTTGCAGCCGCCCTGCAAGGTGCACGCGACATCATCGCCGAACAGATCAGCGAGGATGAACGCACGCGCAACACCGTACGTCAGATCTTCCGCCGCGAGGCCATCATCTCTTCACGCGTGATCAAGGGGAAGGAAGAAGAAGCCGCAAAGTATCGCGACTACTTTGACTGGTCCGAACCGCTAAAACGCTGCACCTCCCATCGTCTCTTGGCCATGCGGCGCGGCGAAGCCGAAGGTGTGCTGCACGTGAGCATCAGTCCGCAAGACGATGACGAAGCTTCCGAGCGAGTGGTGCGTCCCTTCGTGCGCCGCGGCAGCGCGGCCGCCGAACAGGTGGAGCAGGCCGCTATTGATGCCTACAAACGATTACTCAAACCGAGCATCGAGACCGAATTTGCCACCGCCCACAAACAGGCCGCCGATGAGGAAGCTATCCGCGTCTTTGCCGCCAATCTCAAACAGCTACTCCTCGCTCCCCCTCTCGGACAGAAGCGCATCATGGGCATCGACCCTGGTTATCGCACAGGCTGCAAGGTAGTGTGTCTCGATGCCCAGGGCAGCCTGCTCACCCACACCGCCATCTTTCCCCACGCCCCCAAGCATGAGACGGCACGTTCCGAGGTTACCCTCCGCGACCTCGCCGACCGCTACCGAGTCGAGGCCATCGCCATCGGCAACGGGACGGCAGGGCGCGAAACGGAGGAGCTGGTGCGCGGCCTTCACCTCGATGGAGTGGACGTGTTTCTCGTCAGTGAAGACGGTGCGAGTGTATATTCCGCCTCCAAGCTGGCGCGTGAAGAGTTTCCTGACGAGGACGTTACGGTACGCGGTGCCGTGTCGATCGCCCGACGCCTAGCCGATCCACTCGCCGAACTGGTAAAAATCGATCCCAAGGCCATCGGGGTAGGACAGTATCAGCACGATGTCGATCAATCTGCCCTTAAACACAGCTTGGACCACACCGTGGAACACTGCGTGAACGCCGTGGGCGTGAACCTCAATACCGCCTCGCAACATCTGCTCACCTACGTCAGTGGCCTAGGTTCTGCTCTGGCAAAAAACATCGTGGACTACCGCACCGCCAACGGCCCGTTCCGTTCGCGCCAAGCCCTACTCCGCGTGCCGCGCCTCGGTAACAAGGCATTTGAGCAATGTGCCGGCTTCCTCCGCATTACCGATGGCGATAATCCTCTGGACAACACCGCGGTACACCCCGAACGCTATGCCCTCGTCGAACGGATGGCCATAGATGCCGGGGTCGATGTCCCCACACTCATCCGCGATGCCGAGCGCAGACGTCGGATCCCCCTCCAACACTACTGCACCGCAGAAGTGGGCATGCCAACCCTCAATGACATTATGGCTGAATTGGACAAGCCTGGTCGCGACCCCCGAGGAACGGCAAAGGTTTTCGCCTTCAACGAAGAGATCCGCAGCATCGATGACCTCGAACTCGGCATGGTGCTCCCAGGTGTGGTAACGAACATTACTAACTTTGGCGCATTCATCGACTTAGGCATCAAGACGAAAGGGCTAGTGCACGTGTCACAAATGGCCGATCGCTATGTGAAAGACCCCGCAGCCGTGGTACACATCCAGCAGCCTGTGATGGTACGCGTGCTCGAAATCGATGATCGCCGCGGGCGTGTAGCCCTCTCGATGAAGGGAGTACAGCAGCCTTGAAGCTGGCAGTGCAATTGGAGCAGCCTGATCCATCGGTATAGTTGAACGGTTTCGACCTTCATCCTCTAACATCTAAGGTCAAATGTCTAACATCTCAAACCCCAGGTCTGACGAATACTATATGCTCCGCGCCCTCGAAGAGGCGCGGAGCGCCGCTGAGGTGGGGGAAGTCCCCGTAGGTGCAGTGGTCGTGTGCAACGACCGCATCATCGCCCGCGGCCATAACCTCACCGAAACCCTCCGCGATGTTACCGCACACGCCGAGATGCAAGCCATTACTGCCGCAGCCAACCATCTTGGAGGGAAATACCTCACCGACTGCACCCTCTATGTAACCGTTGAACCCTGCGTGATGTGCGCCGGAGCTTTGGGCTGGGCGCAAATCTCCCGCGTAGTCTATGGTGCAGCCGACCCTAAGCGTGGCAGCAGCATCTTCGCGCCCCGTGCCTTTCATCCCAAAACACAGATCACCGCCGGCGTCCTGGCTGAAGAGTGCGGCGCACTGATCCGTGACTTTTTCCGACAAAAACGTTAACCTGCCATGGCCGATCACAACGACCTCGGACGACTGGGCGAAGAGGCCGCCGTACGCTATCTCCTACAACGCGACTACCATATCCTCGAGCGCAACTGGATCTGCCATCCTTTGGAAGTGGACATCATCGCTGAGGAGTTTGGTGAAACGGTGTTCGTGGAGGTAAAGACGCGGAGCACTGGCCGCTACGAAGATCCCGAAGCGGCAGTGGACCGCTACAAACGCCGGCACCTCTCCCTTGCCGCCCTGGCCTATCTGCATCAAAAGCACCGCGGCCATCTCCCCTATCGCTTCGACATCATCAGCCTCATCGGCACTGCTCCCCCTTTTGAAATCCGTCACTTCAAAGATGCCTTCCAGTTAGAACTTCCGCCGAAGCGAAAGTGGTAGAACCATCAACTCCCTCAAAGCAGTCGAAAAGTCTGACAGAGAAGCTCCACAGATCTAATCTCCAGAGTCTCATGTCCAACCTCCTACTCCCCTCCCACTGGCAACACCACCATTATCCCGAAATCGACAGTACGATGAATGCGGCGGAATTGCTGTCGCCGCCGGCAGAAGGTATTGTGCTCGTCACGGCCGGTCATCAGACGGCCGGACACGGACAGCGCGGGACACGGTGGGAAAGTGCGCCAGAGACCAATCTCCTGTTCAGCTTCGCTCTGCGCCATACACCACACACGCTGCAATCGGACAGCGCATTCCTCCTCTCCGAAGTGCTCTGTCTCGCCCTCTGCGACACGGTGTTGCCCCACGGCATCTGCCCCACCGTGAAATGGCCGAACGATCTGTATGTCGATGACTGCAAACTCGCCGGCGTATTGGTGCGGCACAACATGAGCGGCACAATGCTTGCCACCTCCCTGATCGGCGTAGGGATGAACGTTGGGCAAAGAGTATTTGTGAGCGATGCACCAAATCCCATCTCCCTTCACCAGCTCACGGGCCAAGACTACGACCGCCCCGCCCTGCTCTCAGCCTTTTGCCGCTCATGGGATCACCGCTATGCCCAACTCCTCCACGCGACAGCAGCAGAACGTGCCGGAGATGCCAAACCGATCGAAGCCCTTCAATCGGAGTATCACCGCAAGCTCTACGGACGGGGAGAACTCCGCACCTATCGCGATGTCCTGACTGGAGAAACCTTCCTCGCCACCCCCGAACACGTGGCACGCCAAGGGCTGCTCCACCTTCGCACCGAGACAGGCGAACTCCGCACCTATGCTTTCAAAGAGGTAGAGTTGGTCATACCACACTGGAAAAACCGTGAAATGGGAACTCTTATCTCAGAATAATTCAGTAACTTTGCAGCCGAAATTTTGCGCAGCACCGTCCCCCGACTGCCGCCGCGCCATCTTTTCCACCTCCTACGACACTACAAACACTCACATCCTCCTTTTATGATCAAATCTCAGGACATCAAGAAAGGCGTTTGCATCCGTATGGACGGCAAACTCTATTTCTGCATCGACTTCCTCCACGTAAAGCCTGGAAAGGGCAACACCATCATGCGCACCACGCTGAAAGACGTTGTCAGCGGTCGTGTTCTCGAAAAGCGTTTCAACATCGGTGAAGCCCTCGAAGACGTACGCGTTGAGCGTCGTTCCTATCAATACCTCTACCAAGAAGGCGAAGACTTCCTCTTCATGAACCAGGAAACGTTCGACCAAGTGCCCATTGCCAAAGATCTGATCACGGGTGTGGACTACATGAAGGAAGGCGATGTAGTAACGGTGGTGAGCGACGCTTCAACCGACACCATCCTCTACGCCGAAATGCCCATCAAGGTGGTGCTCCGCATTGAGTACACCGAGCCTGGACTTCGCGGCGACACGGCTACGAACACTCTCAAAGATGCTACACTCGAGACGGGTGCAAAAATCCGTGTCCCCCTCTTCATCGAGACCGGCGAACTGGTAGAAGTGGACACCCGCGATGGTTCTTACCAGAACCGCGTGAAGGAATAAATCTACACGCCCCATCCCCCCATAAATCTGCCCCCGACACAGCACGAGCTTGTGTCGGGGGCAGATTGCATTTCGGGCGAGAGGGATCAAGCATGCACATAAGTGCCAATATCCTCACCGTGGAGCACGCGGAGCAGGTTGCCCACGATGTCCATGTTGAACACGTAGATGGGGAGATTGTTCTCCTTGCACATTGCCGTAGCCGTGATGTCCATTACACGCAGACCGCGGGCAAGCACTTCGTCATAGGTGATATCGGCAAACTTGGTGGCCGTAGGATCCTTCTCGGGATCGGCGGTGTAGACCCCATCAACGCGCGTGCCTTTAAGCATTACATCAGCCTCGATCTCGATGCCGCGGAGGGACGATCCGGTGTCGGTGGTGAAGTAGGGGTTGCCCGTTCCTCCACTCATGATCACCACTTCGCCATGCTCCATCGCATCTATGGCTTTCCATTTCGAATAGAACTCACCGATCGGCTCCATCCGGATGGCGGTGAGGACACGGTTGGGCACGCCGAGCGCACCGAGTGCCGAAGAGAGGGCAAGACTGTTGATGACGGTGGCACACATCCCCATCTGGTCGCCCTTGACACGGTCAAAACCTTTGCCCGCTCCCGAGAGTCCACGGAAAATGTTGCCCCCACCGATCACGATGCCGATCTGCACGCCAAGCGCACGGGCCTCCTGAATCTGCTGCGCATATTCGTTGAGGCGTTGCACATCAATGCCGTGACCTTGTTCGCCCATCAGGCTTTCACCACTGAGCTTTAAGAGAATACGTTTGAACTTCATGCTGCTATAGATTATGGTATGGTATGAGTTTCTTTGCAAATTTACGACCCTTTCCGCGCTTCGCCAAAGAAAGGGAACATTATTTCCCGAGAAACTTCGTGCGGACGATCCTTGGGAGGAGTGCCCCCTGCACCGCAGCGCGGAGCGCAAGGTATAAGAGGAAGGCAATCCACAGGGCATGGTTGCCCAGGAGCGGGGAGAGGAGGCAATGGATCAGAAAGAAGGCAGCCGAAGCAGTGGCCACACCGAGGAGCATGGCACGTGTGGCCGTTGTACCGATACAGAGGCCATCAAGCAAAAAGGCCGAAAAACCGATCAACGGCATGGCAACGGCATAGGGAAGAAACGCGGGAGCAGCATCACGCACGGCCTCGGAGTCGGTGAGCAAGGCGACGAGTCCTTCTCCTCCGAGGAGGAAGCCTAAGGAGAATACGCCTGACAAGCCCAATCCCCAGGCGAAAAGTTGGCGCACCAAGGCGCGGAATGCCTCCACACGCCCTTCCCCCAAAAAGCGGCCGCCAAGAGCCTCTCCGGCATAGGCGAAACCATCCATCACATAACTTACCAAGAGATAGAACTGCATAAGGAGGGCATTGACGGAAAGGAGGGTTTCACCCTGCCGTGCTCCAATGGCGGTGAAAGTAAACATCACCGCTACCAAACAGAGCGTACGAAGGAATATGTCGCTGTTCACGGCAAAGAGCTGCCGCCACGCCACACCATCGCGCCACACCGCCGACCACCGAACGGCATAACCTCCTCGATGCAGCCGCCGCAAGGCAAAAGCGAGAGCCAGCAACGCGCCCGTCCACTGTGCCACCAGCGTTCCGAGTGCCACACCCTCCATCTTCCAATCCAGACCCACAACGAGTGCGAGGCTGAGGAGGACATTGACCACATTCTGCACCACCGCTACCCACATCGGACTCCGCGCATCCTGCATTCCAAGCAGCCACCCGTTGAGCGCAAAGAGACTGAGCGTGGCAGGCGCACCCCAGATGAGGAGGCGGAAATAGACTTCTGCCCACTGCCCTACGGCTGCGGTGGGCGCGATGAGCGTCAGTCCCCAGTGAAGGATAGGACGTTGGAACATGAGCAGTAGGCCAGCGATGGCCAAGGCGAGGAGGAGGGATCGGGCGAGGAGGAGGGCAACTTCTGCCTTACGTCCCGCACCGAATGCCTGAGCCGTCAGTCCGCCAGTGCCCATACGGAGAAATGCGAACAGCCAATAGGTGGTGGCAAAGAGGGTGGTTCCCACGGCGATGGCACCAAGGTAGGCCGCCGATCCAAGATGTCCGGCAATGGCGGTGTCGGCTAAGCCGAGGAGGGGCACGGTGATGTTGGAGATGATGGAAGGGATGGCGATGCGCAGGACGGGAGAAGACTTCATGGAGAAATTTCAATGGACGTTTAAAGGAGGTTGGAGCAGTGTGTGCACGCATGAAGCGTGTCCTCAACCCTCGCGCATCCGCACATCGATCTGTGCAAAAGGGATCTCGATGTTGTGGGCGTTGAGGGTGTTATAGATCACCTCGCGGGCGTGGGATTGGAGGGCTAAACGCTGATCCACCAACACCCAAAGCGTTACGATCAGGTCAAGGCTGCTTGCTCCGAAATCGGAGAACACCACACCGATCGTGCTGCCGGGTTTGAAGAGGGGGCGACCATCGGGCAGGATTTCTCCGAGAGGGGTGAGTGCATCGATGATGAGCTGACGCACCGTCGGGATGTCCGACCCGTAGGCCACACCGATTGAGATCTTCGCCAAAGCATAGGCATTGTTGCGGGTCAGGTTCTTGAAGTTCTTGTTGAAGAGCTGGGTGTTGAGAAAAGCGATGATTGAGCCATCGAGCGTGGCAATCTGGGTGCTCTGATAGGAGATGCTCTCCACACGTCCGGTGATGCCATCACACTCGATGAAGTCGCCTACACGCACACGCCCCGTCATCAGCGAAACACCGTAGAAGAAGTTTTCCAGCAGATCCTTCATCGCAAAGCCCATACCTGTGGCCAGACCCGCTGTAACAACGCCAATGCCGCTCTTGGGCACTTGGAGCAGGATGAGGGAATAGAGCACATAAGCTCCCCACACGAGGAAAGCGATGACATTGTTGGCCAGCGTGAAGTTATACTGATAGGCCGGAAGTTTGCCACGCATCCGCGTGATGTGCTGATAGAACGACCGGAGGGCGTAGTTCAGATAGGAGAAGACGAACCAAAAAGCAAAGACGAAGGTGAGCTTGCGGAGGGAAAGCTGGATCAGGCCAGGCTTGTCGATGAAGTTGTAGGAAAAGTATTCACGTACCACATCGGTCATTTCAAACACAGCAGCGGCATACCAGACACTGAGGAATACCGACACGACGGCCAACACCGGGACAGCGGAACGCCCCACAAAGTCGAAGAGCCAGGTGCGCGAGATATAAGCTCCCTCCTTGGCGCGCGTCAAGAGCGCAGCATCATTTAGACCTTCACGCTCTTCCTCGGTCAGTGCACGGATGAGCTTAGGAAGGACGATCGTCTGCTCATAGCGGGCGAGGAGGTGATACATACCGTTGATGGTATGCAACGCGGCAAGCTGGAACATCCACCACACCATCACGAGCACTGCCATCAAGACAAATCCAGCCCACGCCATCACCGTGGCCACACACATCGCCAGGACAGAAGCATAGGCATAGAGGAGATCGCTTGTCGGCACACTACCCTTCGGCATCCGCAATGTCCGGATCTGCCAAACGGCAAAGACAAGGAGCAGAGCAGGATAGAGGAGGTGAACCACTGCATTGGGCACGAACAACACGCGCAGGCCGACCACGAGGAAGGCCAGCAGGACGAACGGCAAATAAAGATGCAGACCGTAGCGGATCTGTTCTGCTTTGAGACGCAGAAGGAGGCTCACCACAATGGCCAAAGCAAGCCAAGCGATGTTCGTCATCAGGCGCAGAGCCATCAGAGTAAAGCCTTGGTCGAGAAATATCCGCACCACAAAGATAGAGGCAGCAAAGAGGAAAAGGCCAACGGCAAGTAGGTAGATGTACCGCTTCTCGGCAAAATCGGCCGGAAGCCAACGACGGGGAGTGAAACGCAGCACTGCCGTGGCCAGTCCAACGGCCACCAGGACATAGAGCAGGATGAACACCTGCATAAAGATCACCACCGGTCCGCGCCATTCACTGTAAGTAGCAGGCAGACGGTCAAGGGAGGAGTATTTCTGTTTGAGGTCATCGCGCGCCACTTCAAAGGCGGTGGGCAGACGCCGGAGGAGAGAGAAGTAGTTCTCTCCACCATGGAAAAAAATGTTCTGTTGCAACGTATGGTAGCGCTCCATGGCATAGGTGTTCAGCTCCTCCACCTTCTCCTTAACAGCCAAGTAGTAGACGCGGTCGCTCTTGATGTTCTCCTGAACCTGTGCGAGACTGCGATAAAGGTCGCGTAGGAGGCGCAGGCAGACGGCTCGGTCGAGACGTTCTCGGGTAGTGAGCGTATAGGCCGATGAAAGGGAGTTGATGCCCGCTTTCAGCCGCTCAGTCTGTGCAGCAGTCAGGCTCAGGCTGTCCACCGCCGCCACCACTGTAGAGTCATGGGCGGGATGTGCCTTCTGCGTCAGTGCTGGGGGCAAGGCTTCGAGCGAGGCGATGAGCTGTCCGTAGCGTTCGGTCTCGGTAAGCAGCTGCCGCCGGGTTGTCTCGAACGAGAAACTCTTATCGCTGAGTGTGCGGTAGAGACTCGTAGCCTCTTGGCAGGCATAAGAAAGATCGAAGGTGTGGTCGTCTTTCTGCGAATAGAGCATCAGAGCCACCTGTTCGGAACGCTGCATATACTCCACCAGTTGGCGGTGCTGCGCCGTACTCTGCTGTTGAAGCCGACGCACATAGGCTTTCTTTTCGGGATAGTTCTGTTCGAGTTCGGCGCGCAACACCCCGAGCGTGCGGGCCAGGTCGCGCTCTTTCAGCACCGCTCCGAGGGGAAGGCTCAGGAAGAGGAGGAAGAGCAAGGAGAAGAGTTTATGCATAAAGCAAAGGAGGTTTAGCCATTGGAAGGAAAGGAAAGAGGGTATAGCGATGCGGAAGATCGCTGTTTCGGGCGGAAATCCGGCGGGGCCGATCGGACAAACAAGTATTCAACACACTGTTCTCCAACGCCTTGAAGTCCTCAAAACGACACCACAGTGTCATGAAAAAGACTCCGCGGTGTCGTTCACACAACACCGCGGTAAAAGAATCTAAACACCGCGGTGTCGTGGCCACGACTCCGCGGTGTTATTTTAAGGGGGTCGAGAAGGTGTTGCTTCAACCGATGGCAAGGACGAACAAGGAGCTGCGCATCAGAGCGTAGGCGGGCAGAGTTGTTGTGCGCTACGGCTACCCCCAACGATCAGAAAGTCTGCATCACCGATAGCGCACCCACTTAAGCATCTCTTTGAGGGAGGGCTTTTTGCCATACATCAAGATGCCGACGCGGTAGATCTTGGCTGCCAGCCAGACCATGGCGAGGGCGGAGCCATAGAGGATGACGAGGCTCAACACCTCCTGCCACAAGGGCACATCGAAAGGAATACGCACCATCATCACGATGGGCGAGGTAAGCGGAAAGAGCGATGCCCAGAAGGCCAACGGGCCATGGGTGTTTTCAGCACTCCCCATTGCAGCATAGAACCCGAAGATCATGATGATCACCACGGGAAGCGTGAACTGAGAGGAGTCTTCCTGGGCATTGACCGATGCCCCCACCGCGGCAAAGAAGGAAGCGAAGAGGAGATATCCCCCCACGAAATAGAGGACAAACATCACCCCCATCTCGAAGAAGGGGAGATTCATCACTGCATCCATCACACTGCCCTCACTCTGTGCAGCGGCCTGCGCCAAGGCAGCGGGGGCCACACCACCCGAGGCAGCAGCCGGTGGCATCTGCGTCATGCCGAGTTCTGCACCGAAAAAGATGCTGGCCACAGTGAGGATGACCGTGAGAAGCACACCCCAAATGAGGATCTGTGTAAATCCGACAAGGGCAACACCAATGATTTTGCCGATCATCAGCTGGAAGGGTTTTACACTCGACACCATAATCTCCATGATCCGGTTGGTCTTTTCTTCCATCACACTCTGCATCACCATACCGCCATAGGCCATGACAAACATATAGATGAGGAATGTGAAGAGGAAGCCGAAGGCCATCGCGATGTTGGTGTCAGAAAAGGTCGCTTCGCCGTCCTTGTTCCACTTAATGGTGGTACAGGTGAGTTCTTGATCCACATCTCCCATGATGCTTTCAAGCTCAGGGATGTTGTAGTGTTCGAGTTTTTCGCGGCGGAGCTGGTGGGTCAAGGTGTCTTCGACAGCGTGGAGAAGTTCGGGCTGGATTTCCGATTTGGAATAGAGGGTTACGGACTTGGGATTTCGGCCCACAAGATCCTTGATCTCGACAACGGCGGCGAAGGTGCTCGTATCGGCCTTAAAGTCGGGCAACATCCGCGCCGCAGGTACGAAGACATATTGCTCTGTGTTGGGAAAGAGTCGTCCATACTGCCCCGTATGGTCGATCAGGACGACACGCTTCTGCTCATCATCCTTGATCCTGCCCAAAAGGGCAGGCACCACGGCCAGCGCGGCAAAAAGGAAGGGCATCAAAAGGGTGAGCAGGATGAACGACTTCTTGCTCACGCGCGTGAAGTATTCGCGCAGAACGATGATGAGCGTCTTATTCATGGTTGGCGGCATTGACGGTTTGAACAAAGATTTCGTGCATGGTGGGGAGCTTTTCTGCAAAGCTGCGCACCTCAACCTCCGCAGCCACATGCGCAATGAGCTGTGAGGCAGTAACGCCGGGGTGCTTGACCAGTTGGTAGGTGGTCGTGCCACGCTGCACGCTACTTCCCGCGATGTCAAACACGCCAGGCTGAGGCGTGAGCACACCTTGTTCGGCAACAAGTTCGAATGTCCCCGTACGGAAACGATGACGCACCTCATCGACAGCACCACACAGCACAACCTGCGAACGATTGATCAGGGCAATGTCGTCACAAATCTCCTCAACGCTGCCCATGTTGTGCGTTGAAAAGATGATGGTGTGGCCTTTGTCGCGCAAGGCGAGGATTTCACTTTTCAACAGGTCGGCATTCACAGGGTCAAAACCCGAGAAGGGTTCATCGAAGATAAGAAGTTCAGGTTCGTGAAGCACGGTGATGACAAACTGTACCTTCTGCGCCATACCTTTGGAGAGTTCTTCGAGTTTTTTGTCCCACCAAGGCATGATGTCGAGACGCTCGAACCAATAGGTTAACCGCTGTTTGGCTGCTGCACGCGTGAGTCCTTTGAGCTGTGCGAGATAGATGGCCTGTTCGCCCACTTTCATCTTTTTGTAAAGTCCACGCTCCTCGGGGAGGTAGCCGATATTGGCCACATCCTCAGGAGCGAGGGGATGCCCGTTGAAGATGACCTCACCACTGTCGGGCGCGGTAATACGGTTGATGATACGAATAAGCGTGGTCTTTCCCGCACCATTCGGGCCGAGGAGACCGAAGATCTTGCCCCGCTCCACAGCTATCGACACGTCGTTAAGAGCCGTGTGCTGTGCAAATCGCTTATCGACATGCTGGGCGGTAAGAATAAAGTCAGACATAGAGGATACGATATTATATTAAGTCGCACCAACATCCTACACACGGTGTGCGTGGTCGATGTGCGCGCAGACGGGGTCGGCACAAGGTGCATCGGGAATTTCTATTTCGAGAGTTGAGTGATGCACATTGTGGTGCGCCAGTTCGTGTTTGAGGTCGTCCTTCTCCTGCTGGAAGTCGCTGAGGGCAACACCCTCCTTGAGCACGAGGTGCACAGTGAGGGCATTCTCATTGCTGCTCAACGCCCAAAGATGGAGGTGATGCACTGATCCCACCATGGGATGTGTGAGGAGGAGCTGCTCGATCTCACGGCGATCCACTTGGCGGGGCACACCATCAAGCAGGAGCTTAAGACTTTCAGAGAGGAGAGACCAGGTGGAAAACAAGATAACCACAGCGATGACGATCGAAATGACAGGGTCGGCTTGGTGCCAACCCGTCAGTGCGATCACACCACCCGACACCACCACTCCGACAGAGACGAGAGCATCAACCATAAGATGGAGAAAAGCCCCCTTGATGTTAATGTCGTCCTTCTGTCCTTGAAAAAAGAGAAAGGCGGAGACGGCGTTGATAAGGATACCCACGGCAGCAGTGATCATGATGACACCGCCGGGCAACTCGGGACTATAAAAGAGACGTTCCACACTCTCAATGACAATCTTGACAACGATGCTCACCAACAGGACGGCATTGAGGAGTGAGGCGAGGATGGAAGCTTTCTTAAACCCATAGGTGTAACACTGCGTGGCTGCCTTCTCAGCCAGACGGAGACCGAGAAGGGAGATAACCAGACTGGCCACATCGCTCAGGTTGTGGCTTGCATCGGAGATGAGGGCAATGCTGTCACTATAAAAACCTACCGTGTATTCGAGAGCGGTATAGATGAGATTCATCGCAATGCCCACAATGAAGGCGCGGTTGAGCTGCCGCCAATTCGTGGGTGCGGGATGATGGTGGTCATGATGATGATGTGCCATAACGATGATGCACAATGGAGATCAAGGCTCCGTTTCTCCCTCGACAAATTCTTCGAGGTACACGTTTTCGCCGTCAAACACGGCGTAGGTGAAGAGGTTGATCCAGTCGCCTAAGAGGATGACGCGCGCTGTGCGTGAGAGCATGAGGTCATAGTCGATGTGGCGGTGGCCGAAGAGGAAGAAGTTGATCTCGGGATGATCGCTTAAATAGTTCTTGGCAAATCGGATGAGCGGCTCATCAGCCTCACCGCGGAAGGGCTCTTCACGGCCATCCTCACGCTTGAGGCGGCTGCGCTTCGCCCATTCCAGACCGAACTCCATGGCCCACCGGGGATGGATCATGGCAAAGAGGCGTTGTGCCATGCGGTTATGGAAGAGGGCGCGCAGGAACGTAAAGCCGCGGTCGTCCACGCCAAGGCCATCGCCATGAGCCAGATAAAAGATTTTTCCGTAGAGTTCGACAGTCGAGGAGGTCTCTTTGTGAAGCACCACTCCACACTCCTCTACAAGATAGTCCCTCATCCAGAGGTCGTGGTTGCCCGTGAAATAGTGCACTTCCACACCAAGGTCGGTGAGTTCCGACACCTTGCCGAGGAAGCGGGTAAAGCCGCGCGGCACCACGGTGCGGTATTCATGCCAGAAATCGAACATGTCGCCCAACATATAGACTGCTCCCGCCTTGTGCTTGATGCTGTCGAGAAAATTCACCAACCGGCGTTCTTGCATACGTCGGCTTCGGATGGCGCGACTGCCGAGATGGGCATCAGAAAGAAAATAAATGGGTTTCATGACAATAGCTTATAGGAAGAAGATACTATAAAGGGCGATAGCGACGGAGGGCATTGGGATTGTAGTCGGCAGTGCAATCCGGGAGGTTGAGATCGGTCTCACGCAATCGTCCGAGGTGATACCGACCTGCCGCACAGAGGGTGAGAAGACGGATACGGAGGTTGGGCACAGAGCGAAGCGTGTGCACCAGACTTTGGAGCGTGGCTCCCACGGTAAGGACATCATCGATCACGATAATCCGTCGTCCGGTCAACGCCGAAGCGTCGACCACCGAAAAGATGCCTGACACGTTGGCTCGACGTTGTGAGGGGTCGAGGGTAGTCTGCGAGGGATTGTCCACCACGCGGCGCACTGCGGTAGTGCATAAGGGTATGCCTGTAACACGGTGCACCCCTTCGGCCAACAGCGCACTCTGATTATAACCACGTTGGCGCAGCCGCTGCCGGGACAACGGAACAGGAATCAGGAGATCCGTACTGTCAAAAAAGTCCGTCCCTTCCAGATCGTAGGCCATCACCATCCCACACTGTACAGCCAGCCGGCGGTGACCATGATATTTGAAGGCGTGCACCACCTGTGCGAACGGAAATTCCGGTTTATACCACGCCCAAGCATTGACCCGCTCCACTCGCTCATCGTCCCAGAAGAGGGTTTCGAGCAGATTGCCCCGATGTCCGCGCAACTGCGTGTAAGGGATGCCCAACCAGCAGTCGGCACAAAGCACTTCGCCCACGAGGGGCGCACCGCAAATGGCGCAACGTTCACCCACGACAAGGGCAAACGCCGAGCGCAAGGCAGCATGACAGATAGTCCGGAAGCCATGCGCCCAAGAGAGAGACTGGGCGAAGAGGGGCATGGCAAAAGGATTTTTTTACAGAAACCCGAGGTCGAGCTTGGCCTCCTCGCTCATCATGTCGCGATCCCACTCCGGTTCGAACACGAGGTTGATGCGCACATCCTTCACTCCGGACACTCCTTCGGTCTTGATCCGCACATCCTCCATGATGAAGTCGGCAGCAGGACAGTTGGGAGCGGTAAGTGTCATGTCGATTTCCAAGAGGCCATCGTCTGCAAGGTTGATACTATAAATGAGACCGAGATTATAAATGTCCACCGGAATCTCAGGATCGTACACGGTTTTCAGCACATCGACGATGCGCTCTTCGATTTGGAATTTTTCTTCAGGAGTCATAATGAGAAAGAGAAGAGGGAGACGCCTTAAACTATAAGCGTCCTCGCTCGGCATAACTGTAATATCCCCCATCGGTGAAGATGAGGTGGTCAATGAGACGGAGCTGGACAGCCTCGCAACCTTGGCGAATGCGGCGCGTGAGCCGGTCGTCTTGTTCTGAGGGATGCAGCTGTCCAGAGGGATGGTTATGGCAGAAGACCACGTGAATCGCTTGGCTAAGCAATGCCTCCCGGAGGAGGATGCGGAGATCCACCGTGGTGGAATCCAATCCTCCCCGTGCTATGAGGACACGCCGGATGAGGCGCAGACGGTTGTCGAGCAGAAGAGCGTGCGCCTCTTCATGCGGACAGTCGGCCAAATATCGGCGGAAATATCGGTAGATAGCAGGAGCATTGTCAAACACGGCACGCTCCGCACCTTCCGACTCACGACGGCGTCCCAGTTCGCAGGCAGCGAGGATGGTGATGGCTTTGGCCGGACCGATACCATGATAGGCACAGAGCTCATCGATGCTCCGGCGACCAAGGATGTTCAGGCTGTCCTCACAATCGCTGAGGATTTGACGCATCAGTTCGACCGCACTCTGAGTGGCCGAACCACTCCCCACAAGGATCGCAAGGAGTTCGGCTTTGGAGAGCGCAGCACCGCCGAGGGTAGCAAATTTCTCCCGCGGACGGTCGGCTTCATCCCAAGAGCTGATGGCCATACGGCGCGGTTCGTCCATCGTGATTATTGATAGAAGTTCGTTTTGAAAGCCTCAAACTCTTCACCACCGCGCACCATACGCGTCCACCATGCACGGAGGAACCCCGTGCCATAGCCCATCAGTTGGACAAAAGCCGCGGGTACAGCCAGCATCCCCACCTTGGCAGAACGTTCCTGCCTCCATGCGGCCAGGAAGATGATCAGGCTATAGAGTAAGAGCGGAGCGGCAGCCCAACGCGCCAACACCCCAAAGCAGGGTGCAGCAGTGAATACATGAAGTAAAGATGCTCCCAAGACAGTCAAACTGAGGAGCAGCACCCCGAGAGTAAACACGGCAGGGAGAAGATGCACCAGTTTGAGCGTTCCGGGATGAAGCTTGGTAAGATTGATGCGGGCGATGCCACTGTTGTGCACCTGACGGAAGAACTTCACCAAGTCGGTGCGCCGCTTGTGGAACACCCACGCCTCGGGGAAGAGGCGACAACGGTATCCCTCCCGAAAGATACGGGTCGAAAAGTCAATATCCTCGCCGAAGCGCATCGCCGAAAAGCCCCCCAATGCGGTATAGACCTCACGCCGCACACCCATGTTGAACGAGCGGGGATAGAACTTGTCCATCTTGGCCGTACCACCCCGAATTCCGCCGGTGGTGAAGAAGGAAGTCATGGCAAAATTGATGGCCTTCTGCATGGGAGTGAAGGAGCTGTGGGCGCGGTCGGGACCACCGAATGCATCGCTAGGAGCACGGTCGAGCTCACGGTCGATGGCAGCCAAATAACCCTCGGGCACAAGGACATCGCTATCGAGGATGAGGACGTATTCTCCCAATGCCCGCTCCACACCGTAATTACGCGTCTGCCCCGGACCGCTGTTGGGCTTGGAAAAATAGCGCACCGCGAGACGGTCGGCATAGTGCTCCACGATCGTGGCGCAAGGCCGGCTGCTGCCATCCTCCACGACAAGGACTTCAAAGTCTTTGACCGACTGATGCAGCAGACTTTCCAACAGTTCGTCCACCTCTTCGGGACGATTGTACACGGGGATGACGAACGAATACTTCATGGACAAGACATTAGTGGAGATTTGCGCGACAAAAACAGGTTTCCTACGCGGAGAGATTTCTGCAAATATACGCAAAAGAGGCGACTGTGCCAAATGGGAAGGAAAGAAACTTGTTCCGTTCCCCCTCTGGGATCTCAGGAAAGGATAGGAATTTGGGAGCGATTGTTGTCCTATTCTTCGGTAATGGCTTTGTAAGCCTAAAATCCGCAACTATCATCCAATACACGATTAAGGGTAGATTTATGAGTCGTTAGTAGTAGCTTTCAGTAAAAAGCAACAGCACAACATCAATATGTAGCCAACATCCCCTTACCCCACGATGCGACTTGAGGTAA